>DASVAE010000036.1:0-343376 GCA_036376495.1 Candidatus Sulfotelmatobacter sp. | reverse complement strand
AACTTCCCAGCGCAACGGCCATCGCTGCCAAGAAGTGATACCGTGGGCCTAACCTCTTTTCACCCCAGATAAGCGCACCAACAAAAGCGCTTTCCAGAAAGAAAGCAAACATCCCTTCCATCGCCAAAGTCTGTCCGATCGTGCCGCCGGCGTAGCGGGAGAAGCTCGCCCAGTTCGTCCCGAACTGGAATTCCATCGGAATGCCGGTGACGAGGCCAATGGCAAAATTCAGGCCAAAAATCTTCGCCCAAAACCGGACAGCTCGATTGTATTTTTCATTCCCCGTCTTCAGAGCGCGCCATTTCCAATACACCAGGAACCAGGCCAGTCCCATAGTGAGTTGAGGAAAGAGGTAGTGATAGGTCAGCGTAAAGCCGAACTGAAAGCGGCTCCAGAACGCTGGATCGGAAAAACTCGAATTCATCCACTACCTCTTGTTCTTTCTTCTTTTTCGCCACTCCGCACTCGCTAGCGGCGCTCGCACTCAGCATCAACTCTGGGGTGGCTAGCGTCGAATGTCTTAAACGCTGCTCCTACGCTCCATCCGGCAAGCGGGGTTGGCGCCTTCTGCCCATCCAACTCAGACTGCGCACTCCTCACCCTGGCTCGCGGCTCAGCAGAGCGGAAGAGCCCAACTATCTGTTCAACGTCGCGATCGCAGGCACATTCTGCGCATCAGAGCCGACCACGGTAGTTCGGACCAGTCTGAATAGCGGTGCAGGGTAAATGCCAAACCAGATCAAAAGAACCGAAAGTACGACTACAACGGCGGCGCCGCTGCGGGAGATCTCCTGAACGAGAGCATGCTCTGCTGGTGAGTACAGTGCCACCACGATGCGCAGATAGTAGAAAAGGCCAGCGACGCTGGTGATGACGAGGATTAGAATTAACGGCCAGGCAGCGGCGCTTGCTCCCGCCGCGAGCACATAGAACTTGCCGAGAAACCCCATGGTTGCGGGAATGCCGGCGAGCGAGAGCAGCGCGACCGTTAAGACAGCCGCGATTACCGGCCGCCGCCAGAAGAGACCGCGATAGTCTTCAATATCGTCAGCGTCGCGCTCGGGACCGGAGAGCACGGTCACAATTCCGAACGCGGTGAGGATAGTCGCCGAGTAAGCCACCAGATAGAAGCTCACCGCTTCGATGGCGATGGCTCCGCCCGCCAGAAACGCTACCAAGATGTATCCGAAGTGAGCAATCGAAGAGTAAGCGAGAATTCGCTTAACGTTTCTCTGTTGAAGCGCGAGCAGATTGCCGGCGCACATGGAGGCAATCGCGATGAGAGCGAACACGAGGAACACGCCGCGATACTCGAGAGCACCCGACAAAAACGCATAGCGCAGCAACAGCGCCACCATCGCGCTCTTGGATGTTGTAGCCACGAATGCCGCCACAGGCGCGGGTGCGCCTTCATAGACATCCGGAGTCCAGAGATGAAAGGGCACCACGCCGAGTTTGAAGCCGATTCCGGTGACCATAAGCGCGACTCCGGGTGCGAGCAACGCAAAGCTCGACCCTCCGACCGAGATTTCCCGGATGCGCGAAAACTCCATTGTCCCGACATCCGCATAGATGAGGGCCATGCCAAAAAGGAGAAATGCGGCGGAAGCGGAAGCCAGAATCAGGTACTTGATTCCCGCTTCGAGCGCCTGATTTCGATCTTTCAAGTAGGCAATGAGGGCATACAGCGAGACGCTCAAGATCTCGAGTCCGAGGAGGAAGGAAACAAAGTGAGTGCTCGCCACCAAGACCGCACACCCTGAAGTCGCGATCAAGAGCAGCACATATAGCTCCTCGCGATGCTCGTCGCGATTCTTGAAGTAGTCGTAGGACAACGCCGCCACCACCAAGGCTGAGGCAATGATCAGCCCCATGTAGAACAATGCGAAACGGTCCACGAGCAAGAGGGATGTGACTTGCCTTGGAGCGAGCGGCACTGCCGCAAAGATCGAGAGGAAAGCCCCCGCCAGTCCGGCGAAGGTTAGCCCTGCTGCGAGAAGGTGACTCCGCTTCCAGGCAATACCCATCATGACAAGCACAGCAGTTGCCGAGATCACGAGGATTGGAAGTAAGGCAATAATGTCCCGAGCGTTTATCATGAATGTTCACCTCCGCAAGGACGCAATTGGCAACTGCACCTGGAAATTATCCAAAGCCTGGGCGGAAGCGTTGAGTACCGGTTGCGGATAGAGTCCCAGCCCGAGAAGACCCACAATCATTACAGCCATCATGAGCGCTTCCCGCCGGTTCAAGTCGGGAACTTGCCAGGCATGCGTATTTGGACCCTGGAAGGCCCGCTGTACCATCCGCAGCGCATAGAAGGTCGAGGCGAGAACGCCGATGCTGGCAACCACCGTAATGGTGATACTGACTCGGTAAGATCCCAGCAATACGAGAAACTCTCCCACGAAGTCACCAAGTCCAGGCAGACCCAGCGAGCCCAGGCTGAAGAAGAGTGCGGCGCCGCTTAACCTTGGCATTGTCGCCCAAAGACCCCCCATCTGATCGAGATCACGAGTGTGAAGACGCTCCTGTAAGCTTCCGACCAGAACAAAGAGTGCTCCGGTGCTCAGGCCGTGACTGATCATCGTCATAACTGCACCCTGGAGCCCAAGCGGATTCCGGGAGAAAATTCCGAGCAGCACAAATCCAAGGTGACTGACGCTGGTGTAAGCGACTAGGCGCTTGAGATCGGTCTGCGAGTACGCCATGACCGCGCCGTACACGATCCCGATAGCGGCCAAAGCGAGAGCTAAAGGAGTGAACTCAGAAACGGCGTCGGGAAAAAGCGGAATAACAAAGCGGATCAGGCCGTAAGCCCCAGTTTTTAAGAGTAATCCGGCCAGGATTACGCTTCCCGCGGTGGGAGCCTGAGTGTGTGCATCCGGCAGCCACGTATGCAGCGGAACGACCGGCAACTTCACGGCGAAGGCCACAAAAAAGCCGAGCATGATCCAGAATTCTGCGCGGTGATTTAGGTGCGCGGTCAACAATTGCGAATATTCGAAGGTGTAAACGCCCGTGGTTTTGTAGTGGATAAAATAGAGCGCCAGGATGGCAATCAACATCAGCAGCCCGCTGCATTGTGTAAATAGAAAAAACTTCGCGCCCGCATAAACCCTTCGCTCGTGGCCCCAGATTACGATGAGGAAATACATCGGGACGAGCATCAATTCCCAGGCACAATAGAAAAGGAATAAATCGATCGCCAGAAATACCCCGGCAATCCCCCCGAGAACCCACATCAGGTTGAAATGGAAGAAGCCGACCTTTTCTTGGATTTCTGTCCATGAGGCCAGCACGGCCACGATGCCCAGGAAGAGCGTGAGCGCCAGCATCAGCAAGCTAAGGCCGTCCACTGCGAGATGAAAGTGAATGCCGAGGCCCGGCACCCAGATCCAGTCGACTTCTTCGAGCCAACGCCCGGTTGTGTTTGAGGCTTTGCCTGCCCAGATGATCGCGGCCAGGACGAAATCGATCCCAATCGCAGCCAGCGAGATCCACCTCGCGAGCCGGTCGCTCCAGCGCCCCGCCAGCCAAGCGAGAACACCGCCGATCAAGAGAATTCCAATGATTGAGACCAGTATCATTTGAAGAGCACCACCGCCAAGAAAAGTACAGAGCCCGCGGCCATGCCGGCAGCGTACCAGCGGACGCGGCCGGTTTCGGTATGGCTCAATCCCTGATAAAACCATCGGACCAGCCAGGCGACGCCGGAATAGAAAGCATCGATGAAGTCACTCTTGTTGATTTCGGACGCCCAGACAAAGGGCTGGACAAAAACCTTGTCGTAGATCCAGTCAAAGCCCCAGTCCGCGAACCACCATTGGTGCAAGCTGCGTCCGACAGGGCCTGAGACCAGAGCGTCTGCCCAGTTGCGTTTCTTAAGGTGGAAGAGGTACGCCAAATATAGGCCAATAAGAAATATGACTCCGGCAATCGCCCCCGACCGGATCTCTGTCAGGCCACCGGTGTGAGCCTCGATGGTCGATGGCAATGCCGAATGCAAGAATCCAAGCAGAGGCTCCCTGAGAAATCCGCCCACGATGGAAAAAAACGCTAGCACCACAAGGGGAATCGTCATCCGATAGCCTGGCCGCTTGGTCACCGGAATGTCCAACGGGCCGAAGAACACGCGGAAGATCATCCGAAATGTGTACAGCGAAGTCAGCAGCGCGCCGATGATCCCTACAATCCAAAACGCCGGATGTCCATATTGGGCCGACCACGCATTCCAGATAATCAGGTCCTTGCTGAAAAAACCCCCCGTGACGAATGGCAGACCCGCCAGGGAACACCCGGCGATAAGAAAGGTCCAGAAGGTTACAGGCAGCTCTTTGCGTAAACCGCCCATGCGAAAGATGCTGTGCTCGTCATCGAGCGCATTAATAATGACGCCGGAACCCAGAAAGAGGAGGGCTTTGAAAAACGCATGGGTGACGAAGTGGAACATGGCCGCTTGCCATGCGCCCACACCAAGCGCCAGGAACATGTAGCCAATTTGACTGACGGTCGAGTAGGCAAGGATGCGCTTGATGTCATGCTGGACAAGCGCACTGAAGCCGGCGAGTAGCAAAGTGCAGGCGCCGACAACTGCCGCCGCCAACTGAGCCGACGGCGCCAGCGAAAAAAGAACGTGCGTCCGCGCGATGAGATAAACACCCGCCGTCACCATGGTCGCGGCGTGAAGTAGCGCGCTCACTGGCGTAGGGCCGGCCATGGCGTCGGGCAACCAAACCTGCAGGGGTAGCTGCGCGGACTTGCCCACTGCGCCGCCCAGCAAGAGAAACGCCGCCGCCACGGCATAAGTGGACCCCGAGGGCCACTGGGCGGAAGCTCGCTGCATCAGATCCTGAATCCCCAGAGTACCGAGCTGCGTGAACAGCAGAAACAGACCGATCGACATGGCAGTATCGCCGACGCGGGTCAGAATGAAGGCCTTGCGAGCTGCTCGCCCGTTGGCCGGATCCCGGTACCAGAATCCAATGAGCAGATAACTGCACAGACCCACGCCTTCCCATCCGAGATAGAGGAGAACAAGATTATTCCCGAGCAGCAGCACCAACATCGACGCAACGAACAGATTCATGTACGCAAAGAAGCGGCTGTAATCGTCGTCCTCGATCATGAACTCAGCAGAGTAAACGTGAATGAGGAATCCGACGAACGTAACTACCAGCAGCATCACAAGGGACAGCGGATCGAGGTAAAGGCCGATCTGCGGCCGAAAGCCATCTACGCTGATCCAAGTCCATAGCAGTTGGGTATACGAGTTTCCCGGTGGAGGCGAGGTCATGAAGCCAACCGCCACCAGAATCGTGATCGCCGCCGAGAATCCGATCGAACCTGCGCCGAGAGCGGCAGCCACCCTTTTTGACAAACGCGGGCCAATCAGGGCGAGGATTAGTGCGCTGGCGAAAGGCAACGTAGGAATGAGCCACAACAGACGGATCACGTCAGCCCCTCATTTCGCTCAGTTCGTCGATGTCCAGAGACTTGAAGCGGTGATAGATTTCGAGCACCAGAGCCAAAGCCACGGCAACTTCTGCGGCCGCCATCGCCAAGATGAACAAAAACATGACCTGCCCGTCGGCTTGATGCCATCGAGCCCCGGCGACCACGAATGCCAAACCCGCCGCATTGAGCATTACCTCCAACGACATAAGTACGAAAACCAAATTACGGCGTACGAGCAGGCCGGTCAGCCCCAGCGAGAACAAGATCCCCGCCAGCAGCAGCCCGTCTCTCATGGGTATGTGCGTCATGTTGAATCTCCCGTTTTTCGACTTTGCGGTAGCTCAGGTGGTACGCGCCAACAAGTCCTGCCAGCAGGAGCATGGAAGCAAGTTCCACGCCAATCAGGTAAGGTCCAAACAGCGCAATACCAACTTGCTTCGGCTCTACCCCCCCAGGGGCTAAACCAGTGGAGCTACCGCGGACCATATAAAGGACCTCTATAATAAGGATGCAGGCCAAAACCACGGGACCGACCCAAATCCCTAGGGTGAGCCATCGTTTCTCCATTTCTATCGCCTGCGCACCGAGGTTGAGCATCATCACCACGAAAATGAAAAGGACCATAATCGCGCCTGCGTAAACGATGACTTCAAGCGCCGCCACGAATGAGGCGCCGAGCAGATAAAACACCACTGCCACTCCCAGCAAGGACACGATCAGGTACAGCAGTGCATGCACAACATGCGGCCGAGTCACCATCAGAATGGTCGAGAGGACCGCAACGCCGCCGGCAATGTAAAAAGCTAGTTCCATAAAGCTCTCGAGAGTCACTACGAGATCGACAGAAGAGGAGAGGCGTTTGTCACGGTGACATCACTTCTCCGACGAGCCGCTCGCTCGCGTTGTTGATATGCGTCTGGTCGGGACCCGCGCTAAGGCAGTGTGGCGAACCGGCATTACATGGGACCTGAATGATTCCAGTGCGAACGGCATAAAGAGTTAGTTCCACAATCGAATGAAGCCTCAATTTCCGCATGAGGTTGCTTCGGTGTGTCTCTACAGTCTTCGTGCTGAGGTCAAGAATTGCTCCTATGTCTTTGCCACAATTTCCCTCCGCGAGAAGCTGAAGAATTTCAGATTCTCGTTGGGTCAAGGACGCCTCAAAGCCTTGTTTCTTAGCGCTGGCAAGAACCATTTCTGTCATGGAGGAAGTAAAGAACGTTCGGCCTTGCATGAGCGCTTCCGCCGCACTGAGCACATAGGAACCGGGGTCGCGCTTTAAAACGAATCCGCGGATGCCTATCTGCAGCGCCCGTTGCATAGTGGACTCCGACGCAACTTTGGTGTGAACCAGGATGGATGGTTGACGCTTCATTGAGAGGATCTGCCGCGCTGCTTCCAAGCCATTTAGAACAGGAAGACCAATCTCTAAAACCACGAGATCCGGTTCCAGTTGGAGGGCGACCTTCACCGCCTCTCGCCCGTTTGATGCTTCACCGCACACGGTATATCCCCGGCCGGTTTCAAATAACGATCTCAGACCGATGCGTACAACTTCATGATCATCAGCAATCAAGACTCTTACTGCTGCCATGGCCAACTCCACATGAACCCCAAATTAAAGGTGTGGCGACTAGAAGCGTGTCACCTAAGGCAACAACGTATGTACATCGACGGGCCCCTCTTCATGCGCCGCCTCGCCCTTGTCTTTCCCGCCAATCGTGACTCCCGCGATTCGCCAGAAGTTATAATCCGGATACTTGCCGGGACCGTCGATCAGTAGATCTTCTTTCTCATACACCAGATTCTTGCGGTGAAATTCTCCCATCTCGAAATCGGGTGTCAGCTGGATGGCGTATGTCGGGCAGGCTTCTTCGCAATACCCACAAAAAATGCATCGTGAGAAATTAATGCGAAAGAACTCCGGATAACGCCGGCCTCTTTCATCCTCGGTTGGCTGAAGTGCGATGCAACCGACCGGGCAAGCGACAGCGCAGAGGTTGCACGCTACGCAGCGTTCGCCTCCGTCGGGATCGCGGGAGAGAATAATCCTTCCCCGGAAGCGCGGCGCGAGATATGGCTTTTGTTCCGGGTATTGAACCGTAATCCTTTTGTGAAAAGAATGCAGAAAGACGTACCAGATTGTCCTAAGTATGCTCAACATCTTCTATCTCCACGCGAGCACTGCCGCGCCGGTTACAAGCAAATTGATTAAGGCCAGAGGCAACATCACTTTCCATCCCCACGACATGAGTTGATCAAACCGTGGACGCGGAAGCGCTGCCCGCACAAGAACAAACAATGCGATGAAGAAAAACACTTTTATGAAAAACCAAACCAACCCGGGAAGAACTGGGCCGAGCCATCCCCCGAAAAACAGAACTGCGATCATGCTGGAGATCAGAGTGACTCCCATGTACTCTCCAACGAAGAACATGCCAAACTTCATGCCTGAGTACTCGGAGTGATAACCCGCGACCAGTTCGCTTTCGGCTTCGGGCAGATCGAACGGGATGCGCCGGGTCTCAGCCAGGCCGGCGATCAGGAATAAAACAAACCCAGAGAACTGGGGAACCACGAACCAGATTTTCTTCTGTGCCTCGACGATCGCGGACAGGCTGAACGATCCCGCCAGCAGAACCACACCCAGCAATGAAAGTCCCATGAAAACTTCATAACTCAGCATCTGGGCTGCGGCGCGCAAGCCACCGATGAGGGCGTACTTATTGTTGGAAGACCAGCCTGCCAGCACGACGCTGTAAACTCCCAGCGATGACATGGCGAGGAAGAACAACAGACCGACACTGAGGTCGCTCACGATGATTCCCGGCGCCACCGGGAGGACAGCGAAAGACATCAGCACGGTCACGAAGACAATCGCGGGTGCCAGAATGAAAACCGGTCTGTCGACGAAGGGAGGAATCCAATCCTCCTTCATGAAAATCTTGATTGAATCAGCCAGAACCTGCAGCAAACCGAAGGGGCCAACGCGATTCGGTCCATAACGGTCCTGCCAGAGCGCCAGTAGACGTCGCTCGACCCAGATCAGGAAGGCGGCGACGCTCATCGCAACGATGACAACCCCGAAGATCGAAAGGATCGGATGGGGGCTCGTCATTTCGCCCTCGCGATCTTCCCCCAGCTAAGTACCTGAACTGCAACGAGTGGAGAAAAACCAACGGACACCGCCGCAACACCGGCGGGCATCTCGCGATGAATCCGCACCGGGAAGCGGAACGTGCCATTGGCCAAAGTCACTTCAACTTCCATGCCTTCGGCAAACTCGACAGAATTGATGGCAACATGAGGCATTACCGCGAGTTCTCGAATGGCCGGCGCCTGAAGGCTCAATTCATCGGAACCAAAGATGTGGTACATCGGCACCAGCAACCACTCGCTCTCGCGCGGCTGGAATGCCGCGGGGATCGCGCTGAAATAGGCTTGTCCATTCTTAGGTGAGGGCTCGAAGAGACGCACGCCCGCATCGCCTCCACGCAATGGACCGCCAACCTCTTTCTGATATGTGTTCACGGCTTGAATCGAGTTCCAACTCGGGGACCAGAAAAAAGGAATCAGCGCAGCAGGCGGCTGGTCCGGCGTTCCTTCCATTGAAAACGAGAGTGCAGAGTCGGGATCCTCGGGAGTCTTGGGCTCAGAGATGTTGATATGCACAAGGGCCGCCGTTCGTCCGCTTTCGCGATGAGGCGAGCGCGGAATCTTCGCTCCGGCAATGCGAAACTTGCTGGAGGGGGCGGCGTCGCGTATCGCCTCGAGTTGCGGCAGCGCTTCGGCCATCGCCCGAAGCACGTCATCCAGATTTTGCCAGTGGTCGGGTTTCAACCATCGCCAGCTTGCCAAGATTTCGTTCTCGGGCGTGCAGACCTGGAAGAATCTCTGGGCGCGGCCTTCGCTGCTGATGAAAGTCCCGTCAGATTCGGCGAACGTGCCTGCAGGCAGAAGCAGTTCAGCTTTCTCGGTTGTCGGATTGGGTAGATGATCGAGAACGATTACATGCGGCACAGCCTTCAGCACTGAATCCACTTCGGCCTGGGGCGCGCGGTGATAGAGATCATTTTCGAGGATGATCACGGTATCGGCGTTGCCATCCCGTGCGGCCTGAAATGCAGCGCTCAGTGGGTTCCCGCCCATGAGTGCGGCCCCAACGCTATTGCATTCCGGCGCGGTGAAGCTTAGCGCGGCATGCGCGGCCATCGCCACGTTCGCGGCCGCCTGAATGACGGCCTCGCTCCCGCAACACGCACCGCAGATCACGAGTGGTTTCTTGGCTCCCTTGAGTGCACGGGCAATCTCATTTGCCAGCGGCCAGTCATCGGCCTCGGGCACGGGCGGCGCGCTCGAATCAAGGGCATGCGCCACTGCAAATCCCAAACGAGCCAGATCGTCAGGCGCGGCATGGAAAGTGGCCGTGGCGACGTCGTCGAGCCGAGTACCATGAGGCGTCGCAATATAGAGCGGCCCCTTCGCGTCCTGCATCGCATCTCGCACACCGAAATCCAGCCACAGGGGAATTTTCAGTTTCTTGACCGCTTCCATGGGCTGCCGGCGTACCGACTGACGCACCGACAAAGCCATTCGCGGAGCGACATTGGTCAAGTCCTCGCCAAGGATGAAGACGGCGTCCGATTCCTCGATCTCGCGCAGCGTCGGAGTCCGCATCGGACCGCGCTCGAGGATCTCAATCATGAGCCGAACTAGCTTTACCTCATGATCGGCCATGCCGGAGTAGAAGTGATCCCGGCCGACCAATGTGCGCAAGGAGAAATTAGCTTCCAGAGAAGCGCGTGGCGAGCCAATCCCGATCACACTACCCTGGGCGATCTTTTCCTCGAGATAGTGCCGCGCCGAGGCAACAGAAGTAGGCTGTCCTTTCAGCAATGGCTGGCGGGAACGTCGTTGGTTGTTGACGAATTCGTAGCCAAACCTTCCGCGGTCGCACAGGAAATAGCCGTTCACTTCGTGGTTATAGCGGTTCACGATGCGCCGCAGCGTCCCATCGCGTTCGCCAGCATCCGTGTTGCACCCGAGAGCGCAGTGCACGCAAACCGACGGAGCGAACTGCTGGTCCCACTTGCGAGCATAGTGATGTTTGAGTGTCTTATCTGTGAACACACCGGTAGGACAAATCTCGACCAGGTTGCCGCTGAACTCATTCTCGAGAACACCGTCCTCATGACGACCGAAGAAAACCTGGTTCCGCAACGCGAACGCGTTCAAATCGCTGCCGCCGGCATAGTCGCGGTAGTAGCGAACGCACCGATAACACTGGATGCAGCGATTCATCTCGTGATTCACGAGCGGACCCAGATCCTGATTGCGGAACGTGCGCTTGTCAAACTCGTAGCGTCGATAGTCGTGACCGGTCATCACAGTCATGTCTTGTAGGTGACACTCGCCCCCTTCATCGCAGACCGGGCAATCATGCGGGTGATTCAGCATGAGGCCTTCGATAATGCCGGCCCGGAAGGCGACCACCTCAGGGTCAACAATGGAGATGCGCGTACCTTCGGCCGCGGGCGTCATGCACGACATCACGATTTTTCCCTGAGTATCGTGCTCGTCCTTAAACTGTTTGATCGCGCATTGCCGGCACGCGCCCACCGATCCCAACGCCGGATGCCAGCAAAAGTAGGGCAGCTTAAAGCCTTGCGAAAGACACCCGTGGAGCAGGTTCTCGTCCGGATTCATCTGGTACGGTTTGTTGTCCACATACACGATCGCCATACCTAACTCCACGGGCAGCGGTGTTCGATGATGTGCCGCTCGAAATCATCTCGGAAGTGTTTCAGCGCGCTCTGTACGGGCTCGGCAGCGCCGGGCGCCAGGGCACAGAATGTATGACCCGGAGTCCACATCTTGGTTTGAAACGCGAGCTTGTCGAGATCCCCCGGCTTGCCCCGGCCTTCCTCCATCGCCTTTAGAATTCGATCCGCCCATCCGAGGCCGCTCCAGCAGGGTGTGCAAAAGCCACAGGATTCACGTGAAAAAAAGTGCGTCAAGTTCCAGGTCATGCCGACGGGACAGGTATGGTCATCGAGCACGATCATGGTGCCGGTGCCCATGCGGCTGCCCGCCTTGGCCAGTGAAGTGAAATCCATGGGCAAGTCGAGGTGTTCTTCGACAATGAAGTCGGTGGACGCTCCGCCGGGTAGCAGGCCGCGCAACTTCAGGCCATCCCGCATTCCTCCAGCGCGCTCCTCGAGAATTTCGCGCACCGTCGTTCCCATCGGCAGTTCCCAGAGGCCGGGACGTTTCACTTTTCCGCTCACACCAAATAACTTTGTGCCGCCATCTTTCGTCCGGCCCAAACCCCGAAACCACTCACCGCCTCGATTGATGATGTGCGGTACGCAGCAAATCGTTTCCACGTTATTGACGACGGTGGGTTTGCCGAAGAGTCCTACCGAGGGTGGGAACGGAGGCTTGGATCTAGGGTTAGCGCGCTTCCCTTCGAGCGCATTCAAAAGTCCGGTCTCATCCCCACAAATGTACCGTCCACCGCTGAGATGGAGATAAAGCTCCAGACTGTATCCGGAACCGAGAATGTTCTTTCCCAGATAGCCGTGTTCGTATGCCTCCTCGATGGCGCGCGCAAGGCGTTCGGCAGCGAGTGTGTATTCTCCCCGCAAAAAGATGTAGGCGATATCAGCCTCGATGGCGAATCCAGCCACCATTGCGCCTTCAATGAGCTGATGCGGATCTCGCTCCATCAATAAGCGATCCTTGAACGTACCTGGTTCCATTTCGTCGCCGTTGACTACCAGGTATGTAGGATTCGGAACATCTTTGCCACGTGGGACGAAAGACCATTTCAAACCAGTTTGAAATCCTGCGCCGCCTCTGCCGCGCAGATTCGCGCTCTTTACCTCTTCGGTCACCGCCATCGGCGTCATGCCAGTTCTCAAGACTTTTCGTATCGCTTGGTATCCTCCCGCTAGTTCGTAGGCCTGCACATCCACGGTGCTTCCGTCTGGGTGCATCCTCTCGGTCAGCGGTTTGTCGAAACTGGGTTTCATTTGTACTTATCGAGTGCCAAATCAAGTTTTTGGGGATTCAGATCACTATGCAGCTCGCCGTCTACCATCATGGCCGGAGCGTGATCGCAGCATCCGAGACACACGATGGGCAACGTGGTGAAGCGATTGTCGGGCGTGGTTTGGCCATACTCGATTCCGAGTCGCTCGCGCAATTGTTCCCGCACTCGGTCGTAGCCCATGATCCAGCAACTGACGCTGTCGCAGACCATCACCACGTGTCGCCCGACCGGCTTGCGAAAAATCAGGTTGTAGAACGTGGCGATACTGTCTACGTCAGTTGCAGACATGCCAAGGTGTTCTGCGATCTCGCGAACACTCTCATCCGAGATCCAGCCACGGTGCCGCTGCACAATCTTGAGCGCATCGATGCAAGCTGCCTCGCGTTTCGGATAATGACCCACCTCCGTCTCAATCTCTTGAATTTCTTCGGCTGTCAGCATGATTACTTTCCTCACCGGTCGATATCTGCAAGTACAAAATCCAGGCTGCCCAAAATGACTATCAAGTCGGGAATCATCAGGCCCTTGGACAACTGGGGCAGCGTTTGTATGTGCGGGAAAGAAGGCGTCCGTATGCGGGTACGGTACGAAACCGTGTTGCCGTCGCTCACCAGGTAATAGCCATTATTTCCCTTTGTGGCTTCGATCACTCCAAGCGCCTCCCCCACAGGCATCACCGGACCCCAAGTAACGCTAAGGAAGTGGGTGATCAGCGTCTCGATGTCGTGCATCGTGCGGTCCTTCACAGGAGGGGTGGCGAGAGGGTGATCCGATTTGTATGAACCCTCGGGCATGTTGTTCACGCACTGCTCAATGATGCGGAGGCTTTGCCGCATTTCCTCGATGCGCACTACAGCCCTGTCATAACAGTCGCCGTGTTGACCCGTTGGGATGTCGAACTCGAAGTTGTCGTAGCCCGAGTAAGGCTGCCGTTTGCGAAAATCCCACCCCAGCCCACAAGCGCGAAGGTTGGGACCGGTAACTCCCCACTCGACAGCTTCATCGACCGTGAAGCGACCGATCCCCTTCGTGCGCGCTTTAAAAATGAAGTTCCGCATTACCGTACGGTCATATTCGACAAGGCGAGGCGGCAGATACTTAATGAAGTCGCGGAACATCTTGTCCCAGCCCTTCGGCAGGTCGGCAGCGACTCCGCCGATCCGAAACCACGAGGGATGCATGCGCGCCCCTGTGACCGCCTCAATGATGCTGAAGGCACGCTCGCGATCGTTGAAGGTGAAAAAGACCGGTGACATCTGGCCGACGTCCTGAGCAAAAGTGCCGTACCACACCAGGTGGCTGATGATGCGAAACAATTCCGCAAGCATCACGCGAATCACTTGGGCACGAGCTGGCACCGTGATTCCAGCCAGCTTCTCCACCGCCGTGAGATAGGCCAGATTGTTCATTACCCCGCCCAGGTAATCCACGCGGTCGGTGTAGGGAATGTAAGTGTGCCAGGACTGGCGCTCACCCATCTTTTCAGCTCCGCGGTGGTGGAAGCCGATTTCAGGAATGACGTCGACGATCTCTTCGCCGTCGAGTTGCAAAGCGAGGCGTAGAACACCGTGCGTGCCAGGATGCTGAGGGCCAAGATTGAGGAAAACAAAATCCGCGCCGTCTCGTTCACGACTCATGCCCCATTCTTCCGGACGGAAGCGAAGGGCCTCCTGCTCGGCCAATTCCTTGTCAGGAGGTAACTGATACGGCTCCATCTCCGTCGCGCGAGCTGGATGCTCCTTGCGTAGCGGATGTCCAACCCAACTCTTTGGCATTAGCAGGCGTTGCAGATGAGGATGCCCGTCAAAAACAATTCCGAACATGTCCCACACTTCGCGCTCGTACCAATTGGCAGCGGGCCAGATGCGCGATACAGTGGGCAACGAAGGGCAGTCTTCCGCCAGGGCTACTTTGATGCGGACATATTCGTTCCGCTCGAAAGAAAGGAGATGATAAACAACAGTAAAATCGCTCGGCGGCTGACCGTCGCGGTGTTGCCTCATGCGCTCATCGATCGCAGAGAGGTCATAGAGCATCCTGTACGGACGGTCCACATCCTCTTTGAGAAAGCGGAGCAAGCCCGACGCGCGATCCTTGGCTACCCAAAAGGTGGGGATGTGATCGACCGTCTCCTGGGGCGCAGCAGCAGGACCAAGGCGGTCGCGAATTTCCTGAGCGATAGTGGGGAGCGCGATCATACGTCGTCAGGCTCCCGCAGTAGAGTGGTTTTCTGCCGTGATGACTGCATCAGGTCGCGCATAGACGGAAGTGGAGCCCGCACCGTTTCTTGCGGGCCCACCACCCAGCTCAGCGGACGCTGCTCCGTTCCCACAGCCTTCTGCAACAACAGCAGTCCTTCCAGGAAAGCTTCAGGACGCGGCGGACAGCCGGGAACATAGACATCGACAGGTAGGAACTTATCTACGCCCTGTACCACGCTGTAGATGTCATACATTCCCCCAGAGTTCGCGCAGGAGCCCATCGAAATTACCCAACGGGGCTCCATCATCTGCTCGTAAAGCCTTTGAACAATGGGCGCCATCTTGATGAAGACGGTTCCGGCAACCACCATGAGATCCGCCTCACGCGGTGTACCGCGGATCACTTCTGCGCCGAAGCGAGATATATCAAACTTGCTGGTAATGCTGGTGGCCATCTCCACGTAACAGCACGAGAGCCCGAAGTTAAAGGGCCACACGGAATTCTTGCGACCCCACTTGACCAGATCGTCGAGTCGCGAGAGGACTATGCTACGGCGTACGGTTTGCTCCAACGGTTCAGGATCGGGAGCGGCGACGAGCCCTGTAATGTCCGGCTTGGTGAGTGACCACTGCATCAGATGCTCCTCGAGCGGCGCGGCTCCCGCGCCCAATCCAGAGCGCCAACCTTCCAGAGGTAAATCAGCGCTGCGCCCAGTAGGGCGACGAATAGCAAGACCTCGCCGTAGCCGGCCCAGCCCAGTTCGCGAGCGGCTACCGCCCACGCGAATAGAAGGGCTGCTTCCAAATCAAAAACTACGAAGAAGATGGCGACCAGGTAGTAGCGCACCGAGAAACGGACATGCGCCGAGCCCTCCGAAACGATTCCGCCTTCAAAGGGCTGACCCGTCGCGGGCTCGGAATGCCTTGGACCCAACAAATAGGAAAAAAGGAGAACCGCCGTAACCAGAACCAACACGAACGCGAAATATAAAACCAGCGGCCACATCATAAACACGTGTACTCCTTCGACGACTTACCTTCGATAGCGCGTGTGTGTTGCCAGCCCGAATCGAACTCGCAGACTGATGAGCAATACGAGCATCGCGTCGGAGAGGCACGGTTCGGTGTCACAATGATCTTTGTCGTACCGGATAAAGCGCTTGCACACAGGATGCCAGCTCGTCAGAGTAGGTCTAATCAATGGATTCCGAAGCAACGTGGAATGTCGATGTCAATCAGACGACTCGTGGCGGCATATAGACATGACCCGAATACGAGATGCCGATACTGTTTCCATTGAATGCCGAATGAGCGGCATTTCCAGAACGCTATCGAAGATCGATCCGGTTCCTCGTTTGACCGCACCGTCAGCATCTGCTGTGCAGAGGACGCCAGAAATGGACTTCAGACAATCGAGAATTGTGGAGTAGCCGGAGATATCTAATCGCTTGCGCTCATTGGCATCGATGGCTCGATCTTCCACGCGAGACTGAATATCCGTCAGTACCTTTCGCTCCTTGGCTTCCCCACACCCATCATGTATGCCGCTTGGCAAAGCTCAAACTTGGGCCACGCCTCCATCAACGTAAAGCTCTGCGCCCGAGATATAGCTTGCATCGTCGGATGCGAGGAATGAGACGGCTCTAGCGATCTCGTCAGGCTCTCCCAATCTGCCAAGCGGAATATTGTTTTCCATCTGTTTCTTCATTTGCACAAGTGCCTCACCCTGCTGAAGGCTTTCCATGATTGGCGTATCAATATGGCCGGGGCTGAGAACATTCACGCGGATACGACGCTCCCGCAAGTCATTTGTCCAGGTTCGCGCAAAGGAACGCACGGCAGCCTTAGTTGCGCTGTACACACTCATGGCAGGAAACCCTTTGATATCGGCAATGGATCCGTTAAGGATGATCGAGCCACCGTCGTTCATCAAAGGAAGGCCTTTCTGCACGGAGAAGAAAAGGCCCTTCACATTTGCATCGAAGTGAAGATCGAAAAACCGCTCGTCGACTTTGCCAAAAGGCGCAAGCATCGCAAGTCCAGCATTCGCAAAAATGACGTCAATCTTGCGATTTTGCTTTTTCACTGTCTCGTACAAGTGATCGAGGTCAGACAAGTTCGCCACATCACCTTGCACAGCTGTTACCGTTTTTCCAATCGCAGCTACTGCGCTGTCCAAAGGTTTCTTTCGCCGACCCGTAATGAAAACGTGCTCCATTCCTTCTTCAACAAAGCGCTTCGCGGTAGCGAGTCCGATACCGCTAGATCCCCCGGTAACCACCGCAACCTTTCCTGCAAATTTCTTGGACATGGCCAACTCCTCGTGGACGGACAACTGTCTTATGCCGCACCTGTGCCGACTGTCGGTTCCTCGGCCCTGACCAATGGCACATTTACAAGGTGTTCACTCAAGAACCATGTCTGAAGCTCATTGGTGCGGAGCACTTCACTGACGGCTAGGTCATTGGTGCCGTCGTCTCCAAGTTGGGTAGCACGACGGGCAAGAGTCCGAGCCTGGCGAATGATGACCTGGTGAGCATCGAGCAAACGTGACAATTGAACGGGGACTTCCTCGCGGCCGCGGGGAGGCCGCTCGATTCGAGTCTCCTCGGCGACGTCAGCAGCCATTGCCAAGCTCACACCGCCCAGCAACTGGATACGCTCCGCAATAGAGTCGACCAGTTCGACGTGTTCGTCGTAGTGCTTGTCAAAAAGCAGATGCAGTTGATAAAAGCTAGCACCAGCAACTTGCCAGTGGGCCTTTTTATAGAGGTCGCCAATAGTAATCGTGTCCGCGAGTAGTTGGTTCAAGCGCTCAGTCATTTCCAGGCGGACGGGTTCTTCAAGCTCAAGTGGAAGAGCGTGGCTCACCGTTCCGTACGACTGGATGACTGCGGCACGTTGATGAAGATGCGGTTGCGCGCTGATGTTGCTTGTTTTGTTCGAATGATTGTCCATTTAAATTCTCCTTAATAGCGGTTTGTTGCGTGCTGCCCTAGATCATCAAAGGGAGCAGATCAGTTACATTGGTTTCGTTCTCGCGGCTCGGTTTGCCTACGATGCCTTCTCCACGTAGTCTTTTCGCTTCCTCATGCGGTGCAATCAGACAGAACCGGCAAGCACCAAACGGATGCTGGCAGAGACAATGTTTTTAGAATAGAAAATCCAGATAGTGGCCGCGGACGCAAACTGACCGATACCGGTAGCCAGTTTCAGAAGCGACGAGAAACTCGACCACGCTGCTGCTCGACGTCTGCAACCGTAGGGCTGATGCTGTCCCTCGCGAACGCTGTCGAATTCATTTACCGGCGCCGGACCTACTGCATTTTCCGACGGCGGATTCTCGCTGCTCACAGCTTCCTCTCGGGAACCGAAGCCCAGCCCAACTATGCTCGGTCCCGCAATGAGGGCACGAAGCGTCCGTTCATCCGTGTATGCAAGGATGAGTCGTTCGGGCGGATCTGCGATGCTCGATAGCTGTATGACTGCATACTGTAGTTTCGTGAATTGAAGCAAAGCATCCATGATGGCGGCGGCCTGATCTCGTACTTTGAGGCCTGTGCCTTTTGCTTTTGCAAGTGCGTTTCCAAATGAGTCCGGGACCGAAACTGACTGATGTTTGCTCGCGAAACTTTAGCGGTTTGGACGAGGCCGATTATGTCTCACGAGGAAGGGGACCAAAGAAAACGCGAGCGGGAGGATAAACAAAGCCCGTTAGGAGCCATGTACGAGTCAGAAAATGCCATCGAAGGCACCGAAGCGGCAAAAAATGACCGTCGCATGACAGCGTGGCTCTGGAATGACACCTGAAATCAGCCACTCATCGGTGGCGGTCCAACTGGAGTATAAGAGATCGATCGTTGCGGAGGTCATTTGGAGCTTGCAGATTCTTCTCGTCTTTGAGCGAGCGGCACGATGCTGGCAAGGATACCCGCTAGCATGGCACCCAGGCCCCACAACACACCACTCCACGAGCGACCAAGTATTGCGTCCAGAGACAGCGAGCCAGGGCCTGTAAACGCAAGCGTCAAGGCTGCGACAGACAGAACGAATGTGTACTCGAAGCCGCCACTCGTGATGAAGAAGCCTTGTTTTATGTGTGCGCTAAAGGCAGCAACGATCATCACAGCAAAGATAATTGCCGCCGATAAAGGTGTGGCCAACCCTGAGGCCAGAAGAACACCGCCTCCGATTTCGGCTAGTGCAGCCACCAAAGCGTAACTACGTCCCGGTTGGAACCCAAGCGCCTCGAAAAGCTGTCCGGTTTTTGCAAGTCCCTGCCCGCCAAACCACCCGAACATCCGTGCGCCGTTCGCCGCCATTGTTAAGCCCACGGCCAGTCGAAGAAGGAAAAGACCGATGTCCATATGCTCTCCATGTTTTCTAGGAATCAGATCTGATCTCTGCATAGCAAGTTCGCTACCAGTGTGAGCGTCCTCATCATCCGCCTGCAGGTCGATTGTTGAGATTCCATACGTCACTGCTTTTCGCTGAATTGTTCCTTCAATCGATGTTGCTCTCTCAGGAGAGGACCTCGGCAGTCAACTGCCGAAAAGATTATGTCGCTTGCATGCGACAACTGTGACTGTCATGGACAACTGTGACTGTCATCCGTGCGACGGACGTCTTGTCAATTCGTGACGGCCTGGTGTCACGAGGAGTGCGATCGAATCCGCTGTAGCCTGGCATCGCAAGCAATCCGGTGGTATGCGCTCTCGTTGATGCTCTTCTCGTTTTGGCAGAGCAAGTGCACGGACAACTCTCGTCATGGGACAAAACGACACAGACAAGAAACTGCTACCGCGCGATTTGAGAAATGTATTCCGAAAAGCAATATCGAGGGTCAGCAACGTAAAAGTTGCCGTTCGTCCGCGCTCGCTCCAGTGTTGGGCGATCAAGCGAAGTACGTTTCTTGGCATCATCCTGTTTCTGATATTTGCCATCCCAGCATTTCCACAAACGAATGGGGCATCTGCCCTCAGCGTAGCGAGCGCCGCCACGACTCCCGACCCGACCCTTGCGGCGTTTGAGAGCAGCCAGCAACGCTACTTGCTCGGCGACTGGGGTGGGAAGAGAACGTCACTGGCGGAAAAAGGAGTCACCTTCGATTTCTTCTACATTTCTGACATGCAAGCAAACCCCACCGGCGGAAGGCAGCAAACGCAAGCGGGGTGGGAACGAGCCCGCGGAACCATCGACATTAATTTCGATCGGTTCATCACGTGGCAGGGCTTCAGTTTTCACGCGACGGGACTCTGGCAGTCAGGTGTGGACCTGGGGGCAAAGATCGGAACCCTTGCCAATCCGAGTGATCTCGTGAGTTCTCACACCACGCGCCTCGATTCTTTCTGGCTGCAGCAATTATTCCTCAACAAGAAACTCAGGGTTCGAGCCGGCCAATTGGCAGGGCTCGATTTTTACGGCAACCAAGAATATGGTGGTTCATGGCTCATCGAGCCGATGGGTTACGCGTTCGGTAACCTCTTCAGTTCCACATATGAGTCCTTCAATCCTGCAGGTACACCCGGCGCCGAGGTGCGATTCGCACCGACTCGAACGTTCTACATCAAGTCCGCGGTGATGTCAGGGAACCGCAATCCCTACAAACAAGATCCTACTGGCTTTCATTTTCAGATTCGCGACACTCCTGATTTTCTATTTGAAACTGGCTATCTCGTCCATCCTTCTGACGGAAATGGTGTGCAGTCTGCGCGATCTGTGAGCGGCAAATCGTACCCGGGCGTCTACAAATTCGGTGGCGCGTACAACGGGGGCAAGTTTCCGGATCCGACGGGACGCCTGAGCAGCGGCAACTATTTGATTTATGGCATGGCAAGCCAAGCCGTTTTCCGCTCGGATGCGGGATCAAATCGTGGATTGGATGCGACTTTCGGTTTTGACTGGAGCCCAGGCGAAGTAACTCGGGAGAACAGCCAGATAACTGCTGGGCTGCGTTTCAACGCACCCTTTCCGAAACGCAAAACCGACCGTGTCGCGTGCGCGTTGGTCTACAGCAAAATCGGCGATCCCTTCCGAAACTTCGGCACAGTACTGGGAGCGCCGCCTCTCGGTTCTGAGAAGGCCGTCGAACTGAATTACTCACTGCAGGTGACCCCATATTTTCTGCTGCAACCCACGTTTCAGTACTACATAAATGTCGGTGGGAACCCCACTTTGTCAAATGCACCCGTTTTGGGATTCAGGACCAAAGTTACCTTTTGATTCGTCGAGGACCCTATGAACAACAGAAGCCAGGAACTCGAAAGCATTTCGGGCCAGCAATTCGACCTGTGCATCATTGGCGGCGGGGCGACCGGCTCGGCTTGCGCGTTGGATGCACAGCTACGCGGGATTCGAACAGTGCTGCTCGAAGCCGGCGATTTTGCCGGTGCAACGTCCAGTGCGGCCACTAAGATCGTCCACGGCGGAGTGCGTTACTTGGAAGAAGCTGTCAAGGGAGCAGATCTTCAGGAATATCGCGTTCTGGTACGCGCCTTGCACGAGCGTGTCCGCATGCTGGAAAACGCGCCGCATCTCACGCGAACGTTGGAGTTCCTCGTACCTAGCTATCACTGGATAGACGTGGCATATCTGGATATTGGGCTGAAGATTTACGACTGGCTCGCGGGACCGGCCCGCATTTCTCCGAGCAAGTTCCTTTCGCGAGAGGAAACCTTGGAACGAATGCCCGAGTTGAACTCAAAAGGATTGGTCGGTTCCGTGGCATATGCGGATGGCCAGTTCGATGATGCAAGATACAACATCGCGCTCGTGCAGAGTTTCGCGGGGGCGGGTGGAAACACGCTGAACTACGCAAAGGTGACCGATTTCCTGCGGGGAGCGAACGGAAAGCTTTCTGGCGTCGTGGTCAAGGACCAAGTGACTGAGGATACGTTTTCGGTAAAGGCCAAAGCCATCGTCAATGCCACAGGACCATTCTCGGATTCCATTCGTCGGTTGGCCAATCCTACATTGGAAAGGCGCATGCGCCCCAGCAAAGGCGCGCACATTCTTCTGCCGCTGCGGGTGTTTCCGACGGAAGATGCCTTGCTGATTCCAAAAACAGTGGACGGACGCGTCGTGTTTGCGATCCCCTGGGGAGGGAGGCTGCTGGTTGGAACAACGGAAGAAGAAGTTGCTCCCGATGCGGAAGTGCTCGTGACGAAGGCAGATGTTGCCTATTTGCTGCTGCACATCAATCAATATCTGGAACAACCGGTCACTCCAAGCGAAATCGTCAGCGGCTTTGCCGGCATACGGCCACTCGTAGGCTCGACGGGCGATGGCGATACAAAAAAGTTGGCTCGCGATGATGTGATTGAAATGGATCCCAGTAGCGCGCTTATCAGCATTATGGGCGGCAAGTGGACTACGCATCGCGCGATGGCCGAGGACACGATCCACCAGGTGCAGCAAGCGTTAGGCGTACGTCAAACCGACTCAAAGACCCGCAATCATGTTTTGTATGGTGGCAAAGACTTCACGAACGACTATTGGGTAAGGATCTGTAGGCAATACCATGTTTCGGAAAAAACTGCGCGACATTTGGCTGGGAAGTTTGGAACTGCTGCCGAAGATGTCCTTGCTCTAGGAGCGGACGATGCCTCGCTCCTGCAACCGATTCTGGAGGGGGGAGGAGCCATTCGGGCCGAAGTGCTCTATTCGGTTCGGAACGAGATGGCCTGCACCATTGAGGACATCCTTGCGCGCAGGCTCGGCATGCAGTTTTACTCCTGGCAAGATTGTATCGACGCTGCCCCCCTCGTCGGTTCATTGGTGGCCAAGGAACTGCAATGGGATGAACCATTTGCCCGTGAATCGATAAACAATTACGTCGCGAAAATTAATCATTTGATGGATTCTGCGGGCTTACCCCATAAAAATGCACGTCCATCGCTCAGTCGAGTAGCAGCAGACTGAGACATGAAACCAGACGTGTCGATCTAGGTGGCAATGGTTTGGAGGAACAGAGTGGCAAAGTATATCGGCGCGATTGATCAAGGTACGACCAGCACGCGATTCATCGTGTTTGACCGTTCGGGGCAAGTTGCCGCGGTAGCACAGAAGGAACACGAACAAATCTACCCCCAGCCTGGATGGGTCGAACACAACCCAGAAGAAATCTGGCAAAACACACGCGAGGTAATTTGGGAAGCCATGGCTCGAGGGCGGCTTCAGGCTAGCGACCTGGTCGGCGTCGGAATCACTAACCAGCGTGAGACTACCGTCATATGGAATCGCAAAACCGGCAAGCCCGTCGCGAACGCGCTGGTGTGGCAGGATACGCGGGTTGCCGACTACGTCAGCGAGCTAGCGAAAACTTGTGGGCAAGATTGTTTTCGCAGCGGGACTGGGTTGCCACTCACCACGTATTTTAGCGGCCTCAAAATCCGCTGGATTCTCGAACACGTAAAAGGTGCTCGCGAACAAGCCGAGGCTGGCGACGTGATTTTTGGCAACATCGATACGTTTCTTACTTGGAAGTTGACCGGCGGCTGCCTGGGTGGCGTTCACATCACCGATGTCACCAATGCCAGCCGCACTCAGTTGATGAATCTCGCGACCCTGTCCTGGGACAAGGAGATTCTCAACGTGTTTGGAATTCCGGAGGCGATGCTTCCGAGAATTCATTCCAGCAGCGAAACTTACGGGCTCGCAAAGGAACGATCAATACAGGACGTGCCTATAGCGGGCATCCTTGGGGACCAACAGGCGGCCCTAGTTGGCCAAGCGTGCTTTGAACCGGGAGAAGCAAAGAATACCTACGGTACCGGCTGTTTCCTGCTGATGAACACCGGTACTCGGAAAATTGACTCCACAGCCGGCCTGCTGACGACGGTCGGGTACAAGTTCGGCGATCAACACACCCACTATGCGTTAGAAGGAAGCATTGCGATTACAGGCGCTTTGGTGCAGTGGGTGCGGGATAACCTTGGCTTGATCGAAAAGAGCTCTGACATCGAATCCCTGGCAAGAACCGTGAATGACAACGGCGGCGTGTATTTCGTTCCAGCATTCTCCGGCTTGTACGCCCCGTATTGGAAAGACAACGCTCGTGGCGTCATCGCCG
Source organism: Candidatus Sulfotelmatobacter sp. (assembly GCA_036376495.1). Lineage (GTDB taxonomy): Bacteria > Acidobacteriota > Terriglobia > Terriglobales > Acidobacteriaceae > Sulfotelmatobacter. The sequence continues at coordinate 319,594 of DASVAE010000036.1, read as the reverse complement.
GGCTGACACGCTATGCCAATAAGGGGCACATTGCCCGCGCCGCCTTGGAGGCTACTGCCTTTCAAACGCGGGACGTACTGGAAGCTATGGAGAAGGATTCAGGTATCAAGCTGGACGCGCTGCGTGCAGACGGTGGCATGGTGGCTGATGATCTGTTGATGCAGTTCCAGGCTGACATTCTCGATAGACCCGTGGTTCGTCCAGTAACGAAGGATGCTACCACTGCTCTCGGTGCAGCCTACGCCGCCGGTCTGGCCGTCGGGTACTTCAAAGGCCTAAGCGATCTTCGCACCAACTGGGCGGCGGACCGCACCTGGATGCCAAACTTGGAGAACGGAAAACGAGATGAGATGTACAGCCTGTGGAAGCGGGCGGTGACGCGCTCGTTCGATTGGGTGAGCTAGTTCTACTCTCTGAATCACAAAAGGGGAGTTTCTGATGTTAATGAAGTGTTTCGGCGAATTCATGGGTACGCTCGTTTTGATATTGCTTGGAGATGGAGTAGTCGCAAACGTTTTGTTGAAGCGTTCGAAAGCGGAAGGCGCCGGCTGGATGGTAATTACAAGCGGTTGGGCATTCGCGGTTATGGCCGGAGTATTCACAGCTGTCGCGTGCGGCAGCAGTGATGCTCACATCAACCCGGCGGTGACCTTTGGATTTGCGGTGGAAACAGGGCAATTCGCGAAATTCGCTCCATACCTTATCGCGCAAATGGCTGGAGCGTTCGTTGGAGCCATTCTGGTGTGGTTGCACTTTTTGCCTCATTGGAAAGAAACCGAAAGCAAAGACTTCAAATTGCTCTGCTTCTGCACTGTGCCCGCGATTCGCAATTTCATTGCGAACTTGGTAAGCGAGGTTATAGGGACTTTCTTGCTGGTTTTTGTGGTAGGCGCCATCTTTTCCAAAGCCGTCGCTGGGTCCGGCCTGGTACCGGGTCTGGGCGCCTATTTGGTTGCGGCTCTGGTTTGGGGTATCGGGCTGTCGCTTGGTGGACCTACTGGTTACGCGATCAATCCCGCGCGAGACTTGGGACCGCGGCTTGCACACGCGATACTGCCAATCGCGAACAAGGGCGCCTCAGATTGGGGCTATGCAATCGTGCCCATAATCGGGCCACTAATCGGCGGCGGACTGGCTGGGTTGCTGCTGCATGTCATCATGAAATAGCGAGCATTGAGCAGCGTGGATTTTCGAAAGCAACTTCAGACACCGCTTCCTCGCATTGCCATCATTTTTACAACCGGACACGGCGACGTTCCAATGATCGTAAAGACGATGAAGTTCAGCGTGCTGGAAATTCCGTACCAAGCCGTTTGAGGGCAAGAAGCTCTCCGTCGCAAGTAAGAGTCCGGGATTTCAGCTATACATACTCGATTCGCAGCTTGACGCGGCACGAACGTGAAGTCATGGGACTCGTTTGTGTTGCGGAAAGGCTTCACGTTTTCCTGTCGAGCTAACAACGACGGGCAGCGCAAATTCCCCATTTTGCCAGGTTCTACCCGATCGCTGTTATACCAAGGCATAATTGTGTCTTTTCCTGTTCCGGACTAATTTTTGATGAGGCATGACCAGTGAGGAGAAATCGTCATTGATTGTTATCGTCGATGATGACGAGTTGATGCGGAGCGCCCTGCAGGGCCTTATGAAAGAGGCGGGCTTCCAGGCCACGACATTTGCATCCGCAGAAGAGTTCCTGAACTCTGGGGAACAAAAAGGGACCGCATGCCTGATCGCTGACATCCGCATGCCTGGAATGTCAGGTTTAGACCTTCAATCAAAACTAAATCGAGATCGTATCAGAATACCCATCATCTTCATCACGGCGCTCGGTGACGAGAAGCTGAGGATGCAAGCGTTGAGAGCTGGAGCGGTAGAATTCCTGAGCAAACCATTTGATGATGATGCTCTGTTGGATATTGTGCGGGCAGCACTGAAGAGTTAGATCTTTCGGTCCTGCGGAAAGTGTAGTTCATCCGTGGACAGAATCGACAAAATTCGGCCAAGTGAGCGGGCTGGTGCTGAGGTCAGCCGATTCGACCAGATCATCGGAAACAGTCCAGCTCTGGAATTTGTGCTCTCCGAGGTGGAGCGCGTAGCACCGACTGATTCCACTGTCCTCGTCCTGGGGGAAACCGGAACGGGTAAAGAGCTGATTGCTCACGCGATTCACAATCTGAGTGCGCGTTGTGGGCGGCCATTCGTAAAGCTGAATTGCGCGGCCATTCCGTTTGATCTGTTAGAAAGTGAGCTCTTTGGCCACGAGAGAGGTGCGTTTACCGGAGCCATAGCTCAAAAGATTGGACGATTCGAAATGGCTGATACGGGGACTCTTTTCCTGGACGAAATTGGAGATCTGCCTCCGGCATTGCAACCGAAGCTGCTTCGTGTCCTGCAAGAGCAGGAGTTTGAGCGGCTTGGCGGCGGGAGAACGCATCGCATCAATGTGCGTGTGGTGGCAGCGACCCACCGCGATCTGACCGAGATGGTAGCGCTCAACGAATTTCGCAGTGACCTGTACTACCGTCTTAACGTGTTTCCCATTCTGCTGCCGCCGTTGCGCGAACGCCGCCAAGATATACCCGGGTTGGTTTTGCATTTCGTCGAAACTTTTTCTCGGCGCATGGGTAAGCCAATTCGGCATATACCACCGGAAACGCTCGAGGCGTTCACCTTGTATTCTTGGCCTGGGAACGTACGGGAACTTCAGAACCTGATCGAGCGAGCGGTGATCAGGTCCAACGACGGAGTCCTTCCCAATCCGCTGCCAGCAATGGAAAATGGTCCCGTGCCACTTCGTCGAGCGCAGGGTACCTTTACCGACTCTGCGCGAGCCGTCATCCTGCAGGCGCTCCAGGCAACTGGTTGGGTCATAGGGGGCCCGGGTGGCGCGGCTGCCCGGTTGGGGTTAAAGCGGACTACGTTAATCGCAAAAATGAAAAAGTTGGGAATCTCACGGCCAGGTTTCATCAGCAACGCAGGTCAATCTGGTGAAGACGAAGATAGAGGGCTCGCAATCTAATGGCGTGGGCGGTTGAGTAGATGCCAACCGAGATTCCACAGCGTTGTCTGAATGATCTTTATCTCGCATGATCTTGCTCAATCCGAGGAGTTTGAAGTGTTACGTGTACGCAGGTTCGGGGAGGTCGTCGATAACTTAAGAAACCTTCACGACTCTATAGATCGGTGTCCGGCTACTAATTTCTCCCTTAGGGCAGGCTTTCCTTTCGCAAACATAGCCCACGCAAGAGTGCTGATATCCGGATCGCGAGAAAGGGCGGCCCTGAGGAGTTCTCTGCCGGCTTCTTGTTGTCCATAACCGCACCACATTACACCACACAGAAATACATAGTCGCTGTTCATTTCATCTCCTTCCGCTACGGCGCCTCCGTCGAATGGAGTCCATTGCTGTTTAGCATTCGTTCGAGGCGTGCATGCCATTTCCATGACGCTTCTCACGAATGTTGAATTCCGAACGTTCCCAACTATCGTTAACCTCGGCGGCGCTCCTCGAAGGCCCCACAGAACGAGTTTGCGATCGCCACGGCTGAGAAATCCTACTGCGACTAGAACATCTCAATTCGATCGCCAGATTCGAGTTGTAGCATTGCATCCCCGCTTTCGCTTCGTTCGTCCATTGCAAAGACTCGCGATGTTTGAGCTGACCTTTATAAAGAAATGCAACACGCAGAGTTACCCAGTTGCCTGCGATCCTCCTTCACCATGAAGCTGGAGAAATCACGAAACCCAGCTCTTCTGCGTGCGCATTCTGTGCCACGATTGGAACAGAAAGTGGCGACCCCTTGTCAAAGTTAGTACGTGCCTCCGCGGAAGGAACCGTGCTCCGGTCACCGCCGTTTTCAGTACGTTATGCTTGTTTCCAATTCATCGAAATTGAGCGGGCTTGCATTGCGGTCTAACCACTTCTTCAGGGCGTCACCTTCAATCGTGCCTTGGGAGGTCAACTCGCGAGCGAGAGATTCGATCAGCGGTTGATCCATCCGCAGAAGCCGCGACGCCAACTTGTACCCGCTGTGCGCATACGGGTTTGTGTCTTTCAGTGCTTCGGCGACACCCCAATCAACCGCAGTTTGCCGCGCTTCAAGCGCACTCGAGACGTCGGATACGAGCTCTCTGCGCAACTCATCCGAAATTGGATCGCTGATTGCCTGGTCCACGATCGATCCGATGTAGACGAAGGCGAAGGCTCTGCTGAGCAGTTTTTCGTCGTTGTGAAACCATTCACGCTGGCCTTTCCAGTCGCATAGGATACCGCTGGGGCGCTCGCTACTGCTGGTAACCGAAAGCAGCGCGACTGGAAATCCCGCACGATATGCCATTACGGCTCGTGCGGCGAGATGCTTTGCGCTTTGTTTTTGTAACGCAATAGTGTTTGGCATTGAATGAAATCCTTGCAATCAGACATTGACGACTACCTTGCCAATCTGAGCGTTTGATTCTAGGAAGCGCGTGGCTTCTTGGATCTGTTCAAAAGGGAACGTGCGTGCGATGACGGGCTTCAGTTGCCCCGAAGCGAGCCCGCTGGTAACGAATGCTTTTGCACGTTTTAGGGCAGCGTCGTCGTTCGTGATCTCTCCATTCAGATAACCTTTCAAGGTCAAGCTCTTGCCCAGTACTGTAAACAGAGGAAACGGCGTCGGCTCCGTGCTGAGCGCGCCATATTCGAGCAGAATGCCGCCTCGCGCCATGCTGTCAGTGAGGGGGATGAAGGAGGGACCACCGACTGGATCGAACACAACGCGCGCGCCGACGTCGCGAGTGATCTCTCTTACTCGGGCGACGAGATTGTCCTCATCCGTCACGACAACATGATCGGCTCCATGGTCCATAAGCGCTTGCTTCTTGGCTCGGCTCCGAGTGGTTGCAATGATTGTCGCACCCACAGCTTTTGCAATTTGGAACGCGGCGATACCGACACTGCTTGATGCCGCTGTGACGATGACAAAATCGCCCGCGGTGAGCTTGGCCTGCGCAATGAGGGCGCCCCACGCAGTGACATACTGCATCCACGAAGCTGCCGCCTCTTCAAAAGAGATGTTCGGCGGATGTTTGACGAGATTGCGAGCGGGCACATTGGCTACTTCTCCATACGTGCCCCAGCGGGCTATGTCGGTTGGCGGAACCAAACTGACAACATCGCCTTTCTTGAAGCTGATGACGGATGTACCAACCGCTTTGACGATGCCCGCCGCCTCGAAGCCGAGGCGGCTGGGAAATTGAGCCTCTTGCATATAAGCGTGAGTGCGGAACATGACCTCCGCTCGATTCAAGCCGATGCTCTTTACATCGATCTGGACTTCGTCGGCACCCGGCGGCGGAACATCCAGACTCTCGATTTTCAGTACGCTTGCATCACCATATTCGTGGAAGCGAACGGTGCGGGCCATCATTTCTCCTCTATTTCCGTTTGCATCTTCGTACATGCAACACGCAGAGTTTCCCAGCTGTCTGCGATTCTCCTTCACCAGGAACAAGCTGGAGAAATCGCGAAAACCCAGCTCCTCTGCGTGCGCATGCCTCTGCCACGATCGGAACAGGAACCGTGGCAACCCTCGTCAAAGTTTAGGCGGATGCAGCTTTGCGCGTTTTCGTGCTTATCGTGCGGTCGAGAAACTCATGCATCAACGACCCAATCCGATCCCCTTCTTCTTCCAACGCGAAATGGCCCGTATCGAATAGATATAGCTCCGCGCTGGGAATATCTTTTTTAAAGAGTTCAGCGCCCGCGACCGTAAAGATTCCGTCGTTTTTGCCCCAAGTGATCAGAGTGGGCGGCTGTTGTTTACGGAAATACTCCTGCCAGTCGGCAAAGACCTCCAGATCTCTTTTTGCGTTGTAGAGGATTGAAAGTTGAATCTCCTTGTTCCCCGGTCGGTCCTGATAAGCCTGGTCGATCACCCAATTGTCAGGGCTGATCTTCGACGGATCGCTGACACCATGCAGATAGTGCCACTTGGTTCCTTCAATCGTCAGAAGCCAGTCACGTAGAATTTGAGCATTCTTTTCGTTCCGATCTTCCCAATAGTCAAATAATCCTTCTTTTGCGAACTCCTTGTTTATGGCTTCAACATGGGCGCCGCCGTTTTGGACAATCAGAGCGGTCACTCGTTCGGGATGCATGACCGCTAACCGGAAGCCAACCGATGCACCTATGTCCGACACGTATATCGCATAGGAAGAAAGATTCAGCTTTTCGATGAACTTTTCGGTCACATCCGCTAACCCCTCGAAGGAATAGTCGAAATCATCGACCGACGGTGCTGAACTTTCGCCATACCCAGGAAAGTCTGGGGCGACGACATGATATTTATCCGCAAGCATGGGAATCAGGTTGCGGAACATATGAGAAGACGACGGAAAGCCGTGCAAGAGCAAAACGGCGGGAGCATCCCGGGGACCGGCTTCACGATAGAAGATTTCCAGCCCCTCCACGTTAACGGTGCGATAGAAAACGATCGGCGTAACAAATTTGGCCTCGGGCGTCATAGATGTCTCCTTGGAAAAGCCCGCAATAAGCGGCTTCAACTGCATGAATTCTGTTGCTGACATGGCCGACCAATGCGAGGTCTCCACACACTCGCTCAAATCCGGCCTGGAATCGATGTTCTATTTAGGAAACCAAAGAAGTTTTCTCATGTTGCTGCGGAAGCCTCCAGTTAGGTCGAATGAAATGGCAGGTGTAACCGTTAGGATGTCGCTGCAAGTAGTCCTGATGTTCCGGCTCAGCTTCCCAGAAAGCACCGGCCGGCGCGACTTCAGTCACCACTTTACCGGGCCAAATTCCCGACGCGTCGACATCAGCGATGGTCTCAATCGCAATTCGTTTCTGTTCCTCGCTTGTGTAGAAGATGGCGGAACGATAGCTGGTTCCCCTGTCGTTGCCCTGGCGATTGAGTGTAGTCGGGTCATGAACCTGAAAGAAGAACTCAAGCAGCGTCCTATAACTGAGCTTCTCAGGATCGAAGATGATTTCAACAGCCTCGGCATGAGTGCCGTGATTACGGTAGGTCGCATTGGACACGTCGCCACCCGAATAGCCGACCCGTGTCGAAATCACACCGGGGTAGCGGCGCAGCAGGTCCTGCATGCCCCAGAAGCAACCGCCTGCAAGGATTGCGCGTTCGGTAGATGTGCTCACGTTATTACTCCTTATGTTCGGTCCCGAATAGCACTCGGGGATCTGATAGTGCTCAGCCGTCTTATCTGGACACCGGGCCATATACATCAGTTAGCGCGTGTCGCTCGCGGATGAACGCGGATGATCGTCTTTCCCTTGGTCCGCTCGGTCGGGTTTAAGGCGGCAACCGCATCGTCGAGGGCAGCCACTTTGCCGATGTGTGTCCGCAGCCGACAATCCCGGACTCGCTGAACGATCTCCCTCAATTGCGCGCGATCGGATACGACTACGAAGTCGACAGTCAGGCCGCCAGAGGGCCGCGCCTCGGTCGGGCCGGCGATGGTCACCAGCGTTCCTCCGGCGCGAATCACGCCCGCAGACCGCTTCGCGATATCGCCCCCGAGGACATCGAAAACCAGATCGACCTCACCGACATCTTCCAAGGCGTCGTTATCGAAGTCGACGAACTCCTGTGCGCCGAAGTCGAGAGCTGTCTGACGGCCACCGGTGCGGCCTGTGCCGATGACGTACGCGCCAGCCTCACGCGCCAGCTGGGTCGCCATCGAACCGACTACTCCGGCCGCGCCGTGTACAAGGACAGTCTGCCCCGCACGAAGGCGCCCGTGCTCGAACAGTCCCTGCCACGCGGTCAGGCCTGGCATCACAAGAGCCGCACCCTCACTGAAATCAACGTCGCCAGGCAGCGGTGCGAGGTTGCGCGCCTCGACGGCTACATACTCCGCAAGCGTGCCGTCGCGAGTCCAGTCCGTGAGGCCGAACACCCGCTGCCCCACCGAGAGGCCCGTCGTTCCGTAGCTGAGGGCGGTGACCACTCCGGCCACCTCGTGGCCAGGGATCGAAGGCGTCCTGTCACGACCTAGGCGGTCGATCCAGGTGGAAGGCCACGACAGCTCATCTCCTGTGAATCCCGATGCATGAACCTGCACAATGACATCGCCATAGTTCGCGCCCGACAGCGCGCTCCCGTCCTGGGGCTTGGGCCGCTCCATCAACTTCATCCCGGCCGTCCCCGCAGCCTGATCTGTCACCACAATCGCCTTCATCAGTCACCTCCTTGTATCGAGTTCTCGCCTCTCAGACAGCCTCCCCGTCGGTTGTCCCTGGACGGGTTATCGAACAGAAACGCATCGATCAAAATCTTGCCCTCGCCCCGGCCCAATTGGAAATGTGGAATGGCCGTCGCATGTCTGTTTCATAGGACTTGTCGCCTTTGGTCATGTGCCTCTTCACTGGAACTGCAAGTTATCTTCCATCTGCTCACCTTCACTTTTAATTCCGCTGCTCCCGATCGGACTTACCACTGCCTCCTGTTGTTGCTCGAGTTATTGCAGCCATCTGCGCCTCCTTGCATCTTTGGACGATCCACTGCTCGCGTTCACGAATCGTCACCGCAGGACCCGCAATAGCGCTATCGCCGCAATTCAGAGGCCGAGCATTGGTAATTCCGGTTCAAAAAAAACTAGCTATCGGAACTGGTGCTGAGACAGATTGCAGCGCTTTGAAACAAAGTGCGCCATGTCTATAGGCCGCCACTGAGTCGTTCAACCGACATTGGTCTTTGACAGATGCGTCGAAGGCTGCGGGCTAAGGCTGAGTCTGACAAGGAAACCATCGCACGGGTCATGGCACAGAGCGTGCAATTGGTTCGTCGGGGAAGGCAAATATAGGGCTGAGACGGGAAACGCTCCGCGGGAAATTTGATCGCAGGGCGAGGCAAGTACCGGGGCAGAGAAGGGAAGAGGGTTTCATTCCAGTTTCGCTTGAACCACACCGACTCCACATGGCAAATGCAGAGAGCAAACCGACTTGCGGTGATCGACCACGAAGAATTGCCCTAAGGATGTGTCTCCAGACCAGCTAATTAAGTGTGAAGCGAGGAGTGAAGGATGGTTAATGAAGAGATTCTGGGTTACATCGCCAGCAATCGCCGGTTGCGTCGCTGGGAACGAGCAGATCGTCTTGGCGATGCGGGAGTCGCGCTGTTCAACTTTGCAGTGGGCCCCTCCGTCTTCTGGACTAATTGCCGTTGACTGCAGGCCTCCATACTACTTCTTCATCGCGGCACCGGCGGAGATGAACATGAACACGTCAAAACGCTACCTCTGGGGCGGCGGAGTAGTCGCCCTCATCGTGATTGGATTGATCGTGGGAGCAATTCGCCCGCACAGGCATGCGCAGGCCGCTCCGGGAAGTGTTCCTGATGTTCAGGTGGTGCAGGTCCAGCAGCAAGATGTCCCCATTATTCACGAGTGGATTGGCACGCTCGACGGGTTCGTCAACGCCGACGTCAGAGCCCAGGTAACAGGGTATCTGCTGATACAGGGGTATCAGGAGGGTTCGTTCGTCAAGAAAGGGCAACTCCTTTTTCAGATCGACCCCCGGCCGTTTAAGGCGGCGCTGGACCAGGCAGAAGGCCAGTTGGCCCAAGCGAAAGCTCAGCTTTCCAATGCAGAAGCGGTGCAGGGACGCACCGAGCTTGACGTCAAGCGATACACTCCACTGGCGAAAGAGCAAGCCGCAACCCAACAGGATCTCGACAATGCCGTTCAAAACAACCTCGCAGCGATTGCCAGCGTCGAAACCGCCAAAGCTCAGATCCAAACTGCTCAGGCCGCTGTCGAGACTGCAAAGATTAGCCTCGACTTTACGCGGCTCGTAGCGCCGATCGATGGCATCGCGGGCCAGGCGCAACTCCAGGTAGGTGCTCTGGTCGGCCCAGGGAGCGGGGCGGTGACTTCGGTTTCTACGGTTGACCCGATCAAAGTTTATTTCACGGTAGGAGAGCCTCAGTATCTCTCTTTCAGAAAACGCTTCCCCACCGAAGCAAGTACGCGAGCGGACCAAAAAACTCTGAGGATCGAGCTAGTGTTGGCGGACGGATCTACGTATCCGCACCTGGGATCATTTGATTTCGCCGATCGCCAGGTGAATGAGAGCACTGGAACAATCCGCATCGCCGCACTGTTTCCCAATCCCAACAACATCTTGCGGCCAGGCGGTTATGCCAAAGTGCGGGTATTCATCGACGTGCAACACGATGCGCTCCTTGTGCCACAGCGGGCAGTTTCAGAGTTGCAAGGGAGCTATCAGGTAGCCGTAGTGGATGGCGACAACAAGATCGGAATTCGGCCAGTCACAGTTGGGGTGCAGACTGACAACCGCTGGGTGATCTCAGATGGGCTCAAGCCCGGGGACCTGGTGGTGGTGGAGGGAACTCAGAAGGTCCGCCCCGGCATGCGCGTTAATCCAAAGCCATTCACCGCGAACGCAACGGGTAGGTGAGTCATGTCAAAGTTCTTCATCAATCGTCCGATTGTCGCGATGGTGATCTCGATCGTGCTAGTGCTGAGCGGCGCACTGACCATCCTTAGACTGCCGGTTGCCCAGTTCCCGAAGATCGCTCCACCCGAAATCCAGATCCTCGCCACGTACGTGGGCGCCGATGCGCAAACTCTGGAACAAGCGGTGGCCACGCCTCTCGAACAGCAGATGAACGGTGTGGACAACATGAATTATATGTACTCCCTGAACGCCACGGGAAACTCGACCACGAGCTTGATCGTGAATTTCGATGCAAAGACCGACCCCAATAATGATTTCATTCTCGCGCAGTCGCGTGAAACGCAGGCCGCTTCGCAGCTTCCGCCGGACGTGACCAAGTACGGAATCACAGTACGAAAATCCGTCACGGCTCCCCTCATGTTGATCCCTGTTTACTCGCCGCACGGAACCTATGACGCGACTTTTCTGGGGAATTACGCCTATATCAATCTCGTTGATCCGATCCTTCGGTCGCCCGGCGTCGGCAATGTCCAGGTGTTCGGCCCTGGCCAATACGCGATGCGAATGTGGGTGAACCCCGACAAACTGGCAAAGCTGGGGATCACAGTTCCTGAAATTATTAGCGCCGTTCAAGCGCAGAACACCGTTAATCCAGCGGGGAAGGCCGGAGGCCCGCCTGCCCCCAGCCGTCAGGAGTTGACTTATACCGTTTTGGCCCAGGGCCGTTTGGTGTCGCCTGAACAATTTGGTCAGATCGTGCTGCGAGAAACACCGGATGGAGGTACCGTCCGTGTTCGTGATGTCGCCCGTATTGAACTGGGGTCGCAGGATTACAGCGCTGCCAGCCGCTTCAACGGCAAACCTGCAGCGGTTATCGCGGTTTATCAACTACCCGGATCGAACGCGGTGGATGCCGCGAATGGCGTCAAGAAGCTCATGACGAAACTGAAGGAGCGGTTTCCGCAGGATATGGACTTCGTCGTTTCCGTGGACACGACTCTCTCGGTAACGCAAGGAATTATAGAAATCGTCAGGACCTTGGTGATCGCCCTCGTACTGGTGATTCTGGTCGTTTATGTTTTCCTGCAGGGCTGGCGCGCCACCTTGATTCCGCTGCTGGCTGTGCCGATATCGCTGGTGGGAACATTCGTTCTGTTCCCGCTATTCGGCTTCTCGATTAATACACTTTCTCTATTCGGTCTGGTTCTGGCGATCGGGCTGGTTGTTGACGATGCGATCGTTGTTGTCGAAGGCGTCCAGCGGCACATCGAAGAAGGACTTCCCCCGAAAGCTGCCTCATTGAAGACGATGGAGGAACTCTCCGGTCCGGTCATAGGAATCGCACTCGTGCTATCCGCCGTTTTCGTGCCCACTGCTTTCATCCCCGGCATTACGGGACGACTTTATCAGCAGTTTGCGGTGACCATTGCGATTTCCGTTCTGTTCTCCGCCTTCAACGCGCTCACGCTCAGTCCAGCTCTGGCCGCTCTCCTGCTTCGTCCAAAACAACCGAGCCATGGACTGTTGCGCAGATTTTTCGACTGGTTTAACCGTGTGTTCGAGCGGGTGAATACCGGTTACGTACGTTGGAGTGGAGTTCTCCTTCAGAAGGTGGTTGTTGCGGCAGTATTGCTTGTCGCGTTTGCGGTGGCCGCTGGATTTTTTGCCCATCGCGTCCCGACCAGCTTTCTTCCGGATGAAGACCAAGGCTATGCCTATGTGTCCGTTCAACTGCCGAACGCGGCGTCATTGGAACGAACGACCGCCGCCGTGGCCAATGTAGAGAAAATCATCATGGATGCGCCGGGCGTTCAATACTCAACGGTCTTCGTCGGTTTTAGTCTGTTGAGCTTCGTTCGTACGACCTATAACGCGACATTCTTCGTCACCTTCAAGCCTTGGGACGATCGCACATCGCGAGCCGAACAATTTCAGACCCTGAAGGCCAATTTGAACCGCAGGTTCAGCAATGTCCCGGAAGCAGTTGTATTCGGCTTTTCTCCTCCTGCGATTCCTGGTGTTGGCACCGCCGGAGGATTTACCTTCCTGCTCGAAGACCGGTCCGGCTCCGACGTTCAGTTCCTAGCGAAGAACGTCAACACGTTTCTTGAGGCTGCGCGCAAGCGTCCTGAGATTGGCACCATCAATACAACCTTTTTGCCCAATGTTCCGCAGAAGTTTATTGATGTCGACCGGGATAAGGTTCTGAAGCAAGGTGTGAACCTGTCTGATGTTTACCACACCATCCAAGCCTTCATGGGCGGTGTTTTCATCAATTACTTCAACCGCTTCGGTCGACAGTGGCAGGTTTATGTAGAGGCGGAAGGCGAAGACCGCGCCAACGTTGAGAACGTCGGGCGGTTTTATGTTCTCAATAATAAGGGACAAAGCGTGCCCCTCTCCACACTGATTAACATCAAATCACGCCTTGGCCCGGAATTTACTCAGCGCTTTAATGAATACCGCTCCGCTCAAATCAACGGCAGTGCCGCGCCGGGATTCAGTGCGGACCAAGCGACGGCGGCCCTTGAAGATGTTTTCAAGCAGACGATGCCCCGTGAAATGGGCTTTGATTATTCTGGAATTTCATTTCAGGAGCAGCAAGCGAGACAAGGCGTGCCGCCTTCGGTTATCTTTGGCCTCTCGCTGTTGTTTGTGTTCCTCATTCTGGCGGCCCTCTACGAAAGCTGGTCGCTGCCGTTCAGCGTCCTGCTTAGCACGCCTGTAGCGGTGTTCGGAGCTTTTGCGGTTCTTTGGTTGCGACGGGTAGTGCTCGGTTGGTTTCTACCTCCTTACCTGGTCCAGATCGAAAACGACGTCTACTCTCAAATCGGACTCGTCATGCTCATCGGTCTGACGGCCAAGAACGCAATTCTGATCGTGGAGTACGCAAAAGATGAATACGAAAAAGGCAAAGCTCTTGCCCAAGCGGCGCTCGAGGGCGCGAGGCTCCGCCTGCGACCAATCCTGATGACGTCCTTTGCTTTTATCTTCGGTTGTATTCCGCTATGGACTGCGACTGGTGCGGGAGCGGTAGCGCGTCGGATTTTAGGAACCACCGTTATCGGTGGCATGGTCGCTGCCAGCGTTATCGGCATTTTCTTTGTACCGGCGATCTACTATGCCGTCGAGAAGTGGTCGAATTCGGGCAGGGAACCCGCGTCCGGCGCACTGAAGGCTCCTTCACCCGCGACAGGAGATTGAACATGCGTCCGAACGTGAGAATCAAACATTTGATTGCCGCGATGTTGTGTACAGCCTTTCTGAGCGCTTGCATGGTGGGGCCGAAGTATCATCGGCCAGTTTTACAGACGCCAAACACATTTCGTGATCTGGCCGACAACGCACAGATCATGGCTGAGTCAGCGTCTTATGCTGACTTGCCTTGGTGGCAGGTATTCAAGGATCCGAAACTGCAGGACCTGATCCGGACGGCGCTTAAGCAAAATTATGATCTGGAAATTGCGACTGAACGAATCAACGCTGCGCGCGCTCAGCTTGCGGTTACGCGTTCGAGCGTCTTTCCCCAAGTAGGGGCTGGCGCCAATTTCAGTGGCGGCAAGGAAAATAGCTTTCAAGCCAAATACAACTTTCTTACGCTTCTGGGAGATGCGGCGTTTCAATTGGATTTCTTCGGCCGATTGCGACGTGCTAACGAGGCTGCCCGCGCTGAGTTGTTGGCTACAGAGGATGCGAGACACACAGTTGTCTTGACGCTGGTCAGTGATGTGGCGAACGACTACTTCACCCTTTTACAGCTGGACCTGCAACTGCGGATCACCCAGCAAACAGTCACCACTCAAACCGATTCGGTCAAGCTGACGAAGCTGCGTCTCGAGCACGGCGTCGCCACGAAGCTTGACGTCTTGCAGGCGCAGCAGGTCCTGGACACTGCCAACGCTGACATCCCAAATTTGGAGCGCGAAATCGGCCAGGAAGAAGATGCCCTCAATATTCTCCTTGGCAACTATCCGAATGGCGTACCGCGTGGGCTCAGCTTGGTCGATCAAAAGCTTCCGCCGGAGGTGCCCCCCGGTTTGCCATCTTCACTCCTTGAGCGTCGTCCCGATATTCGCGAAGCGGAGCAGATCCTGATTGCAGCCAATGCTGAAATCGGCGTTGCCAAAGCCCAGTTCTTTCCACAGATTGCACTGACCGGATCCGGAGGAGGCTCCTTCGGACGAAGCTCTGCTTTTAGCAGCGTGTTTCCCACCCAAATCGGGATCTATTCCTATGGTGCACAAATCGCCCAGCCGATTTTCACCGGAGGGGCTCTGCGCGGGAATCTGCATCTTGCCGAGTCTCAGCACGAGCAAGCTTTACTTGCGTACCGTCAAACCATCTTACGTGCCTTTGGCGATGTTTCCGATGCGTTAATTGGCTATGACAAGCTGCATCAAGTCCGCGTTCGCCAGGAGGAGACAGTTGCTGACCTTAAGGAATCGGTTCGCATCTCCACTCTTCGTTATAAAGGAGGAACTACGACGTATCTGGAAGTTCTGGATAGCCAGAGATCGCTGTACGGCGCCGAACTTTCACTCGCCAGTGCGCAAGGTGACGAATTTCGCAGCTTGGTCCAACTGTATCGGGCACTGGGAGGGGGGTGGCAGAAGTGATCTGGGCTGAGGCATCATCGCTAGGACAGAGGTCATGACCTCGCAGCTTCACACCCTTCGTCGGGCTGCTTGATTGAACGCAGGTTTCGAAACCGAACATTGCATCTATGGCCGAAAGTTTAACCCCAGATCCTCTGTTGGCTGTGCTCACCGAGCTAGCGTTGGATCTACGCTGGTGCTGGAATCACGCCACCGACGAACTCTGGAGACGACTCGATCCCGAACTGTGGGAACTGACACACAATCCGTGGGTCGTCCTTCAGACTGTCTCGCGACAAACGACCCGGGACGCGTTTGCTGACCCCATTTTTCGCAAAAAGGCAAACCAAATGGCCACCGAAAAACGCGCGGTGGAAGGTGGACCAGCGTGGTTTCAGACGACACATCCCGGAACGCCTCTCAAATGCGTCGCTTACTTCAGCATGGAATTCATGTTGAGCGAGGCGCTCCCAATCTACTCTGGGGGGCTGGGCAATATAGCGGGAGACCTGCTGAAGGCGGGAAGTGATTTGGGCGTCCCAGTCATCGGGGTTGGCCTACTTTATCAGCAAGGATATTTCCGCCAGTACATCGATCGCAATGGCTTTCAGCAAGCGGTTTATCCTTTCAACGATCCCGGACAATTGCCCATCAAACCGCTTCGCGACGCAATAGGCGAGTGGCTGCGCATTCCGTTGCATCTGCCGGAGGCGACCGTCTGGGTCCGCTCATGGGAAGTTAATGTGGGCAGAACCAAACTGTATTTGCTGGACACCAACGACCCCGCCAACCTGCCGACGCATCGCTGTATTACCAGTCAGTTATACGGTGGCGGGCCTGAGTTACGGCTCCAGCAAGAGATCGTATTAGGCTTGGCTGGCTGGAGGCTTTTGTACGCGCTTGGGATTCGCCCGGAGGTTTGTCATCTGAACGAAGGACATGCTGCGTTGGTGGTGCTGGAACGGGCTCTCAGTTATATGGAAGAGCAGCATCAGCCCTTCGACGTTGCTCTCGCCGTGACGCGAGCCGGAAATCTGTTCACGACACACACGCCGGTCGAAGCCGGTTGTGACCGCTTCCCGCCGGCACTGATCAAGCAGTATCTGCAAAGATATGCCGAGCACGAACTGAGAGTCGAATTCGACGATCTCTTGCGCCTGGGCAGGGGGAACCAGTTCGACGCTTCTGAGCCCTTTAACATGGCGTTTCTTGCCGTCCGCGGAAGCGGGGCTGTCAATGGCGTCAGCCAACTGCACGGTGCGGTCAGCAAGAGACTCTTCCAGCCACTCTTTCCACGGTGGCCCCAGGCTGAGGTGCCCGTCGGCTACGTGACAAACGGAATTCACGTTCCGACATGGGACTCCGTTGAGGCGGACAAGCTTTGGACCATCAAATGTGGCAAAGAGCGCTGGCGGGGAGCGCTCGAGACTGTCGAGGGCTTGAGGGGCGCAACTGACGAGGAACTCTGGGACCTTCGCACTAGAGCGCGTGAAGCTCTGGTTGAGTACACAAGGCAGCGCTTGTCACGGCAGCGCACCTACCAGGGCGCCAGTCCACTCGAGATTGCGCAAGGCAATTCCATTTTCGATCGGGAATCGCTGACGATCGGCTTCGCACGCCGGTTTGCAACGTACAAACGTCCCGATCTTCTACTTCACGATCGAGACCGGCTGCTCCGTATCCTCACCAATCGACAACGTCCGGTGCAACTCGTCATCGCCGGCAAGGCGCATCCCGAAGACCATAGTGGCCAGGCGATGATCAAGCAGTGGAATGACTTCATTTCACGTTCTGATGTTCGCTCGAGTGTAGCCTTCCTCAACGATTACGATGTTCTTTTGGCGTCGCATCTCGTTCAGGGCGTGGATCTGTGGCTGAATACTCCCCGTCGGTCCTGGGAAGCGTCCGGTACTAGTGGCATGAAGGTTCTGGTGAACGGCGGGCTGAACTTGTCCGAACTTGATGGCTGGTGGGCCGAGGCCTACTCCCCGGACTTGGGCTGGGCCATTGGAGATGGACAGGAGCATGGGGATGACGCTGGTTGGGACGCGCATGAAGCGGACGCTTTGTACGATCTTCTCGAAAAAGAAGTTGTTCCCGCTTTTTATAATCGGGATAAACGAGGAATTCCAGCCGCTTGGGTCGCAAAAATGCGTGCTAGCATGTTGCAGTTGACACCGAGATTCTCGTCGAATCGCACGGTGCGGGAGTATGTTGAAAGGTACTACCTACCCGCGTGCACTGCCTATCTCGATCGGTCTATGAATCGAAGCGAGCTTGGTATCGAGCTGTCAAATTGGTCAAAGTCTCTGGGACAACATTGGTCTGACGTGCGATTTGGCACGGTAATCTCCCAGAAAGAAGGCCCCAACTACATTTTTGAAGTTCAGGTGTTTTTTGGAGAACTCTGCCCCAATGCTGCGGTCATTGAACTCTATGCGGAAGCTGGGACTGACAGCGGTACTTTCCGCCAGAAGATGGACGTGGTCCGACAGCCTGACGCTCCGAACAACCACATTCTGTACTCCGCTAAAGTCCCGGCGAACCGCCCGGCAACCGACTATACGCCGCGAGTTGTCCCCTGCGCACTGAAGGCGTCTGTGCCGCTTGAGGCACCTCAAATATTGTGGCAGCATTGATTGAGCTGGACGACGGGAATACATACCTTAGGTTTTTGCACGGGTCGCACCGGACAAGATGACGATCTCACGAAGCCGGTACCAAAGCCTTCGGAACAGTATCGAGCAGTCGCCAAATCCCGGTAGGCTTGTCTGGCCCCGATTGATCTCGGCAGATGAGCGCCTGGCGCCATCCATCGAGACTCTTCGATCAGTTGTGGGGCTAATGCTCCCCGCCAACAAGTCCGTGTGCGAGGGCGTAGTGAACCAGGTCAGCGCGCTTTTGCAACCCAAGTTTCTTGTAAATTCGCTCGCGATAGGTCTGCACGGTTTTCTGGCTTACCTTCAGTTCCTTGGATATCTCCCGAGTCGTAAAGCCCAATGCAACAGCACGTAGGACTTCAATTTCTCTCCTACTGAGACGTTTGTGGGAGCGGGCCTCGGGGGCCGTGATGGGGCTAAGGAGATCCTCTGAGAGGGAATCCTTCAGACGAGGATCTATAAAGCGCCGGCCCCGGTAGATTTGCTTGACTGCCTGGACGAGTTCGGATCGAGCAGCGGACTTGAGGATGTAACCTAATGCACCGGTTGCAAATACGGCGCGCACGTACGCACTGTTTTGATCCGGGCTGACGAGTAAAATGCGCAGATGCGGGACGGCGGCCAGTACATTGGCCGGAACGCGTAGCGCTGATGAACTATTCGTGGCGACTTCGATCAGTAGAACGTCGGGTGAGAGTGTCTGACAAAGATAGGGTAAACCTTTTCCGAGGTCAGCATCAGTCGTCAGAAGATCAAACTCTGGGTCTATTTTAAGCAGTTGGCGAAGACCACTCCGGACCATTTCATAATCGGAGGCCACCAGAACGCGAATCTTTCCCATTTCTTTCCTGGGGCTGCGCAGATTGTGTGGGACGGGAGGGTCTGTCAGTTCCTTGACGATCACTCTGAAGCCCTGTTCTACGATTCCCGCTGAGGCTCTACAGGCCTTGGCCTTTACTTGAACGCGCCCAAACTGCGAATAGTTGGCTGAACCTTCTTTGTTGTACAGGGTTACATGCTGACGGTTCGAACTCAGTGCTCCTCACCCACAATTCGCGGCACTCGGATCTTAGAAAGCACTTCGGTCTATTGGAGACCTCACGGCTGAGCAATCGAAGCCGGGTCGACTAGCGCTACTTTATCAATCTCAACAAAGCTCGTCTGTAGGCACAAATGTCTACAGCTGCCGACGGGTGTCGGTACAAACAACTGACAGGATTTGGCATTTCTGTAACAAAGACTCTCTTGGCGAATGAGCACGCTCCGTTGTCGCGTAGGATGCACTGAGGCCTGTGGGGCTCAAACAGTATGTTCCAAGAACAGGAATGCCCAGCAATGAAAACCTTGCTCGAAGGAATGTTTGCGCACGCACACGCGAAAGCCTGTGAGGCTAAGAAGAACTGTGTAGATAGGCTGTCGGCATTCGCCCGACAGACTCGCAACCTCCCATCGCGGCACACTGAGATTGACAGCTGAGTTCAGCTTGTCGGCTATTTGTGAGAGAAATGGAAATGAATAATAATCACGGTCCACGGAATCTGAAATATTACGAAAAGCCAACCGCCACTAAATTAACGCGCCAGGAAGCAATAACCAAACTGCAAGCCTACGCCGACCGGGGCGACGAGGGAGCGAAGGAATTGCTGGCGCGAGTATTTGTTGATGTACCCGCAGATAACTCGGACGCTAACAATTAGCAGTTGTGACTATCCTGTCCGGATTTAGCCCGACAGACTCACAAATTCTACTGCGCAATAATAACGAGGAACTTTGGGGAATTACCTGTTTGCGATCCCCCGTCGCACAGCGCGCGCCACCGCCCTCCCCCGTGACGAGAGGCGCGAAACGGCTCGCCGGGGTCATGCTCCGGCGAGCCCGTTGTGTAGGTACCGGGAGTGGATTCGAAGCCTGTGGAGATCGTCGTGCGGTGGAAGGATGAGATCGAACGACTCGTTGAGTTGCTGCTCACAACTGAGGATCTTAGAACAGTTCAAAGCCTTACCGTCGAGGTTCAACGGGCGATGTATCTCCACATCGAGGAACTCCAGATGCAATTAATGGTGGGCCGGATCGAAGGTCCCAATGGCGGCTCTGTTGTTGAAATCGACGGAAGCAACCAATCCTCCGGCCTGTCGTCGCCAAAACCGGGCGAACGGCCCTGAGCAAACGATCAGCGGAGATGTTCGAACACGCATCGCCTGCCTGGCCGGATGTTATGCGTTTGAGAGTTTGTCTGCCGCGAGCTTCCGCAACGTGTCGGAATGTTCGTGTAGAAGTTTCCTGAGCTCTCGGAGTACTTCTTCGCATTCGGGGTCGGACGCCCTAAGGGCCTTCGCACACAACTCGCGAATACGCTCTTGCAACAATGATGGAGAAGGCATATCGCGAGTATGCTGAGTCACCATAGTCACGGTCCATACGGTGTGCGGCGTAAGCCATAAAACCGACAACATCCTACAAAGTGTGAGAACAAAACCGGAGTCTCTCTCTGAAAAAATGAAAAGCATGTCCCAGATCGACATCACCTCGGCCCATAAGCGCCATAAATTCCCCAGGTTCTTCGTGAAAGCGGTCTGAAGGGATGTCCCTGACAGCGGATATGTATCACCCAGTGCTTCCAGAGTTCCAATAATGACGCCACGCTCACGGTCGTCGCTGCAACGGCATATATCCTGACCGTGTGTTGGCACTGCCGGTTCGCACAACCAAGATCTACTGCGTACAGCACGGCCTTTTTAAGGCGAAAGGGATCGGGAATCCGGAAGCTGATCCTTTTGAGATCTGCCCGACGGTAACGACGTACATGCCCGCAAGCGGGGCACGCCAATAGGGCGCTTGCGTTTTTCTCTTTGAAATCGTGGACACATATCCTTGGAAACTCGTAGGGTAAGCGAACTGGGAACAAACAACTGCGGCACAGTATCCAAAAACCACGGTGCATCATTTGTGCAGCTCCCTAGAATCTCTCATCTTGCACTTGCAGCGCAGGCGTTGCGCAGCCTTCAATCGGCATTTTCAACCAACTCCAACATCCCTTGCGCGATCGCGTAATGCACAAGATCGGCGCGTGTATGAAGCCCCAATTTTTCGTAGATTCTTGCACGATAAGTCTGTATCGTTTTCACACTCACGCCGAATTTCGATGCAATAGCCTTGGTCGTAAATCCTATTGCAATCTCACGGAGAACCTGAGACTCGCGGCCACTGAGGCGCTTCACATCGGGCCTGCGCATTGCGCCGGGAGTGCCCAGTAGCAGGTCGGCAATGGAATCGCTGAGGCGTGGATCTATATACCGTCTGCCGCGATAGGCGATTCGAATCGCCTCATAAAGCTCGTCATTTCTTGCCGACCTTAAAACGTAACCCCTCACGCCCGTCGCGAGACTTGACTTTACATAGCTTGGGTTTTCGTTCGAAGTTAGGATTACGGCGGCAGCTTCTGGCGCTGCACGCATTAGGTCAGCCGCTAGCTTTAGTCCACGAAGTCCGGCCTCGGTTAGCTCGACGAGAAAAACGTCCGGCGAGAGTTGCACCGGAGTTCTGAGCAGGTGAGAGAGGTCCACTTCGCCAACCACATCGAAATCCCGCACGCCCTTCAAGAGTGTACCGAGAGCACTCCGGACGATTAGATGCGCGGAGGCAATCAGCAACCGGATCTTGGGCATGTGTCCCCTCGGTGCCCGTTACAAGCGTGTGAGCTGCGGTTCCTCAAATGACCTCAATACACTCCGATATTCCGGGACTGAGACGAAATGTCGCCGGCGGTTATCGATAAAGCGATACCAGAAAGCTATAGCCCCAGATCACTCAATCCTGGATGGTTGTCCGGACGCCGGCCGAATTTGCATAGTCGGCGTCGGATTCTATCTCGCCAAGGATGGTGGCGAGAGACACGCCTTCCCAATGCGTGCCGAGCTTCGACCATCGCGTCACGCAGTGCAGATCGACAGTAATGTTCTCGGTGGGCAGATCCCGAAACGATTGCCAATCCCATCGCCGCAAAACCTTCGTTCCATCATCGATCGTAAACTCCCACTTTTCGAGCGGAATGTGCGGAGTCGGCCCAGCTGACAGGACCGGGAAATCAGTTGTTAGGTATCCCCCTGGCGGTAGCTTCACATCTGCCACAGCGTGTTTGCCGAAAAAACCTTGTGAGATGATACCCATTAGAACTTTTCCTACGCTGAAAGAGCGAGCTGGCTCAAGTCACAGTTGCTGATCGGAAAAACGTAATCTTTGGTCTCGCAAAACCTCACATCATCATTCCTGCAGTGAGCACGCCGGCTGCCACGAACCACGCGAACCTAGACGGTCGTGGTTTCCAGATTGCAAACTCCTCTTTGTTGCAGCGAATGCCAAGCCCGGGACCTGCGGCGAACGAGGAGCGAAACGGCTCATATTGCGGGTGAGTTTCGGTGCTCGTGAGGCGAGGCTCGCAGTCCGTCGATTCTGCATCGCGTCGGAATAGGAAATGCGGGACTTCGGCGAGGAGCATGTCCGTCCGCTGACACTCTGTCCAAATAGCGACGCAGCTATGAGCGTCGTGTTCGCCCATCATGCTTGGTCATCTGAACTCGAGACTCTTAGTGAGGCGCTGAAACGGGTTCGAGGAGTAAAGGGATCAGCGATGAGTGGAGCGCAAAGTGCACCATAACTTCGAAACCGATAGGGGACTCAGGGCTCCAATGAAAGCAATATGAATCCACGAGCACGGTGGCGTCGACAGATTGAAGCTGGAATCACAAGTGGTAGTTCGAACTCAGGATGCCGGTGTACTCGGTTGATTGGAAGTACCAGGGAAGGCCGCCTGAAGCGGTTCCCGCCAGCCGACGGTGCGACAAGCAAGTTGGTAAATGAAGAGCCTATTAATTCGATACTGATCGCGAGTCCAACGTACTTTTAGAGGAGGACAGATGAAAGCAGCCCAAGTACTTCAATTCGGTCCACCGAGTGTCATCACCAACGTTAACCTGCCCCGGCCGGAACCGGCCGACGGGCAACTGCTGGTCCGCGTTATAGCGGCCGGGGTGGGCAATTGGGACGCGCTGGTTCGCGAAGGCAGGCTGCCCAATGAACATTTGCCCCTTATTCTTGGTTACGAGCTAGCAGGTATCGTGGAAGCAATTGGGACTGAAGTTTCGGGCTTCAAGCCTGGCGATGAAGTCTATGGGGCAACGAACGAGCAACTCACCGGAGCATATGCAGAATATGCGTTGCCTTCGGCCAGAATGATCGCTCAAAAACCAAAAACTCTAACCTTCATCCAGGCCGCCTCAGCTCCGATTGGGACAGTCACCGCCTGGCAGATGCTCTTCGATTATGCCCATGCAGTCGCCGGGCAAACCGTCCTCATCCATGGAGCCGCGGGCAATGTTGGTGCTTACGCCGTACAGCTGGCCAAGCTCTTCGACCTTCATGTGGTAGCGACCGCCGCCTCGGCCGAGTTGGACTATGTCAGAGGTCTGGGTGCTGAAAAAGTTTTGGACTATGAAACGGAGCAACTCGAGGAGTCATTGAACGGAGTGGACATTGTCCTTGATACGGTTGGTGGAGAGACGCAGGAGCGTTCGCTTCGAGTTCTGAAGCCAGGCGGGATTCTTGTTTCTGTCGTATCACCTGTTCCTGAGGCGGCACAAAAGCGTTATGGCGTTCGAGCAGCGTACTTTTATGTAGACGTAACTACAGCGCGACTGAACGAAATCTCACGACTATTCGACAGCGGAAAACTCGCGACGAACGTAGGGAGCGTACTCCCCCTGGAACAAGCCCGCACAGCACACGAAATGCTCGGTCAGCCGCATAAGCGCGGCAAGATCGTGCTGAGCATTGCAGCCTGACGGTACCCTGCGATGGTTGTCTTCTGGTCCGGGCTAACTGGAGTACTCGGCGGAGCCGTGTCGTTTTACTTCGAAGGAGGAGTAGTCGATTCGGAAGTCCAGAAGTAATTGAATGCAAAAGCGCGATGAGCGGACGATGGAAGATCATTATTATGGACGATTATAGGCGGGGAGTTCGGAAGTCTCTCGGTCGTAGCGAGGAGAACCCATGAAAGTGCTTATTGCGGGAGCGACGGGGGCGATCGGACGCTCGCTGATTAAGCGCCTGAGGCTGGCAGGGCACACCACCTTCGGCATGGTTCGCTCGCAAAGCTCCAGCGCCCCTCTCTCCGACTCGGGGGCCGAACCCGTCATAGCCGACGCGCTCGATGCCTCGTCGGTCAGCGCCGCCACGGTGAAGGTTCGGCCGGACGTCATCATCAACGAGCTGACATCGCTGCCCAAACATTACACTCCCACCGAGATGAAAGCTGCGGCGGAGCGGGACGCTCGCGTGCGGCTGGAGGGCAACAAAAACTTGATCGCGGCGGCACAGCAAACGGGCGTGCGTCGCTTCCTCCTGCAATCCACCGGATTTTGGTATGCACCAGGCAGGGATCTGGCTGACGAAGGCGAACGCTTCGCCTACGGTGCCTCCGCGGCCGTCGCCGCCGGTGCACAGCGCTACGCCCAGCTCGAGGCTATGACTCTAAGTCGAACCGAGTTCGAGGCCGTCGCCCTCCGCTACGGATTCTTTTACGGACCCGGCACGTGGTTCATTTCCGATGGCGATGTGGGAGAACAGGTGCGTCAGCAGCAGGTGCCGATCATCGGCCACGGACAGGGAGTCTGGAGCTGGATTCACATCGACGATGCGGCCGACGCCACGGTCAGAGCGCTGGCTTGCGCGCCCGGAGCTTACAACATCGTGGATGACAATCCCAGCGAGCAGCGCGTGTGGTTGACAGCATTTGCTCGTTATTGCGGAGCGCTCGCACCACCGCACCTCTCTGAACGGCAAGCCCTTGAGACCGCCGGACCTGACGCCGTGTACTACGCGACCCAACTCCGGGGTGCCTCAAACGCGAAGGCCAAACGCGAGCTTGGATTCCGCCCTCGTCCGCTTCAGTGGCTGGTTCATACGAACGGGACAACTGATGCATAGCAATGTTCGTGCCCCGGTTAGTGGGAAAAGACAGACCTTCGCGCTGGAGTGGTGCAGTTTGATCTCCACAAAATCATCTCTGACCCAAACAAACTTTAGGTTTGGGCGAGAGTCAGGGAGAAGCCACTGCTTCTTGCCACTAGCGCACGACCCGGCGAAACCGGTTTCGAAACTTGGGCCACTCATTCCGCAGCACAAAAAGCTGCGTGAAGTCGGCTCATCCACACACACGACGAAGTCAAATGGCGGCGACTAAGCGGAGGATCAACATATGACGTTCACAAAACTAGTTCTCGTGGTTGCATGTCTCATGTCCACCACGCTGATCGCACAAGAGGCTAAGGTAACGCCGCTCATGTCCAAAGACCTGACAGAGTGTCCCGGCAAAGAAGGTGTGATGATCACGGTGGAGTATCCGCCTGGGCATTCGGACGAGATACATCGGCACAACGCCTATGCGTTTGTTTATGTGCTGGTAGGCTCGGTCGTGATGCAGGTCAGAGGAGGAAAGGAATTGACTCTGACGCCTGGTCAGACCTTCTACGAAGGCCCGGATGATATCCACCTCATTGGGCGGAATGCAAGTAAAACCGAACCGGCGAAATTCGTCGTGTTTTTCGTGAAAACCAAAGGCGCGCCGATACTGGTGCCCGCCAAGTAAGGCAGCAATGATGAACACACGATGGACGGGTTTGCCAACGGTCAGCTCGGTATTTCTACGTCTCGCTCTGGGGATCTCTTTTTTGTCTGCGGTCGCAGACCGATTTGGTCTCTGGGGAGTTTACGGACAGCCCAATGTGGCATGGGGTAATTATGCTCGGTATGTGGCCTATACGGCCAGGCTGAATTGGTTTTTGCCCGCGGCAACGATCCCCGCTTTAGCGATTATCGCCACGGCTGCTGAAATTCTCTTCGGGATTCTCCTCGTTCTCGGTTGGAAAACTCGCACCATTGCTTTGTTAAGTGGAGTTCTTCTGGCCAGCTTTGCCCTGGCTATGACGACGGCTTTGGGAGTGAAAGCGCCCCTCGATTCGTCGGTCTTTTCAGCTGCCGGCGGCGCACTGCTCCTAGCGACATCTGCAAATTTCCCGTTCAGCCTCGACGAATTGGTTCGGCGGAATAAGCAGCCAGAATCATCTGCTCGCGGGGGACCAGAGGCCAATCACCATGACTCAACCTAAAACTGGCGAGTTTTTGTGCTAATCAGATTGGTGGCACTAATCACCATTCGCTTTTTATACCGCTTTTACTTGCGACGCGTCGACCAGCGAGTTTGCCCTTGGGCACAGCTAGACGATCGTGCGCCGTCCGTTGACGACAAGTCTTGTGCCCAGGAAGCGGCTGGAACTTCTTTGAGCTCCACGCGTCCGGGAGTGCCGTATTTGCGATCGAGGTTTGTTTGAAGCCTCAAGCCGCCTCGGAGTGCGCGCTCTTAGAGAGTCGATCCAACTCCTCCATAACCGCATCATCCAGCTTAATCAGAGCCGCCGAGGTATTTTCTTCAAGGTGTTTGACCTTCGAGGTACCGGGAATCGGCAGCATCACCGGAGATTTTCTCAGCAGCCAAGCGATTGCGACCTGAGAGGGTTGGGCCTTCAGTCGCTCCGAGATAAACTGCAGTGGAGTACCCGGTCTCGCGAGATTGCCGGTTGCGAGGGGAAACCATGGGATGAACCCGATATTCTCGTGGGCACAGTGATTCAGCACCTCCTCGTACTTTCGCTCAACTAGGTTGTACAGATTTTGTACAGTAGCGATGGGAACGATCCGGCGCGCAGCCTCGATTTCAGCGACGCCGACTTCGGAAAGTCCGATGTGGCGAATCTTTCCTTCCCGCTGGAGGTCCCTCAGCAGGCCAAATTGATCCTCGGCCGGTACGTTCGGATCGATACGATGCAGCTGAAACAGATCGATGCGCTCAAGCCTTAGACGCCGCAAGCTCATCTCGCACTCCTGCCGCAGATACTCGGGGCGGCCCAATGGGATCCATGAATCTGGGCCGGTTCGGACCAATCCTGCCTTTGTCGCGATTACAAGCCCGGCGGGGTAGGGGTAAAGGGCTTCACGGATGAGCTCCTCAGCGACATAGGGTCCGTAAGAGTCGGCCGTGTCGATAAGGTTAATTCCTAACTCGACGGCCCTGCGAAGAACGGCGATGGCCTCGGTGCGGTCTGCGGGTTCTCCCCACACCCCGCGACCCGTAAGTTGCATTGCGCCAAACCCAAGCCGATGGACGGGAAGCTCGCCGCTTATTGCAACCATACCGCTCTTTGCAGCTGGTGCTGCGCGCGCAACAGAGTGATGCTTCTTTGTGCCAACACGGTCACGAATGTGTTGCTCGTTTTTCTTGAGTGCAGTCATAGGTCCTCCGTTTTCGCTGGAAAGCGAATTTGCTCTACCAACCGTAATGTTTCGCCCGCGTGTCCATGTGGGTGGGTTCATTCCAGGGCGAGCCGGTGCGAAGCGTGCACAGTTGGAGATCACACCTCAACATGATGCACGCCAATTTCCAGACCGGCTTTACGACTCGATGGGATTGAACTGCGCATGAGAAGATTCGGCTTTCGTGTTGAGCTGGAAGGTGACAGGCTGCCTAGAACATGTCCTTCTTCTTGACACTCTGTCGAATTCCTGCCGCCGGTATTTTGTAGATCGACTAGGGTTCCCAAAGATGCCAGTCGGTAATAGGAGACTCGATGTGAATGGAGAGATGTTGTCCTCCATTGGATGCTCGATCGATTTCAAGTGGTGATATCAAAAAACTATGCCGCAACATTCGATAGAGGGATCTGGATTCCATTTTTGTCAATCTGAGACGTTGGCCCGAGATATTTCGCTAGCGCTTTCTGGGCAGCAGGTGAGGCGATCGATACGATGCGATCATTGGCTTCCAGAAGCGTGTCGGTGTGAGGCAAGAGAACATGTTCCCGCCGCATAGTGGCCACAAGTTCGAAATCATTTTCCCCGAGGTGCTGGTACAGGATACGTATCGTCTTGCCGACGAGGAGACTGGTCTCACTTACCACACACATGGTGAGCTGGCGTCCACCCGGCAGATCAAATCGGATTCTGGACCGCAGCAGACGCAGCAGGTCTATGCGTCCAAGCTTGTCAGTCAGGGGGATGTTTCTCTTGCTCAGAAGATTGAGTCCAAGTTGGATGTGTTCCATATAGTGAGCGGGCGAGTCTTCTCGGGTTGGTACTTGCCCCTCGTACAAGCTTCGATACTTGAAATATGAGGAGAGCCAGACCTGCAGTACATAACTGATCATGACGGCTAGGCCCGCGGGCAGGAGCAACTGATAACCTCCTGCCATTTCCGTGACCATCAGCATCGTCGCAATCGGTACTCGCGCAGCGGCCCCAAAGACCGAAGCCATGCCGACAACGACGAATACCTGAGGAGGCTGGTGAAGCATGAGTGCGAAGCTGCCTCCCAACATTGCGCCAATGAACAAGCTGGGTGCGAATACGCCGCCGGACCCTCCTGAGGAAACAGTCAGGGTAAAAGCAATCATTTTTGCGAATATCAGGAGAAGAAGGATGAAAAGCGTTAGCTGGCCCTGGATAGCCAATTGGATCCAGCCGTAACCACCTCCCAAAACCTGTGGCAGCCGAAGCGCCAAGAAGCCCAGGGCTAAACCTCCGATAGCTGGCTTTATCCAGACGGGGACAGGTAACGCGCGAAAGAAATCGCGCCCGCGATAAAAAACCTGCGGCAATATGGTTGCGATCAACCCTGCGGCAATTCCTAAAGCGGCGTAATCCGCATCATCGGAGAACATTCGCACAGGAATGTTTGGAATTCTGAACAGCGGCCCGAATCCGGCGAAGACACCGCTGAGCGTGTACGCCACAGCCGAGGCTAGCATTGTGTAGAGGAGAGCCCCGACCTCGAATTCCATGTTGCCGTAAAGAACTTCGATTGCGAATACGCCAGCTCCCATCGGAGTGCGGAAAATTGCTGCTAACCCTGCAGCCATGCCGGCCAAAAGCAGCAGGCGACGTTCCTGTTCGGAGCGGTGCGCAAGACGCGCACAGAGCGAACCAAGACTGGCTGCAACCAAGGCCATGGGCCCTTCGCGGCCAGCCGATCCACCTGACCCGATGGTGATGGCTGAGGCAACAAGCTTGATCGGAGCGACCCTCGTACGAATCACTCCTTGCTTGCGGTGGAACGCGATTACGGCCGCATCTGTGCCATGGCCTTCCGCTTCCGGCGCGAAGCGGTAAATCAGCATTCCGGAAAGTAAGCCCCCAAGCGTTGAGACCGCAGGGATAATCCAGAGACCGTGGGCTCCAGTAGTCTGGTAAAGGGCGTGCCCTCTTTCGATGTCTGGCGGAATGTAGCCGGCCAACCCATACAGGAAGAAATGGTTGGAGAGATGAAGCATCCAGGTGAATAGCTGAGCGCCCAAAGCCCCGGCCACTCCAAGAACGGCCGATTCCAGCAAGAGTCGGGGTTCGCCTTCTCGTATCATTCTTGCTCCTCACGTCTGCGCATAGCAGGCGTTATTGCGGAAACTACGCGTTCGGCGAATCTGACGTCCGTTCGTCACACAAGGACCGACCAGAACACGGGCAAGGATCGACGGAAGTGTCATGGGCGTTTTTTCTGTCCGCTTCACCCCCATAAAGCACGCATGCGTCCAGACCACTAATTCCAAAGAGGACAATGACGAACTTCTCATCAACTCGATCTGGCATTTGAGCTCGAATGTGAGACGCTGGGGGTCCCGTCGATTCCTTGACACCTTGTCCAAATCGCGACGCCCCGTTTTGCCACGATAGACCTGCCAACTCGTTTCTGACCCGATACTGGTAAAGAACCGCCTCAAAGTTGCGGCATAGAGATTCGCTGCATACGTGACCCCATCTGCGGCTGCACTGCCAGAGAATTGAAATCAATCCTGGAGCGCTCGCAGGGCTATCACTTATGGCGATCGTCGTGCTGACGCGGAGAAAGAAGGGAGCGGTTGGGGACCGTTTGCGCATTGCTGCGAGTGATATAGAACGCGGAGCTTGGTCCGCGCAAGATCGGTGTGAACTCGCTCGATCGAGGCATGATCGAAACTGAAGGGTTGGTTTAGGCACACGCACATGGTCGCTAGCACGCAGCCAAGATCGGCATTGCCAATTGTCTACGAACATTCATATGAAGAAAATTGTGCGGAAGAGCGTAACCGTCGCGGGTGTAATCTTCGTGTTATTGGCGCTTGCAAGCGGAAAAGCGGAGTCGCAATCTACGCCTGCCCCACCGGTTTCACAACAGCGTGCGGCCTCGCAGCAGCAACTCACACCTACTACGAATAACCATTCCAAGCACAACGTGAAAAACTTCATCGACGCAATCCAGCATCACAGCACTTCGGGTACAAGCGCAGAGCCGAACTCGGGGGCACATAAAGCGATGCTCATGGCCATGAAAAACAGGTGGAGGCTAATGCTTCATGGCCAGGCATTTCTAAATGTTCTGCAACAGAGTGGCCCACGCGGGTCTGACAAAGTCTTTTCCACAAATTGGCTGATGCCCATGGCGCAAACGCCACTCGGGCCAGGAATATTTACGGCCCGAGTCATGTTGAGTCTTGAGCCGGCTACCATAACGCATCGGAATTACCCGGAACTCTTTCAGCAGGGTGAGACCGCGTTCGGAAAACCGATCGTGGATGGCCAACATCCGCACGACTTCATCATGGAACTGGGCGCCCTGTACGACCTGAACATTGGCGAACAGGCTTTGCTGTCGTTCTATTTTGCCCCGGTGGGAGATCCGGCGATGGGACCGACAGCCTACCCGCACCGCGCGTCGGCTTCGGAGAACCCGATGGCGCCTCTCGGGCATCATCTTGAAGACTCGACCCACGTCTCCGATGATGTGATTACAGCCGGCTTCACCTACAAACGTTCACGCATCGAGGCATCCGGTTTTCACGGGCGTGAATCGGACGAATTTCGTTGGGACATAGAGTCCGGGAAGATCGATTCCTGGTCCATCCGCGAAACTTTCAATCCCGCGCCAAACTGGAGTGCGCAATACTCTATCGCCCATCTCACGAGCCCAGAGGCCCTTCGTCCTGCGGAGGATCTGCGGAGGATGACGGCATCGGTCATGTACAACCGCCCGCTGACGCGAGGAAACTGGGCGAGTACTTTGTTGTGGGGACAAAACAGAAGCCTTGATACAGGCTTAGTGTGGAATGGATATCTGGCGGAATCCACGCTTCGCTTTGCCGAACGCAATTATGTTTGGGGCAGGTTTGAGAATGTGGATCGCACAAACGAACTGCTCCTGCAAAACCGGTTCGAGCCATCAACGTTTGGAGAAAACATCATCGGTCGGACTCAAGCGTACACTGCTGGGTATGAACACGATCTCGATCTGATTCCGCATCTAGCGACAGGCATCGGAGCGCAGTTCACGGTGTACTCGACTCCGGCTTCGCTGCAGCGCGAATACGGAAGCCATCCAGTCGGCGGCGTGGTGTTCCTACGAATACGACCGTTTGGGAAGGAACGCTGAACCTAAGAGAGTGCAACTAAGGAGGTCATTGTGGCCGCCCAGGAAATTCCACTTGGCTACGAAGCCAAGCTGTTGAATAGAGTTGAAGTCGCAGAGGAGACCATGGCCTTCCATTTCGAGAAGCCGCCGGGATTCGAATTCAGACCCGGACAGTCCTCCGACCTGACATTGGTGAGTCCTCCGGAAACCGACTCGGAAGGAACTGTTCGGACGTTTTCGATTGCCAGTGCGCCTTTTGAGGATCAACTGATGTTCGCTACTCGCATGCGTGACACAGCATTCAAACGGTCTTTGAAAAAAATCCCGCTCGGTACCTCACTAAAGATGGAGCAGGCGATCGGATCCTTCACGCTGCATAACAATTCTGCGAAACCAGCGGTACTTCTGGCCGGAGGGATCGGGATCACACCTTTCTTCAGCATCGTGAAGCAGGCTGACCACGAACGGCTGCTCCACAGGTTGTATCTGTTTTACTCCAACCGTAGGCCTGAGGATGCTCCCTTTCTAGAGAGCCTGGGCAAGCTAGAGAAGAGTAACCCGAACTTCCACCTCATCGCTACGATGACGGAGGTGTATCGATCCAACAGAAAGTGGGAAGGGGAGACGGGCCGGATAGACACGGCAATGTTGTCGAGATATGTAAACGACCTGCAAGGGCCCATTTTCTACATTGCGGGACCGCCAGGTATGGTTAAGGAGACCCGGAAAATGCTTCTCGCATCCAGCGTCAACGAGGATGACATCAGAGCTGACGAATTTGCCGGATACTGAACTGAAGCTTAGCAACCTTCGCGGTGTGACAAGAACCTGAGAGTGTCTTTAGGTGTAGTGGAGGGTGCCTCATGTGGTCATTGTCGGTGCTTGGAGCAGCTCAGCCTGCCATCCGGGAAGGTGAGTACGTCGGGAAAGTCATTCGTCGCACTGTGCCCGCAGCTTGAACGCTGGAGAAGCACAAACCAATTCAGACAATGGTTGACTGAACTAGCTAAGCTCAACATCGTTTTGTCTCATGCCGACGTAAGCAGCAATCCACGCGCGACGAATGCGTCGAAGCATTGCTGGATACAGAATGAGGCGAAATGGTTCGATCGCAACGAGGTAGGGTCGCGTAAGCCACGACGTGCGGCGGACGTAGATCCCCCAATACAAAATGTACCCGCTTGCGCTGCTCACCAGGGCGGTGCAGATGAAGCCGTGGACGGTCTTGTTGCGGGTTTCACGAAGCGCTTCTCCCGGAAATTGGTACAAAACCCAAAAGTGTCCGTCCAGAGTACCTGGCGTTATTTCCGAGTCGCATCGGTCACGTTGCGAGAGCCGTTCCAAAAATGAGTCTTTCGGCCGCATCGGTTCTCGATCCCAACCGAATACCCGCCCCAAGAGATAGCGGAGGCCGTAGATGAAAGTCGCGATGTGGCTCGGAGGGGTCGCGGATTCGAGCGTACGAATGTCCGCGATGGTCCGCCCGTTGCCGCCTCCAGGAAGATCCACAGACGACACGTCATAAAGCGGAACGTCACGAAGAAGTTCGTGCGCACGAAGATGCAAACTCTGATACACGGCTTCGGACGCACGCATCGTGAGTGTTGACCACCAGTTCTTCACGCTGCCTCGAAAACCATCCAAGCTTTGACTCCCTCCCGGCCCACTCGGATTGGGGCTGCTTTCGGTCGCGAAAAAAAGTCACGGTTTGTTTGCGTTGTCCGGATTGGACATGTATGTGTAATTGTCCAGTTCTACGCCGAACCGCCTCATGTGCGAAATGTCAACGGCACGAAACAACGGCTTGATATCCGCCGAGAAGGAAACTTGCGCCATACGCTCTTCTTTTCACTTCTGCACTGGTTCACATTCTGCTCTAGCTCTGCGCACTTCGTGGTTTCGGAGGGCGTCGCCGCCTGGACGCCATCCTCATCGTCTGTGCCTTGCTGGTTTTAGGCTGCATGTCGGGAGTCCATCACCTCTGCAGCCGGCCAGCGCCCAGAAACCCTGCGCACAAGACCAGGCGTGATTACCAGCATCCCGCCGTAAATCAGGTGCAAAACGAACCACCAGACAGGTTCCCTTCCGACAGTTCCCGCGTACATCGTTGGGTTGAGCCAGGGCATGACTGCGATGGACAGAATCGCCCAGACCACAACGCCCCAAACGAGTCCGCTAAGCAGCGCCACGATGGCCGATTTCCGGCTAGACGGCAACGCAGCAAAAACCACTCCACCGAAGGCCGACGTGCCAAGATGGGTAACGAAACCGGCGATCAACACCCCGGCGCCTCCCAATAGCGCGTTCGCCCCATACCAAGTGGCAGCAATGCTTCGTACCGGAAGGAAGAATCCTGAGCCATTTGCGGCGGCGTAAAGCATTGCGGCCATTGCCATTGTGATCCCCGCGAGGATTCCAGCAATGCCACCACCGATGATGACGCCACGGAGGTCAAATCTTGCCGTGTCAATTCCGTTCGCCACGGTTTCTCTTAATCGACCCATTTGTCTGGAAGTACTCATCGTCTCCTTCGGCACAGCGATTTCTCCTTTTGAACTCTCAAAATTAGTTTTGGTCTCCGTTGTGAACGGCGGCATGAGGAGCACCCACGACGTGCAGTATTTCTGAAAAATGTTCTGGTCCTTTAATGAGCTTGGAGTAACCATGGGCAATAAACGCATAGCCCACAACCAGGCGTATTGGGATTAGCGCCCAGCAGCCAAGCATTGATGCTCTCCCGGCCCACGTAAATGGGTGCTGCCGTCGATCGCGAAAAAAAGTCACGGCTGGTATCCGCCGCTCTGCCATTGGGCGAATAACGCGAGCTGATCCTCTGTCCAATAGGGACCACCGGGAGGCATGGTGGGGGGCTCGCCATCGTGCGGGGAGAGAGTCGCGATCACTTTGTTTGCGTTGTCCGGATTCGACATGTAGGTGTAACTGTCGAGTTCTACGCCGAATCGTTTCATGTGCGAAATGTCAACGGCACGAAACAACGGTTTGATATCCGCTGAGAAGGAAACTTGCGGCATGTGTTCTCCTTCGGCTCTCGACCAACCTTCGGTCGGAAGCCGCCGATGCGAGTTGTGCGCGGCCGGCCGGACCCTGTGGTGAAGAGAATGCCGGCCAGCCGTGCTTGCGAAGTTCTGCCATTCTGCGCTCTGTAGGCACTATTCAAGATTTCAGGCGCCGATCCTAGCCCAAGAGCCTGAGTAAGCTGCTATGCGGCGATCTTCTCGGATGCCGCTAATTCGGAGCTTAAGGCAATTTTGCCGTTGAGACCGGTTGGGAAGAAGCCTCCTTGTCTAACCCCCGCTTTCCCTCCAAACGCAAGATAGAGTACCTCCCCGGCTGTTCTGGTCGCGATCAGTCCATCACTCACCTTGACGGAGAGGACCTGCCTTGCTTCCCCGCTTGGTGGAGGAACAAGGTCTACACCATCCATCGCTGTCGTCGCTATCTTCAGCCGTGCAATGTGTGTCCTTATCGCCGCCGCGTGCTCAGCCTCTGCTCCAAGAAGGCCTGCCGCTGCCGTAATGATGTCGGGAGTCTTGAGCATACCGGCAGCGCCCGAGTATGCGGTTACGCCGATGTCCTCGAGAATGCGTGCTGCTCGGAGGAAATCGTTCTGGTCTCCGAAGCCGAAACCAAGCGCACTCAGGTCGATGTTGGGCATTGCAACCGCTGATGAACCGAGTGCGCCGCGCAGCAGCACCACGTGGGCGCGTTCATCGGCACCGATCTGCGTCGCAATATCGTGAAGGATGGATTCGTCTTTGGAAAAGGTGACCTTCGCGCCTCCTTTCGTGGTACCACCGTTTGCCGGATTGGCGTCGTTTGCGCTGCCTTTCGTCCCAATACCGAAGCTCGTGATGGATTTGCCGGTGGTCGCATACGTGTAAAACTCAGCTTCGAGATATTCCAGGTTAAGAGCAAAGTTCAAAATATCGACTTCTTCAATTGTGTTTTCAGGCATTCAGATTCTCCAATTTTCGAGTTGATAGTTTAAGGTGGCTGATCTTCTGGCGCGCGATACGCTCACGCCATGTATAGATCAACAGAAAATTCCGTACTTTACGCGAATGAAATGTTGCAATGCGATTGCCACGTCCGAATATCGCCAGATCGTGTTGGCCCGATATACGGGCTATGCTTTCGCAACAGTAGGCCGCAAGGCGCCCGCGACGCCATAACGACAGCAAGACAAACAGGTGACATACAGGTCGACAGCGGAGGTCCGAAGTAGTGCGTCATAAACGTTCGAAGCGGGTCAAGACAGCGAAGAAGGTCTCGAATTTCATGCCAAGTTTCGCTACTTCGTTGCATCGCCTTTTTGCGTGTCGCCCGGCAGAGTTCGCACATAATTCACGAGATCCCAAACATGATCTGGGGTCTCGACGTTACCGAAAGCCGGCATTCCGGTGAAGCGGGTTCCATTCTGAATGATCCAAAACAGCTCCTGGTCTGAGTAGCTCTGCACCTGCTTGCTCGTGAGATCGGATGCGCGCGGGTACATCCACTCCCCCAGAGGTCGTTGCGACCGGCCATCGTCGGCATGACATACGCTGCAATCGAGTCCGTAGTGTGAACTGCCCCTTTCAATGCTTGCTTTGGTGTCCTTGGGGGGCGGAGGAATTCCGTGCCGGCTGGCACGGTAAATGAAATAACGCTTGGCCAAATTGGCCAGGCGCGTTTCAGTCGGCCCCGGCTCGCGCAGCGCCGTCAAGTTAAAACGCATCAGCGCAATCACAATCAGAACCACCACAAAAACAGAGATCGCCCACAACATTCGTGATCGCATGCTCGATTTCGCTGCTCCCTTCGCGGGCGCCTCAACCACGAAAATACAAATCTCAGCACTTACTTTGGATCTTTATCACGAAGCAGCGGGTAGAACTGAATCCAAGTCATGTCTGTGTCCGAGACATTGGCAATATGGCATCCGGCGCATTCGGCCACCGGTCTTTCCACGGAGGTCTTATCGTATGGCAATGGATGATGCCCAAAAGTGAAGAAGCCCCAGCCGTTGGTCTTTGCGAAGCGCTTGCTGTCCTTTATGGACATGTCGATGCCGTTGTACGCACCGTTAAAATACCCGCGTCCGGAGGCTTCCTTACGAGAGCCGTCTGGGAACTTTGGGTCAAGAACCCGAGTCAGTTCTTTTACGATAACCGTTCCTTCCGGAAACTCGCCTGTTTTCAGATATGCATCGACGTTTTTCTGCTCGATATATACGTGATGATATTCGGGGAAATTCGACTTGGTGCAACCTCCGGGCTGGTCGCAGTTGAACTTCCCATTATTAAGGCCCTCGGGAGTTAGGGGAGCACCTACAAAGACCCACCTGCGGAAAACGTGAGGATCAGGAACATTCACAGTACCATCAGCGTTAAACGCCACGCTCGACTGATTAGTGCTTGATTGTTTATTCTGGGCAGCCGCAACCGGCTTCGCAAGTGCGAAGTATACGGCTGAAGCACTCAGTCCAAGCCCAACGATGATTGCTAACAGATACTTTTGCATTCCAATTCTCCTTTCGACAATTCTCGAGTGAGTTGTGCGAGGCCGTTCTGTTTACTTTGATTTGAGGACTGGGTAACCCTGTACATATAGCCAGTCGGTTGACTGCGCTGGAACATGACAGCCGAGGCAATCCTTTTTGTAGTTGGTTGCGACTTGCTTATCGGGCGCATCGGCTTTGAACAATGCCCAGCCCCATCCATCACCCCACAGCGGGTTATTCGGGAACCGATGTTTGGAGTCCTTGATCATCACAAACCAGACGTTGGTGTTCGTAGCCCAACGCGCATCACCTGTCGTGAATTGGGCGTGATCGGTCATGAATGTTTCTTTAACAAGTACGGTCCCGTCGGCAAACTTGCCGTTTTTCCGGTAGTACTGAGCGGCGCCCGGCGAAGCATAAGTGACGTGCATTTCCGTATCACCATTGGAACCGGTCGGAGTGTAGGTTCCGAGAAACTGGTAAAGGTCCCGATAGTCCATTGGCTTGCGAATATTCCCCGTCTTGTCGACCAGGTCGTAGCCGTTGAACTCGTTCTTGCTTTGGGACTGCGGACTCTTGCTTTGCGAATGCAGAGAGGTGTAGGGGGTTAACATCGCAAGCGCGAGGATTATCTGTGGCATGCGGCGAGTCATATATTCTTCCTCCTGATGAAGCTCTCGTACTACCTGTTCAGCTTCGGTCCCAGTGACTTCCTCCGGACCGGTTGCTTCGATCACTAGCGAGGTTGCACGAACATGGCCATACGCGAATCTCGAGCTGAACTCAGCAAGCAGCGTGAGAAAATAGTAGTTGCCGGCCCCCTCGTGCAGATTGTCGAAGTTTGGGCCTCGACAAAGTCAGCCCGCGGTCAATGCAACGACAGTTCGTGGCGATATGTTGACGGACACGTCATGCTCCTGTACTCATGAACTCGGTCGCGCCACTCTGGATCGCTTCGACTCAGTAGACTGAATTCGGGCCCCGCTGGCGGAACTCGGGTGAGTACCTGGTGTGCCCTACTCCTGATTGAGATCGAGAATGACCCGCTGGCTCGGGGCGACGACCATGCATATTCCTTTTCGGCCGGCGAGAAACGGCCTCCGTCGTGCAGTCTGGGTTGTCACGCCGTGAGCGGATCGACAGATGAAGGTTGCGCGGCAGGGGAGAAGAAACATGACAAAGCGTGATCGAAAGAAACGCATGGAAACGGGGCCTGACTCCGCTGGACAAGGGGGAGCTACTCAACAGATTTCGGACACCCCGATTGCGGACTCCGAAAGTGTGGAGGAGTTGGCTGAAGAAGGCAATGCGTTTGAAGCGGATGCCATATACGGTGTCGAAAATGCGAGCGATCCAGATGTGTCAGAGGTGATCACACACGAGATTCCGGAAGACGATGTGCCAGGCGAATACCTGGACAGTGACGATCATCTAGCGTAGCGCAGGAGATTCTTGACTGCTTGCCTCGAACGATGTTCATGACGAGATTCTAGTTCACGCGTCTAACGCCATACACCGTCTCCCTTTTCCGAAAGAGTCCTGTCCAGGTAGGTCGCGGCACTGATCAGAGCCAGATGTGTGAATGCTTGCGGAAAATTGCCGAGATGTTGTCCGTTTGCGCCAAGCTGCTCTGAATATAATCCAAGGTGATTGGCGTAGCCCAAAAGCTTTTCAAGCAATAGCTGCGCTTTCTCGGATTGACCTGCACGAGCCAGGCATTCGACAAACCAGAACGAGCATGCGGTAAAACTACCCTCACCATCGGGAAGGCCGTCCACATGGGTCCGTTCTGCCTCATAGCGACGGACCAGTGTGTCTTCGACCAACCGTTTTTCTATCGTTCTCATGGTGGAAAGCCACATTGGATCAACCGGACTGATAAATCTCATCATGGGCATCAGCAACGTTGAGGCATCTACTTCCTGTGTTCCTTTTGACTGCACAAACGACCGCAGCCGATCATCCCAGAAATTGCTAAAGATGTCATTTCGGATTTTATCTCGGCAACACTGCCAAGAGTGGAGAGGGCCTGATAAGGAGCGTTTCTGCGCCAGACGCAAAGCGCGGTCGAAGGCTACCCAGCACATCAGACGAGAGTGTAAGAATGCTTTCGCGCCGCTGCGGACTTCCCATATTCCCGCATCGGGTCGCTGCCAGTTTTTCCCCAGCCAATCCAAGAGGCGCTGGACATCCCGCCAACCTGCGTGTGAAATCGCGTCGCCGTACTTGTTTGCTAGGTAAATGGAATCCATCATCTCGCCGTAGATGTCGAGCTGCAGCTGCTGATAGGCGCCATTTCCGATGCGTACCGGACGGGACTTCTCGTAGCCAGCGAGATGGTCCAGGCTATACTCATCGAGCTTTTGTCTTCCATCAATGCCATACACTACTTGCAATGGCCCTCGCTCCGCGTCGTCGCTTAACCGCCCTTTCAGCCATTCCATGAACGCCTCCGCTTCATCGACAAAGCCGAGCCGAATCAGTGCGTAAAGCGTGAAGCTGGCATCCCGCAGCCATGTGAAACGATAGTCCCAATTGCGAACTCCACCAATCTTCTCCGGCAGCGAAAACGTGGGTGCTGCAATTAATGATCCGTGTTCCCGGCTGATGAGTAACTTCAACATTAAAGCTGAGCGATGAACCATTTCTCGCCAGCGGCCCTTGTATTTCGATTTTGCGATCCATGTTTTCCAGAATCGGGCTGTTTCCATAAAACGCTGCTCGACAAACTTTAGTTCTGGCTGTTGCCCCTCGGACCGCAAACCCCCGAATACGAAAGTTGCCGTTGTTCCAGCCCGCAGACTGAAGTTGGCGATTGCGTCCTGCGATTGCTGACGCAAAGCAGTGGTGGAGTACAAAGCCATCGGCGGGCAGGTACTATCGACCGGTAGAAATACTGCGCATCCGTCGGAGATCTCCATTCGGTGGCTTGACGTCGCATACTTGAATCTCGGCTGACAGCGCATCTCGAACTGTACATTCCCTCGGACCACCGAGACCGTCCTGATGATCTCATTTGGTTGCGCTGCGTCCTGCTTGATTGGCATGTAATCCGTCAATTCGGCCACTCCTTCGTCAGCCAGGAAACGGGTCAGGAGGATGTTTGTGTCTGGCAAGTAGAGTTGGCGTATTCGCGCATTCGCAAGACAGGGTTCGATTTGAAACCGGCCACCTCGGTCCTCATCGAGCAGGGCTGCAAAGATTGTTGGGGAATCGAATTCTGGGTAACAGAGAAAGTCAATCGATCCATTCATGCCTACAAGCGCAATGGATCGCATATTGCCGATCACGCCGTAGTTCTCAATGGGTTGAAAACTCATAATTTAGGAGAATTCCGGCCGCGATGCCCACCGGGTGACTGGTTTGTGAACCACCCGTCTTGGAATAAAGATGTTGAGCAATTTCGCTAG
The DNA here is from genome assembly GCA_036376495.1 of Candidatus Sulfotelmatobacter sp. Classification (GTDB taxonomy): domain Bacteria; phylum Acidobacteriota; class Terriglobia; order Terriglobales; family Acidobacteriaceae; genus Sulfotelmatobacter. Next base: position 279,505 of record DASVAE010000036.1, on the reverse strand, counting down.
CTCGCCTTCTTTAAGGCGTCAATCTTCGACGAAATAACGTGAATCAGATCCTTCCAGGACTTTACAAACGACTTGGCGCCATCATCCTGAAGTTGGGTGGCCACAGTATTGATATCGATGCCACTTTCGGCGAACTGCCTGAACGTCACTTCGGCGGGGCCATCATCTGTGGTGAGGGTGCTGTCGATTTTTCCATGATCAGCAAAAGCCGTCAGAGTTTTTTCGGGCATGGTATTTACTGTGAACGGGACTGCCAGAGCTTTGACGTACAGAATCTCGGATGCAGTAGGATCTTTGGTGCCGGTGCTGGCCCACAGCAGACGCTGCGGCCGAGCGCCGAAGTTGTAAATGCGCCGCGAGCGCTCATTGTTGAGGAGAGAGTTGTAGGCATGGTAGATACGCTGCGCAATGGCGATGCCCAACCGGTTACGAAGCATAGCGGGCACGTCTTCCATGACGGCTACATCCCATCGACTGATGAAAACCGAAGCAACCGAAGGAACATTTGGGTTCAGGCCGGCATCAATGCGCCGCTCGATGCCTCGCAGGTAGGCTTCAGCGGATGCAAGATAGTGTTCCCGTGAAAACAGAAGGGTTACATTCACCGGAATCCCAGCGAAAATTGCTTCTTCGATGGCGGAAATACCTTCTTTCGTTCCAGGGATTTTGATGAACACGTTCGGTCGCGCTGCGCGTAGAAATAACTCCTTCGTCGCTGTCACGGTGGCTGAGGTGTTATGCGCCAGCAAAGGTGAGACTTCGATCGATACCCAGCCGTCTACTCCATCGGTCCGATCGTATGTTGGCCGAAACAAGTCGGCAGCCTGGGTAATGTCCTCGAGCGCCAAGTCGACGAAAATCGCCTCAGCTTCTTTCCCGCTGAGGGCCTTCTCTCGGATCGAGGTGTCATAAGCCGAACTGTTCTTGATGTCGTTGTCGAAGATTGAGGGATTGGACGTGAGTCCGGTCACCGAGAACTCATCGATGTAACGCCTAAGTGTCCCACTGGTAAGAAGATCTCTCGTAATGTTGTCGAGCCAGAGGCTCTGTCCAAGGTCATAAAGTGTTTGTGTTGCATTCATGTTGTTAGTTCTTCGCACTTGGCGGGCCAACTCCGTCAGAAGGGAGGTAATCTCAGCAAGATTCCTGTCGAATTCAGCTCTGTTCAGCCGCATACGCAAGTCTGAGCCGAGCAGGCGTCGTGGAGTGGTCTCGATGTTGTTATGTTGACACGCCATGCATCGTTTCGTCCGTCCGCTCCAGGACTTCATTCTTTCGCCCGCAAGATTCGCGAACCGCTACAGAGGCCAATGCGCGGTGCGGCGCAGATTGGAACTTATCGTGCACTTCACTTGACTGATTGAAGGAGCGTATCGATGGGAACAGCTGTTGCAGGTCTCGATGATGCACCGGAGGCGTTAGCAGTGCATCATCAAAACGGAGCCGAAGAATTAACCAATATCTTCGTCGACCGGTGGCAATCCTTGTATCGCATAGCGATGCGGCAGCTTGAAAATGGAGCAGACGCCGAGGATGCCCTTCAAGACGCCTTTTTGTCTGCTTATACGCATTTGGACCAGTTCAAGAGACAAGCTCGAATGTCCACCTGGGTGACTAGAATTCTGATTAATTCGGCACGCATGAAGTTGCGGCGGCGTCCACGAAAGGTGCATGTCGCTTTAAGCGATCAATCTCAGGATCACGACAGCGAGCAAGTCCTCGAAATGCTTCGCGATCGTCGGCCGAACCCAGAAGAAGTGACTCAAAGAAATGAGCTTGCCGAGCGGGCGGTGAGATTCACGACCCTGATTTCGCCGACGTTGCGCAGGACGTTTCAACTCCGTGATATCTACGGATTGAGCATTCGAGACACGGCCAGAGTTCTGGGGGTAGCAAACGGCACCGTGAAAGCTCAGAGTGCAAGGGCTCGGGCAAAGCTTAAGCTACTGATGCGGAACAGCGTTGGCGGAAAAAGAAGGCCAATCTAGGAATCTGTCAAAGCGGCGACAAAGGATCCATGCCGTCGGATGTTATCCCCTCCCTTCCGCTCATACTGCGGCCAGCCGGCATAGCGGTCTCGCAGGCGCTGCGACTCCAATTCGAAGAACCCTTTCCACGCTTGCCGCGTGCGCCCGTACAGATCTCCCCAGAAACTCTCCTGCAACTTTTCCATAAAAATGTTGGAATCGTTCATTGATAACCTTGGCCATGCGGTGTAGGTCTCCTTTCGGATATAGCTTTAGCTTGCGAGGCCGAAGCCAACTTACACGCTCTCGCCTTTTCCACAATTAACGTTACGTCACCGGGACCGAGGAAAGGTTGAATAATCTTCTATCTCAGGTAGAGTATTCGGAAGCATTCCATTGCTCGATAAAATAACGGCTCGCTCGACTAAGTTTTGCAATTCGCGCACATTTCCTGGCCACGAGTAGCACATGAAGGCCTGCAATGTCTCTTCCGGTATATGATTTATTTCCTTCTTCATGCGTTTGGAGAATATCTCTACAAAGTGTCGTACCAATTGTGCGATATCTTCGCCCCGATCCCGCAAAGGTGGTAGAACGACAGGGAAGACGTTCAGGCGAGAGTAGAGGTCGCCGCGAAAGTCTCTTTTCTTGACCATCTCTGCTAGGTCATTGTGATTTGCAGCAATCAACCGAACGTCGACCTTGTGTGTCCGGGCACTCCCGAGTCGCTCAAATTCGTTTTCTTGAAGGACTCGCAACAGTTTGGGCTGAAGAGCCAAAGGGATGTCGCCGATTTCATCCAGAAACAATGTTCCGTGATCCGCTAGTTCGAATCGGCCTATCTTTGGCGCGACGGCTTCGGTAAAAGCACTTCTCTCGTGTCCAAACAATTCGCTTTCCAGTAAATCAAAGGGGATTGCAGCGCAATTTAATTTTACAAAAGGCCGTCCACAACGGGCACTGATGTTGTGGACGGCACGAGCAATTAGTTCCTTACCCGTGCCCGTTTCTCCAAGAATGAGGACCGTAGAATCGGTCGGTGCCACTCGTTCGACTTTGGCTAATACCGATTCAAGCGCGGGACTATGTCCTATGATCTGTTCGAATCGCCGCTCAATCTGTGGCGCTTCGTTGCCCGGAATGTTGTTGGCCCCTTGCACTGGATAACCTCGCAAAATGCCTCCTAGATTTCATTCATCAAATGCAGCTCGGACTTGCTCGAGCAAGGCTGTATCATCGAACGGTTTGGTCAGAAAGTCGACTGCACCGGCCCTCAGGGCTTGCATCCGCATCCTCTCATCGCCGTGTGCAGTGATGAAGATGATGGGAATCTTATGATGATCGGTACTTAACTGTGATTGGAGGTCCAGCCCTGACATTCCCGGAAGGCGGATGTCAGCGATCAAGCAGCCAATGTGCTGTTTTTCTCCAGAGGTCAAGAAGTCTTCCGCCGATGCAAACGCCATGGTACGGTATCCGGCCACTCTCATCAGACCCTGGAGAGCGCTACGGATGGATTGATCGTCATCAACTATCGCCACCACGTTCGTGTTTTCCTGACTCATCATTTCCTCACACGCTAGTCCAGTGCGACTCTGAGCGCAATTATGCCTTTGTATAGGAAGGGAGTTCTGCACTTAAGCTATCAGAGAGAAGTCGATTGTCGGGATCTCGGATTATTTCGTATCATCTGAAAAGAGCTGCAGCTTTTCCGCCATTCTAACCAGCTCTGCGAGTGAACCCGCGTTCATCTTGTGCATCACTTGAGCGCGGTGAACTTTTATCGTAATCTCGCTGGTCCCAAGGTCGTAGGCGATCTGCTTGTTGAGCATGCCGGATACGACCATTCTCATGACTTCGCGCTCTCGGCGAGTCAGGGATCTATATCGTTGTTGCAGAGCGGAGCGCTCGGCCTGTTCTTGACGACGAGCGGAATCTTTCGCAAGAGCCTGCCGTATGGCTTCGAGGAGCGTGTCATCGCGGAAGGGTTTTGTCAGAAACTCGAGTGCACCCGATTTCATCGCCTCCACTGACATCGGGATGTCACCATGCCCCGTAATGAAGATAATCGGAACCTGAAGACCTGCGTCTTTTAATTGCTGCTGAAACTCTAGCCCATTAATTCCCGGAAGGCTCACATCGAGGATCAGGCAACTGGGCCCATCAGGCCGCTTGGTTTTCAGAAACTCTTCCGCACTCTCAAAGCTTTCGGATTTCAAACCTTCCGATTTCAGCAGTCCCTGTATCGATGCACGAACCGCAGCATCATCATCTATGATGAACACCTTGGGGATATCCGGAAGCGCCATGTTCAGCTCTGTTGCAAGAATCGCAATGTCGCCGATCTTCGAATCAATCGGCAACTCCACTGCGAGCAACATAGTATCTTACGCGCTTGAAATCAGCGACCGCTCTGTAGGGCCCACCCGCTGACCTCCAGGAACTACTGGACATGCGGAGTCCGTCGAATTGGTTTACGATCCGTCCAAAATCACTTACGGCCAGTTGCTGCGCATCTTCTTTTGCGTCGCCCACGATCCAACGGAACTCAACCGCCAGGGCCCAGACGGAGGTATTTCGTACCGATCCGCCATCCTTTACGTCAATGATGATCAAAAGCGAATTACGAATGCCTAATCGCGCAGCTCGACACTGCGAAGGCCTTTCCAGCGCGGACCGTCACTGAAGTAACACCGTTGAAGGGTTTCTACCGTGCCGAGGACTATACCAGGACTATGCGCTCCATCACCCGGACAATCCCTACATCCAGGTCCGCGATCGTCCAAAGATCAAATCCTTAAAGCGGCAGTTTCCTGAACTCTTGTCGAATATAAAGGGCGGCACTGAAACAAATGGAGCAAAGCCTTACGGCTGGTGCTCGACGATGCGGTCGCCGCCTTCAATCCGACCGAACGGGCCGAAGGGAAGACGATCATCCGCGTTCGTCCGTGAAGACTTGGGGAGGCGAGCGGTTCTGCCCTAGGCATCCCGGGACAGGAGAATGTTAGTATGCCTTCGTTTACGAAGCCTTTTGCAGGCGGGCTTTGAGCTTCTCGGTCATTCTTACGAGATCGGCAACAGATTGCGCGTGCATCTTCTCCATTGCCCGGCTGCGATGAACTTTTACGGTATTTTCCGCGGTTCCGAGTCGAGCAGCAATCTGCTTATTGAGCATGCCCGAGACGACCATGGTGATCACTTCCTGCTCGCGACGGGTCAGTGACTGGAAGCGCTCTTCCAGCTCTTTTACCATTCTCTCCTCCTCGCGCCAGGTACGATCTCGCTCCAGTGCGATGTGAATGGCATCCAATAGATCCTGGTCGCGGAAGGGTTTAGCAAGGAATTCCACTGCTCCGGCCTTCATAGCATGAACACTCATGGGAATGTCGCCGTGCCCGGTGATGAAGATTATGGGGATAGGAAAATTCCTTGCTGCGAGCTGTCGCTGCAGATCGAGTCCGCTCAACCCACGTAGCCTAATGTCCAGCACCAGGCAACTGGCCGTCTCTGGCGGTTCTCTGCGCAAAAAGTCTTCAGCCGAGTCAAAAGTTTCAACCTCCAAACCTACAGTGCTGATGAGAAACTTGAGCGAAGCGCGTACCGATGGGTCATCATCAATGACAAACACGACCGGACCCTTCACGAACCCCTCCGAGACTCTGCTGGCAGCGTAAAACAAAACGCTGCGCCGTGGGGGGAATGAGGTGTGGCCCAGAGCCGCCCGCCGTGACCTTCGATCAGTGAGCGGCTGATGGACAAACCCATTCCCATACCGTTCGCTTTTGTGGTAAAAAACGGATCGAACATGCGATCCGCATCTTGACCCAGTCCGGTACCCGAGTCGCATACCGCAACCATTACGTTCCCAAGTTCATTGATCCGCGATTGCACACAGAGTATCCGAGGTCGAGTTGTAACTGTAGTCATGGCTTCGATGCCATTGATGATTAAATTCAGCAATACCTGCTGCAGTTGGACGCGATCACCCAGCACGTTCGGCAGAGTCTTTGTCAGTTCGCACTCCAGCAAGATTTGATTCCGAGACAGCTCATGGTCGGCTAATGCCAGCACCTCCAGAATGAGCTCATTCACATCCAATCTGTTCTTTTCGGTTGGCCTTTTCTTCAGGAAGCTGCGGATACGAGCTATAACCGTCCCCGCGCGAGTGCTATCCGCAACAATTTCTTCGAGAACTCGACGCAACAGATCAGGGCTGAGGCCATGATCGGCAAGCAGTCTCAGGCAGGCGCTGCTGTTGTTGGTGATAGCCGTCAGCGGTTGATTGACCTCATGGGCTATGGACGCTGCCAGTTCGCCCATTGTTGTCAGCCTGGACATACGCGCAAGCTCCGCTTGCGCTATCTGCAATGCTTCCTGTGCTTCCTTGCGTGGCGTGATATCTTCGACGATCGCAAACCAAAACGACGCCGTATCTCCCATTCCTGGAACGAGAGCCACATTGGTGCGCACCCACACTAAACCGCCACCTTTGCGGCAGTAGCGCTTCTCGAGTTCGAAGTGTTGCCGCTTACCATCCATCAGTTCTTGGATCAAGCGCTGGTTAAGTTCACGGTCTTCCTCGTATGTAATGTCCCTGGAGGTAAGCTGATAAAGCTCTGACTTTGTATAACCCAAGATGTTGAGGAAGGCGCTGTTCGCGGCGAAGAAGCGCCCGGTGAAGTCAGCCATCGTTACGCCGATTGCTGAGTTCTCGAAGGCGGTTTGCCACCGTAGATCGGTGCGCCGGCGGGCCGGATACTTCTTGACCAGCATCTGGTCTCCCTTATCTGAGATCAAGCCGGGTATTCGCGGCTTTCAGGAAAAAGTCGCAACGATCAGGCGGGTCTGCCACACCAATTTTCACGTCGTCTGCAGTGCAGGCGCCGAGGGTCGGATGTTCAGGCCGCTTGCGACTTTGGAATGTCCCGTGAGCAGTGGCGCATATGTCGGGCGATCTTCTCGAGATCATCGATAGCCCTCGGAGGGGTGGCATAAACGAAAGCATTACACGAATTCCATCTTTGGGTACTCAAGATTTTACCAAGATCCAATAGATTCCTTCTACGTACGAGAATATTTTCCGAAGGTAATCTTTGATTAAGAATTTGAGGTGTCCCTGTGTTACCAGTGATGCACGGAACATACAATCCGTATCTCGTTGCCCTGTCCATTCTGGTCGCCACCTTCGCGTCTTACACGGCCCTGGATCTCGGCGGACGCGTGCCGCCGGCCCAAGGACCCACGCACCGCGTCTGGCTGGCGGCGGCCGCGCTCATCATGGGAGGCGGCATATGGTCGATGCACTTCGTCGCCATGCTCGCGTTCGTGCTACCGATGCCGATGTCCTACGATGTCGGCTTGACCGTCCTTTCGCTCGTGCTGGCGATCTTGGCCGCGAGCGGCAGCTTCTACGTGATCAGTCGCCCAGGCGGATCGCTCCCCCGCCTCGTCCTCAGCGGCGTCTTCATGGGCATCGCCATTTTCGGCATGCACTACACCGGCATGGCGGCCATGCGGGGGCCCGTCGAATTGAGCTATGACCCGCTGTGGTTCGCGCTCTCCGTGATGATCGCGATCGGCGCGGCGACCGCGGCGCTGTGGCTGGCGTTCCGAACCACGGACCCTGGGCAGAAGCTCGCCGCCGCCATCGTCTTGGGCGCCGCCATTTCCGGCATGCACTACACCGGGATGCGGGCCGCCGTCTTCACCGCTCACGGCACGATGGGTGCGCACGGGGGCGCAACCCTCGATCGGACCACCCTGGTGCTGGCGATCGCCGGTTTCACGCTCGCCGATCTGGCTGCCCTGTTCGCCTTTATGTCTAAGCGCAAGCGCGCCGACGAGGTGCTGCGTCAGACGCGGGCGGATCTTGCCCATATCCAACGGGTCACCACCATGGGACAGATGGCGGCCTCGATCTCACATGAAGTCATGCAACCGCTCGGGGCGGTACTCACCAATGCCCAGACGGCGGTGCGCTGGCTGCGCGCCCAACCACCAGACCTAGAGGAGGCGAGAGAGGCGCTCGGTCGTGCGATCAACGACGGAAATCGAGCCACCGACGTTATCGGCCGGATCCGCGCCTTAGTCAAAAAGTCGCCGCCTGCAAAGAATGCGCTGGACATCAATAACGTAATCATTGAAGTCATCGCCCTGACCCGCGGCGAGGTGATGAAGAACGGCGTGTCTGTGCAGACGCAACTCGCAGAGGGTTTGCCGCTCGTTCAAGGCGATCGGGTGCAGTTGCAGCAGGTGATTCTTAACTTGGTCATCAACGCTGTCGAAGCAATGAGCGGAGTTGGCAAGGATTCGCGGCGGTTGCTGGTCAGCACCGAAAAAAATGGATCTGGCGAGGTGCTCGTCAGCGTGCAGGATTCGGGCCCAGGGCTGAACGGTGAATGTGGTGACCGTCTATTCGACGCGTTTTATACCACCAAGTCCAACGGGATGGGCATGGGACTGTCGATCTGCCGATCAATTATCCAAGACCACGGAGGACGCATATGGCCGTCTCCCAAGCCCGGTCCAGGCGCAAGCATTCAGTTCACCTTGCCAAGCGAAGTCGCTTCGGAACGGGTTGCCTGACCTCTTTTGATTTGCCGACTATATGCTGGGGGTGTACCTCGCCGGAATTTCCGCGTCCCTCAGTGATATCCGGACATGGTTGCGCTACGGCCGATGCATTGCCTAGCCGAGGCGTAGTGCTGTAGATCGCACGAGGTTGTCGACCGAGATTTCGGTTCGAAGATTCGTACCTTCTAGCCTTATACCAAAGCATAGTTTTATGTTCTTGGGCCACCGGATTATCTCTTAAGCGTGGCTAGGTAAAGAGAAGCCGAAGGTGTTTGCCATCGTCGATCATGACGAGTCGATCCGGAATGCACTTCTTGGCCTGATGAAAGCGGCTGGTTTTTCGGCGCGGGCGTTAGCATCTGTGCAAGGATTCTTAACCTAGCGCGAACCGGAGAACACTGCTTGTCTGATCGTCCATATTCGGAATAGTCAATGGCCGATCCCTCCAACATTTGTCCCGCGACCGAGGAACTTCCGTAGTGTCAACCTCACGACGCATGTCACTTGGAAGACTCGGTTGACATCATCATGCCCGACGTTCGTGCATAGGACGACGAGGGATGAAGCCGGAAGTCTCGCCGGTTGACAGGAATCCTAGATTCGCCTTCTTTTGCTGCCGACTCCATACATCGAAACCATACCCACTTTCGTGTTTACATGGATCTCGACGCCTCGTTCCGCGAATTGTTTTGTGCATAGGCGCCTAGCTTTTCGCCTAATTCGGGAAGGATCACAGTTCCTGCATGCACACGTACAACACGGAGCATACTCTCGGCCACGTGTGAATAGGACCGCAGCACATCACGCACGAAGTGATTGAGTGCCCCGACGGTTTCTACTCCGGAGAATCCACCTGCGAGCACGAAATACAAGCGGACTCTTCTTTGTCGCGTATTCGTTTATCGCACATTTCTCGAGGTCCGACGGCAGTCGACAGCTGTACGTCAGTTTGAGAAGGCGTCACAGCGCTACTGTCTTGCCGTTTGACAGTTTAAGGCTTGCCTTTCTCCCTCCTCGCGCGAAAAACAAGGACTTTGGATGAAGGCTTGCAACAAGTGTCGAAGCTGAATCGCACAACGTTCTGCCGTACTGTGTCCGGTCATATGAAGCCGAAATTCGGCCGTAGTAAAAGAACCTCGGAAAGTCGGAGAGATTGGCTGCCGACCGACGAAGGTAATTATCTCTGGGGGGTGGGAAGTAGTGCGGGCGCGTACGGGCAGTGTTCTGTCGAAGTCACCGTTCAAAGCTAAGCTTGTTCTTCCGCTGATCGTGCTAGGTGTCCTCGCCAATTCTATGTTGTCAAGTGCACAGCAGAAACGGGCGACGGACTTGCAGCATTCATCGGCACGATTGGTGTTAACGGTTTCGCCAAGACCGGCGGCCGATGTTTGCAACGATCAATATGCCGAATTGAAATGCTCTGCTTCAGTTCGCCGATTGTCCCATTGGCTTGGATGTTCGTTGGAGGCGACTTCTCACGTATGTCTCTACTTTAACTTCTTCTTGCTGGTCGCGCTGATCTACTGGAAGGCAAAGCCAATCGTGACGGCAGTAGCCCAAGCACGATCCATGGCGATCAAACGGACGATCGAGGAATCGCAGCGGCTCGGGGGAGAGGCTCGGAGCAAACTGGCAGAAATTGAAAAGCGGTGGGCTCAGCTTGATCATGAAATTGCGGCAATTCAGGCCAGCGCAGAAGCCCAAATGAAACAAGAAGAACAGCTGATGCTGGGGGAAACTGCGGCAGATGTTCACAGGATTCTCGAAAACTCAGAGCGCGAAATCGAAGCAGCAGTCCGGCAGGCACGCAATCAGCTGAGAGCATTTGCCGCAAATCTAGCTGTTTCCCTCGCCCAACAGTCAATGCTAATCGATGAAAAAACCGATCAGGACTTGATTGGTGCATTCGTTACTAAACTGAAACGCCGGAAGGAAGATCCTCCGATGGTCAGTGAACGAGGGGGACATCGTCATGTTGTGTAAAGGCGAGGATGCCCGCAAGATGTTTGAACGTACAACTGTAGAGTGCAGTTCGGGAGATCAGCTTGTCCGTTGTCCCTTCTCGATCTTTGACCACGTATCCTTCAGCGCAACGGTCCGGTTGAATACTGGCTTTCCAGGCTTTGAATCGGGATCGGCGCAAAAATATCCGATGCGCTCGAACTGATAGCGAGCTTCCAGTGCCGGATCCGCAAGCGCAGGCTCGACTTTCGCGTTATGAACAATCTCCAGAGAATTGGGGTTCAAGTTGGCGGTAAAATCTTTGCCCTCCTCGATTTCATTGGGATCTGGCTTGGCGAAGAGCTTGCCGTATAGGCGCACTTCCGCATCCACCGCGTGCGCCGCGGAGACCCAATGAATCGTGGATTTCACTCTTCGTCCGTCAGGTGAATTGCCACCTCGGCTCGCGGGATCGTAGGTGCAATGCACCTCGACGGGCTCGCCTTTGTCGTCCTTCACCACACTGGTGCAGGTCACAAAATAACCATAGCGTAGGCGAACCTCGCGTCCCGGAGACAGGCGGTAGTACTGCTTGGGCGGATTTTCGCAAAAGTCATCCTGCTCGATGTACAGTACCCGCGAAAATGGCACTTTTCGCGTGCCCGCGTTGGTGTTCTCCGGATTATTCACCGCCTCCATCTCTTCGACTTTCCCTTCGGGATAATTATCGACAACCAGCTTTAGCGGACGCAAAACCGCCATTACACGCGGTGCTCGCTTGTTCAGATCTTCGCGCACGAAATGTTCAAGCATTTCCAGGTCGATCGTACCATTGCTCTTGCTCACACCGATGGATGCACTAAAGTTTCGCAGCGCCTCCGGCGTGAACCCGCGACGGCGGATGCCGGCTAGCGTAGGCATTCTTGGATCGTCCCATCCGCTCACTAATCCGTCATTCACCAATTTGAGCAGCTTGCGCTTGCTTAGCAGCGTGTAGGTCAGGTTCAGACGACCGAATTCGATCTGCTGCGACGGGAAGATGCCGAGCTGCTCGATGAACCAGTTGTAGAGCGGACGGTGGTCCTCGAATTCCAAAGTGCTCATGGAGTGCGTGACGCGCTCAATCGAATCCGATTGACCATGGGCATAGTCGTACATCGGATATATGCACCACTTGTTTCCTGTGCGGTGATGCTTGGCATGCAGGATGCGGTACATCACGGGATCGCGCATGTTCAGGTTTGGCGAAGCCATGTCGATCTTCGCCCGCAACGTGCGTGAGCCGTCGGAAAATTCGCCGGCACGCATGCGCTCAAACAGATTGAGATTTTCTGCAACAGAGCGGCTGCGATACGGACTCTCCTTGCCGGGCTGGGTCAGAGTGCCGCGGTATTCACGGATCTCGTCGGCCGAGAGGTCGTCCACATACGCTTTTCCCGCCTTGATGAGCTGAATGGCCCACTCGTAGAGCTGATCGAAGTAGTCGGAAGCGTAGTACAGGCCATCCCAGTGGTAGCCCAGCCATCTAATACTGTCCTCGATGGAGTCGACGTACTCAGTCTCTTCCTTCGTAGGATTGGTGTCATCGAAGCGCAGATTGGTGTGCCCCAGGAACTCCTCCGCGAGACCGAAATCCAGGTAGATGGCCTTGGCGTGGCCAATATGCAGGTAGCCGTTCGGTTCGGGCGGAAAGCGCGTTTGTACGCGGCTAAATTTGTTCGACTCCAGGTCGCGGGCGATAATGTCGCGGATGAAATTCGATCCGCTCGGCTTCTCCCCGCCGAGGGAGCATTGATGAGTGGGGGCAGCGGCCATGCGATGAACATTATTTGCACTCGACATCGGAAATCTGCCGCTCCCAATCACTTTCCAGCTTTTCGCGATTCGTCCGCCAGTGTTCAGCCGTGGCTGGTTCGGAGATCAGATCCGCGCGTAGTTCTTCTTCCGTTGTCTCGAGATATATTTCCTCCTGGCTGGCGACGTCTTCGCGGCAAGCTTCTTCATCAGGCGGAATACTCTGGTCATCACCCATGTTGATCGACATGTTCAATCTCCTAAAGGCGCTTATCTTTATCGAAGGAAGGAACGCACATTTATCGGGCTCCCCCGGACGCCAATTTGCGAAGTACAGAAATGTTTGGCAGCAGATCTTCTGGAAAACCATGCCTCTTCCGCAAATATTCTGGACTGTTGTAAGAAATCCACACTTTCTTTGCGGCGTCTTCCCAGACCAGCATCTTGAGTGGAAGGTCAATGGCAGTGCTGGGCGAGGCTAACATTAGAGGCGTTCCTGCCTTGGGGTTGCCAAAAATCAGCAATTTTGTCGGCTTCATCTCCAGACCCACTTTTTCTGCCTCTCCGCTGTGATCTACCAATCCAAATAGCACTGCGCCCAAGGCTTGCAGCATGGCTTTGAGTCTTTCGACAGTATCGTCGACTGAATGATTGCTCAGTTCATTAATGATCCCATTGGACATTGTTCGATCCATCTGCATCTACCTGTTCTTTCTGAAGATCCACTATTTGGACATTCAAGTTCCGCCGGAAATCTGTGCTGTGTCCGGATAAATGGTGAACCGCTTTTACAACATGACGGACCGACTAGAGAGCCCGGTCGCCCCGTCTGGCTCGGGAGGGCTGGGTGCCGCGATTTGCAGAGTTCCGTTTCCGTCATAACAGCGCACGGTGAATGTATGCTTACCTGGCTGGAACGGCCAATCGTAGCGCCACACGACCCAGGTCAGCTGGGACAGAGGCGTCCGTATCAAAGCCTGTTCCCACGGACCATTGTCCACCTGCACCTCCACCTTCGATATTCCGCGATCGCCAGCATGGGCCATTCCGCCGATCGGAACCAGCTTGCGGTTGTCGCCGCCAATGATGGTCATATCGACCGCCACCGTGTCGATGACAGAGGTCGCATGCATCTTCGCCACCTTGTTCCAGCCTCTCACCACCCAAAAACCGGGCTCCCAATGATCCGTGAACTCAATAGACTCAATCCATTTTGGCTGTTTCATTCCGTGAACGTTTGGAATATAGATACGAAGAGGGAAACCATGCTCACGCTTCAGCGGCACACCATCCCACGCGTATGTCAGCATGATCCGTTCGTCCGCTTTGATTGCATCGAGTGCGACCACTTCGAAAAACTCGTCCGCTGATCGGATCTTCAAATGTGTCGCTGTCGCCTGCAACCGGAGATCGGGCAGCAGCCGCTGCAGACTGACCCCGGTCCAGCGCGTTGTGCCGATCAGATCGCCGCCCACAGGATTTGAGATGCACGAGAGCGTGACAAACTGATGCATCGGTTCGTACCCACGCAACTGTTCAAGGGTTAGTGAAAGGGGTTGCTCGACGAGTCCGGTGGTCTTCAACCGCCAGCGTTGCTCGTCGACGTTTGGCGGAATCGCGTTAATGTCGATGCGGTAGTGATTTTCGAGGGAAGTAAACTCTGGCCGCGTCCCCGGCGCAGGTTTGACGGCAGCGGCCGCGTTCGGCAACGGATGTGTTGCTGACCATCGGAGGGGTTCGCTGGCGGCCATCATGGCCGATTCTTTTCGCCGCATCTCGGCAAGCTCGCCTACCAGCGCACCCACAACGGTGATGGCCGCGGCGCTGCCGCCCAACTTCACAAGAAAGTGCCGCCGGTCAATTCGCTCAACCCGCGGTTCCGTCGCGTTCTTGACCGTGCTGTTTGTGTTTTCTATGCCGATCATTCGTTGCCCAACACGACCAAGAAGCGCACCCCAAGCTGCGAAGACAACGAGGATCCACACCGCGCGTAGCCCTGGATCCACCGTGGCAGTGTCGCTCGCCTGTGTGCTAATCAGCGTTGCAGGAACCGCCACGACAATCCCGAGCACCAGGCCTAAGAAGACAGGATGCATTCTCCGTCTGGTGCGCAGGATGGAGAAGAGAATTGCGCCGCCGACGATTCCCATGACAAACAAACCGGCTATCGCAATCGCGTGCTCAACAGTTTTCGCTGTCTCAGACGTTGGCCCCAGATGCAGCGCCCGAATGGCATCGACCATTATTCCGATGCCGAAGCCAAGCACTCCCCCTGGGAGTACTCGCGTTAGCCAGTCGAAAGAATCGAAGGGCACAAATGGGAGACCCGCTATCTTCCACCCCGCAAAGAAAATTCCGACGAGCGCGGCGGTCACCATCGAGGTCACAAACAGACCGCCCGATATATCGCGTAGCAACCCCTTGAATTTCATGCAGCGGCGTTCCCCCAGGCGCGGGCATGGAGGTCGGGCCATGGATCGTGCTGGCAATTCGGTGAGGAAGATGGTTTGTACATCATCGCGGAAAACCCCGTTTCACCCTTGTCGTTGTCTTGCTCGCCGAAGGAGTTGCACACACAGTGCCATGGCTAGGGCGACGGCTTGCTTGTCAGACTCAGCTTAATAAGCAGTGTCTGAGGCACCTGTCAAAGTCCACTGTCGATTGGACGACTCAGTGGCAGCATACAGACATGGCCTGAATACGAGATGCCATTCCCGACAAGGTCCATTTGATCTGCCAACGAGTCTTGCTACATATCCTTCGTGGAAGTTTGGCGGGAAATGACGGTACGAAAAGTGCACACTAGATAGATATCCGAACGAGCAGGTTGCCTTCATAGTCCCGCCCAATGCCGAACCGCCATCGCCACTATGAAGGCCACTTGCTCCAGTTGTTTTAATTAAATCTGCCTCCATGGACTTCGATGTTCCAGAACTCGGGAAATACTCCGAGACGTCGCCTGAAGCCTCTCGGAGTATTTAAAGAACAACCATTCAATCGCCCGCATTCTGTTAATAGCGTCTTACTTTCGTCTCCTACCTGTCGCGCTATCAGCCATCAGGCTTCTACGACGCTAAGAATGGCGTATTCGTAGAGTGAGTTGATTGGATCGCGTGCCTCCGTGTCATGGCGGCAGGAGGACAACAGCATGCAAGACCCGTACGCCCTAACTTTCGACGCTCGCAAAGTTTTCATTGATCCGAACGCAACGCAGATGTTGCAACACATCCTGCCAAACTGCCTGCCTTCGCTTTATGGAAGGGCATTCCGAATTCTTGGCAATGCAGCCGACGCCGAGGACGCAGTGCAAGACGCTGTCGCCAGTCGGAGCTGAGCAGGCGCTTGTATCAGTGGCAAACTCAGCTCTCTCCCACACTCCGCCTAGCATTTCAGCCGCGCGACGTTGAGGATCTGTCAATTCGGGAACGGCGCGGATCCTAGGAGTACCGCACGGAACAGTAAAGGCTCAATCTGCTCGTGCGCGCAAGAAGCTAAGGGACTTGATCCGTCGAGGGGTTCGTCCGCGATCTCCCAATCCGACCGTACCGTCTACACAGTACTCTGGAGCTGGCAGACCGCAATGAATAGGATCAATGGGATCTGGCTCACTTGTTGACCTGAAGCATGCATTTTTCCATCGTCTCCTTCCCCCGTCTGCATGAGGCAGAAGTCACGTCCGATATTTCTATTTTGCAAGGTCAAACGAAATCGGAAAATGATCGGAAGCCTTCACCCCATTGTGGACCCGTCCTTCATCTGCTCGCATTAGGCCTCTCACAAAGGCCCAGTCGATATGGCGGCCGGCCTCGAGCAGATGACGCGCCGGGGTGGTGGCTATACGAGCACTTGGCACAGCAGTGCAGAATCCCACGGCGGACAGTTTCTCTGCTGGCCCGGTCTTGGCAGCGTTCAGATTGAGGTCACCTGCAAGAATGAACCGGCGCTCTGAACTATGTGTTGAGACGTCACGCAAAACCTCATCCAGTTGACTGAGCCGCAGTTCATCGTTTGCACGACTCTCCAGGTGTAGGTTGTAAGTAAGAATCGACACGCCCGAAACATCGATCTCGGCGGCGAGAGCAATTCTTCCCCCGAGCCGCTCCTGGAACGTTTGCAGCTTCGGCTTGAACCAGCGCGGCCTCCAGAAATCAGACTGACGCGGAAAATGAATTACACGGGGATTCGAAATTCTCCAACGCGCGAGCGTTGCCTGACCATGGTAGGCAGGGTTCGCCTTCGTTCCCTGGGTCAATTCAACAAACTCCCTCCCGAAGACATAGTTCAAACGAAGCTTTTTGGCGATTTCCTGAGCGACATTCACTCGATGTGTACGGTGAGCATTGATGTCGACCTCTTGGAGAATGACAATGTCGGCCTGTGCATCACTCAAGAAATCAATAATCGCTGGCAACTTGAGCCCGCGGTCGATATTCCAATCGACGACTCGAAAGGAACTCCGTGGCCATGAAATCCATTGGCTAGGCGCGAAATGTCCGACGATAATTTCGTTTGTTGCCACAAATCAAACTCTCACCGCTGCCAGCTGCGGGAACACGTTCCGCTGCGCAAAACTCAGGTCGACTGGATCGTCGATCTCGGCCCAGGCCAAGCCTTCTGTGCTGGTGAAACCAACGAAAACACCCTTGTCTGCCAATTGCTGCACCGCAATATTGAAAAATTCGTTCACGCGGCCGGAGCCGATGAGGTTGTGCATCTCTCTGAAGAATTGGTTTTGAATGGATTTTGAGAACACAGTGATTCCGATATAAGTGCCATTGAATTCTTCGCGCGAGATATTCTTGCTCATTTTAGTCACGCGATCCTCCTCGATAATCACTTTCATCGTTTCGTCACGCCACAGCGGATCGACGATCATCGAGATCGGCGCGTACAGCCGTAATGCCGATTGCAGAATTTCGGAATCGAATATCACATCCGCATTTAAGACGACGAAACTATCCCCGCGGAGCCAATCGAGCGCAAGCCACAGAGAATAAATGTTGTTCGTAATCGCAAAGGCTGCATTTTCTATAAATTGAATGCGTTGATTAATCAACGATTTTGTCCTTACGTAGGAGATGATTTGCTCCTTTTCGTAGCCAACGACAATTGCGATCTCGTTGATTCCAGCCATCGAGAGAGCTTCGAGTTGGTGGTCCAGAATCGTGCTGCCGTCAACTTCGATCAGGCATTTCGGATGTTCACCGTGCACGGAGCGAATCCTCGTCCCCTGACCGGCAGCCAAGACTACTGCTTTCATGATGCCTCCTTTAAGGTATTTACATTGGGTTTTGTTTTACTCTGAACCGGTTGCGAGAAGAACCTGCGGTTGAAGTAGAGCGTCAGTATCCATGTGAGGTGAGCGCCAAGCGTCGCCAGAAGGAACAGGACCGGGAGAGCACCGATGATCGTGAAAAGGACGACGTAGTGGATCACGACTCCGCGTTTTTGAAACGCCTGGACCTGACGCACAACGCGCGAGATCCAATTCCCAGTGTCCTTTTCCAACGATTGATAAAAGTTGCTAAGGTACTCTTGTGGTCGGTCGGGAGTCGTGGCACGGCGGCGTTGTAGCGACGTGGTAATGACGGCGAGAGCAACACCGATGAGCAACGCAACTCCGATCAGAATGGCGGGCCTGCCATATTGCCGGCTAAGCCCGATCGTGATGCCGCCAAATAACAGAAGATAACTGAGACCGTCGGCAAAACCCTCGAGCCATGTCCCGCGCGGCGACTCGGCGAATTTGAGCCGCGCTATCATCCCATCCATCTCGTCGAACAGACCCGCTATATAGAAGAGGAGAGCGCCCAGGAGGTACCACCAATATGAGCCGTGCGCGAAAGCAATTGCGGCAAGGACAGAAATGAGCACTCCGCCGAATGTGATGGCGTCAGGAGTAATGCGTGTGTGTGACAGCAGTCTCACGAATGGCCGGCAGAGACGCCGATTGAAGGACGTATGAATGCCGTCAAGAGCTTTTCCGGAGTGGGCGACCAGGAACCTTTCCCCAAGTGCCGCAGTTTCTGGAGAGGTAACTGCGACACCCTCGACGTTGAGGAGGGTTGAGGTTCTGTCGCGGATTACCTCATTCATCGTAGTGTGAGCGGGTTTCGCCCAATCGATCGAGGGAAACGCGAGCTGTGGCAGATGAGTTAAGAATTGTTTGGTGGTCACCCAGTTCCACGGCAACCACAGGAAAGACTTTTTTACATAGCCCTTGAGCATGACCCAGCTTGAGCGGGCCTTCGGATCAAAGCCCCTCACTCGTATTACCGTGATTCGGACTTTGCGCTGAACGGCGTCCTCTGTGAGTCGCTGGATGAGTTTGTCACTCAATATGGTCGGACAGATCAGGACAGTTTCATCTGCTCCGGAGCGGGAGGCAGTCAGTACCGTTCTCAGTAGCAGTGGAATGCCTGCAATGGGAAAAGTCAGTAGATCGCTCGCGTTCTGCTCACTTAACAGAGCGATAAATTCAGGTATGGCGATGACCGCCTGCATTACGAGATCTCCTTCTCACCTGTCGGAACATTGGCCATGCGTCCTGGCTGATCGCTCACTCCCCGGGAATTCCAGGCGAGCCAGATAATCCCGATCAGGGCCCACAGCAGGTCGCGCACGCGGCGAGTTAACGCCAACGCAAGGCCGAGCACTGGAGAGAGTCCCACCACTGCAAAAGCAGAAATGGCCCCGCCTTCATCGGAGCCGAGCCGAGCCGGAATCCATCCGCTCACGAACTTTAGGACGCGCGTCACTCCCTCGATTGCCAACACTGGGAGAAAATGAATCGGCAGATGCAGGGTCCAAAGAACAACGAGAACCTCTGACACAATCAACAACTGGCTGGCGACATGGAACCAAAACATCCTATTTACCAACGCTGGTTGCTCAAGACGAAAAGTTCGGATTGACGCCTCAGCTTTTTCGGCACGGATTAAGCAAGAGGGGGCCCTCTTGCCGAATGCACGTACAACACAGGAAAGGATTGAGTTCCGACGAGTAATAAAAAAGAGAGCAAGACCCAGCACCAGAACTGCGGGGACCGAGTGATAATGTGCGCCAGGGATAGTCAACAGCGGCAGGCTCAGGAGACCACAGATGGCAATCAGAGCTGAAGTAAACCAGTACACCCCGTCATCCAGAAAAGTTGCTGTGATCGTCGGTTCGGCCGGGGTCGCGAGGAGCTTGATTTTCATCGGCTCAGAGATCAGGGGGCCGAAAACAGTGAGATATCCCATAGACTGCGACGCGAGGCGGATTGCGGCCAACTTGCCGCTCTCAAACGAAAGCTGCTGGCCTTTCAACGAGGCGGACCAGGTCAAACTCTGGAGGTAGAGCCGAATCGCACTCACCGACAAGACAATCGGGACCGCAATGCGCATAGCCTTCAGCTGCTGAACCATGGACGCAAGATTCATGTGCGCCATAACCCAAGCGAAAAGCAGCACAGCAAGAATCGCGACAGTCACGTGACCCCACCTCACGGCAGTGATCCCGATTGGTTTTCAATTTTCGCTGTGCGATCCCTTTGAGGGCCCAACGTGTAGCCGGAATTCTGAATCGTCAATTCCGATTCGCCGAAAATTCGGATCTCACTCGTGGTGTGAGTTGAGGATGCAAACCAGAACGGACCAACTTTCTGATAGGTGTGCACAAAGTGAACACTACGCACCCAGAAGGATGGATTGCGTGCGGGCTGGCCTTCGATGCGAACGATGGAGTAGTCGTTCGTATCGACCCAAATGTTCCCTCGAATGAGATATTTGTTGTTTGTTTTGGGAGAAACTTCCAGAACGTACGCCGGCCCAGTCTCCAACGTTTGTCGCCCAACGACTTTGAAATCGTAGTTGGACGGTGTAATGCGCGTGCCATTTCGAGTACCTCGACGCGAAGCTTCAGTTTCTTCGCTCAGCAATTTATGAAAGACGTGCCTGCGGATTGAGCCCGATCCATCTTCGGAAAGAACAGCGAATTGCTTGCCGCCATCGCTACCGCAAGTGACCTGTACAAGCATCTCAGCGTGTCGTTTCTTGTTGACCGCGGAGTACTGACGAATGGCGGTGTACCCTGTCATGTGGGATTGGCGCTGGACATCGGATTCCATCATTTTGGCGACCACATCACTAGCCGAAGGAAGCGGAACAGTGGTTTGCGCCGATCCCATCGCCACCGCGCAGACCACAATCGCCAAAGCAGAGAGCGCCTGGTTGATCATAGGTTTCATATCAAAACTCCAACACAAATTTGCCGTGATAGGTCCTGGCAGGGCCGTTGAAGAATTCCCCGAAGCGATAACTTCCGAGGTCGTTCTGCACATCGCGGTAATTTGCATGATTGAAAACGTTGAAAACACCGAACCCGATACGTGCGTGCTTCTCTGTTTTCGGCAGGCGGATTTCGCGCCAAACCTGTAGGTCCGTTGAGACGAAACGAGGAAACCGCCGTTCGTTTCTTGGCCCAACGAAGTGGCGATACTGATCGATGGTTGAGTATGGAAATCCTGTATGAGCGTCGACGACTGGAGCGAAGGTCAGTTTCCAGGGCGCTGCTATTTCACCCCATGCCAAAATACGGTTTGGTGCGTCGAAATTGAGACGGCCGCGCTGGTTTGGCTGGATCACCGCCTGGGGATCGTTTCCGAAGAATTGGTTGAAGTCATTCAGATCGCCATAGGCAAACGAGCGGACGTAAGAAGTGTTCAACGTGCTGCCATGGATGCGATATCGTCCTGTGACTTGAAATTCCTTATAAAAGTCACTTCCACCATTCGATAACGAAAGAATGCCAGACGGGCCGTGCGAAATGGGATTGAGGAAGAAGTCGTGCACGGTATTGCGCTGCTGATATCCGGCTCGAATTAGGAAGTTTGGTGTGACTTGACGATCGACTTCGAGGTTCCAGACCTCGCTGCGCGGATTACGGAGCCCATGGGGAATGACATTCGCGTATTCGGTCGAGGCTAGTACTGAGGCCGCTGGATCGAGCGTTTCGACGGTGCGGTCAGGCATGTAACGGAAAGCCGGAACATCGAGGGGGACGCGATCGTAGAAGAAGCCGGCCCCGCCTTTGAGCAAAGTCTTGCCATCGCCAGTGAGTGCGAGAACAAAACCTGCGCGGGGCGCCGTGTTGATTGAATCTGTAATTGAATCGCGGTCGAAGCGAAGGCCCAAATCAAACGTTAACCGATTTGAGACGGTCCATTTATCGCCGGAAAACCAGGCAAGCTCGTTCTGCTCCACGGCGAAAGCCGCGGCGGGATCGAACTTAATTCGCTCCAGCGGATACCCGGCAACGCCGATGATCTGAACGGGTAGGAACAGCTGGCGGCCATCGTAAGCGCTGCGGGCGAAGTCTGCTCCGGCGTCGAACTCGTGTGTTCCCAGGAAGTGATGCGGATGGGATCGAAAGATCTCTGGCCATTCGGTGCGCGAACTATCGCGATGCTGGCGATTGAAGAAGCCGCCTTTTGTGGTTTCGACGAGAAGCTCGTAAGGCGAATCGCCGTTGGGCAAAACGTCGGCGTTGAATCTACTGAAGCTCAACTCCGAGGTCAGCAAATCCCCGGAATTCGTGATGTACCGGTGTTGGAGATTTGTCTGATATCCGCGCTCATGCAAATCAGGCGTGCTCAATTGCGGCGTGAACGTATTTAGGCCGTAGTAATCGAGCTTCTGCGGAAAAATCGCAATTGACGCGGTTGCAGTCTGTTTCTTACTGATGTTGAAGTCAAGCTGGGTATAAGAATCGAAGAGCTCAGACTTCGAATCGCTCTGAAGTGCCGGCAGACTATAAACCTGGTCTCGCTCGTAACGGTATTCGAACGACTGTGTGAACGCGACGCGATCTTTTACGATTGGGCCCGAAAACGTGACTCGCGGCGTGAAGGCCGCAATTCCCATGATCGATCCGTCAAGCCGCCGAAGCCGAGGAAGAAAGTTCTGCGCGGACACCCGAAACTTATCGAAGTCACCGGGCTTTGTCTGGACATTCGACACTGCGCCGGTAAACTTTCCGTACTCCGGGTCATACGGCGTAGCGAGAACTTGAATGGAGGAAACAATGTCGATTGGAATATTGATGGCGGCCTCGCCGGTAGCCGGATCAGTAACATCCATGCTGTTCACCCGTGACCCGCTCTCTGATGCATGAGCACCTTTCATGTTGATCAAACCGTTCGGACCCCGCACAACACCAGGAACCAGGGGCAGCAAACTTTGGAAATGCTCATCGATATTTGGCATGTTTCTGACCGCGGATTCTCCAACCGTGTTGCGCCCCGCAGCCTCTTTTGGGTCAACTTGGTCCGTGCTGGCGGTTACAGTTGTTGACTGAGCAAGGACCGCAAGCTTCATCTCGAGGGATACTTCGGAAACCGTGCCCGCTTGGACTGCGATGTTTCGCGTTGCTGCCATATCCGTGCTTTCGGCGGAAATCGCATAGTAGCCGGGGGAAACTGAATCGAAAGAGAAGTTACCTTGGTCGTCGGTCTGGACTGTCAGATTCGTGAGACCGGTCAGCGAAACCGTGACGGAAGGAATGACTGACCGGATTCCACGGTCATCAACGATGGACACTGTCCCATGCACGGTTCCGGTCGTTCGCGCCTGGCTCTGAGCCAGGGCACAGGCGCTGAGTAGAACGATTGTGACAACGCCATTTGCCAGTTTCCTCCTCATTCAGCTCTCATTCCTGGGGGCCGCGCGGGCGCGGTAATTCCTTTGCAAGTGAAGGCCTTCGGTCGTACATTCTGTTCAGTCTTCGAAACTTCTTGCTCCACCCTTCATTCGGTTCTTGATCAGATTGGTCCAGACGAACTTCATCACCCGCGCATCGTTGTAGCAGTACGCTAGATTGTGATTCAGCGTCGAGAAACAATGCTGTTGGCAGGTTTTCTTCATGCCGGCGAGTTGGCCGTCATCGAACTTGTGTTTATCAATGTTTCCCCAATCGTAGGTAGATGCATACATGGGGAAACAGGGAGCGACGGTCCCGTCGGTTCGGATGATGACGTTATTCTGGCCGGCGCGGCAGTTCCACTCCGCAAAGTGCAACTCACCGTTAGCATCTTGGACAATTCCGGGAGTATCGGCCAACCGCTCGGCAACATTGCCATTGCCGCCGGTGCCATCACCATTCCAACCCAATCGCTTCAAAGCAGCTCCGCTCGCCATTCGAATGAAGGCCTTGATTTCCTGCAGCCGCTGCACCGAATTGACCATCTGGTAGCCGGCCTTGTTTTTCTCGATGAGCCAGTCCACCAATGAGTCGATTTCCAGCCAGTCCTCGGGACGAATGTAGGTCGGATTGTCACTCAGGTGTTTGAAGTGCTCGTCTTGCTCGAGCATAGGAGTTTCGTTGATGTGATAGTCGGTAGCAATGCAATGGTCGTGTGCATACTCAGTAAGAGTGCGAATATCTTGCGTATTGTTCCGGCAGATGTTCATGTTGAAAAACACCATGTAGCTGTACACATACTGTTTCTTCAACAGATGCTCGAGGTGCTTGCGCACAGGCACGACTGCCTTCGGCAAGCTTGGCTTCTCGTCCCAGGAATCTACAGCGAAGTTAAAGACAGACGCGCCCGCGTCTCCCAGTCGGTCAGCTACCTCGGGACGCAACAATCGGCCATTTGTTCCGATGTAGATCCAGAATCCTCTCTTGGCGGCGTAATAAACCACTTTGTGAGCAAATTGAGGTCGCAACAATGGCTCTCCGCCCATCAGTGCAAGCACGCGGCATCCATGGTCGTAGAGCCAATCAATGGACCGTCGCGCCACATCCTCCGTCATGCCCTTCACCTTGTTGTTGTAGGCCCAGCAGTACCAGCAATCGAGATTGCACTTGTATTCAACAAACAGGTAGGCAGTGATGGGATGGAATTCGCCAGGCAACACACGCGAGCGTATGTATGGGAATAACCAACCCTGCATTGCCTTGTAGACGTGAGACAGAGTCCAGTCCCGCTTTTCGGGTGCTATCTCTGGTCCAGGATCGGCCAGCTTTTCTGGGTACTGCGGAAATACCGGTTCGGGGAGCGTCAGGCCTTTTTGGGCTGCCGGCCTTACCGGTTTCCTCGACGAATCCATCAGCAGATTGTGAATATCGACATCAATGCGAAATTTCGGAGCGGTTGCCATAATGTGTACCTCCTGGTGCTCAAATTGCGGAATTGCAAGCCATGTTGTGACCACGAGCGGCCCGAGCGCATTTCCTACTCGCTACCTTTAATGTGACCGCCTCTTCGAGTGAACTTGCTGAAAAGGAACTCCTGGGCGAGGCTTGCGGCAATCCTTTCGGCAGTACCGATCGCAAAATTGCCAAAAACTAGCCCGGGACCACGATTCGATCGGGGATAGTAAAGGTTCGCAAGGCCGGCGGATGCCAAGTCTCCCCCAAGACTGGAGTAGTTCGGCTGCCATCTTCCGTTATCCCCTTTCGCAACAAACGGGCTGAACATCGCGTGGCGGATTCTGGAACCGGTCGTGCCCGTTCCCTGATAGAAGTAGCGTGGGTCCTGATGAAGCAGGGAAGGCAATATGGCACCTCCGATCATGATGTCGGAGAAACCATCTCCGGCGACTGCACCAACGCGCTTTCCATATGCTCCCCAGCCCTGGCCGTAGTCCGGAGTATCTCCACCTTGCTTCGCACCTGATACAAGGAGGACTCCCGCAGCCGTGACTGGATCCACGGAGACCTTGAGAGCCAGTTCGAACTTCATCTTTGTCGTTAATGGTGCAGGGTCGCTCTCATAGGAAACGTAAAAATTCGGAATGACTCCGAACACGCGCTGCTTTTCTTCAGCCTTGAACTGCTCGGTAGCAACCTCGACAGGGTCGTAATGCACATCGACAATGGTGCGCGCGGTTGCAATTCGCAGTTGGATACCGGTCACAATTTTGAACTGACCCGGATTCACCGTGATCAGGGCAGAGGTCCAGTCCGCAAAATCCCTGGCGCTGATACTGAGCTGAAAGGCACTGCCTGGCGTCACATCGTTAAACTGGAACAGCCCGTTCTCGGTCGCCAAGATCGTAGGAGGTTCGTTGTTTTGAACTTCTCTAAGGACGACCGTCGCGTGCGGTATCACACCGCCGTTGACATCAGTGACGGTGCCAATGACAGTTGCAGTGCTACTTGCCGGTTGAGTGATCTGACTCAACGCCGGAAAGGAAAGGAGCAAGGCCACAGCGAGTGCGGCACCGACATGGACGTATAAGCGTTTCAACTGCAGCCTCTCTAGCGCAACAACGACAACCCGACGAACAACATATGCGAATCCAATCCAGGGTTTTGATTTGCGAGGTTCGCGTTTGAAATGTGGTGATACTTGTATCCAAGGTCAAGAGCGGTGCGGCGATTGGATGTGAACAGCTGCACGCCACCTCCAAGTTGAGCGGTAAAGTTGAACTGCTGGGTGGTTCCAAACATTCGGTGGTTGAAGTACAGAAAGCCGCCCCCGCTTGTGAGAAATGGCTCGATACGCCGGAAATGCACGAAGTTTACTTGTGCACCGATAGGGCTCGCGCCAATGCCGTAGGAATACGCACGACGGCCAGTACTGGTATAGCGGTCGCCGACCAGTGCCACAGGGATTGCGTCGAAAACCCAACGCACCGCAAAGGGTCCACTCGAGTAGATAAGGCGTTCGTAGCGGCTTTCGAGCTGATAATTTCTCGCGCCCACGGTACTCGAAAACGCATGGCCATTTTCAAAAGCTCCGTCGAGCCAATATGTGTATTCGCTGTAGGAATGCGGCCGTTCTTGTCCGATTGCCGATGTGGTTAGAGAAAATGCGATGACAATTGTGACGGCCAGGCCCGGTACACCTATGAACCTCCTTTTTCGGTCTCGGTCTTGCAGTGTCAACACACGACCCGACAATCGCCGGCGGCATGCGTCGATCAGATCGCGCGCAGCCTGGACATTCTCGTATTTGTATGTCGCGGGTTTGGTCTGCAGAGTCATCCTTCGAGGCTTTAACACTTGTCCTAAAGGCAACTGGCATTCCAAAAAGGGCGACACTGGTTGTGCTGTCTAATACGCATGGAAACAAAGGGACTTGTTGCGAGGGAGTCGGTCAGCGCTTGTGTCGAAAGGTGTCGGGCGTCAATTGACAGTCGAGTTAAATGACAGCGGAGCGACACACGCGTTGCGATTAATAATCAAGCGAATAAGATTCAGTGCTGTGAATAGGCTAGATTGAAACGCAGGACTAATCGACCACTCTATGAGGAGTTTTCCATGCGCCGCGTCCAGCGGGGGCAAGCAGCAACGCAAAGCCGCCGCAGCTGTAGCACTCAGAATGCCTAAGGATCTGCTCTCCCCGGGCAGACACTCGTAACTTTTTACATTGGGCGCGCATCAATTCATCGGAGAAACCTTCCGATGATGCTTAATGCTGTGCTTCTCTCCTCAATGCTTGGAATTTTTCTTTTTGCGACCTTGATGAGCGACCGTGACTCTAGTCCAGCGTCCGAGGCGTCACCTCGAATCCCGGTCTTGGTGGAATTGTTCACTTCAGAGGGATGCTCAAGCTGTCCTCCCGCTGATAAGTTCCTGCAGAAGCTCGATCAGCAGCCCATTCCTGGGGCGCATGTGATCGTTCTGAGTGAGCACGTAGACTACTGGAATCACATTGGCTGGAAGGATCCGTACTCCACGCATTCCTATAGCGAGAGACAAAGTTCCTATGCCCGGCGGTTCAAGTTGGATGGTGTCTACACCCCGCAAATGGTGATCGATGGGGTCAGGGAACTTGTCGGCAGCAACACCGCGGCCGCGGATAAGGCGCTCGCCGAGGCCATCGCGGTTCCGAAACTCGCTGTCCATCTGGTTTTGACCTCAGAGAACTCAAAGGTGCTGCAAGCGCATGTGGAGACGGGAAAGCTCGAGCCTTCGTTTGGTGTCCGCGAGGCGGACGTATACACCGCAATTGCTCTCGATCGCGCGGAGTCGCAGGTTTCATCTGGCGAAAATGCTGGGCACAAGCTGACACACGTGGCGGTGGCGCGAGAGCTCAACAAAATTGCAATCGTTAAGTTGGGGCAGAGCTTCTCGAAGAATATTGCGTTGGATCAAGAACTAGCGGGCAACTCACGTCTGATTGTATTCGTGCAAGAGCGTCAGCAGGGTAAGGTGCTCGGAGTTGCTGAATTGCCCATTTTTGAGCGCAAATGAATGCAAGGAGTCGTCATATGCTCTGTTGTGATGAGGCCCTAATGCGGCCGTTCTTGTCCGCTTGCCGATGTGTTTAGAGACAATGCGATGACAATTGTGACGGCCAGGGCCGGTACACCTACCAACGCAATAAATCAGGGTGTGGCGGCCTCTGCAAAAACTGTTCAGTTGTTTCGACGTATTCCGAGCGCAATCCGGCCAACTTCGGCGATCCCTGGATAGATGAGCGCACCTGAGATCATCGTCGACACGAAAACCATAACAATGTCGGTCTCAGCCATTTGCGAAGTCTATTTTAAGTCTCTCCATTGCACTGGGTATCTGTCAGCAATTCGACGCCCGTCGTCAGCGTGACACTCTGCCACGCTAGGACGGCGCTGAATGCGACGGCTTGAGTGGGCAAAAACGTGCAGCGAAGAGAATCTGAACCACTTTTGATGCCGAATTTCAATGGTATCCGATGTGCTACTGGCAAAGTGATGTGACTAGCGATCACCTCATGGGACCCTTTGTAAAACAAGGAGAAGTATATGGAGACTCGAACGGTCAACGCTGATGACATTAGGTCCGCGATTCTAAACTGCATCTGCCCCGATTGTGGCGGCGTAATTGAGCTTGAAACAAACGATCTTAAATGTCTCGGACGATGTGGCAAGCGCTGGCGGGATATGTGGGTTCGAACACAACTGCATCTCCAGGGGCGGAAGGCGAGACGATCTTCTTCGCCGAGACGTACCACCGGGGTCGATAGGGGTTCACGAGCAAATTGACCTTGGAGGCTCTAAAAGCTGTCTCCTTCCTTGCCTCGGATGAAGCGATTTATGTCTCCAAGTCCGACAGCAGCCGGGCCGATCTCGGGGTTCCAAAGCGATTGCTCACTGGCACCTCGGGTGATTCTTTGTCACAGAATCCACTTGCTACAGCATAGAGCCGTTGAGGAGATTCACGAGAGTTTCAAGTTGCAATTCAGCAGAGCTCTGATATCGGCAGCGTAGGGCCAATGACGGACAATCTCACCGGGTTGGCAGAACGTGTGCTTGCGAAACCTGTGAATCATTCCGTATTGAAAGGGAACCGAATATGACAAGTTTTAAAACGATTAAAGTTCACGGGAACAAAGTGTTTTATCGCGAGGCGGGCCCGAACACGGGTGCACACATCCTTCTCTTGCATGGTTTCCCGACCTCTTCTCACATGTTTCGTAATCTCATGCCGCTCTTGGCGAACAGCTACCATGTGATCGCCCCAGACCTGCCTGGTTTCGGGTTCTCGGATGCACCAGACCGGAAGCAATTCCGGTACACCTTCGAGAATTTAGCGAACGTGATCGAGGAATTCGTGGAGGCAGTCGAGCTGAAGACATACGCCATTTATGTTTTCGATTATGGAGCGCCTGTCGGTTTTCGACTCGCACTTGCTCATCCGGAACGACTCTCTGCAATCATCTCTCAGAACGGAAATGCCTACGTAGAGGGTCTGAGCCAAGGGTGGAATCCCATTCAGAAATATTGGGAAGCTCCTACTGATAAGAATCGTACTGCACTTCGAGACTTTCTCACGCCGCAGGCAACCAAATCACAGTATTTGTATGGTGTTAAGGACGAGACTTCAGTCGCGCCGGAATCCTACACTCTCGATTCAGCGCTGCTGGCTAGGCCCGGGAATGACGAGATTCAGCTCGATCTTTTCCTGGACTACGCAAGCAATGTCGCCCTTTACCCGAAGTTCCAGGAGTATTTCCGAGCGAAGAAACCGCCGTTGCTCGCGG
Organism: Candidatus Sulfotelmatobacter sp.; assembly: GCA_036376495.1. Taxonomy (GTDB): domain Bacteria; phylum Acidobacteriota; class Terriglobia; order Terriglobales; family Acidobacteriaceae; genus Sulfotelmatobacter. The sequence continues at coordinate 250,279 of DASVAE010000036.1, read as the reverse complement.
TCTGGGGTAAGAACGATCCGTTCTTTTTGCCGTCCGGTGCAGAGGCTTTCAGGCACGACAACCCGAACGCCGAGGTTCACTTCTACGAAACCGGACACTTCGCCCTCGAAACACACGGAGAACAAATCGCGAACGCCATCCGAGATTTCTTGGAACGAAACCTGCAGCGGCAAGGGAAAGTGGCCTGAAATCGTCGAGGTTCGACCATAACGTTGGCTGATGAAAATCAAGGAGCTAATTGAAAAAGTTGGTGAGGCATTGCACGGTGCCATAAAGGGCAGGCGCCTGCCGCGACCCATTGCTTTCGACTCCATCGCGGACCTATCGCAGGCACTAGTTAGGGCTAAAGACGCTCACTCGGAGTTTGAGCGTCGCCTCGGTGCGAAGGATTACAACTGGCCGTTGTGGTATGCCGCTTACATAGCAATGGAGCAAGGAGTGGCGGAAAAATCGGCGTCCAAACTGGCCTGCTCCGCAATCCAAGTTTCGCCCGGTTCAGAAAATGCGCCACCGCGTAAGAGTTGTTAGCTTTCTTCATCTCAGGCCAGTGGCGATAAGCGCGTCGTACTCGGATGGAAATCCTTTAGACCATGAGCGAGACGGGTCAGAAACATCTCGATAAAACTAACTCGGGGTGGCAGGAATTGGCAGTCACGTTTGGCGGTCCGCGCAGACGTACCATGATTTGCCGGATGTTGCGATATCTTGTCGTCACAGCCACTCTGTTCTATTACTCAAGAAACTTCGCCGCAACCAGCATTCGCACACTCCTTGGGCTCCTTCTGAATGGAAAGAACTCGCACCCAGAGGGCAATAGGTCCCGTGCAATCACAAAGCGCCAGGCACGCCGCGGACGCGGTGAACAGAGTTGGGATTGATGGAACAGTCAGATCAAGGCAGGGAAGTAACACTCGGCACAGCGGAGGAAACGCTCCTGGGCTCTCATAGCCGAGTTCTTTTATGACGAAAGCGTACACATTTCCGACTATTGACCAATACTTGCGCGAGCGTCTCATGCCGGTAAAGGGAACGATACCCAAGATCGTGGGTATCGACATGTACGGAAAGTCCATCCCAGCCGGGACAGTAGGCGGCGACCTGTTTGAGTACATCAACTTTCAACAGCGATACGATATCACCGCACGCATTCAGAGAGCTCTGCGGCTCTCAAATGAGTTTCTCGAATTCCTTCCACCAGGTGCACCACTTCGTAACTCAGTCGACGACCACGTGCAATGGTTGAAAGCGAGGCCGGACTACAGTTCTGAAATCGAAATGGAGTTTAGGGATGCAAAGAGTTCGGAGCAGGTACGAGTCGCCGAGGACCTGAACGACCTTTATTTTACGGCAGGCGTTCTGTTGGTAGATGCACAAGGGCACGGAATCATCTCAGCGAAAATCGCCTCTACGGTGCATGACACATTTCATGCCTTGATGCTCACCGAGCTCGACCGATACGGAAAAACCACACCCGACTTATTCGAAAATCTCAACCTACGACTGGCGCAATCAGTCACGGCCCGCAACGCGTTGGGGATGAGCGAAAAAGAGAACGCTCGTGAAATCGCAACCATGTTATATGGGGAACTGCGCCCCGGCGGCCATTTCCGTTTCGTGAATTTCGGTCATACTCCGCCTCTGGTGTTTTCGGCCGAAAGCCGGAGGTTCGTGAACATAGATAAGAGCCGGATGACGCAATTTCTGCCTCTCGGCCTGCAGATCCCTCGGGATCACCCGGATCGAACAAAGTACTACTCGATGCAGTTCCGCCCAAGGGAGTTGAACTCTTCCGATGTCGCTGAAATAACGCTGATGAGCCCTGGGGATATTCTGGTTCTTTACACCGATGGTGTGTACGACGGCAGCGATGAGGAAAAGCGCAACCAACTTGAAATGATCTTGCGTGAACACGACGGGCAAGCCGCAAGCGACATCTGCAATGCTCTATTGGCTTACGCCGTTGAGCAAGATGAACGTCTGCGACAGATCGGCGACGGATCCTTGGTTGATGATAAGACCGTATTCATCATTAAACGTCTTGAAACCTCAAGTTCCTAGTCGAAACAAATCAGAATCGAGCGAGTCAAATCTTCGTCTCGGTGTCGAGGAGCGGCCACTTTCCATACAGGTCGCTACAGCCGCCGCATGAGGAAGTTTGGCGGTGGCGCCTGCATAGCTGCGGCGCCTAGCCCGGCGAGAACCTGACTATGGCCCTTAGTTTGCGAGCGGAATTCTATGCCGTCAACAAGCGATTTGAACTACATCCATACGTTCGTGCCAGCTCCCTCAGATTCTTCACGACCCGTTACGCTCCTTCTCTTGCACGGGACCGGCGGAGACAAGAACTCACTTTTGTCTCTCGGAAATGATCTTTTGCCGGGGGCTGCACTCCTCGGAGTGCGGGGCAAGGTTCTGGAGAATGGCATGCCCCCATCCTTCCGGCGGTTCACGGAAGCTGGCAGCGGTGAAGTCAGGACCAGAACTGAAGAGCTAGCGCAATTTATCCGCGCCGCTTCCGAACGATATGGGTTCAGTACGAGAAGACTGGTTGTCGTTGGCTATTCCAATGGTGCAAACCTCGCAGCCAGCTTAATTCTGCTTCATCCGCATTACCTTGCAGGTGCGGTTCTTTTCCGAGTGATGGTGCCGCTGGTACCCGAAATAATTCGAGATTTCAGCCATCTTTCCATACTCATCGGCGCGGCAAGACTAGATCCCCTCATTCCTGCAGGTCAAGCTGAGCAATTAGCCGCCCTCTTTAAGAGTGGCGGCGCTGACGTCACTATTTCATGGCACCAGGGCGGTCGCGAGCTTGGAGAAGATGACGTTCAGGCCGCGAAAAATTGGCTTGCTCGATACGGGTTTCGAAAAGGACTGGCGGCATAGGGTGAGAGGCCAGTCATTGCATGACAGGCTCATCCTTGGGCGCAGGCGTCTCTGCGCCTGGGATCAAGTCTCTCGACGTCGAAGAACACGAGCGGATTTACCGAATGGGAAATAAACACCGTAGCAAGCGGCGCGACTGGTTTAACGGTTGGCGCTGTGATTCGTGCGCGGATAGGATCACTAGCGTCCAGGCTGGCTGGGTCGAGTGGTTGGCATCCGAGGACAAACAGGGGAACGATATCCTGAGCGGCCTCCGGCTGGTCCATCGCGGACTCCAGAAGAACGGGCGAAATCACACCTGCCGGTATGACCCACTGAAGGAATTCCGCAGCGGCAAGACCATTGTGGAGGGGCTGCCTCTTGAACGGCTAGTTGGTGTGGATGGACTCATGGTCCTGCTGTCATTCCTGGCTGAGAGAGAGTTGCCTCGCGGGGAAATCCTTGAACTCATAAAACGGGTGCAAATTCCCGGGTACGAACTCGTCCGGAATCTGCCTCCGAGACGGCAAGACTCGAAACGCGTGTCTCCGGTCTTGAGCCACGGATATTACCTGCAATCGGAGATATGGGAAATGCTCGGGTGGGCAAATGAAACAAGCCCATATTGCGGTTCAGATCTCTGACAATAAATCTTGATGAAGGCTTGTTGCGGCATTTCTTCCAAAATCTTCCTGAGCCACAAGAAACGGGCCGCTCAAATTAAACTGCTTCTGAGGGATGTAGACGGCACAATGACGGACGTCGGTCTCATCTTGCGGTCGCAGACAGAAACGCGGCGCTCGAATTAAAACCTTCGAAGCGCAGGAGGAACAGAGTCTACAGGGTCTCACACTGGATCACATCGCTGGGCTTCGCCTGGGCTTGCATCGTTTGACCCGAAAGCTCTACTGGCCCGTGACGACGCGGTGTTTTAGCTGTGACTTAGCAACAGCAACAATTTGGGCGGCGGCGCTATGTCACTATGAACGGCAAGCGAAGGCTGCTCGGCGTTTCCCCTTGCCGCTCGCCTACCTTGTTTTCCTCTCAGTGTCGTCCTTGATAATCGACAAACAGATCAGGAAACTGCCGTTTCAGTGCTTCGATCTTGGGACGATCACATACCTGAATGTACGGGTTCTGAGGGTTATGCAGCGCGTAATCCTGGTGGTAGTCCTCAGCGCGGTAGAAACCCTTCAACGGCGTAACCTCAGTCACGATCTTTCGCGGGAACACTTTCGCGTCGTCCAGTTGAGAGATGTAAGCATCCGCAATGCGCTTTTGGTCGTCACCGACATAGAAGATCGCCGAGCGATACGAAGAGCCTATATCTGGCCCCTGCCGATTGAGCTGTGTGGGATCGTGGGCCACCGAAAAGAAGATGCGCAAAAGTTGGCCGTAGGTAATTTTCGAGGGATCGTAAACCACTTCAACGGACTCGGCATGACCAGTCGTTTCCGTCGTTACCTGGTCGTAGGTTGCGGTTGTGGCGGAGCCGCCAGCATATCCGGCCGTAGTATGGATAACGCCTTTCACTCTTTCAAAAACTGCCTGTGTACCCCAAAAACAGCCGCCAGCAAAGACTGCAGTCTCCTTACCTGGCGTCGAAGCCAGCGGTTGGTCTACCCCTGCAGGAGGTAGTGATCCCTTTGAAGCAGCCTTCGCCCCGTGGCCGAGAAGAAAGATCGCACAAATCGTGCATCCCAGAATTAGAACGCCAAATAGCACACGCATGAACATAGAAGGTCCCCAGTTATGAGATGTGCTATTCGGCGGATGGTTTCACATTGGCCACTTCGTTCGTGGACTTAACTCCCAGAACCTGCTTACGAACTGCTGCCCGCGGCCCTATGGAGTTCCTTCCGGTACCTGCGATCGCACGAGCACGTCGCCATGTGCTCGTGCTGCTGGACCCGCAATCGCCTCTTCTTCGGCTACTTCAAGCACGCGAACCAGTATCGTCGATTGGACGCGGCGATTGCAGCGCTGGGTGCTCACCGCAGTTGCCAACATAAAAAAGGTGGTTGGCAGGAATACGGTTGAATTTAATGCAAGCGGGGCAATTTCGAATCAGATGCGGGCTTGAACGTCCAGGCGCAAGTTGCCGGAGGAGAGTGCGTGAGTTCCCGCCTGACGGATCAAGGGAGCGTCTGTTACAATCGAGTCGCGGGGCATGGACAGATGCTCCGGGTTGCAGGTGCGCACCGGGAACTCGATCGGCAGCAACTTCCTTACGGTTTCCTGTCGATAAAACCCCGAAATTTGGTTAGATGGGGTGAAAATGGTGGACACAGGCGACGTGGTTGACACTAGCAAAAGCCAGGAAAATAAAGGGTTTCCAGCTAACCCGGTGAAAACAAGTTGGGGACGTAGTTCAGTTGGTTAGAACGCTGCCCTGTCACGGCAGAGGCCGCGGGTTCGAGTCCCGTCGTCCCCGCCATTCTTTTCAAGCACTTGCAACCCTGATCGGTAGCGGATCAGGGGGATATTAGGGGACGATAAGCGAAAAGCGCACGCCCCACCTTCTTCCCGCGGTTAACGATTACTGGACAGTGCTGGGTTTCTGGAGGAATCCCGCCGCTGGCATAATCGCCTTGATCAATTTCTCCTGCGCCGAACGCTTCGTCTTCGATGTCGCCTGCAGGTATTTGTTGGTGACATGAAGATTGCTGTGGCGCAAGTAGTCTCGGATGGTCAGTTGGTGCTCCCCCATCTCGGCCAGCATGGTTCCGACTGTATGGCGGAACGTGTACCAGCCAACTCCGCATATGCCCCCCGATTTGAAAGCCGGCGGGACCTTCTTCTTTAGTACTGATGCAAGATCCAGAGGTTTTTGGCCTTTGAGTCTTTCCGAAGGGAAGACGTAATCGTCCTCCTTGCTGTAAAGGCTCTGCGAGCGCCACTCCAGCAAACCCTCCATCAAGATCGGGTGCATCGGCAATGGTTTTGCCGATGCCTCTGTCTTTGTACTTTTCAGATTTCCGCCCCGGCGCCAGTAATACGAATGCTGGGCGCTGAAGCTCATGTTTTCGAAATCGCAATCCAGCCAGCGCAGTGCTCCCAATTCGCCCTGCCGAATTCCCAGGGCTCCGTCGAGAAACACGAGAAGTTGTTCGCGCAATTCGAGTTTGCCTAACCCCAGTTTCACTTGTTCTGGGGAAAGGAATAGCGGAGAAGTCCGACGCTTCGCACTTATCCGTACGCCGGTGCTCGGCCCCCGTTTGCCCCCACTGCCAACGGGAATACCCGACGAAATGGGATTCTGGGAACAAAACTCCCAACGAACCGCGTGGGAAAACAAGGACAACATTACGCACTTGATCTTGGCCTTGGTTCCGTCCGCCACGTCTGTTCCACGCAGCGCTTCATCTGCCAATTGTTCGGCCGACCCTAGAATCATTCTGCGATGCTTTCGTTTTCCATCCGCGCCAGGTTCGCGCCACCTGGATTCCCAAACATCGGGTCCTCGTCGCCGCTCCGCTCTAATTACGCTTCCGTTTTGCATGGATCTCCTTTCGGCCTCCTGACCACTCGGGCCTTGATCTTTTCATGAAGGCACAATCCAGACACAAATTGGGTTCCGGCGGCGACGGGAATAGACGATAAATGTTGGCGAATACGTGCGAGGTTATTGCTTTGCTGCGGCGACAATGGCAGTTTTTCGCTCATTGGAGACGCCCGAGATGGCGGTGCCGGGACGCCACAAGAACCTCCGAAGTTATGCCAAAGGCAGTGACCACCTTGTAACCGTCAATTGACCACTCCTGCGCTGCGAGAAGGCGTCGTAAATCCACTGGGCGGCAGCCGCCGACGATCTCCGGCTTAAGTCGCCAGATTCGCTCCCACAGCTCCGTCACAAGGCGTTGCACCCCGGACCGGCCATGGCCGAGAGTGATCAGACACAATCGGCCGCGGTTCCTTAAGACACGGAACGCTTCAAAAATGATGGCCGATGCGTACTCGGGAGCCAGCAGGTCCAGCACGTAATTGGAGACAAAGTGATCGAACGTCTCGTCAGGCTCGTGCAATCGAGACGAGCCGTCACTGAGTTTGATCTTCGCCCGCTCGCCCCAGGGCTGCAAACGGGTCGTAGCTAGTCGAACCATCCGCGGAGCTATGTCGATTCCGATATAGCGACAGTCCGGGGGCAAGCAACTCTTCAGGAGGCTAGCCGCAAACGCCCCTGTGCCACAGCCAAATTCAAATACGCCTTTGGATTCATCGAGCGATGCCATCCGAATGAGTTCCCGAATGGCGCGAGCTTCGTAGACAGCTTGCCAGTCTTGAAATCGGCCGATTCGGTCGTAGACACGACTCGCCTGCTCAGGCGTGAGAAATCGCCCGCTGGATTGCTCTTTCGCCACGCGACCAGTGTAATCGCCAGGGTGGCATCAGCACGATCTTCGGCTCGTTTAAAGCACGCGAGCATCGCCGGCAATTGGTTTCAAGGAAGTCGGTGCTAAAAGGGTCGCAAAACAGCGACCCTTTTCCGGCAAATGAGTGCGCCTACGCAGTTTCATTTGCGTAACTTCTGCGGATTGTTTTCGAATTTCTCAATTGTCGCATCGTTCCGCTAAGGTCAGGGCGGGGGAGCGCGCGTTGATTCACGGCGCTTCTGGCGGAGTGGGCACGGCACTATTGCAGCTTGGGCGGCTTGTTGGGCTGGAGATGTACGGCACCTGTTCATCGCGAGGCGCAGCAACCGTTTCCGAGTTGGGCGGAACCCCGATTGATTATCAGCAGCAAGATTTTGTGAAGGAAATTCAACGCCTGACGAACCCCGGTGCAGACGCCGTCTTCGACAGCATTGGTGGCGCTCACATCTGGCGCTCCCGCAAGGCTCGCCGTCGCGGTGGAAAGGTAGTCGCCTATGGACTCACTGGTTCGCTACGGGGTGGACGATTAGCCTCAGGTCGGTCAGGAGGTCGCCATCCGTATCGCGCAATTGCGATCTTCGGCTTCTACATTGCTTGCAGTTTGATTCTCCCTGGTGGCAAGCGCGTTGTGCCCTACAGCATCCAGACTCTCAAGCGCCTGAAGCCGAGCTTGTTTCGACAAGATTTGACCTCGCTCTTCGAGCTTCTCCAACAGCAGAAGATAAAGCCCATTGTCGCGCAAAGATTTCCTCTTTCTGAAGCCAGACGAGCGCAAGAGTTGCTCGGCGAGGGAGGCGTCATAGGCAAGATCGTGCTTGTGCCAGATGGGTCTTCGCTTGCGACAAGAGTATCCTGAGACCTGCTCATTCCGATTTAGCGATCACCTGCGGTTATACAAGAGCGAATGCGGCGACCATCGAAAGTGCGAGGCTCGACGAAAACAGCGCCCTTTCGCAATGCGATTTTTATGCGCGGGAGTCGATCTGCTGCAGCGTAACGAAAATGGCTGGGCAGAGCGATACAAAGCATCGTTGGCTCAAAATGCCTCTGTCGGTAGCAAGTTAAAATGTCCGGTTTTTGTAGCACACGACATGTCCGGTTTCTAAAGTTAACCAGCCGTCGGGACTGTGGGAAAGTGGGAATCCCGCGGGGTTGGCGGGATTTCCAAGCAAAGCGGGAAAGTCGGCTTTTGGACTTTTCCGCTTTGCGTCTTTTCCACGTTACGTCCTGTACTTTCATCGCCCGCTCCATCGCGGCCCTCGGATAAGCTTCCATGCTCCGCATGGTCTCCTATCCTCGCCGCCCGCAAAGCGGACATTTCATGTGCTATCTCAACCGGACATATCATGTGCTACCGACAATTGGCTCAAAATGCCTCTTGACAGCAACCCATCCTAAGAGTATTAGTCTGCCATTCAGCCAGCCTCACAATGGAGACCTGTTGTGGCGTGACTGAACCGGCCCAGGTTCCAGTACGCGGGATCCCCAAAACGAAGCTTAAAGCGGTTCAAATATAACGTGACGCTTGAAGTATGAGAGTGTGGACCATCCTTTTGCCAAAAAGGAAATTGGTTCATCCTCCTCAGCTTCGCTGAAAGGAGATAGTGCGATGACTAGAGTCCCTGTTCCTCCTTGGAGAGGACTTTTACAAAGAAAGACTCAAGAACACATTCGCCTGTTCCACACTGGTGCCACGAATTTGACACGGCGTGGATTCTTGGGAACAGCAGCTCTCGCAGCAGGAGTGGTATCGGCACCGGAGTTGGCGCTATCACCATTTGCGAGGGCTGACGCGAAGAGTGGGGAGCCTAAGCCGATACCCGGCGGGGCGACGGCTTTCGGATTCCTTGTTCACCACAACCCCATGCCGACCACACCGATTCCCCTCACCGCGATCAATGATCCATCTGAGATTGGTGACTTCAACGGGGTGATTATCGACACTCAGATCCGAGGCCTGGGTACTGGCACTGGACTGAGTGCGCCAGTCTCGTTTCGCGCGGACATGGGAGCAATGCAGGGCGAGTATATCGGCGAAGACGGAAAACACCACCATGGTTCTTTCGTCTTCATATGACTCGACATTTACGCCTCCGGTACGGTAGGCGTCGCTAACCCCCTGATACAAATCCACGACTACAGCCCGGGGACTGCCCCGAATGGTTTATTCTGGGTGATTCCCACATCGCGCGATTCAATCAAAATCGACTTCGACGAGGGAGTTGCCTCTCTCAGAGTGCAAAATGTCGGAGTCATGGATGCGCATGATCTGCTTAACAATTTGACCAACGGCCAAGGATTCCCCAGCCTGGGTGTTCCACCCATCGCGCCGGTTCCCGCAACGGTGTCGTTTGACATCGAGTGGAGCGGAATCACGGAATCCGCAAAAATCGTCAATGTGATGCAGAACTTCCGAGGTCAGTTTGTGAAGACAGGAGCCACCATTAACTGGTCGGCTGAGTCCGCCGACTTTGCATTCCAGTCGGAAAGCCCAAACCCTGATCGCAACCTCTACTCAGTTATCGGTCACGAACAGAACGGAGTTTTCTTCCATTTGGAGGCCGATGACGTGTAGCTGCCTTTTCACATTGATGGGCAAGAAAAACGGCCTCTCACAAGGGAGGCCGTTTGCTTCAGGATCGAAGATAGAACTGATTGAGTAGCAGTGCTCGCTAGCCTCTGCTCAGACTGAGGTAACATCTCGTTAACGGATTTAGAGCGATAACGCCTGGGCTCTCGCCAACCACCACACGAGCCCGAATGCGAACAACTCACCGCCGTTTAACCGTTGGGTCGTTTTTGTCTGCACACAAAAATGCCCCGACCTGGCAGCCGGGGCAACGGAGAATGCGTCATTATGTTTCGAACATATTGTCTGACCCCGTCAAAAAGGCACGACAGCGAAGGGCTGGCATGTGGAGGCGATTTCCGGTAGAGAGCTGAACTGTATTACGCGAAATCCTCTCGACAGCTCAGACAGGTCCCATCCGAGCAGCGCGTTTCGCAGTGACAACGTTTTTTGGCAGGAACAGGAGACGAAGACACAGGCGCAAAGGTAGCTCGATAATCCTGGCGAAAGCATCTTTCGCAACGAATGGGATGCAAGAGGAGAATAGGCAGAAAGTAGCGTTCCGAGAAGGTTTCTGGTGGGAACGATTCTCGAAGCGGTTTTTTTCTTCGCCGAGGTGACTGCCCATTCAGGATCCTCGATGCCGCCCATGCTCGCGGCATCATCCATCGCAACATCAAATCAGCCAATATCTTCATCACCGACCGCGGCCACGCTGAGGTGCTTGATTTCGGACTGGCTAAGGTCGATGGGCGAGGTGCGTTCGGCCAATCGACAACTATTAGTGATGACCAGTTGACCATTCCCGGAACAGCATTGGGAACGGTGGCGTACATGTCACCGGAGCAAGCTTTGGGAAACGAGTTGGATGCTCGAACTGACTTGTTTTCCTTTGGTGTCGTGCTATACGAAAGTTAACGGGAGTCCTACCGTTCACTGGCAACAGCTCGGCAGCAATTTTTGACGCCATCTTGCATAAGCCGCCCGTTCCCGTCATTCGATTTAATCCCAGTCTCCCAGCCGAATGCGATCGCATTATCAACACGGCGCTCGAAAAAGACCGCGACGTCCGTTACCAGAGCGCTAGCGAACTCCGCGCCGACCTGAAGCGCCTTAAACGTGACAGCGATTCTGACAAGATTCTGGCCAGTGATGGTCACATCAGCCGGTTATCAAACGCAGTACGACCAAAAAGATCGAGGTGGCTTCTCGCACTCGCAGCGGGCGCCCTCCTTATCATCGCTGCAGCCTTTTTAGGCTCCTCACCCCGGCGCCTACACCTCGTGTTCTTTCGTCAAAGCCCACAACGCACGATGCGGCGTTCAAGGGCCGTCTAGCTACCGACGGATCTAGAATCTACTTCCCCGAGTTCATTGATGGAAACATGAAGCTCGCTCAAGTCTCGACCGCCGGAGGAGACACCCTCACAATCCCTGTTCCCTTCAGGAATGTGAACATCTTTTCTTTGAGCCCAGACCATTCCACATTGCTCGTAGCGCAGTTCAACGGCTTAAAGGGTAGCCCCTTCTGGGCCCTGCCTTTGCCGGTGGGATCACCGCGGCGCCTAAATGACATCGTAGGCCGCGATGCCGCATGGTCCCCGGATGGCAAACAGCTTGTCTTCTCGCAAGGACTTGACCTCTACGTGGCCGATGCCGACGGCAGCCGTGCCCACAAGATAAAAACGTCTTCCGAAATCCCAACCAATATCCGGTATTCCCCGGACAGCATGCGCCTGCGCCCTACACTTAATCCGATCGGCAAGAACATCAACTCGATTTGGGAAATGAATGCCGATGGATCGAACTTGCATCGTATGCTGCCGGGATGGAAGGCGAGCGCTGCGCAGTGCTGCGGCTACTGGACCCGCGACGGACGCTACTACATCTTTGAGGTGCAGGTTCCTGCTGGCACGGTTGACCTATGGGCGGTTCGAGAGAAGCAACATCCATTTCACAAGCGAGAGCCGGTGCAACTCACCGCTGGGCCGCTCTGGTACACACAGATCCAATCGCGGCGCCGGACAGCGATCGAATCTTCGTCAACGGGCAGCTCCTACAGGGAGAACTAGTTCGCTACGACGCACGATCCGGCCAGTTCCGGCCATATCTCTCCGGAGTCTCTGCCGGAGAGGCCGACTTTTCCCCTGACGGGCAGTGGATCGTTTACGTCAGCTATCCCGAGCTGACCCCGTGCCGCTCCCGCATTGATGGAAGCCAACGCATACAGCTTACCTACCGGCCCATCTATGCCACGCTGCCCCGTTGGTCCCCCGATGGCAAACAGATCGCCTTTGTGGGTTGCAGGGGACAATCCGTGGAGAATCTACATGGTGTTTCCCGATGGCGGCAGCACGCGGGAGCTTTTGCCCGAAGACCGCAGGAGTCCGACGTTACTTGGTCGCCCGACCGCAAGCAGATCGCCTTCGGACAGCCTTCCTATGGCACCGAATTAGGAGACTCCAATATCCAGATCTGCGATGTGACCACGCGGAAGACTTCCGTCATTCAAGGATCTAATGCTATGTTCAGCCCGCGCTGGTCTCCCGAGGGGCGCTTCCTGGCTGCCCTCTCGTCCGATTCAAAGAAGCTCATGCGATATGACTTCGCGGCCCGGCAGTGGACGGAATGGCTTCGCGTAGACGATGGCACGGTCGGTTATCCGGTCTGGGCCAGAGATAGCAAATCTATCTACATTGAGCGCTTCTATGCTGCTGAACCTTCCATGCACACGCTCAAGCTGGGCGAGAACAAATCGCAGCCCTTCCACTCTTGGGACGGCCTGCGCCGCTTCGCCGGCCTCTGGGGTACGTGGTCGGGCGTCGCCCCGGATGGCAGCGTACTAACCGTGCGTGACGCCAGCTCGCACGAAATCTACGCCCTGGAGTTGCAAATGCCATAGCCACATTTCTAGAGCCGGACTTCTGTTTTGAGGCACTCGTTTGGAATGACAGCCTTAGGTTCCTTTTAAGCTAGCCCTCATCTATTTTGCAAGGTCGGGAAAATGCAACTTGTTTGCAGATTGATGCGCGTGCAGGCATATATGAGATTCGACTTCGATGCCGTGTTTTACTACGTCTCGGATTTAGAACGCGCCATCACGTTCTACAAGGATGTGCTTGGATTCAAATTGGAGTCGCAGGACTGCGTCGCTCGGTTTCTGATGGGGCGCGTTCTGTTCGAATTGGTTCCTACGGCGGCGTACGACAAGTTACAGGGCAATGGCAATGCTCGTCTCTGTGTGGGAGTTGATGACATTAAGTCGGCAATTTCGTATTTGCATTCCAAAGGCGTGACCACCGCCGCTACCGAGATCAAGGAAAATGGCCTCCTAACGCGCTTCCATGATCCTGATGGCAATGAGATCTGCTTATGGCAATAACCTGATCGAGTAGATTCTAGAGAGTGCCGAGACCAGCATCAATCATATTCGCAACGGAACCCCTGCGTCGAATGTTAAGCGCAGCTCGAAATTATCATGGAAGGGGATAGCTTCGATGTGTTCGGCTAGGATCCGCTCACGGCGCGAGAGTCGGTAGCGGCCACACATAGCCAACTACTCCAACTCGTTACAGTCGAAGAATACCTTCGAGTGTTCGCCCCATGATCATCTGCTGTGTGTTGGCAGGTACATCGCAGGACTTGAACAGGGCTCGATATTGGCTGATGACGCCTTCAATGCCATCGAGACTGGTGTCAGATCCGAATACCAGTTTGATAAACGCACTTGCGTCATTAGCTGGCGTTTCCGTCTTCCATTCTCCCTGACCAGACCACCAGAAGTATTTCTTGAATTCTTCGAGTCGACTTTTCATCTTCGTCAATGTGGAACCACTAAGGTCGAAGAAAACGTTCGGGTTCCAACGCGCAACCTCCGCAGCCCACTCATATTCAGGGTTGCCGCAATGAGCGCCGATCACGGTCAATTTCGGAAAACGGCGGGCAATCTCCTCTAGATGAAACGCACGCATGCGGTGAGAGGCCACGTTCTCCGGTTGATCCACGCTGCGACGCAAAACAATGCCGGTATGGAATAGCAGTACCCAGCCATATTGGTTGGCGAGCTCGTAAACCGGCAGATAGGATGCGTCGACATAGGGCTTTTTTACAAATTCAAGTTCACCCAACCCCCGATACCCGAGCTCGTGAAAATCCTTAACTTGCGACAGCACGTCAGTTGCATCCAGATCAATGAAGCCGAAGGGGACAATTTGTTTTGGGTGTTGCTTTGCCGCCTCTGCGACCTGCTCCCGATGAGAATATGGAGTGAGCAGACAGGCCGTAAGATTGATCTTTTCCGCTAGGGCCACAAAATCGCGAATGAAATTCGGATTCTTCTCGTCAAAATGGACATGGATATCCACGATGCGATTACTAGCGCTGGCCGCAGAGTGCTCGTTTAACGGAAATTCTTCGCTTGCGGATTCGGCAATCGAGCCCAGGGGAATTGCTGTCGCCGCTCCTCCTGCTGCTCTCAAAAAGCCGCGACGTGACATCCGAGAACCCATAGATTCCTCTCTCGTAGAAACCTTATGCTTTCAGCCAGCGGTCCAACCAATCAAATGCATCTGCTTGCATCTTCTTATCGAACTTGTGCGGGCCTGGGTAGTAACAGAATTTCAGATTCTGCTGGGCGCCGGCTTTTTCGTAGACATCATTCAGCATACGTTCTGCCTCTCTCATTTCAGCCGGAGTATACAGATCATCATTTTCGTCATTGAGCACAAGTGTCGGTTGCGGTAGGCGTAATCCCAATATTTCGGGGAAATCCAACTCGTTTGGAAGCAGCGGAACATAAGCCATCCATGTATGAGTGAAAGATTTGTTCAGAAGGAAGTCTTTCCAGGTTGTCATAAAACCGACACACATTGCAGCCTTGATTCTCGGATCTAGTCCGCCCAAAAACACTGTACGCAATCCGCCGCCTGACAAGCCGCCACACCCGATGCGGCCCGTATCCACGTCATCCAGAGAGCACAATATATCGAGAGCCTTTTGGTCCTCTGCAAAGAAAACGCCCGGCCATGTAGTCCCGGCGCTGAACAATGATTTCGCCGTCACATGCTCATGCTGAGCAGCCCACTGATTGTACTTCTCGATATTGATGGGGTTTTCAGGATCGTTATCATTAAGTCCATTGCGCAGATGTTCAGGCACATCCTGCAGCATTACTCTGCGGCTCCCAAAAAGAAAACCGTCAGGTACAAGGACAACATAACCGCGTTTCGCAATCTCATTCGCCCATGCTCTGCCTTCGTAATATTCGTTCTGATGAGCCTTAATTAGGGGATGTTGTTGGTCGGTGGTTCTAGTGATCTTGGCTTTGCCAAAATACTTGTTTCCGCCATGATCGTGCAACGCAAGAACACCAGGAAGTTTAGCCGATGCGTTCGACGGTCGAAGAACGAGTGCTTCGGTGGGTCGTCCGTAGGGTAACTGCCATGAGAGTTCTTGGATGCGTACTCCGCCATACACATGTTCATTCTTGATCGTGATCTTGGGTGTACTCCCAATAGCGGGGATTGCCATCCGTTCCATTGCACATTTCCGTGCCGCTTCGCGCCATGCCGCAAAGTTACCAAAGCGCTTGTTACGGAACGAAAAGGAGGGCAAGCGCCCCTCATTCAACGAAGCAGCCCATGAACCATACAGACCGATTACGCTGAGATCTCCACCTGCGGGTTGACCGATTGGGTGCGGCGGCATCGATAAATCGGGGACAAAGGGAACTGCTTCGAGCGCACGCTCCCCGGCTAAACCTAGAACCGACAGAGCGCCACATTTCATAAAATCCCTACGTTGCGGGCGCATGCCGGAGAGTGTAGCGCACTTGGGACATTGTCGTGTTACCTTCTCGGACGTCGCAACTCGGTCGGAGGGACTTTTGTGCGATCCCAGTGGATACGTTTAAGCGGCGTGACAAAAAAGTGATAGTTCTATGCCCAGAATGGCTCAACTCGCCTCAGAACGCGTCAAAACAGGGTTCAGGAACTGACGTCAGGTTCAAAGCCAGTCCCCAAGGAAATAGCTGCGCGACAAGTGAGCTCCTCCCAGCGAGCTCGAAACATCGAACTAATCACGGGACCCCTTCAGCCACCGTCTACAACCTAACCGCACACCATGCGACCGTGTCCCCGGTTTCCGTCAGTAAGCGGTCCCGGAACATCAGGGAAACATGGCACGCAGGAGGGCACTGTCCGCATCACAAGGGACAAAAGTTTTCGATGCGATAGAAGATGCACTTTGACATTCTCGATTGCGCGTCGCCGATTCTTTTTAGGTGAAATTTTCCTTCTGACGCCGGCCCTAAATCTGGGTACATTAAGGGGACGATACTGCTTGCTACTCACTACTGAGGACGCCAAACTTGCCTGCCGACACCGTTTGAGTTCAATTACTTACGTCCTGTTGTTGCCCTGTCACGGCAGAGGGCGCGGGTTCGAGTCCCGTCGTCACTGGCATTTAGAATCAGTGGCTTACGCGAGGCTAATTTTGCGTGGGCACAAAATGGGCACATCTTTTTCGATTGCCTCCATCTTGGTCTGTTTGCCCACCAATTTTCTCCGGGGAAGAAAAGCGCAACCACCGCGTCCTGCGCATTCCATTTCTCAGTCGGGACAGCCTGAGTGTACGTGTCGAGTGTCACTCGATTGTTGAATGGCGCAAGCAGTTCCTGCATGATCTTCAGTTCCGCTCCGGTAGATCGGAGCAGTGTCGAACAGGTAAGGCGAAAGGCATGCCATCCTGCATATCCTGGTTGCTCTTGCTAAATGGACTATGGGAACTGAAACGGGAGTATCCTACGATGACAGAATCGTTGTGGCTAACGACTGCTGCTTTGGGGCGGCAACGTTATCTGGCTTCTGAATCACGTCTGCTGAGCAAGCCCGCGGGGCGGCCTCGAGGGTTCTGGAAGGGCGGAGAAGCTGAAGCCGTTGCACAACATCGTAGTCTAGTTCGTTAGAACGCCTGTTACGCGGAAACCGCAGGTTCGAGATCCGTCGCTCTCGCCAACTCTCCGGCTCCTATCCTGTTTAGAGCAGCACTAACGAGGGCCAATAACTCGGTTTCGATGAACTTCCGAGTTTGCCCGTCGCTCGGCACCTGTCCAAGAATTCCGTTGCGACGTGAAACCAAGGAGAATGAACAGCGGGAAACGATTCGCAATATAATGTGTGCCGCGCAGGAGCATATGTTGGGTGCCAAAAAAGGATGGGATTCGAAATCGCCCCAGTTCTGGGTGCTTGGGCTGCTCTTTTTGTGTCTACCGCTTGTGGCCGCGTATTTCATCTATCGCCGTTCCGATCGCGAAGTGCACTTTAGCCGTGATATTCGTCCAATCCTGAACCAGAACTGTATGCCCTGCCACGGGGGCGTGCGGCAGAAAAACGGCGTTTCCTTCCTATTCCGGGAAGAGGCATTGGGCACTGGAAAATCGGGCAAGCGAACCATTGTTCCGGGCAGGCCGGATGAGTCCGAATTGATTGCGCGAGTGACATCCTCGGACCCTGAGGCCCGGATGCCCTACCATGCAGCTCCCTTGTCTCCCCAACAGATTGAGGTTTTGCGGAGGTGGATCAAACAGGGCGCCAAATGGGAGGACCATTGGGCATTTGTTGCTCCGAAGCGTCAATCTCTGCCAGTTGTCAGGGAAAGCGAGTGGCCGCGTCAGCCAATTGACAAATTTGTACTCGCACGTCTTGAAAAAGAAGGTCTCTCGCCATCTCCTGAGGCCGACAAGTCTGCCTTGTTGCGCCGGGTCTCGCTCGACCTCACCGGTCTTCCGCCGACACCCGAAGAGCAAGCGTCGTTTTTGGCTGACTCGTCTGACAACGCTTACGAAAAGCAGGTCGAGCGCTTGTTGAGCTCGCCCCATTATGGCGAACGCTGGGCCTCGATGTGGCTCGACCTGGCCCGCTACGCCGATACCAAGGGTTATGAAAAAGACGCAGAGCGCCCGGGTGTGTGGCCCTATCGAGACTGGGTGATTGATGCCTTTAACCGCAACTTACCTTACGATCAATTCGTGATCAAACAGTTGGCTGGTGATTTGCTTCCGGACGCTACTTTTGAGGATAGGATCGCAACCTCTTTTCATCGGCAAACACCGGTCAACGACGAAGGTGGTACGGACGACGAAGAGTTCCGCACCGTCGCTGTCATGGACCGATCGGCGACGACGTGGTCCGTGCTGAACGGTCTCACCATGAATTGCGTCCAGTGTCATTCCCATCCGTATGATCCGATC
Organism: Candidatus Sulfotelmatobacter sp.; assembly: GCA_036376495.1. Taxonomy (GTDB): domain Bacteria; phylum Acidobacteriota; class Terriglobia; order Terriglobales; family Acidobacteriaceae; genus Sulfotelmatobacter. The sequence goes on along the minus strand of DASVAE010000036.1, from coordinate 232,225 downwards.
CGACACGTGGAGTATTACAAGTCGCTGGCATTCTTCAACAACACCCAGGACGCGGATCTTCCCGAGGATACGCCGATCCTGCGCGTGCCGACGGAAAAGTCGCGTTACCCCGAAGCTGCGCGCTTGCAGCAGGAACTTGCAAAGCTAGAGTCCGCCCTCGTATCTCGCGGCAGGCAGCTCGAACAGCAGTGCCAATGGTCGCCCATCCAGATCACCTCTGCAAAAGCTAACGCCGCACTCGCCGCCCAATGGGAAGCTGCCGAGTCTGAACGCAAGTTGGCTGATCTGAAGCGCCAGAAGCTCTCTCCCAAAAAAGAAAACGAACAGCGCAAATACCTGCGACAGACGAGCGCTGATGCGCGCAAGAGAGCTCACGCCGAGAGCGGTAAAGAAACGCCGCTAGCAATCTCGGAAGGGGATCTGCAAGCAGGCTCTGAAATCTCCGGCCAGCAGACGTTTGAGTTCACAGCAAAGGTTGATGCGCCCATATTAACCGCATTGCGCATCCAGGTCTCTCCGGAGAGTAGCGAAGCCGCGCGCCATACGCCAGAGCTCGGATTCATTGTCGATCGAATCGATGCCTGGGTCATTGGGGAGCGAGGACAACGGACAAAAATCGTATTCCGTTATCTCATTCCCGATTCTGAATCGGCTATGGAGAGAGCGGTAAGCGCCGCCGTGGAATCGAAGCGCGAACTTACCGATGATCCAGGTGCCATAGGGTTCCAAGTAGTACCTAATCTGTTTCACAGGCGCTGGGTGGTGGGCGTTCTCGCCGAACCGCTCAGACTGGCCCGTGGGAGTCGAATCGAACTGCACCTGACGCAGACTCAGCAAATCGACGACAAGCCGGCTTTAATACGGAGAGCCCATCTCTCGGTAAGCGGAGATGAATCCTGGAGAAAACTGGCTAGCGGCACCAACTGGACCAAAGAACTCGGGCAACTCACGAATCTGACCCGCCGATTGAAGAAAATCCCTACTGTTCCTCTCCCGGTTATGGCGGAGCAGCCCGATTACGACCAGCGAACTACGCTGGAATTTGAGCGCGGCAACTTCCTCACCAAAGTCGGGCCTCCGCTGGTTCCGGATGTCCCAGGAATTTTCCCCCGCTTGCCCGATGGTGCGCCTCGAGATCGGCTGACGCTTGCCAAATGGTTCTTCGCTCCGGGCCAGCCCTTGACTGCGCGCACGGCTGTGAATCGTTATTGGGAACAGTTATTTGGGACAGGGATCGTCGAAACTCTCGAAAACTTCGGCAGTGTAGGCGAGGAGCCCAGCCATCCCGAACTCCTGGACTGGCTCGCGCTCCACTTTCAAAACGAGCTGCACTGGGACATGAAAGGTCTCTTGCGCGAGTTGGTCACAAGCGCAACGTATCGGCAGAGTGCAAAGACGAGTCCCAACCTTCTCGAAAGAGATCCTCATAATCGCCTATTGGCTCGCGGGCCGCAGCAGAGACTCCCCGCTGAAATGGTCCGGGATCAGGCATTGTTGGCGAGCGGATTGTTGTCCGACAAAATGGGCGGCCCGCCCGTGATGCCTCCACAGCCGGAAGGCGTTTGGAATAGCGTCTACAACGACAGCAAGTGGAAGGATGCAACTGGTCCCGATCGCTACCGGCGGGCCATTTACACTTACATAAAAAGGACCAGCGGCTATCCCAGCTTTCTCACCTTCGACGCGTCCGATCATGACACAAGTTTGGCGAGGCGCATCCCCACCAACACGCCTTTGCAGGCGTTGGTAACCCTCAACGATCCCGTGTACTACGAAGCCGCCGAAGCTATGGCGGAACGCATGATCGCCAGGCAAGCGACGGTGGATGCTCGGATCAGGTACGGAGCCCGATTGGTGCTGTCGCGAGATCTGACGGAGCAAGAGTTCACCGCTCTCAATGCGCTTTACCAAAAGACTCTAGCAACACCGATTTTGACGCGAGTCCTTACAAGTGAGCGTGGAAGTTCCAAGGATTTGAACGCCATGACCGCTGTGGCGAGTGTTCTCATCAACCTTGATGCATCTTTGACCAGGTAATTCTTATGTCTGATCCCGCAATGCGGCTACGGATTCCGGTATACCGAGACGGTAAATCCGGATCGTCGACTGAAGTTGAACTCGCTTTGCTGCAAGCGCAGACGCGGCGCCATTTCTTTCGCAATCTCGGCGCAGGTTTGGGTACGGTATTTTTAGGAACGCTCGGCTCAAAACTTGTGCCGTTCGCGAAGGCGGCGGGCGTCGAAACTACCGCGCTCGATTTCAGCCGCGATCCCAGAACTCCACTTTCTCCTCTTCCGCCGCAGTTTCCCGCTAAGGCGCGCCGAGTGATTTACCTGCATATGGCGGGGGCGCCCAGCCAGTTGGAGTTGTTTGAACATAAACCCGAATTAAAGAGATTTGATGGACAGGATTGTCCTGCTTCCTTCCTCGCCGGGAAAAGGTTCGCCTTCATTAGCGGTGTTCCGAAGCTCCTCGGATCGCAATACCCCTTTCATCAAGCGGGGCAAAGCGGGCAGTGGATCTCGGACCGTCTGCCACACATCGAGAAACAGCTTGACGATATCTGCTTCATCAAGTCCATGCGAACGGACCAGTTCAATCATGCTCCGGCACAATTGCTGGTACAAACGGGAAATCCGCGACTCGGATACGCATCGTTCGGGTCCTGGGTGGTGTATGGTCTGGGCACTGAGAATCAGAATCTACCAGGCTTTATCGTGCTGCTTTCCGGCGGCAAGACGCCCGACGGCGGAAAGCAGTTGTGGAGTTCTGGCTTTCTTCCCAGCGTGTACCAGGGAGTGCAGTGCCGCTCCCACGGTGAGCCTGTGCTCTACCTCGACAATCCTAAAGGAGTGAGCCGCGTACTGCGCCGGAGCATGCTGGATACCATTGATGACATTAATCAGCAGACATACGCCGCATTCGGAAATCCCGAGACGGTGACGCGCATCGCGCAATACGAGATGGCGTTTCGTATGCAGATGGACGCAACCGACGCCATGGACATTCGCAAAGAGCCTAATTCGGTGCACGCACAGTATGGCTCGAAACCAGGCGAAGCCAGTTTCGCCAACAATTGCCTGGTAGCGCGCCGTCTGGCCGAGCGCGGAGTTCGATTCATTCAGCTTTACCATTGGGGATGGGATTCGCATGGAGCCGACGCCAAAGAAGCGTTAAACATCGGTTTCAACGATCGGTGCCGCGAAGTCGATCAGCCCACAGCAGCACTGCTGGCCGATCTTAGGTCGCGTGGTTTGCTGGAAGATACGCTGGTAGTGTGGGGTGGAGAGTTCGGCCGCACGCCAATGCGAGAAAATCGCGGCGGGCAGGTAATGAAGTATGTAGGCCGCGACCATAATCCGGCCGCCTTCACCCTATGGTTGGCCGGTGGTGGCGTAAGACCCGGAATGACTTATGGAGAAACTGACGATATGGGATATGAAATCGTCAAGGATCCGGTGGAAATTCGCGACCTTCACGCGACGATGCTTTATCTCCTCGGATTCGATCATCATAAGTTGAACTTCAGGTTTCAAGGTTTGGAACAGAAGTTGACGAGCGTGAAACCGGCGCGGGTAGTGGCTGAGATTGTTGCATGAATGTTCCGAGTCCAATTCCCGATGCTGGTGAGCCCTGCAAGACAGCATCGAACCCGGGCGCGGTTCTCAGCAGCGTTCGCCTCGCATTCGCGATGCTGGCTCCCGTGCTGGTTGTGGTGATATTGGTCGCAATTCTTCCTCCGGACGGAAATGAGCGTGCGGATTGGTTCCAGTTCATCGGACGTTTCCATCCGTTGTTGGTTCATTTTCCCATTGCACTTTTCCTGTTAGTACCCGTCCTCGAAATTGTCGGGCGAAGTGCTCGTTTCGCGTATTTGCGTCTCTCGGTAAGTTTCGTTCTGGCGCTAGCTACGGTCGGGGCAACTACAGCAGCGATTCTGGGATGGTGCCTGGGACGCAGCGGAGGCTATTCCGGGCGGCTGATCACCCAGCACATGTGGGGCGGAGTTGTGCTGTGCCTTGTCTGTTGGGGCTGCTGGGTGCTGAGCACGCGATTACGCGAACTCGGCCGAACCTACGCAATCGTACTAGCGCTCGGAGCGGGACTGGTGGCATGGACTAGTTACCGAGGGGCTCAAATGTCGCTCGGACCGAATCATCTGACCGAACAAATGCCGAGCGGTTTGCGTAGTTTGCTCGGAGTAAAGGAGAGTCGCGAGGCATCAGCCTCGCTTGCTGATCCGAACACCTTTTACGGAGCGCGAATTCAACCGATTTTCAGTGCACGCTGTATCAGCTGTCATGGGGCGGAAAAACACAAAGGCAATCTTCGGCTCGACAGCTACCGAGGTTTAATGCGAGGTGGGAAAGATGGGCCGGTAATTCAGATTCGGAACATTCAAAAGAGCGATCTCTTTCGCCGAATCAGTTTACCGGCCGGTCACGACGATTTTATGCCGAGGGGAAAGTCACCTCTGGCTGCGGACCAGGTAAAGACAATCGAGCTATGGATTGAGTCGGGTGCCTCGGACACACTTGCGGCTAACGCCATTAAAAACGCCCCCTCGGCTTCTATCGCGCCCGCCGAAGTGAAATTTGAAGAAATCGACCCGGCCGCAGTCGCCAAACTGCGTGCCGCGATCGCACCGGCCGTTGCGCAGCTGCAAAAGCAATTCCCCAACATATTGGCCTATGACTCACGGACCTCCGCCGATTTGCGATTGAATGCTTCAATCCTCGGAAGTAGGTTTGGGGACCGGGAACTCGACAGTTTTGCTCCGGTCTCCGAGCACATTGTTGTCGCTGACTTGTCGCGCACGGCTGTCACTGACGAGTCTGCGGCCACTATCGCTGCTATGAAGCGGTTGCACGTGCTACGATTCATGGACACGCACCTTACAGACAGCACGCTCTTACGGCTTGAGACCCTTAATCAACTCGAGTCGCTGAACGTCTACGGCACGCCAGTGACACCGGCGGTGCTGCCTACGATCGCCAAGCTTCCGAAGCTCTCCCACTTTTATGCGGGCCAGACAGGAATCGTCCCAGGGAAAGCTGTACCAGAAAACTTGGTCAGTAAAGTTGTTTTCTGATTCACGGCGCTGAGAACCCTCCCCTAAATTAAACAAATGTCGTGCCGCCGGCTAAGTCCGGCGCAGAAGAGTAAGTCGCCCGATGGGAAGCCACTCGGCCACTAGGATGTCGCCATTGTGCAGGAAGATGGCATCATGCGGCGTGATGAACTTCCCGGCCGTAAACTGTGAACGTGCCTGACTGCGTCGGGAGCCCACGTCGCCGTTTTCCGCTTTGCCATCTCCCAGCTGTGCCACTACCTTGAATTCACGATCGAGGATGCAAACCTGACTGTCTAGATCAGGACACACCATCTTCTCGCCCTGAGTATGGAAATTACAGGGCATGCGTACGTGGCCCGCGTCTTTGATGGTCCTCAGGTGTGTACCGTCAAGCGTGAAAGTCTGAATTCTTCTGTTTCCGCGGTCGGCCACAGTTAAGATCGGCGTTTTTCCTCGCTCATCGACCCAAAGGCCATGCGGAGTCTGGAACTCTCCGTCGCCCTCTCCTGGCTTTCCGACCTCACCGATAAATTTTCCGTCCAGAGAGTAGCGCAATATGTGACTCGAGCCGTAGCCGTCGCCCACATAAAAGTCACCATTCGGAGCAAAAGCAACGTTGGTGGGCACGAAGTCTATCGGCCTCTCGCTATAGCTCGAGTCTTCCCGCGGATAACCATGGATCCAGATTTCTTCCCCGGTAAGGGTGGTTTTCACCACTCGGCATCGATTGATATCGCAATGGTATAAAAATTCTGCTTTGCCTTCGCGCCGCAGCTTCAGTCCATGGGCTCCTCCCCGAAATCCCTCACCGAAAGCACGAATGAACTGGCCTTTCACATCGAAGACAACAATCGCCTCGCCGCGCATGCTTGACTTGTGGACCGTATGCCCGACGTAAATATTGCCTTGCTCATCTTGGCAAAGCCCATGTGTGTCTCCCCATACCAGCCCTTCTGGGGGCACGAGCCAGTCATGGACGCATTCGTACCTATGCGCTCCGGAACCCACAACTGGGAGCCGAGTGCCCGACTTATCGGATGTCTGAAGATAGAACCTTTTGGGGAAGCTCGCTCCTAAAGCGGCAGCTGAGCACGTGGTCAGAAACGATCTGCGATTTTGTTTGTCCATGGCGAAATATCCCCCGTCAACCGACCGCATCAAGATTCAATTGGAACGGCATGCATTGCTTCTGAAGCAGGAATTCTCACTTGCCAAACCAAGCATTCCATTCGACCTTGCCGGACTGCCCGGGAAAGCTTACCGTTACTGCGTTGCCGGTTTGCGCGGAAGCGACTGCCACAGCTTTGCCGCCGGAGCTGGCTTGGGCGCGCAGGAAGCGGTCCCCGCCCGGGACATAAAACGTCAGCACGTAGCGTGCGCCAGCGATCGCCTGGGAAACACCGCTCAGGCGGCGCGATGCGGCATCCCACTGATAACTCTCGAGCGAGAACGCACCGGTGATGTGGCGTGACATTCCGACAAGCTGCGGGTGACCGGCAACCCGATGGATCAGCAGCACGCGGGTGTCATGCGGTTCCACAGCAACGTCGATCTTGTTCCGGAACACCCCGAGCAGTTTCTGGTTCCAGAAGTCGAAGACCACATAATCATCGGTGCCGCTGAGTCCCATCTTTTCGGCAAGCCCGATCGTGCGCGACGCGGGCTGGCTGCGCCAATTAGTGAAAGCTGCGACATCGTAGACGCCGGCGGGGGCGTTCACCTTGAGATCCAGGATCTCGGGATAGTGATGGATATAGGTATCAGGTGTGGTGTGCTTGAAGGTGTCCCACTCGATATCGCTGCCGCGGCTGAAAAGATCTACCGGCAGAATGGGCATCGTTGGAAGCGTGTTGTGGAGCAGTTCCAGGCGCTCTGGAGGGACCTCGGGCATTACGCTAGCCAAGGGATACACAACCCCCGTGAGCGCCACCCAGGAAACGACGGTGCGCGCTTCGGAACTGGTCGTCCCGACGCCGGTGGCCGGGTTCTCACGCTCACGAATGGTATCCAGCACGACGCGCGGCCGTTTTTTCGCGGCCTCCTCGACACTCATGTGTAAACCGACCTCCATACCTTCGCCCGGCATTACATACACTGCCAGGTGATTGAGGAAAGCACTGCCAGTAATCGAGCTGAACAGAGGGAACATCCCTTCCCAGTTTGCATAGAGATCGTGCCCGGTGAAATAGGAGTTGAAAAAGCCGATGCCGTTGAGCGGGGTGCCGGCGGGGCATCCTTCGATGAAGCGGTTGGGGCCGATGGTTTCGCGAATCATGTTCAGGCGCGCGCGATAGTTGACGAGCGGATCGATATTCGGATCGTGCAGCTTGCTGCGGTCGACTCCCGGGACGTAAAGCGGCAGGGCAAACTCGCCGTCGAACTTGTAGTAGTCGAAGCCCCAGTCGTCGAGGGTACTCATGATCTTCCTGACATCGTTCAGCGCCTCTGGATTGGTGGCATCAAGGGCCGGGGTGTTGTAATCCTTGACGATATTTTCATCCTTCTTGTAACGCAGATACCATTCGGGATGCTGCTGGACAGCACCGGCATAGGCGTTCGGGACAAGCCAGATACCGGCACGCAAACCCTTCGACTTGATATAGCTGGTCAGCCACTGCGGGCCGTGCGGGAACTTCCTAGTATCCCAGTTCTCAATCCAGTAATGCTGGCCGGTTTCATCACGGTCATAGCCGTCGTCTAATTGCACGTACTGAAAACCGTAAGGCCTCAGGTTTTCCGAGAGCCAATCGGTGTTGCGGACGATATCCGCTTCGGTCACGTCCTCGTAGTAACTGGTCCAACTCGACCAGACCATAGGCGCACTGGGAAAGTGCGTGTCGTTGAACGGAATGTAGAAGGGCAATCCGAGAGTCTTGGTGAAGTAATCCGGATATAGCCGGACGAGCGCAATATCTTCGACCGGGATCGTAACTGCGAGTTCGTCTGCATCAGCGGCGTTGCGCAGCATGCGCGTGTGTAGCGGAAAACCAATGGCGATTCCGGTGGGGCGATCAAACAGGCTGTGAAGCAGAGGGTTCGAAACCTGTCCCAGACTGAAATACATGACCTCCGGATTGTGGCGGGGAAGAAAGGAGGGGACAGCGGGGATTTCGGCGCCGTAGGTCCCCTTTGCTTCGCCGTTGCCAAGCCACACCACCGGCGTCCCCTCCCGATCGAGCAGGCGGACCGGGATGCGAGTCAGCGAAGCTGGCGCGGTTGCGGTCAGCTGCGCATCGTATGACGTGCTTGAAATCGTGAGCGTGTCAGGTCCGGGCTCGATGCGCCATGCCATCACCGGCTGGCGGGAGCGGATAAGGAGTTCGTTTTGGCCGCTGCGTTCGGCGCCCCAAGCGGTCAATGCCTCGGTGCCGCGAACCGCAAGACGAACGTTGCGGAGTACTGGGCCGAGGCGCTCGTGCACAATGGTCAGTGTCGATTGGGCGGTATCCGCAGTCACGGTCCATCCGTAGCCGCTGACAGTGACCTGCTGCTGCGCGTGCATCCCCGTGGCCAGCAGCAGCGCTGTAATCGTGACGAGGAGAGCACGGTTCATCTGATCACCCGCCCTGCCCCTGCATCAGTTCCGGGAATCCACCGTACCGCGTTATCGTGGTACAGCTTCCGCAGGACAGGCTCCGGCAGCTCGAGACCCTGAACCTTGCGGCCGTGAACCTCGAAACGTTCGTTTGTGGCAAAGAACTTCCAATCGCGGGCGTAGGTGTCGTTCCATTCCGCGAGCGCCTTTTCCGTATCGTCTTTCGGCATGACTACCAGATCGGTCCCGTAGAGGACGCGGTCTTGGTACTTGATCAGGAAGGCCCGTACTTTTTCCCGCGGCTGCATCATCAGGTACACAATCCGGGCCGCCGTATCAACGGCAAAGTTTGGATAGCGATCGAAACGCTTCGCGATATCATCGACATTCGTTTCCATGCTGCCCAGATGCGCGCCAACGACTCGTAGCTTGGGATTTTCGGCGAGAAAATGATCCCGGGCCGCCAGGATAGCGGCTTTCGACGGCCACTCGGGATGAGCGTAAGCGTATTCCTCTGGATGCTGCTGGTAGTACTCATAGTCGGGACTGGCGGGGTTTGGGGGCTGCCAACAAGAATCCGGCTCCGCGATGTGCGCCACTACGGTGTGATGGTGGGCGGCAATGGACTGGTAGATGGGTTCGAAGGCAGGATCATCGGGCATCACGTACTTTCCCGCCTTCGATTTCATCTCCATGCCCATCACTTTATAGATTTTTACCGCAATGGCGCCCTTAGCGAAGTCGGCATCGAGCTGGCGGATCGCTCGCTGGGCGAATCCCGGATCTTCGAAGTCGTAAGGGCTAAAGGTGGTACAGAAAAGCGCCCGGCCCGCCGTGACGTGGGCGACCTTGAGCACGTCGCTCCGCTGCGGCTCCAAGCCCTTGCCGTAAGGATCCCGGTCATCAATGACAAGAATGTCGAGAACGCGCAGGTTCAGTCGCTTGAGGAAAGCCCCAAAAGCCGGGTCATCCTTGTAGAGGTGAACGTGGGCGTCAATTGGCGCCAGAGCAGAGAAGCTCGCGAGGTCGGCCGTTGCGGGCAAGGCCGGTTTGGTTCCGTATGATGAACCCGAGAGCCGTACCGAGGCGACAAGGATTGAGACGGTCAGCAGAAAGGTAGCGAGGAACAGCAACGTGCGCTTCGAAGTTTGGGGTGTCAACTCTGCCCTCCAATCAACATCGAACCCTATCAACTGCCCTTGGGATGGTCCACAAACTTATTTAAGGCCTTTGCCCTCCACTGCCGTCACATAACGATCGACTGCTACATCCGCAAATGTCTCGATGCGGCCACTGGGCAATGGCCAGCGGATCTCAAGTTTGTCGATCTTAGACCGCGTTCCCAGCCCCAAGACTACGCGCGGATCGTGAGAAGAGAGATAGCTCCCTCCGCCTGTCCTAAGACAGCTACGCCTTCGGTCGCCCGCTTGCCAGGTGATGCGTGCTCCGATGGCGTCTGGATTACAGTTCGTTCCCATGAGGTGTAAGCCCAGCCAATGGTTGCGTTCGGCCGCCACGTTTTTCAGTAGGATCGGTGGCCCGTTGTTGACTGTGACAAGAACGTCGACCGCGCCATTATTGTCGAAATCGCCCACGGCCAATCCGCGTGCGGCAAACGCCAGGTCGAAAACCGGACCGGCGTTGGAACTGACGTTCTCTAGACCTTTGCCGTTGTTATGAAACAGCAGAAACGGCTCCTGGTACGTTACTTGGGTGGAGTGGTGCTCGATTCTGTCGTCCGGGTGTCCATTGGCGACGAAGAGGTCGATCATTCCATCGTTATCGTAATCAAAAAACTTTGCACCCCAGCCGCTCATGAGCCGTGTAGCAGAGCTAACACCGAGAGGAAATGCCAGGTCGTCAAAGGTGAGATCGTGGTTGTTATGGTAGATGGAATACATCTCGTGATCCACATTGGAGAGAAACAGATCCTGCCATCCATCCTGGTCATAGTCGGCAGAATCGACACCCATGCCGGAGCGGGCGCGACCATCTTGACTGTAAGCGACCCCGGCGGCAAGGCCGATTTCTTCGAACTTGCCTTTCCGATTGACAAAAAGAAAATTGGGAACGGTGTCATTGGCGACGAAAAGATCCATCCAGTTGTCGTTATTAATGTCGGTCGCCACCGCCCCCCAGGCCTTCCCGTGAGCCTTACGGATGCCGGTTTCCTCAGAGACATCGCGGAACGTGCCGTCACCGTTGTTATGAAACAAGTAGCTCGGCATCGGCTCATATACCCGCGGAAGGCAATAGTAGCGTTCGCCGGTTCGCGCATCGCCGCAAAATTTGTTCTTTGATTTGTCGAACTCGACGAAACGGCACACGAAAAGATCGACTTTGCCATCATTGTCGTAATCGAACCAGACTGCACTGGAGGCCCAGCCCGGGGCAGCTACTCCGGCCTTGTCGGTCACGTCAGTGAAGGTGCCATCACCATTGTTCCGGTACAGAATGCTGCGGCCGTACTGCGTAACGTAGAGATCGGGAAATCCATCGAGGTTGTAGTCGGCTACAGCAACGCCCATTCCGTAGCCCCCACCAGGCACGCCAGCCTTCTCCGTTACATCGGTAAACGTGCCATCGCGATTGTTACGATACAGCGCGTTGCGAAGAGGGGGCTTTGGGTCGAAGAAATCACAGCGGCCGCTGTTGACCAAATAGATGTCCATCCAGCCGTCATTGTCGTAGTCCAAGAAGGCGCAGCCGGCTCCGGTGGTCTCAGGCAAGTAGTACTCGGGTGAACGGCCGTTGACGTGTTGCCAGCTAATTCCTGTCGTGCTGGCAGGCAACTGCTCAAAAAGTGGGTGAGCCGGTGGCTGGCCCGCTCCATCGAGCAGGTGACGCAATGATCGGCAGGATCCGAATGGCTTTGGGAGAAGCAGCGGAAACGCGCTTAGTGCAGCAAAGAATTCCCTGCGGGTGAAGTTTCCCATCGCTCCTGTGCAACGCCTCAACTGGAAATCTTGGTCATGCAAGTTTCGGAAATGCGTGCCCGCGCAGTTCTGGCATTTTCATTTTTCCTGCACTCGGCCCTGTCCCTCTGCCACGGTGTAAAACCTATCAATCGCGGGAATCGTAACGTCTTCTTTCTTCCCGCTCGGCCACTGGATCTCCATCCTCTCAACGCTTGTACTGCCGCCCAAACCAAAATGCAACCGTGAGTCAGAACTGGAATCGTAACTACCACCGCTGATAACGTCCTGGCGAATTCTCATTTTCCCCGCGGTCACGAAGACCTTGGCGCCGATGGCATCGCGCGGACTCCCAGGACCGCCGATCAGTTTTAATCCAACCCAGTGATTCTTGTTCTTCACTACGTTGCGCAATAAGGTAGGCGGTGAATCAAGGTTATTGATGACGAGGTCCATATTGCCGTCGTTGAAGAGATCAGCGCATGCGACGCCACGGCCGGAAAGGACGTCCGCCAACCCGCTGCCGGTAGCGGCCGGCATCAGCTCGAAGCGCGAGCCGTGGAGATTCCTGAAGAGCAGCGGCCGCTGTCTATATGTAGTCCCCCAGTCATACTGGTCCGCTTCTGGATACGTATGACCGTTGGCCATGAACAGATCAAGCCAGCCATCATTGTCATAATCGAGGAAGACGGTTCCCCAGCCTAGAAAGGGGATAGTGGATTCACCAATACCTGTCTGGAACGACTCATCCGTAAAACTATCGTTGCCATCGTTTCTATACAACGTGAAGTTGTCGTCGGAGAAATCAGTGACGAACAAATCCAACAAGCCGTCATTGTTGTAATCGCCAACAGCTATTCCCATAGACGCTTGCGCACGACCTTCGTCGTTCAGCGCAAATCCAGAGACATAGCTGACGTCTTCGAATGTCCCATCACCGCGATTGCGATAGAGATACCGCGGCGTGGAGTCGTTGGCAACAATCAGATCAAGCCGACCATCATTATCGATATCGGCGAACGCAGTCCCGAGTCCGTAGTTGATGTTGGGATCAGAAACACCCGCTTTTACACTGACGTCGGTGAAGGTCCCATCGCCGTTGTTATGGAAAAGGTGGTCTTGCTCTCCAGCCAGACCGCGCGGACCGCACATCACGGTCTGTCCTCGGTACGCGCAGTAGTTGCCCTTCATTTGGGAACCGCCCGGTAGGGGAGGATTATCAAGATCAAACTTTACATAACCAGCGACGAAAAGATCCAGACGCCCATCGCCGTCGTAGTCGCCGAACGTTGCGCCGGTCGACCAGCCGCCGAGAGCGATACCAGCTCTTTCGCCGATATCGGTGAAAGTTCCGTCATGGTTGTTATGGTACAAGCGGTTCTTGCCAAAGTTGGCGACATAGATGTCCGGCCAGCCGTCGTTGTCGAAATCGCCCACCGCGACGCCGAATCCCCATCGTTCGTTGCCCACACCGGCTTTGGCGGTGACATCTGTAAAAGTCCCGTCATGATTGTTATGGAACAAAGCGGCGCGCGGAACTGGAGTCTTCCCCTTGACGCTGTCGAAGCTCCCGCCATTCAACAGATAAATGTCCGGCCAGCCATCGTTGTCATAGTCCAGAATGGCGACCCCTGAACCCAGTGTCTCGAGAATGAACTTCTTTTGCGCAGTACCGGACTGGTGCGAGAAACTGCTCAAACGGGACTGGACACTTAAATCTTCAAACACCACAGGAGCGCCATCCACGAAGCCTCCGGCCGTGATGACACGGTTTTGCTTGTCGCGCACAGGAGAGTGGGGCTTGCCCGTGGCAGCGCCGCCTTGGTCCTGGCTCCTGGGATGGCTTGACATCCCCGACTGGTCGTTCTGTGCTGATACGACAGTGCACAGCAGGAGTGCGCAGATCAGCGCGGACAAAGCGCCAAACGAGGGCCATCCCGCGTTGCCGCCTACCGTCAGGCGGAATCCAAGCGAGTCCAAATTTCCCTGAGAAAAGCCTAGCCGCCCGTCCAATACTGCTCTCCTCCTTTGTTTGTCACTCTCCGCCATGCCTCTGGGTCCTTCACAGTCTCTATGCCAAATTTTGCATCCCCAATGCTGCTGCCTACTTAAAGCGGCGTGGTTATTGGGGGCGGCTAAAAAGGGACGTTTGCGGGCGAAAACCCATTTCAGTCGTTGGGACCCGACCTAATCCTAAAATACTACTTAATTCTTGACAGTGTCGATTTGTTGCGAATAAGCTTTCGAACCATTACGGATATTTCGTTTTGAGAATTATTCCGTGCTTTCCGGGAGTTGGGGTGCCATCAGGCGGATAGAAAGAGGCGGTCGCAGATTGTCGCGGCGCTAACGGTGCTAGAGGGAGGGCAAAACCCTGTGTCAATATCAAGACTTGCAGCTAAAACGTCCGCTATCCTTCTCCTGCTTTGCGGCGCCGCCCATCTGGCCTACGCGCAGAGCAGCAACGCAAATCTGAGCGGTACTGTCACAGACAGTTCCGGTGCGGTGGTCGCGGGCGCGCAATTGACGCTGAGCAACACGGCCAGAAAGTCTACGTCGACCTACCAGTCGGATGAGGGAGGGCGATACGTCTTTCGAGATCTGGAACCCGGCACCTACAGCTTGCAGGTGGCCAAAACCGGCTTCCAGACCACCATGCAGACCGGCATTGTACTGACAATTAACGCTTCTGCGCACAATGACGTCGTACTGAAGGTTGGTCCAGGGACCGAAACGGTGGAAGTGCTGGCGAGCACATCGCTGGTCAACTATGACAACGCAACTGTCCAGGGCGGCATAGAACCGCAAACCCTGAGCGCCCTGCCGATCGCGATTGCTGATGGAAACCAGCGGTCCTCCGCACAACTCGCGGTCCTGCTGCCCGGCGTAACGACCTCGAGTGGCGGCGATGCATACAATGCCCGCATTAACGGTGGCCAGCAAAGTGGCGACGAAGCTATCCTCGATGGCGCCACGCTGTCGGAAGGTTACCTAAGCCAGAGCGGGATGGTAGCCATCCACACTGATTTTCCGGTTTCGCCTGACATGATTTCTGAGTTGAAGGTGGTGACTTCGACCTACGAGCCGCAATATGGGTTTACCACCTCCGGCCAAATCGTTGCCCAGACCAAGAGTGGCGGCACCAGTTTCCACGGCTCCGGCTACGTCTACCTGCGCAATGACGGATTAAATGCGAAACAGTGGGGGGTGCCGGCAGGCTCGCCCAGAACGTTTGACCATGAGATGGACGCGGGCGCCAACATCGGCGGACCTATAAAGTTGCCGTGGGTCAATAGCGGGAAGAACAAGGCTTTTTTCTTCTTCAACTGGGAGCCCTACCGGCTGAACGGTGGAGCAACGCGGCCGATACTCACAATCCCCACAATGAAGCAGCGGGTGGGCGACTTTACCGACAACTTAGACTCCGATGGGAATCTGATTCCGATCTACGATCCGCGCACCGGTCAGCAGTTCAGCTGTAATGGCGTGCTCAATGTGATTTGTCCCAACCTTGTGGACCCGATCGCGCAAGCGTGGCTTGCGCAGTTGCCGACGCCAACCAGCTCCGGAACATCTAATAATTACCTGGCGCCTCACGCAGTTCCCAACTCTTTGTATACCGGGTCCGATGCCTATCTGTTCCGTATCGACGACAACTGGGGGGACTTCGATCGCTTCTCTTTCACGTTCTACCGTAGATATAACAATTCCAACCTGGCGTCCGCCCTTCCCACTGCGATATCAAGCGCGCAGGGGCAGCCAGGTCATTCCGGCGTCTATCGGTTCAATTGGGAGCATGCATTTTCAGTGAAGACGATCAATCACTTTACGCTGGGTTATCTGGACCTCTACGAGGATATTTTGTCGGCCGATACTCAAGCGAAGGCGAACCTGCCAACAGTGCCGGGCGTAGCCAACACGACCACGTACCTTCCTACGTTCAATTTCGGTAGCTTGCAATTGGGCGAACCTAGCGGCCCGCCGGGGCACAACATCAGCACTCGTCCGACCTACGCCATCAACGATATCATCAGCCGGGTGGTGGGAAGCCACACGCTGGTGGCTGGTATTGAGTGGCGCTCCCCTCAAGGAAACGCTCAATCCGGAGGCAACCAGGGCGGCACGTTCGGCTTTGGGGGCGTGACTGCCAATAACAATGTAGGCACCGCAAGCGGCAATGCCAATGCCGATTTTTTTATTGGCGCAGCCAGCAGTGCCAGCGTGAGTTACTACAATGTACCGTCGATCTATGTACGGCAGACAGCGTGGGCGGTGCATCTTGGCGATACTTGGCGCGCTACTCCCAAGTTGACACTGGCTTACGGCCTGCGCTGGGACATGGAAACTCCGACGCGCGAAAAATATAACCACGCTTCCTTTTTCGACCCAACTTTGCCCAATCCCGACGCCGGCGGCCTTTTGGGAGCGATGGCCTTCGCTAGCTCCCGGAGGCCATACCCAGAACATGTGGATTATGCGGGCCTAGCGCCTCGCCTAGGTGTAGCCTACGCATTCAAACAGAACACTGTCATTCGTGCCGGGTACGGCATCTTCTTTGGCCAGGCATTCTATCCCGGCTGGAATGGAGGGAACAGCCTGGACGGCTATAACATCAACTCTGCCGTCGGTAGTCCCGGCCTCACCGCCACAGGACAAGTCATTCCCGCAATGTGTCTGACGCCCGGCAATGCGTTCTGCGTGGCGACGGGGGCGCCCTCCAATGGCTACCCGACCCCTGCCAGTCTTGCGTCAAACCTCTCACCTGGTATTGACAATGGATTAGACCCGCTTTACCGCCCATTCAATGCCAACCAACGAGGGCGTGCACAACAGTGGAACTTGACAATTGAGCGGCAGTTACCCTGGAAGACCGTCGTCAGCGCGGGGTACGTCGGAGCGCACAGCACCCACCTTCTCTCGGCGCTGCAGCCGCTTAATGTCCTCAATCCAACTAATCCTCTTGTGATCGCGAATGGGGCAAACCTACAAGACTCGTGGGATCCTTCAAGCGGAGTTCCCGAGCCTTATCCAGGATGGTCCTCATCAGTGTCGTGTGCCACGGTCGGGCAAGCGCTGCTACCCTACCCACAGTATTGCAGCAGTCTGGCTGGGCTCAACGAGAATGTTGGCAACTCTATCTACCATTCCTTCCAGGCGCGTGTGGAGAAACGCCTCGACCATGGCATCTATATGCTCCTGTCGTACACCAACTCTAAGACCATTGAAGATGCCGCCTCCAACACGCAGACCCAAGCCGTCACGTGGAACGGCCAGAACGGTGTTATCTCGCCGTACCAGCGCTACCGCGCACGCACTCTGGCGTCCGACGACGTGCCGCAAGTCGTGTCGGCCGCTTTCGTCTATGACCTTCCCTTCGGCCACAGCAAGCGATTTCTGAATAAGAGCGGAGCGCTGGACAAGGTTGTCGGGGGATGGCAGTTTAGTCCAATTTTCCGCTACTCTCGCGGCATCCCGTTCTTTTTCCGCGATAACGGAGTCTGCAAATCGTACGTAGGAGGCTGCATACCTGGCACGATCCCTGGAGTGAATCCATTCCTTCAAAACCCAAATAACTTTGATCCCTTTAAGGGCCCGTTGCTCAACATCAATGCTTTCGAGCCCTACAGTAGCTTCGACAAACCAGGCTATTCAGGCTACGGACGCCGGGTCAGCAATCTTCGTGGGCCCAACTTCAAGGATTTGGACTTTTCCTTGAGCAAGAACACGAAGATCACTGAACGGGTGAACTTCAAGTTGAGCGCGAATTTCTTCAATGCGCTCAACGCCCATTACTTTGTCAATGACGAAAGCCAGAACTTCGGAGGCGATACAGCCTTTAACACTGATATCAGCAATCCTTCGGACGCGCCTTTCGGCACCTGGAATGGAGCCGTGAGCCAGCCACGAACCATACAGGTGGCCGGGAGAATTGAGTTCTAGCCCCGTCGTTCAACCGGCCACTCACGGGATCGTGAGTGGCCGTTCTTCATGTCAGCAGTAAATACGGGATTACGGCAGTGGTCTGTCTCGAAGGGGCACGCTTGCAGAGGGGCTCTGTAGAGGGGAAGGTTCCTTTTTTAACTTCTTGAACTGCTCCATCTCTTCTTGCGCTTTTTCCCGGTTTCCTTGCCGCTGAAAAATTCTACCCAGGGTGTAGTGAGGCTCTGCATACGAAGGATCCAACTTTATGGCCCGTTGCAGGGGAGCAATAGCTTCTTCGAATTTCCGCTGCTTTTCCAGGGCCCGTCCTAATTCGTACTGTGCTTGAGGAAACTCGGGATTATCGATCAGGGCCTCATGCAGTCGCGCTACGGCTTCATCGAGCCGATTCAGCGAGATGAGGGAAACAGCAAGGTTCAAGGGCGGCCAAGCGGAAGGCTGTTTCTGCTTGCGATTGAGTTCGATGGCGCGGGTGAAGTTCTGGATGGCTTCATCAAACTGGCCAAGGGAGTCATAGCAGAGCCCCAGATCGTTGTATGCACGCATCATGTTTGGATCGAGTTCAATCACACGCCGCAGCTTGCTTATGGCCGGGGTGTATGCCCGCGCATCGTAGTCCAGCTTGGCCAGCCAGTACAGGTAGAGAGGGTTCTGGGGATCGCCCTGGGAAAGTTTCTGCAGTTCGTCTCGCGCCCAGTCCGGGCGGTTCAGCCGGAGGTAGGCCATGCTCAGCGAAAACCTGGTCGGCTCGTCGAGCGAAGCGATGGCTTCGGCTTTCTTCCAGGCGATTGCCGAATTGAGGTACTGGCCGTCCAGGAAAAGTATGTGTCCGAGCACGGTGAATAGCCTGGCGGAGCGCGCTGAGGCCGGGTCGCGTTGCGTCTCCTCCAGCAAAATGGTTTCAGAGCGTTTGTAGTCACGCCGATTCAAAGCGCTCTCCAGTTCAGAGCTTCGGGAGGGTTCAAGCTGAAGCCCGGCAAGCGATACCGGAGTGCCCTGCATTGGTAACGCCTTGGGCGGCGGGATCACTTGCGCAAACAGCGGAAGGGAAAGCAATGCGGTCAGCAGAACGCCGAGTATGACTGCACGCACCCGCTTTGATCGCCCGGAATCACTCAGCATTGCGTTTCCTAGGGGGCAGATGCTTGCTTTGCCGCTAGAATTTTCGCTTTCGTGGCCAGCGCCACCTGACCGTCAGGAACCAGGGACAACTCGCGCTCGATCTCCGCAAGTGCCTCGTCGTATTTCTTCTGTTCCAAATAGATGAGGGCCCGTGACAAATGAATTTCTGGAAGCTTGGGGTCAACATCCGCCGCTTTTTGGAAAGAAGATAATGCTTCGTCATACTTTCCTTGGTTCCAAAGTTCCAGGGAGAGCGCCTGGTGCAGACGCACAGAGTTAGAGTCGAGATTGGCGATCTGCTTCAATGATGATTGAGAAAGATCTGCCCAGCTTCTGGCCAACAGGTACACGTATTCGGGATCTCGCGGTGCCAGCTTCGTGAGTTGCCGATACTGATCGATGGAAGCAAAATGCTCTCCTACCGCATCGTAGGCACGCGCCAGTTGCAAATGTACCTGGGGTTCGGCTGGCATTAGTTTCTCCGCAATCTTTAGCTCACGGGCGGCGTCTCCATTCTTTCCGAGCGCCAGCCAACTGACGCCCAACAGCAAGTGTGCCGGGCCAAAGTCCGGCTGCAATCGTAGGGTCTCGCGGAATCTTGCAACGGCCTGCTCGTGTTGACCGCGCTCCTGCGCAATAACGCCGAGATTGTGAAACACGAGGGGGGATTTCACGCCTTGCCGCAGGGCCAGAGTGAAAACTTTTTCGGCGGAATCCAGGTCACCCGCCCGCAGCGCAGCAATTCCTTTAGCAAGTTGTTCCTGAACCGCTGGCACCGCGTTCTGGCCCGCAGACAGACCACCGTATATAAAGACGGGCAGCAGCGCGGCAAGGATCCGGGCTCGATTCATCCAAGGGACATTTTACTTCTCCGCTTGGCGGCAGCGATATAAAATCAACTGAACTTCCTGATCCCTGATTCCGTGCAGAGTGTGAGTTCCTTCTGGTCAAATCTCGTGCCGCCTTTTCTTGTTTTTTGCGGTCTCGCATTCTTTAGTGGTTCAGCCGTTTGCCAATCCAGTTTCCCAACCGAGCGGGAGAGCGTCATTACTGCGATCCAAGATCTTATCGACCAGGATAGCCTTGATACTGCAAGGCAGAGGGTCTATGAGGCGCAGAAGCACATGACCGATGCCGGCCTCGATAACCTGCTTGGAGTCATCAATGCTAAGACAGGAGACTACACCGGCGCGGAACGAAGTTTCACGGTCGCGATACGCCGTGCCCCAAGCTTTGCTGCTCCTTACCTGAATCTGGCTCGCCTTTATCAAGAGAACGCGAATCGTGACCCGAAAGCGAAGGCCAAAGCACTTGCCACATATGAGCAATTGCTGAGGTTCGATCCCGCCAACACGGAAGCGAACTACCAGGCTGCCGTGCTCTCGATGGAGGAAAGCCGGTACGAGAAATCGCAACGGTATTTGTCCCATCTCCCGCCTGAGAGCCAAGACATCAGCCAAGCGCTAGCCGTGCGTTGTGCAGACCTGGCCGGTCTTGGCGACCGGGTGCGCATCGATGAGTGTGCGGCTCGCCTGCGTTCCCGTCCGGATTTTTCCGAAGCTGATGCGCAAACAATTTCACCAGCGCTGGCGGCTGCTAAACGCCAGGACCTCATTGTCGGACTGGAAGAAGCTCTGGCTAATCGTGGGACGCTCTCTGGCCAATCTCTACGTACGCTAGGGCTGGCGTACGAGAAGACTGGACACCTCTCAGAGGCGCGCAGCACCTTGGAACAGGGTTTCTCCAGTCTCGGTTCCTCCTCCAGCGGCATCCTTGTTGACCTCGCGCGGATTGCGCAAGAACAAAAGGATTACAAAGGGTCACTCGGTTACTTGGCGCACGCTGAGGACTTAAATCCAAAGGACGCTACGATCCCGTACTATTTTGGTGTCCTATGCCTGCAACTGAATCTTCTCGCGGAGGCCCAAAGGGCAATGGGCAAGGCTCTTGCTCTCGATCCCGATAACCCTTCGTACAACTACTCCATGGGAGCAGTCACCGTTTTCTCGGAGGGTCCCGAGCAGGCCATCCCGTATTTCCAGAAATATCTAAGACTCAAGCCGAAAGACCCGCGGGGACAGTTAGCTCTCGGCGCGACCTATGTCAGAGCTAAGAATTACGCCGCTGGGCTGCCCATGCTTCGCGAGAGCGCGAGCCATGTCGAAACAGCATCCACGGCTCATTATTATCTGGGGCGCATTTTGAACGAAGAAGGCGACCCAGAGGGCGCGATCCAGGAATTACGGCTGTCGTTGAAATCGAATACCAATTACCCTGACGCTCTCGCTGAACTGGGACGCTCTCTTTTGACGAAAAAGGACTATCGGCAAGCGCAGGCGGAACTGGATCACGCCCTTGCACTCAGTCCAGACCATTACCAGGCGAACCTTATTCTGCTAACGCTGTACACCAAGACCGGAGATGCGCGCCGCGACTCCCAATCGCAACGCGTCGAAGAACTTAAGAAAGCTGCCGAAGAGAAAAGCCAGGAATTGTCCCGTATTATCGCAATCAGGCCGTTCGATAGTTCAGGAAACTAGCATCGGAGAGGCACCAGAGTTGACACTGAAGCAGATTGGCATCTTGCTTCTGCAGGTTGCGAGCCTCTACTGCTCAGCCTGCGCGCAGTCGCGGGAACTGACGGAGGCATCCCACGCGCTGTATCGCGGTGAACACGACCGCGCTTCGCAGATCGCGCGGCAGTACTTGAAACTGCATCCCGGGAGCGCAGCCATGCATGTGATGCTGGCTCGCGCAGAGCTGGCCGCCAACCGCCCGGAGCAGGCGATAGTGGAATTGCGAAAGGCTCTGGCTGCCGATCCGCGTAATGTGGACGCACACTACTACCTTTGGCTGACCGCAAAGACGCAAGCGCAGGAGGAATACCAAAAGCTCTTCGCGATGGCCCCTGACTACTACCGCGTTCACCAGCTTATGGGCGAAGCGGCGCTTGCCGCCGACCGGCCGACAGAGGCAGAAAATGAATTTCGCGCAGCCCTGGGTGCCAAGCCGAATTCCATTGAAGTGCTGGCCGAACTCGGGAACCTGAAACGCTCACAATCGAAGTACGAGGAAGCGATCGACTACTACGGCAAAGCGGAACAAGCAGGGCCACTCACCTATGACACCGCCTATGGGCTGGGGGTCTGCTACACCTTCAGAGGAGAATTTGACCGCGCGATCCATTACTTGAGTGAGTCGATTCGCATAGATCCTGTGTCGCCTGATGCCCGGTTGGCCCTCGGCAGCGCCTGGGTTCAGAACGGAAAGTTCGAGGCCGCGATACCCGAGCTCGAGCGCGCCGTACAGCTTGACCCTCACATGTATCAGGCGTACTTCCTGTTGGCACGGGCCTACCAGAAGCTTGGCCGTAAAGAGGACGCAGCCGCAGCCTTAAAGAAGGCGCAAGAGGGACAGGAGTAACACTCCCGATGCTGGGTCTTATCAAGTGGTGCCCTAGTTTTTGTCGGCGTTACTGCGGAGTTGCCTCCAGCAGAAGGTGCTTCGAAAAATCAGTAGACAGGTGCGCGACTGGTCCGCGAACTGTCCCGAAATCTTTTCCTTCCACGTAGTCGACCACGTGATATGCGCGATCGTCCAAGCCGCGCAACTCCAGAGTACCTTTCCAGTTGCCGGCGAAGAAAGCGTAATACATCTTCTTATCTTTACGGATGACGTGGGCCTCAGGCAGGTCAAAACCGATATCGTATAGCGTGCCCAGATATTCGCCGCGCGAAAGACCCTTCTCCTGGTAAAGCTTCAGCCACTTATCGAAGGTCTTCGCACGTTCGGGAGTCAAATCGAAACGGCCATGTTTTTCCACCAGAGAAGGGAGCACGAATTGCGTCCCCACCACTCCTCCAATGCCGAGAGTCGACGCGAAATCGTCGTGATTGTCGCTTAACTCGACGTGATCACCAAAGTAAGGAACATCGTCGCCCATGAGGCCCTTGATGGTCTTGCCTTTGGTGCGTACCTGAAAAGAACCTCTCGGATCGGAAGCGACGGACATATTGAAATGGGGCATGGTGAAGAAGGAAAAGGCAGTTCCGCAGGGGCAGAATTCCACCAGCGATCCAGGCTTGTCTTTTTGTGCGGCATCGTAGATTTCGCGAAAAAAATCCGGCAAAGCTTCGACCGATTCCTCCGGGCGCTTGTGGTGGTGGGCAGGGTTGTAACAGCGAGGAACGCCGTTCATGTGCTGGCCGTCAAGTTTGAGGCCGTCGAATCCCCAATCAACGAGGATCTTGCGAACCAATTCTTTGTGGTACTCCACAACACGCGAGTTGGCAGGGCAGAGATAGTAGGAATTCCACCATGAAATCTTGCGCCGCGAGCCGTCTTGATTCTTCAATGCCAGATCAGGTTCCTCGGTGAGCAACTTGGAATCCGGAACTGCGCTGAGGGGTGACCACCAGAGCTGCGCCTTGAATCCCTCTTGGTGAATGCGCTCCACCATTGCTTTGATGTCCGCATCGCCGTGAGGAAACTTCTTCGGATCAAGCTGCCAGTCGCCATAATTGTTTTGCCAACCATCGTCCAGCGTGACCCAGGTAAATCCCATTTGCTTCACAGTGGGAAGCGTGTCGTAGACCTGCTGCGGCTTGAAGTCGCGTCCATATCCCCAGGCACACCAGATCGCTCCGAAAGCGCTTTCCGGAGCCTTGGCCATCTGAAATCCCTGTTTCAACATGAAACGGCGATATGTAAGCAGTGTCTGGAAGTAGTCTCCGTTATGAACGGTAACGAAGGTACGAAACGTGTGGAAGCTTTCGCCTGGCGGCAAGGATTGCTCATGATGATACTGCACGCTGACCTCAGCCTGGCGTGCGTTGGGCATGGAAACTGGCAGCGAAATCAGGCGTGGTCGCGGTTCGACGTGTCCTACTCCGATACCCGCATCTTTGCGCCACACGTCAACAATCGGCGTGCCGCCTCCATAGTCGCTTGCGTTCATCCCGAGATAGTTCTGCTGAGAGAATCCTGTCTTGAGTGGGACTATCCAGTTCGGACGCCGCTCGTAAGAGCCGCTCTGAAACGACCAAAAAGGTATATCCGTCGGGCTGCCCTGTGCGTTAATCGTGTAGTTGTTATTGTTCCACTCCAGAACCTTTACTGGGGACTTTCCAGTATTTGTATAGCTGACATCGAAGATCGCCAGATTGGGGAACTCGTCGTAAATAGTGACGGAGAGAGTCTTGCTAAGTAGGCCGGATATACCAGCAAGTGTGAGCTTCTCTCCCGTTCCGTAGATGTCAGTGATCCGTTCGTGAGTCTGCGAGACCAAAGCGAAGTCATCCCAGGAGCGCTCACTGCCCTTGACGGTCTCGGAAGCGCAGAACCCTCCCATTGGAATGTCCTTGCCCCCGAAGCGTGCGATCACACGGCTGCGCATGTTTTTGTCGAACTCGATGCGAAGATTAGTACTTTGGATTTGAGCCAAACCTGCACGATGCGCTGCGGATTGATCCGGGCGCGCTGAAGACCGGCCCGCCGGCAACAGTGCTGCGAAGATGAGTAATGAAGAGAGCGACTTAGTCATAGATCCCCGTCAAAAGCCATGATGGAGGTTCGAACGCAAAGTCAGTGAACCATCTCGTTGAGTGACGACGCGGACTTTCTCGGCGAGTTCGAGGGCCATCCACCCGACCTCCGTTCCCGGCCCGCATCCCACCAGTCCCACCGTTGCTCGCTGGTGCCTATCGAAATTGCCGAACGTGGCGCAGGACCGCGTGGACAACCGTGCCCTTCGGATGGGCGGAATATAAATGTATTGGCCGAAAGGCTAGGCAGATAAATTATGCCCTCTGCATTCGGTTAACCTTTTCGGACCTCCAGTCTTTCGATTTCACTGGCGCATTGCCTCATCCGGAAAGCCCGTGGATACCAGAGATTACGCGGGTTGGCGCGTAAAGCTGCGCGGCAATGCCGATCTATATCAGGCTAGTTTCGCCCAAATCGAATCCGCTTGCAATCGTGGCGTTTTCACAGCGTGGAAGAAAGCAGTCCGATTGGTTTTTGCAGATGTATCGGCTATGCTCACCTTCTTGTGAGCCAAATACGATGTCGAGGAGGCACGATGAAGTCGCTCCATGTGGTCGCCTTGATGGCAGCAATAATTGTTTCCTCTTGTTTCGCTGTGGGCCAGGTCGGGAAAACGGAGATTACGAAATGGCAAAACGGCAAAAATGGAGCAGTGTCGCTCACGTATGACGATGGTTCAATTAATCAGTTCCGCATAGCAGTGCCGATCATGGACGACTTCGGCTTTCCTGCAACTTTTTTCATCATTACAGGAGACATCCCAGGTTCGCGGTACCACGGCACATTCGTTGGCCGTCCTACGAAGGCGATCATCGCAGAAACAGCCGATATTCCTACGAGTAAAGACAACTTTTTCGAACGCGCATCGGCGATCGGTTTTTTGGGTTACAACGGGACCATTGAGTACCATACCCGTGCTGGAGAACTGTACGACGAGGGCAAGAATAGCGAACAGGCCTATCGCGTGTTGGACGAAGGGTATGAGAAAGTGCGAAAAGGCGCCTTTTTACCCGCGGAGGCTCATGACAACTCCCCTGAGAACGGCAAGCACATTACCTGGGATGAACTGCGCGCCCTTGCAACGCGTGGTTACGAGTTTGCCAGCCACACAGTCACACATCCGCGGATGGCTGTGCTTGATGATGCCAACCTTGTGTACGAACTCGAAATGAGCCGCCAGGAGATCCTCGACCAGCTCGGCTTCAGGCACACGTTCTCCGTCGAGTGTCCCTACGGTACGGAAAACGATCGCGCTGTGCAGGCGGCCCTCCTGCGGTACCAACTCGCTCGCAATTACATGCCCGATGCAGGCGTCGATGATCTGGACCGCTCGAGCGACTTGGACCCTGCCACTTCCCGCAAAGAATATGTCCGATGGCAGCGCGGACCACTGACAGAAACGCCGATGGATTCGATGAAGTCCTGGGTCGACAAGACTGTAGGACAGGGGAACATTTGGCTTGTGCTTGTGTTTCATGGCGTGGACGGAATTGGCTGGAAACCGAAGACCGGCGCTGACCTGAAGAATTATTTTTCGTACATCAAATCGAGAGAGCAGGGCCTATGGGTTGCGACGTTTCAGGATGTCGCGAAATACCTTCGTGAGCGGCAACACGGCACGGTTTTCTCTTACAGAGACGGCGAAATTATTTCGGCCGTGCTTCGCTGTGACATTACCGACCTAAGGTACGATCTGCCACTGACCCTGAAAACGCATGTTCCCGATGATTGGAAAACAGTGGAAATTCAACAAGGTGAGAGGAGGAAGCAGGTTGATGCCATCCAAAGCAATGGCACGAAGTATGTCCTGTATCAGGCAGTGCCCAATGCTGAGGTTGTGAAACTGTCCCGTGTGACGCACACACACTAAACGTTGTGGTCGGCAGTGAGTTACTCTCCATCACCAGCTCCGCTTTGGTCACTGCGTGTTTGGCGGTGGGCCACTCGGAAACAAATCCGAAATTGGCAATGAAGCATACTTTGAAGAGTTAGGAATTTCGTCTGGTCTGCTGGTTTCAGCACAGGCCGGACTCTGGGAACGTTAAGGGGGCGATCAGAAGCCCCGTACGACAACTTCCCAGAACCAAGCGAGGGTCCGCCAACACCGTTGATTTCAACCAGTTACATTAGGCAGATTTTCTGTCTCGGCAGAGGCCGCGGCTTCGAGTGCCGCTGGTGCCCGCCATTTGCTGCTCGAGCATTATCCTCCGCTCTGAGACATTTCGAAGCTAGCGGCTCACGGATTGACATTGGGCTCATGCAGGTGAAAACATCCGCGGCGTATGTTCTGTGAAATCCCCTCATCTATGAAAATCAAATTCTTCGCGATTACATCGATCGCTCTCCTGTTTGTTGTGGAGATCAGAGCGTCAGCCCAGCTTCCTCCTGAGGCTTTGCGTGGATTGTGGAAAGCACAATGGATAACTGCGCCCAGCGCACCCCTGAGAGATAGCGTTGTTCTGCATTTCCGCAAATTGTTCGACATTCCGCAGTCGCCGGAGCACTTCGTAGTTCATGTCAGCGCTGACGCGCAGTTTGTGCTTTTCATAAACCAGCAGGAGATAGGGCGAGGGCCGGCGCGAAGTGATCTCGCCCATTGGAGATATGAAACCTACGACCTTGCGAAATTCCTGCATGCCGGCAAAAACGAGATCTCTGCCACGGTATGGAATTTTGGTGTTGTACCGCTGGCTCAGATCACGGATAGGACGGGATTCGCACTCCAAGGCGATACCTCGAACGAAGAGATTGTTGATACAGACAGCAGCTGGGAGGTCGAAGAGGAAAAAGGCATACAGACCTTGGCGGCCCCTCCTGATATCGAGAAGTCATATTACGTAGCAGAGCCGGCCGAGCGCATAGATGCATCCCTCTTCGATTGGTCGTGGAACAATGGGACATCTTCCCACGGCCAATGGCAAAAGCCGGTTTCCCTTGGTTTTGCGTCTCTGCGAGGCGCGGTGCTGCAGAACAACAACTGGCAACTGGTGCCCGACCCCCTGCCCCCAATGCAGCTGGAAGCAACACCCGCGGGACGAGTGGTACGTGCGATCGGAATCCAGTTGCCTGCGCGCTTTCCCGGCTCGGCGCTCGAAATACCACCTCACGCAAAGGTCACTCTTCTGCTGGACCAGGCTCATCTGATTACCGCATATCCAGAATTGACGGTGACCGGCGGCGCTCAGAGCACTATCCGTGTCACCTATGCAGAGGCTCTCTTTGACAGCCGGGGACAGAAGGGTAATCGAAACGAAATCGCCGACAAAAACATAGTGGGTATCTTCGACGAGTTCTTGCCCGATGGAGCCCAACAACGCCGCTTCATGCCCCTAGTCTGGCGTACATGGCGATACTTGCAACTTGAGGTCAGCACAGCGGATCAGCCGCTTTATGTTGATAATCTTCGTTGCTGGTTCACAGCGTTCCCATTCGAAGAGCGGGCGCGTTTTTCGTCCGATGATCCGTCCCTGAGCCCGATTTGGGAAATTGGGTGGCGGACCGCTCGCCTTGATGCACACGATACCTACATGGACACGCCCTACTACGAGAGGATGCAGTACATCGGGGACACACGCATTCAGGCCTTGATTTCGTATGCTGTTGCCGGAGACGACCGCCTCGCCCGCCAAGCGATTGAGGCCTTTAACGATTCGCGAGTCCCTGATGGCCTTACCCGGAGCCGCTATCCGTCGTCCGTGACCCAGATGATTCCGACATTCTCCCTCTTGTGGATCGGAATGCTGCACGATTTCTGGATGTATCGCGGAGACGAACAATTCGTAAAGGAACAAATTGCCGGCACGAGAACCGTCATGGACTGGTTTCTCGATAGGCAAAGACCAGATGGGCTTCTGGGAGAGATACCATGGTGGCCATTCGTCGATTGGGGAAAGGATTTTGCGTTCGGAATGCCTCCTCAGGACACGGACGGAGGGTCCTCACCCATCACTTTGCAGTACATTGAAGCGCTTCGCTATGCGGCAGAACTGGAGTCACTGTTCGGAGATTCGGTTCGTGTGCAACGCTACCGTGAAGCCGAGTCGCGGGCGGCAGCGGCGATCCGCAACCTGTGCTGGAACGATTCGTACGGCTTAATTGCTGATAGTCCTGCCAAGAAGCATTACAGCCAGCATGCCAATATCCTCGGCGTATGGCTTGATGTAATCCCGGCGGAAAAGCAGAAGGATGTGCTGACGAAGATTCTCTCGACCAGTGACCCTGGTTTCACAGCACCCGGGTCACTTCCGGAAATGACGACTGCAACCTACTACTTCCGCTTCTATCTGGCGCGCGCACTGGATCACGCCGGTCTCGGTGACCGATATTTGGATCTGTTGAAACCGTGGCGGGACATGGTTGCAATGGGACTTACCACCTGGGCGGAACAGCCAGAGCCCACAAGGTCTGATGCGCACGCTTGGAGCGCTCATCCTAATTTTGATTTTCTCACGATCATCGCCGGAATTCGGCCAAAGACACCGGGATTCTCCAGCGTCACCATCGAGCCTCATCTCGGTCACCTGAGTAACGTGGTCTCCGCAGTGCCAACTCCACGAGGAACCATCGAAGCTAGTCTCCGATCGAGTCCCACTGGAGTGGACGCCGACATAGCGCTCCCCCCGAACGTGACAGGGGATCTCGTGTGGAAAGAAAAGGCCATCGTCTTACACGCCGGCCATCAGCAGGTGCATCTTCCTTGAAAATGCTTTTCGGGCAACGCGGACATCGATTGCGGTGCTCGTTGGAAGCACGGGTCTTTAGAATCTCGACGACAAACTTCAGTGGGCTGCATCGACACAATTTCCGTAGCCTACAACGACTGTCGAGGTGACCATATCAGCAGGCTCAGCACTACCAAGAGCATTGTCTTAGCGCCGGCGCCCTTCCATTCTTTCAACCAAGACCCCGTCGTTCCACCGCCGAGGCTCTCGCTTTCTCGTCGTTGAGACGCTGAGACGATTTCTATGAAGTTCATGGCGGTAACGTGATATTTACCTTGTTCTTTTCCCCTTTGAAGGTCTACTTCTCGAGTTCGTCGTCCGATGCGGTGCGAAAATCGCGCAATTCGGTTGATATCAACCCTTGTTTGTTGCCGCCATTCACCTGCTTGCTTCGGTGCCCAACAAGTGCGGCCGAGAATATCCTCCCCTGATTCTGCCGATAGTTCGAGTCTATGAAAAAAATCTATAACCTCCATTACTGTGGGGAGTAAACGCATTGGATGAACGAAAACCTAGCGCCGGAAACTGTAGTGTTCCGAGCGTGCATTTGTTCTCTCGTATCTCCTGGGTAGAGCCGAAATGAAGTAACTGGTGCGGCATTTGCAGGGTTAGCGCAAGAGTCGAGCTTTGAAGTGAGTCGTTCTCGATCACGTGGATAGAAAGTTCCTTTTATCGCCCTTATAAGTTTTTGTTTTCCAAAGGAAATTTCGATTCGCAATAGCGGAAGTATGCGTTGGACTGCGGCAGCGCACATCGCTAAGTTCAGCGTGCTGACAGCGGATGCGCTCGGACATCCGTTGGTTACGCCAGGGGAGAAAGCAGGACAACAATGAGTAGTCGCTCCAAGGCAGGGGCCATGATGTTCATTGCATGTGTGTTGTTGACATTGCCAAGCCAGGGGCAAGACGCCACAGCCAGTGCGCCCTCGGCAAATGATGCAATGACGAAGCACATTGAAGAAATGGAACAGCAGATCAAGGAATTGCAAATAGAGATTTCAACATTGAAAGCAAGCGACAAAACAACGGCGAGCAGCGCGGCCCCAATACCGGATGCGGCGCAGAAGGTTGTCAGCGGCACCACCGCTGTGCCACCGCCATCGCTAGCTTCACTGCTCGGTCCGACGTCGCTCAGCGGATTTGTGGACGTGTACTACGGCCAGAACTTCAACAATCCCGCAGGCCAGGCGAATGGACTGCGCTTCTTTGACGGAGCCACAAATCAGTTCGGACTCAACTTGGTCGAACTCGTGGTGGATAAGACCGCGGATCCCTCCAACAGTCGTACCGGTTATCACGTGGCACTCGGATTTGGACAAGCCATGAATGCCGTGAATGGATCCGAACCCAAGGGCGGTCTGGGTTTCGATCAGTACCTGAAGGAAGCTTACTTTTCTTACCTTGCGCCGGTCGGAAAAGGTTTGCAGGTGGATGTTGGAAAGTTCGTCACGCCTGCGGGTGCGGAGGTAATTGAGACCAAAGACAACTGGAACTACTCGCGAAGTATTCTGTTCAGCTACGCCATTCCCTACTATCACTTCGGCATGCGCGCTAAGTATGCGTTCAACGAGAAATACTCGCTGACGGGGTACTTAGTGAACGGCTGGAACAACGTCGTCGACAACAATAGTGGCAAGACTTATGGCTTCAGCCTCGGATGGAATCCGAACAAAAAGGTCGGACTGACACAGACGTATTTGGCGGGACCCGAGGAGAACGCGACTAACCACAACCTCCGGCAACTGAGCGACACGGTCATCACGTATTCGCCCACAAGCAAGCTTTCATTCATGGTGAATGGCGATTATGGACGCGGCGACCGGTTCATTACGGATGCAACCCTCAATACTCTGTCCCATCCGGTGTTCTGGACGGGCGTGGGCGGCTATATCAAATACGCCTTCACCTCTACCACGTCGTTCAGCACGCGCTACGAATACTACGACGACCACGATGGGTTTACGACGGGAACTCTAAGTCCCACCCACTTTAATGAATTTACAACGACGTTCGAAAGGATGATGGCGCACCACATCATCAGCCGTTTCGAGTTTCGCCGTGACATGTCGAACCAGCCTGTGTTCCTGAAAGGGAGTAATCCGGTGCTGGATCAGAACACGCTGACGGCAGGATTGGTGTTCACTTTCGATAGCCGGGAGGCCAAGTAAAGCGATGGGAATCGATACCTCCCGCTTTTTGGATTTACTTCGAGCAGCCAAAACCTGGGCGGCTCGTTATGTGGGGATCGGTGGCCTGGGCACAAACCCAACTAACCCCTGGTGTCAGCACCCGGGCCGCCCCCCGCTCCAAAAAACAGAGCAGGAGGAGCCCCCAACGAAAAACACTGCGGTTGAGCGCGTACATCACTGTTTCGTCTGCGGCCTTGAGTTGAGTCACGAAATCCAAGGAGAAGAAAGCTCGTGATCTCAGATCGAGTGTGCTGCATGACTGCGCTGCCGATGGTGCTTGCCGCAATGATCAGAGGGTTGCTGATGTTATCGGTTCATCCGATAGGCGCTGTGCTGATACTGCTTTCCGCGATGAGCCTTTCGCTGCACCTGGCGAGTGGAGTTTGCGGGCCACCTTAAATGTCAGCTGAGAAAACAGGACGCAAATCGTAATAGGGCGAAGAGATAGATCGTAGGGCGGCTGCGGCTTGCGGCTGAAATCGACAACCAATGATAAAGGAGCGGAACATGAAGTCTGGCACTCGAGGCAGAGGAATGAATCTCTCGTATTCGGAAAAGCTTTCTCGTCTGGCTGTACGGTTGAAGGACCCCGAATGGCGCCGCTATGCCGGCCTGCTGTTCGGCGGCAAGGCACTTGGAATCGCGGTGTTGATGTTGCTCATCACCGTGATCTCCGGAGTATTCTTTGCGCACGTCTACGCGGCAGAAACCGAACTCAAAGCGGCGGATGTGGTGAATCCGCTCAACACTGCGTGGACACTGATTGCCGCTTTTCTCGTGTTCGGCATGCAGGTCGGCTTCACGATGCTGGAAGCCGGTTTCTGCCGCTCCCGTGAAACGGTCAACGTACTCGTAGAGTGCGTGGTCGACACCTGTCTTTGCGGCATTCTGTTCTATGCCGTTGGATTCGCATTCATGTTCAGCCATGGCAACGGTTTTATCGGATACCACTGGTTCTTCCTCCAGGGAGCCCCCGCAACATACGAAACCACCGGGGTTGCATTCTTGGCCGTGTGGATCTTCCAGTTCGCTTTTGCCGATACCTGTTCCACGATTACCTCGGGCGCAATGATCGGCCGCACAGGCTTCGTCGGCGATCTCTTGTATAGCTTCTGCGTTACCGGCTTCATCTATCCCATCATCGGACACTGGGCTTGGGGACCGGATGGCTGGCTCGCCACCATGGGCAGTTCGGGATATGTGTTTCCATGGTTAGGAACGAGCTTCCATGACTTCGCTGGTTCGACGGTGGTGCACACCATTGGTGGTTTCATCGCACTGGCTGGCGCCATTGTTCTTGGTCCGCGCCTCGGCCGCAAGTTCAAGAGGGACGGCGGCGGTCCTATGTTGCCGCATGATCTGACAATCGCGGTCACCGGAGGACTCATTCTCTGGTTCGGCTGGTACGGCTTTAATCCGGGCAGCACGCTTTCGGCGATGGATTTTGTTGGAATCGGGCGCGTGGCTGCAAACACAACTCTGGCTGCGTGCGCTGCCGGCCTCTCTTCCATCCTTTACGGCTATCTGAAATTCAAGAAATGGGACGCAAGCTACACCACCAACGGGTTCCTGGCCGGGCTTGTCGCAATTACTTGCCCCTGCTATTGGGTCAGCCCTACCGGTTCAATCTTGCTGGGTGGGATCGCCGGCGTGATCGTTATTCTCGGGGTCGACTTGCTGGAGTGGCTGCGCATCGACGATCCCATTGGTGCGGTACCCGTTCACGGCATGTGTGGAATCTGGGGAACGGTGTCACTCGGTTTGTTTGCCTGCGGGCAATATGGAGCTACCGGCCCTCTCGCCGCCGACAATTCCGTACCCTTGAGGGGACTTCTTTATGGCGGTGGATTCAAGTTGCTTGAAGCACAGGCGATCGGGAGCGCGTGCGTAACCCTGGCAACCTTCGGCATTGCCATGGCCGTCATGCTTCTGGTTAACGCAACCGGCACGCTGCGCTTGCCCCGCGAAGCAGAGCTCTATGGCATGGATCTGCACGAGCATGGCATCTCGGCTTATCCGGAATATGTCATCTCAGCCTTGGGCGCTCCCAGTGGGATGACGCAGGAATTGCCTGAACCTCAACCCGCCGCGTCCAGCGTCACGGCGCTTAATCCGTTGTCACGAGCAATAAGCTGACGAACTGCCGCGGTGCAACTCGGGAGGCAGAGAGACTCTCTGCCTCCTTTCCTTCAAAATGCAGCAAAGCAGTCTGAGTTTGTTGCAAGCCAGAGTCCGCGTCACACAAACCTGTACAGGGGAGGGATAATCAATGACGAAGGTCGAAGCAATTATTCAGCCTACGAAACTGGAGGCGGTGAAAGAAGTTCTTTCTGAGCTGGGCATCGACGGGCTCACCATCTCCGAAGTGCGGGGGCACGGTCGCCAGAAGGGGCACACCGAGATGTACCGCGGCCACGAATACTCGGTGGATCTGCTGCCAAAAATCAAAATAGAATCCGTGATGAACGATAACCTGGTTGACGCGGCGGTCGCCGCCATTCTGCAGTCGGCGGCCACAGGAAAGATCGGAGACGGCAAGATATTTCTGACCAAAGTGGAAGAAGCCATTCGCATTCGCAATCAGGAGCGCGGTGTGGCAGCACTATAGAGGTAAACAAATACAACCACATGAGCTGCGAGGCGCTAATGCCTACCGGCGTTCATGGAGCAGGCGGGTTCGTAATCACTCGTCACGCCTATTTCCGCCGATAAAAATACCGATGTACGCGGGTCACGGGTACCATGCATTGCAGTGAAAATGGAGATATCGGCCCGAAAACAAGTGGGGTGCAGGTAAGCGCTGAAGCACGACAGCGAATGTTGGCCACAGCACTCACAAAGCTTTTCGCATCTGCAGTCCGACGCCGAAACGGGTCTGGATGGTTCCGATCTGCTCGAACCCACAAGCGAGATAAAAATGCTCTGCATGCGGGTTACCAATTACATGCAGCGCGGTGGACCCGTGCTTGCGTGCGACCTCTGCGCAGAATTCGACCATCAACCGTCCAACGCCTTGCCGGCGGACATTCGGTTCGACAAAAAGAGCATCCAGTTCGATTTGTCCATCCACTCGAGGCTCTATTGCAGAAAATCCTAGTGTTTCGCCGTTCAATTCCGCGACGAATACTCGCCGTTTTGCAAGTTGTTCCAAGGGGATTCTGATCGCATCCGGATTGGCAAGCAGAGCCTCGCGATCGCCATCATTCGTAAGAGAGGCACGCAGTTGCACAGCTTCAAGGGCCTGTTGCTCGGCCATCACAGCGACGCGAATGATGATCTTGCTTCTCACTTGTACATTGTGGTTCGGCCACGTTCCCAACCGGCCGATAATTACACCCGTTGAGCGGCATTGCAAGTCAAACGCAACCTCCACTCCAGCGCTCAGAATCCTTTCGCTATCGCCTTAAAGGCGTCCGCCTCACAATGCTCGGTTTGCAGCACCGCCGCTGGTGTTCAGATGTTGAATGAAGGTTGTATAGCAGAACGTTACGGCCGGTGGGCCCTTTACTCTTTTCTAGGCATACGTGGAAATATTTTGGGAGTTCTTGGCAGCGCGCTCTTTGGTGATGCGTTCCAGATATCCGCTTTGCCGAAACGCTTCCATGGGATCTTTGGGCAGCCCCTTGGATTGTCGCCATTCCTGGAGGAGGGGGCGAACATCGGTGGCAAAAGCATCCTGCAGGAGCGACTCGGCGCCCACCAGATCACAATTCCTCTGAGCGGTTGCGAGTTTGGCGGAGTCCACAAGCGCAGCCTTTGCAAAAAGTTGTTGTGCCATGGTGACGGTCTGAATCATGGCTTCGATTTTTCCCTTCAGGTTATGACTTTGATCCACCATGTAAGCGATGTCAGCGCGCGCGCCGGTCTCCCGCTCGAACAACTGAATCTCATGGAAGATGCGAAAGACCTGATAAGGGTCAATGGACCCGAGCGTCAGGTCGTCGTCAGCATACCGACGATCATTGAAATGGAAACCGCCGAGGATACCTTCTGAAAGCAGCCATGCCACAATCTGCTCGATGTTCTGGGCGGCGTAGTGATGGCCGGTATCCACCAGTACTTTCGCCTGCGGCCCAGCGGCGCGAGCCAGTAGGAGCGCCATCCCCCAATCGGCAATGTCGGTGTGATAAAAAGCCGGTTCGAACGGCTTGTATTCAATGAGCATCCGCTGCTCTGGGGCTAACGCGAGATGTGCTTCCTTCAGACCTTCTTCGAACCAGCGACGGCGCTGGCGAATATTGGCTGTGCCCGGGTAGTTCGATCCATCCGCAAACCAAAATGAAATGTCCCGGCTCTGCAGCCGCTTGGCAATTTCGATGCTGTCTTTTGCATGCTTCAGAGCGCGTTGGCGAATCGCGGCGTCGGGATTGGCAAATGATCCGAATTTGTATTCCTGATCCTGAAAGAGATTGGGATTGATGGCGCCCGGGGCGACTCCGTAACGGTCTGCAAAAGTTCGGATCTCGACCGAACTACGCACGCCCTGCGGACAGTCCCATAGCACATGCAAAGCGATGCTAGGGCAGACGCCGGTTAATAAGTGTACCTGGCCGGCATCGCTGAACTTTTCAGCGGTTGTGGTCGCAGCTGCCGCCTGGATGAACTTCCCGAAACGCGTGCCCGTGTTTGCGAATCCCCAAGACGGAAGCTCAACCCGGAACGTCTCGAGCGCCGTGTAAACCCTGTCCGTCGTGGTTGAGTGCATTGTTTCCTCTGCTTACAAGAGCCGTTTGCGAATGTTACCGCGAGTTGATGTTGAAAGCCACCGCGGAAATGTCCACCACATTATTCGATACGAGGTGAAAGTCACATCGCGGCTATAATCTCGGGATCAGAGTCAAAGGATTGGACAGAACGCGTCCGAGGAGAGAATCTGAAATGAGAGACGCTAAAGTGGTGATGCGACCATACTGCAGGTTGGCATTGCTCCTGATGCTCGCAGGAACATCCCAACTATGCCTGGCTGCGCAGGCTCCCAAGTTGGTGGCGAAGGATGGTCGCTGGGCGCTGCTCGTGGACGGGCAACCTTATTTGATGCTCGGCGGCCAGATTCACAATTCCAGCGCTTGGCCCTCGGAACTCCCCGGCGTCTGGAAGTCTCTCTCGGAACTGCACGCCAACACGGTGGAGGCCCCAGTTTACTGGGAACAGGTCGAGCCGCAGCAAGGTCAGTTCAACTGGGACAATGTCGATGCAGTTGTCAAGGGTGCACGCGAGCACAACCTACATGTGGTGCTGCTCTGGTTTGGCACCTGGAAGAACGGCAACATGCATTACGCGCCACAGTGGGTCAAGACCGATCCCAAGCGCTTCCCGCGTGTGATGCGTGCAGACGGTGAGCCGATTGACGTTCTTTCCGCCAACTCTCTGTCCAACCTCGATGCCGACAAAGCTGCCTTTGTCGCTCTCCTGCGCCATCTGAAAACTCTCGATGCAACCGAGCGCACCATTCTCATGGTGCAGGTCGAAAATGAGTCTGGCATTATCGGAAGCCCGCGTGATTTTTCTCCGGAGTCGAACAAGGAATTTGCCGGCCCGGTACCCGCTGACATGCTGGCTGCGGCGAAACAGAAGCCCGGTACCTGGAGGGACGTCTTTCGCGGTGACGCCGATGAATTATTTCAGCTCTACCATCAGGCGCACTATCTCAATGCGATCGCAGCCGCGGGCAAAGCGGAATTTGATCTTCCCCTCTACATGAATGTGTGGCTAAGCTATCCCCCGGCAGAGCTGCCGGAGCGCCGCATCCGCGTACCTGGTGTTCAGTACCCGAGCGGCGGTGCCGTGCAGCCTTGGGTGGGCTTGTGGCGAGCGCTCGCACCGTCCATCGATGCTATAGCTCCCGATATTTACGGCGACGATCCTGCCTTTGTCCAGGACGTTCTGGCCGCTTATCACCGTCCCGACAACCCGCTCTTAGTACCTGAAATCGCAAAACCTGATTCGTTCGCGAAGTATGATTTTCTGGCTTTAGGGGAAGGCGCAATTGGCGTGGCGCCATTTGGGGTCGATCCCCACGGCTGGAACATTCTTGGCGACGTGGCAGCGGCGGGTCACGCGCGCAATTTTGCCTTGCTCGCTCCCATGGTGAGAGAGATTGCAAAATTGAGTTTCGAAGGGAAACTGAAAACGTCTATAGAAGAGTCCGGGCAGTCCCAGCAGGAACTGGATTTTGGTCCCTGGCAGGCAACGGTCTCGTACGGTTTTCCCCTGCAAGATGGCCGGCGTCCGCCAGGTACGAATGACGCGCATGGTGTAGCGCTGGTTGCTCAATGTGGGCCAGACGAGTTTCTGGTTAGCGGGGTGGACGCGATTGTCAGCTTTCACGTTCCCGGCAGACTACCTGGCATGAGAATGCAAATTCTTTCGGCTGAAGATGGTTCTTATGATGACGGAGTCTGGAAAACAAAGCGCCTGTGGAACGGAGATGAGACGGATCGCGGCTTGCAGTTTCACGCTGACGATCCGGCGGTGGTGCGAGTACGGCTGGGCAGGTTCTAGCGCAGTGTACGGCGCTTAACAAAGCATCGGCGCTGTCGAATGCCTTAAGCTCACGCGCCAGCGGCTTTGACGAGGACCTCAGTTTGCATACTTTCAACCATTCGGCTGAAGTACATCCGATAGGAGCGGTGAATTCCGAACATTACCGGGAAGACAGCAAGGGTGAGTCCCCAACCTAAATGGCTGCCGCACGCCTGAACCATCGAGGTCACGCCGGCGCTGAGCACGTAGTACGGGAACGATAGCTGCGCAAGTTCTCTCCAGAGCTTTGTGGGCGGCTTGCCCTCCGTAAGGGCAAGAATGCGGGCCACTGGGACCGTTTGTCCCAGGAACAATGCTGCTGCGCCGAGGAGCACCGCCAGCGGTGTTCGCAACTCCCACGCAGTTGCAGTCAGCCACTGTGCATGGGCCAGCAAACTTGCGAGCGCCGTGGCAAACATCATCATGCTCAGGTTGAAGGTTATTTGTTGCGGGTTGAACTTTCCATTCTTTCGTGGCCAGCATTGGACTAGCGTGGAAGCGGCAGTGACCAGCACTGCTTCAGCGGCACTCAGGCTCACTACCGCGGTAAGCAGGAACGGCAAATTGACGGACATATTGCCATTCATGCCCGGCAGCTTAACCTTCATCCGCGCGGAGGCCGCGGCAAGAGCAAGGACGGCCATTGTGAGATAGGCATGTTGAGCGTGGCTTCTGAATGACCCATATCCAGCCGCCCCAATTCCGGCCAAGACCATGGCAACGATAAAGGTCTTGATTTGCCGTGTGTTGTTCATCGCATCTTCTCCTGATTCATTCACTCACACGGGCGGTTACTGCTCATCATCCCCCGCATCGGAGAAGGCTGAGGTTGCATTGCCTACCGAGGCACCCCATACAACGCTGCTGGCTGAGGCTGTTCCGGTACTTGAACCCCACACAACGCTGAAGGCGCTCAGCAGGTTGTTGTTCCAGGGCATTGAACTGCCCCACACGACGGAGTTTCCGCTCACTACGTTGGAGCCCCATACAACTGAAGTGCCCCAGACGACTGAACTGCCCCACACTACCGAGGTGCTGGACACCGTTCCGTTCCCATATACAAGGGAAACCACGCCCGTCTGCTGGTTATAGACCGCGTAGGGCGAAAGGGCTGATCCGACGCCGGCGGGAGCGAGATCCGTATTGGTGGTCGCTGCCTGCACGTTCAGCAGGCCGGAGCCGACCGAGAACAAATCGTAGAAATCAACGAACGACATAAAAAGATGGGGTACATAAGCCGACGTAGAAAGCAGGCCCATCTTGTATGCCGTTTTCATCAGCCGGGCTTTCACTTGGTCGGGGGTCAACGTATTTTGTTCCTCGAGCATGAGAGCGGCCGCGCCGGCGACGGCCGGGGTGGCCATGCTGGTACCGCTCAGGGTGAAGTAGTCTGCTTTGCCGTCTGTGCCTGCGACAACGTCGCTGGCATAGGCTGCTTCGAGGGTTGCTCCGGGAGCGGCCAGCGACACGACCGCATTGCCCGGCGCCATCAGGTCAGGCTTCAGAACATGGTCGTAGGTGGTCGGTCCTTTGGAACTGTAACTTGCTTTGGATTCGGCCTGCGGTGTCGCGGAGCCGTTGCTCTTGGTTGCGCCGACGGTGATCACAAACGGATCGTTGCCGGGTGCTGTGATGGTGCCGAAACCGTTGCTTCCGTACACGCTAAGACGTCCGAGATTGCCGGCAGCGACGACCACAACGATGCCATTCTTCCACGCTGCTTCGACGGCCTGGCATAATGGGTCTTGCGTGTAGCTCGCTGGAATCCCGCGGCCAAGCGAGAGGTTAATGATGCGGATGTTGTAAGCGTTCTTGAGAGCGATTGCCTGCTGGATCGCCGCAATCACAGTACTATCCGTGCCCGCCCCGTTTGCGTCCAGGGCCCGCAGATCGATCAGGTTGGCTTCCGGCGCTACTCCAGAATAGTGGCCGCCGGAAAGGTAACCATTGCCGGCGATGATTCCCGCAACGTGGGTGCCGTGACCGTACAGGTCATATTTCGCTCCGTTGGAATTCGTCGTTGCCGTCCCGGTGAAATCCTGATGGTAAAGGACACGCGAGGTCGTGTGCGTCGAATCCCACAGGTCCGGGTGAGCGTCGTTGATGCCGCTATCAATTACCGCCACACCGATACCCGCGCCTGTGAAACCCGCATTCCACGCCGACGAAACCCCGGTTGCGGCATTCGTCAAATCATCCATCACGGTAATCGGGTGGTCGATGGTCACGGACCTTATTTCTGGATCGGCCTCCAACGCAGGAAGGGCACTCACGGGAATCGTGAACGCAGCGCCACTGATCATGTGGAGCGCGCTGTGAAGCCGCGCGCCCCGACGCTTCATCGTCGAGTAGTGGACGGAGGTCGGGACGTGCTTGTACTGCACGATGACCCTGACCGTCTTGCCGTCGGTAGATCCCTGTTTGGCTTTCGCCAGGAAGCCAGACAGTTCCGAGCCAATGTTCGAGAGTTTGCCGTTCTGGCGTGCGGAGGGTGACGTCGATCCCAACGCCATACCCGTTGCCAGAAGTACTACCAGCCCCACGCGTTTTCCCCACGCGGCACTGTGTCGTTCCTGGCGTCGGGGCTTCTGTTGTTTCCATGTACGCGACATAGATCTCCCTTGTCGTTCGGGGGGAAGAGTCCAGCTCGTAACCACCTGTTTCGTTGCACGACGGCGGCCAATGGGAGCGTGCTAAGTCACTGCAAACAGGGGAAATCGGAGCCGCCGCCGCTGTCCTGATGGGCCACTCTGTCCCAAGCAGGCGCGCACGGGACAATTTGTCGCACTAGGATCGGGCTCTCGAGGCCCGAGTTTAGATGTGAAGGAAGCTCGAGTATTCGAAGGCAGGCCCAATTGCGGGATCGACTAAACCGATGCGGCTTTGGCGACTGCGGACGGCTCCAGAAATTTGGGTACGGCAGCCATCAGTCGTTGCGTGTATTCGTGTTGAGGATTCAGTAAAACTGAGCGGGTCGCTCCCGATTCAACGATCTCGCCTTGATGCAGAATTGAAACTCGGTCACAAAGTCCGGCGACGGATGGCAGATCGTGTGAAATGTAAAGAATCGCCATTCCGTAATTTCGATTTAAATCGCGAAACAGCGACAGAATTTCGGATTGAGTGATCACATCGAGAGCACTGGTCGCTTCATCCGCTAACAGCAATGCGGGGCGATGCATGACCGCCATGGCGATCAGTACTCGCTGTGCTTGTCCGACACTCATCTGCGAGGGGATTTTGCGGAGAAATTCGTCATTCGAAGGCAAGCTTACGGCGTCCAGCGCCGCGCGAATGGCGCGATCACATTCAGCTTTCGAACCGCGAGCGTGGGCATGCCACGCTTCTTTGAACTGAGTTCGGATTTTTAGTGCTGGATTCAGGGAAGAAAGG
Source organism: Candidatus Sulfotelmatobacter sp. (assembly GCA_036376495.1). Lineage (GTDB taxonomy): Bacteria > Acidobacteriota > Terriglobia > Terriglobales > Acidobacteriaceae > Sulfotelmatobacter. Next base: position 191,271 of record DASVAE010000036.1, on the reverse strand, counting down.
GGGCTCTGCAATACTAAAGCAATCTTGGCGCCCCGAAGTTGGCGCATTTCCTGCTCTCGCAAAGCCAGGAGCTCGTGACCCTCGAATTGGATCGACCCTTCTATTTCTGCCCTCCTACGCTCAAGCAGTCCTAAGATTGCCAGCGCCAAGGTACTTTTCCCGGAACCGCTCTGGCCGATGAGGCCAACGATTTCACCGCTGTGAACCTCCAAAGCGGCATCTCGCAGGACTGGCGGCTTACTGCCGTAGCGTACGGTAATGTTCGCAGATAAAAGGGCGCTCGGTTGTGCTGGGGAAATCACGGCCTGCTCTGCGCCTCCATGATTCCCACAGAAAGGCGCTCCGCGTTCCAGTAAGTTTGCGGAGCCAGGATCACCGGAGTCAATCCATGCACGGAGGAAGAACTCGCCGAGAGCGCATTCCGATTCACCAGGAAGATGAAAGGCGCTTGCTCGACCACAATCTCCTGAACGCGATCGAACGCTTCTTTGCGCTTTTTGGGGTCCGACGAAGCCGATTGCAGGCGCATCAAGCGGTCGATTTCCGCCTCCCATGGGGTTTCCGGAGTCTTCTCCTGCGGGTTCCATTGATGGTTTTCGGAGGAACTCAGCCAGACATTCATTTCCTCATTGGGGTCCAGGGCCACATTGGTTAGCCCGAGTAGGATCGCTTCATAATCGAAGCTTTGAGTCATTCGCTCGATCAGAGAAGGAAAGTCGAGGGTCACAACCCTGACTTGAATCCCGATCCTCTGTAGATCCTGTTGGATCATGGTCGCCATCCGCTCGCGATATTTGTTTCCCGAATTTGTGATGATCGAGAAGACGACAGCATTCCCGCCTCTGTCCTTAAGTGTGCCGTTGTCGAAACGAAAGCCTTCAGTCTGCAAGCAGGTGAGAGCGGCATCCGGCGAATAAACCGGTGGCTTCAGCTTCGCGTTGAACCAGAACCGATTGGCAGGGGAAAACGGACCTACCGCCGGTTGGGCGTGCCCGCGGAACACCAACTTGGCAAGATCGCCACGATTAATCGCATCTGAGATAGCCCGTCGAAAAACTGCGGAGCGAAACCATGCCTTCTTGTATCCGGGCAACGGTGCTTTCGCTACCTGGTTGAACCACATCTGCTCGCTATCCAGCGAGGGTCCGGCGTCGTGAACCAGTTGCGGAGAGCCAGACGCTAGCTTGTCGAAGTACTCGCTGTCAAGGGAGTTGATCAAATCGATTTCATTACGCTTGAAGCGAAGCATTTCGATATCACGATTGGGCTGAATGTCGAGTCGAATGGAGTCCAAATAGGGCAACCTGCGTCCTTGCTCGTCGGTTTTCCAGTAATTGGGATTTCGCTTCAGCAGCACTGTGGCTCCGGGATTGTAATCGGCCACCATGAACGGTCCTAGAACGGCCATCTCCTTTTTGGTAGATTTCGACGACATGATGGCGACTTGATCGAATTGCCGATCAAGTCCCGCAACTGGAGCAGGAAACGTTATGGAAATCTGGGTAGGAGAGAGAATCTTCGTCTGTACATTACCCGGTCCGGAGCGGAATGCATCGCCCGTGGGCGAGTGCAGGGAAGGGTCCATCAAGCGTTGAACAGTATAGGCAACGTCTTCTGCCGAGAATGGCGTTCCGTCTGAGAACGAGATCCCGCTGCGCAACTTGAATGTAATCTGCTTACCATCTTTTGAAACTTTCCAGGCCTGTGCCAGTTCCGGTTCCAGCACCTGCGATTGCCTGTTCATTCGAACCAGAGTTCCGCCTGTCAGATACCGGATTGCGACCGAGGCGTCGTCTTGTACCTGGAGGGGGTCAAACGTCTTCGGCTCAGAGCGAAGGCAGAATCGTAGTTCGCCCTGGGCAAATGCTGAGGGTGTAAGCAAACCGAGACACAGACATAGAACTAGGTTGGGCAGTGCCCGGCTGACGGTCAATGTCGTCATAGTGATCCTGGCCTAAACAGCGAATTCCTCTTGTTTCGAAACGATCAATTGAAAACTTGTGACTACCGCCACCAGCAAAACAAGTGGCACAAACTTCCACGGCTCCTCGCCAACCGAGACTAGGCCCTCAAGCTCTTTCAACAGGCTTCCCCATGAGGGCATCGGTTCGGCAACTCCCAGTCCGAGAATGCCAAGATTGGCCTCGCTCAGGATGAAAATTGGAATCGAAATCCAAAACTGCGCGAGCAGCACTGGCTTGAGATTGGGAAGTACGTGAATCCAAAAAAGCCGTGCTCCCGGAATGCCGGAAGCCCTCGCCTGCCGAAGAAAGTCAGAATTACGCAATGACGCCGCGCTCGCGCACAGGACTCGGGCTGCGCTCGTCCACCCCAGCATCCCCAGAATCAGGAACGTGGTCAGCACCGAAACGAGCGGCGATACATTTAACGGGAGCAACGCGCGTACTGTAATCAGTAGGAACAACCAGGGCAGGGACAGAAAAAGATCAGTGACAGTCATGGCGGCACGCTGAAAGATGCCACCGAGATAACCAGCCAGGCCACCAATCACCGCCGCCATCAAAGTTGAAAGCAGAGCGGCTGCGGGGGCAAGCAAAAGGGAAAGCCGGGTTCCATAGAGCACTCGCGCAAAACGATCACGGCCGATCTCGTCGGTCCCCAGCCAGTGCTGGCGCGAAGGCGGTGCATCCGCGGCCTCGCGATATTGCCTGGCATACCCAGCCGGAGCGACAAGCTTTGCGCACAGGGACACTCCCAGCACGAGCAGCAGAACGGCACACGCTACCCTACGCGAGGTCTTCATGCTGGCTCGCTCCCGACCATGCTTCCGATTAAATCGGCGGCAGTATTAGCCAGCAAGGTTACCAACGTGACCAGCACCGTTATGTTCACCAGGAGAGGAAGATCCCGTGCCAAGGCCGCTTGCCATGCCAGCTGCCCAATACCTGCTAACCCGCACAAAGCCTCAATCGGGATCGCGGCGCCTATCGCGAGGCTCACCGAAACTCCGGCCAATGCCAAAAGTTGAGGGCAGGCAACTGGAATGACATGCCAAAAGAGAATCCGCAACTCGTGCAGCCCTTTGGCTCGCGCGGTGATGATGTGAGGCATGGAATACGCCCTTCCCAACAAATTTCGCGCGTAGCGGAAGTCTCTCGGGAAAACGATGGCGGCTACGGCCAGTGCCGCCGGGGTATTCCACAGAACCGAGAGCAATCCCAGCACAGCGGCGGGCAAGCAAAGAAGAATTCCGCTGAGGACTGTGGCTATGGCGTCGTAGGTCTCGAGGCGCAAACCGGCCGCGCTGAGCGCCATCGTCATCGCCCCCACCCAACTCACGACCAATGCGACGCCGATCAGTTGGATCGTCAGGGGCGCCCGTTCCCGAAGCAACTTGCTCACCGGCTGATGCAATGTGAGCGAGGAACCCAAATCGCCCTGCGAAGCCCGCTTCAAAGAGTGAAGGTAAAACACAAGAATATTGTTCTGCTGCGATCGGGCTTCGCGCAGCGCTCGCAAGCTCCCCGAATTCAGATGAGAGTCAATCTGAGCTTCATCGGTGTCGAAACCCGGCGCCAGCCTTACCATGGTCGCGGATAACAATCCGCCGAGCAGAGCCGTGCCAACAATGGCGACGCTGTGCCGCGCAATTTTGCGCCCTAGCATGACGTGATCTCCCCTAGCTAGCCGAAGCTCCGAGCCGGTTACTCTGCTGTTCTCGCGCAGCTTCCGCGTGGTGGACCTGCTTCATGGAGTACATTCTGCGGTCGGCTTCCGCGAGCAGCCGTTCGACATCCATGCCATCCTCAGGGCAGAAAGCAGTACCAACGCTCAGCGTGATCAGGTCCCGGCCGCAAACATGACGGCCCGATTCGATCGCCGCCCGGTTGAGCCGGTCAGCTTTTTCCTGCGCAGCTTCATGTGTAAGTCCAGGCGCGCTAATCACGAACTCATCCCCACCCATACGGGCAACGTAGTCGTATCCTCGACAGACATCCTTGAGGCGGGTGGTGAATTCCCGTAGCAGCTTGTCGCCTTCCAAGTGGCCGAAAGAATCGTTGATCTGTTTGAACCCGTCGATATCGCACACCAGGACAGCGAGGCTGCTTTTCATGCGGCGGCAGCGCGCGACTTCTTGGGCCAGATGAACGAAAAGCGAGCGGGCATTGGGCAGCCCGGTCAAATAATCCGTGGTGGCTGAGCTTTCGGCCTGTTGATACTTGAGGGCGTTTTCGACGGAGAGCGCCACCTTCGAAGCTACTGCAAGCAGAATTCTGAGATGGTCGGGGGTGAAGGCATCACGCGGCGTCTGATACATGGCCAGCACTCCCACGACTCCGTTCAGCCCTTCGAGCGGAACCGCGAGAGCGGATTGCAGCGCGTTCTTCCCAGGTTCCACGACGTAGCCAGTCTCGACCTGCGGATTCCCGTTCACGATCGGCTTGCAGTTTTCTGCTACCCATCCGCAAAGTCCTTCGCCAACCCTCAGCTTTAACGAGGACAGGGTTTTGAAATTTTCACCACTGACCAGTTCCGGAAGCAGCCAGCCGTTGCGATTCACAAATACCGCGATGGAATCGTAGGGAATCATGCGCCGCAGGCGCATGGAGAGCACCGACAATGTTTCGCTCAGGCTCAACGACACTCCAAGATCCTGGCTGAGTTCGAACATCGTCTGCGCTTCCTGCCGTGCGGAGGCAATCGAACTGAGGAAATCGGCGCTGTCGGTAAATCCGTGGGTCGGTTCGCTACGCTCGAATCCCGCGGCAGGTGCGAGTCCCCGCTCGACGCGCACCAATCTGGAAAGTCCGGTTGGAACAATGGTCTGTTCCGACATTTGCGCCAGGCGCTCGAGGTCGATATAACGGCGTTCCAGAATCTCTACTACGTGGGGATCAAACCAGGAGCCAGCCTTCTCCTTTACTTTTTCCATGGCCTCGACTAGCTGCAAGGCCGGCCGGTACTGGCGATGCGAAGCGAGTGCGTCCAGGCAATCGACAGCAGCGAGTATACGGGCACCAATGGGAATGTTCTTTCCGCTGAGCCCGTCCGGATATCCGGAGCCGTCCCAGCGCTCGTGATGGCAGCGAACAATAGGCGCGACAGGATAAGGAAAAGCAACTCGCTCGAGAATCTCCGAACCCACGATCGGATGCACCTTCATCTTCTCGAATTCTTCGCGAGACAGCTTTCCTGGCTTGTTAATGATCTGCTCGGGCACGGCCAACTTGCCGATATCGTGCAAGAGCGCGGCCGCTCTCAGAGCTTCGATCTCGTCAGGCGCCAGGTTCATTTCGTTTGCGATTTCGACGGCATAGGTACGCACCCGCTGCAAATGGGTGTGCGTGGTGTGATCCTTGGCTTCAATGGCAAGCGCGAGCGCCTCGATCGTGCGCATGTTGAGGGATGCGATCTGCTCGACGTGGCGCTTTTCGATTTCTACCCGTTCCTTCTCAGCTTCCAGTCGTCCCAGGTACAACCGGTATGAGCGGTACACCCAATAGATCAGCGGGAGGACCAGCAGCGATGTCTCCCATCCCGCGGCGCCGTTCACGATTCCAACCAGGCCCACCGCTGCTGCGCCTACCAGGTAATAGGGAAATGACCAGAAATAGCATTCAGACCACACTCTTCGTGCCGATTTTCCTTCCGTAAGAGCAATGACCACGGAGATCGGCAGTGTGTTCGCGAAGAAGAACACTAGTGCCGCTACCATCAGCAGAATTGGCTTATTCGTTCCGAAGCGTGCCAGCAGCCAGTGATACGACACATAAGTTAAGAAACTGGCGTTGGCCATCATCCCGGCTACATTGAAGACGACCTTGACCGGATCGATTCGCTTGCGCGCCTGCCACACGCTTTGCACCAGAGTCGCGGTACAGCCAATCACAAGGGTTTCGGGAAGACTCAGTTCCAGCACACCCAAAAGAATGAATAAGAAGTTGACCGACATGGTGCCGTCGATGCCGGGCAGTTGTACCTTCAGGCCCGACGCCAGCACGGCCACCACCAAGTAGCATGCGAGTCGCAGCAGGTCCTGGGATTGCCAGTGCGCGAGGGAAAAGCTCAGTACCACTACGCCAATAGACGCAGCGATTCCGACGAAAGCCTTGGTCTGAAGCGACAGTCTGTCTGCTTCCGGTTTCATTGTCAAACCTACAGCCGACTAATGCGCGGCTGTGTAGATCGAACTTGCGGGCAAGCTACACACGCGCGATTACACAATGGACGGTCGAGTCCCTTTGGCCCGCACCGGAGGGCTCGAACCGGAATGTTATTGCAAAGATTAGGTGTTCTGAAGCTTACCGAAGTAACTTGTGCACGTTACAGATTGGTTGACGGTGCTTATGGGGAAAGAGCACTCTGATACCTTTTGGCTGGCGATCTTGGGCGAAGCGATTACTTTGGTGATCTCATCTGGAACACACCTCTCGGTCGAATCCCAACGTGTATGTCACCATCATGCACAAAAGGCATATATGGCGAGTGTCGGTACCAGTCCGGGGCAGTACCAGCCATCAAGCTCATCCCGGAGCTTGGACGCCAGCGCTGGACAAGCGGAGAAGGCCTTCTTCTGCGTTGATCTCGAGGGGGAATTCGTCTCGTGCAATGCAGCCTTCACCCGCCTCTTGGGCTATACGCCGGAAGAATTGAATGGCAGGGATTTCTCCACGCTGTTTAGCGGCAGGCAAAAGCTTCTGGGCGAAGATGGCCAAATCAGAAAAAGAGTCCTGCAAGTCACCTCTGTGGGGCAAGATTTTCAGTCCACACTGCTGGCGCAACCAAAGAGTGGCCCTGGTTTCACCATCCAATTCTCCGCTACCGTGCTGCGTGGATCCTTTTCGAGACCGGTCGAGATCGTCGCAACCATCACACCTGTCATCCCGGCCGCAAATTCAGATCCGCAAGCCGCAGTTGCCGATCCCGCTGTAATTCGGCGCAACGTTGACGGCGCGACTTTCATTCTGGCCAGCCCGCTGATGCGTGACTTCATGGGCATGGTAGACCGGGTCGCCAGTCACAGCGAAACCGTACTTATTACGGGCGAAACTGGCACGGGAAAGGAATTGATTGCGCGCACGATTCATGATTCGTCGCACCGCCGCACGCGCTCCTGGGTTGACATCAACTGCGCCGCTTTGCCGGAAAACCTGGTCGAGAGCGAATTGTTTGGTTATGAAAAAGGCGCCTTCAGTGGCGCCGATGGCTCCAAGCCGGGATTGTTCGAGCTGGCCGACAAGGGCACACTCTTTCTGGATGAAGTAGGCGAACTGCAGTTGCAGACGCAGGGCAAGTTACTGCGGGTGCTAGACGGTCAGCCGTTCTACAGGCTCGGCGGCAATCGCAAGATCAAGGTGGATGTGCGCATCGTTGCGGCCACTAACCAGGACCTGGAAGCCGCAGTGCGGGATGGCCGCTTCCGTCAGGATCTATTTCACAGGTTGGGGCAATTTCAGCTGCGGGTTCCGCCTCTGCGCCAGCGGCCTGAGGATATCGTCGCACTAGCGGAGCACTTTCTGCGGCTTAAGGCGCCGCACAAAGTTTTCTCCAGACAGGCGATCAACGCCCTGCTTTCGCACGCGTGGACTGGAAATGTGCGCGAGTTGCGAAATTTCGTGGCCAGGATGGCGGTGGAGTCTACCTCCGCGGAAATTGATTTTCCGAACCTCACGGCCGCGCTTACCGGAGAACCGTCCGCTCTGCGGCAAACTGCGTCTGTGCCGGTCGGAAACCTGGACAGCATGGAAGAGCAGATGATCATCAAGGCGCTCGAGCGTACCGGCGGTCAGAGAACACTAGCGGCGGAGCAGTTGGGGATCTCGCGGCGGACTCTCAGCCGCAAGCTCAAGGAGTACAACATCAATTTTGCTCCGGGAGATAAGAGTGCTTCGCTCAGCAGCATCAGCAACGAGCAGCAGAAGTTCTACCGCGCCCGGGTGAGCATTCCAGTGAAGGTTAGAAACTCGCAAGGCGAGGAGATTCACGTCCAAGGCGTGAATTTGAGCACCGGGGGAATGGGATTGGATGGCGTGAAAGATCCGCTCCGTTACGCCGGTCTGCTGGATGTGAGTTTCATCCTGCCAGAGAGCGACGTGCACTTTGAAGCCAAGGCGCGACTGATGTGGGTGGGAGACGAAGGGCGCGTCGGCGTTCGTTTTGCAGTGATTGAACCTGCTTTGTTCGAGCAGTTGCAGCGCTGGACCAACCGCAAGATGAAAGACGAAGGCTGGGATTTCTCCGGCTAGAAACTTCCGCTTACCTGCCAGACCGTATCGAGCACCGTTCCGTCCACCCATTTCACGACCGCGACCGGACGATCCCCGTGTTTTGGCCGGCACGGTCTTCCTCCACAGATGCGTTCCACCTCTGCTTTTATGTCAGCCAGCGGACGGATGGGCAGGGTTGATCCTTTGACCGCATCCATAAGATCCTGCCGGCGTGGATTGATCGCGATGCCTCGCTCAGTCACGATGACGTCGATCAGTTCACCGGGACCACACAGAGTCGTTACTTCATCGAGGATCACTGGAATGCGATCGCGGAACGAGGGCACGGCGAGGATGGTGCACTTCGAGGCAAGGCAGTTCTGCCACCCGCCGATGCCATGCATCAGGCGGCCATCGGAATGCGTGACAACATTGGCATTGAAGTTGAGATCGACTTCGGTTGCGCCAAGAACGACGGCGTCCACCATCGAAGCAAAGTTGCCCTTCCCGTGATAGTTGTACGAAGTGAACGGAGACGTCGCAACGTGCCGCGGATTACTCGCGATCGAGCGCACTCCGTCCAGGTCGAAGGTTTGGCCATCGAGGATGTAGTCGGTGAGTCCTTCTTCGAGCAATTCAACGAGAAATTTGGTTGAACCACCGCGCACGAACCGGGCCTTTACTCCAGCCTCTTTCATCAACTGCTTCAGATAGCTCACAAATGCGAGAGCAATTCCACCGGCGCCAGCCTGGAAGGAGAATCCATTGCGCATGATGCCCGCGTCGCGCAGAAATCGCGCGACCAGTTCGGCGATGCGCAGGCGGTCGGGAGAACGGGTGATCTGGGTCGTGCCCGACACAATTTTCGCGGCATCGCCAATCGAGTCCACCTGCACGACATAGTCGACGTTGTTGCCCTGAATCTGGCAAGGCACGCAGGGGAAGGGAACCAGATTGTCGGTTACGACGATGACGTGGTCGGCGTAGATGGAATCGGCCAGCGCGAAGCCCAGCGAACCGCAAGCGGATTTCCCCTGGGACCCGTCGCAGTTGCCGAATGCATCCGCGCTGGGCGCTGCAATCACCGCTATGTCAATGTGTACTTCTCCGTCTTGAATGGCTTGCCCGCGTCCGCCATGGGAGCGAAGCACGCCCAGGCCGCGCATTTTACCCTGCGTACAGTAATCCCCGAGCGGGCCATTCATGCTGCCTTCGATATGATCGATTACGCCGGATTCCATCAGTTCAATCGCGGATTTCTGAGAGGGAAAAGACGCGCTGGGGAACCAGACCAGATCTTTGGCGCCGAGCCTGCTTGCAGCATGCAACATCATCAGCGCTACTCGGTCCCCGTCCCGCAAGTGATGATGCGAGGAAAGTACCATGCCGTCGCGCAGGCCGCATTTTCGCAGAGCGGTTTCAAGGTCGGCGACCACTTTGTCGCCATTTTCAGGATAGTCTGCCGCGGTGCGAATGGGTGGCGAGGCTTTTGTTCCGGTCGGCCGGTATTTTCCAACGCCCAAGTACGGCGTTTGCGGACGGCCATTCACCGTCTCTAATACAGATCGGCCTGCTGCGTTGGTAAGTAGTTCCGTCTTTTCTGCAACCGGCATAGCTACTCCGTTATTGGAGGACGCCCATCGCCTGGGCTCGCGCTATGAGCTTCAGAGCGCGGTTTAGAACTGGTGGATCAATCATCTTCGAACCCAGGCTCACCACTCCCAAGGCCTTTTCCTGTGCTTCGTTGTACGCGGTGACGATTTTGCGGGCGCGTTCGATCTCGCTAGCCGTGGGGGCAAACGCTTCGTGAATGATAGGGATTTGCGTGGGGTGGAGGCATCCCATGCCTTCGAAGCCGACATTACGAGAATTTGTGGCCCACGCCCGTAACGCATCGAGGTCGCCAACGTCACCAAAAACGGAATCGATGGCCTGTATCCCAGCGGCATGAGCGGCGTTGAGCACTCGCTGTCGTGCATAAAGAGATTCTGTGCCGCTCGAAGTCTTCACCACCCCTATGTCGGCAGTGTAATCTTCGAGCCCGATCGTCAGGGCGACCGTCTTCTCACTCGCCGTCGCGATAGCGAATGCATTCTCAATGCCGAGTGCCGACTCCAAAATCGGCATCAGCCATGTCGGCCGGGTGAGTCCGTAATCGCTCTTCACTTCGGCAATCCGTTTTTCGACGGCGACCACCTGGTCCGGGACTTCCACCTTCGGAATCAGAATCAGGTCTGGGCATTCGGGCACGATTTCATCGAGGTCCTCGAGTCCGAGCGGCAATTGATTGATGCGCACCATGCGTTCGCACGCCAGAAAATCGATCGCGCGGAGGGCATTACGCACCAGCAAGCGCGCGGCATCTTTTTCACTGGGATGGACCGAGTCTTCGAGGTCCAGAATCACGGCGTCAGGTCCGTACAGCGCAGCGTTGATGAAGTACTTGGGTTCGCTGCCGGGCACATAAAGACGCGAGCGCCGCATGTGGTCTCGCGTTGATGGTTCAGGAAGCGTCACACGTTCCGGCAGGACGCGCGTACCCTTACCCAGCCCCGCGCGCCTGACTGCAGCTTCGAGACGGGCGGAAATGACGAACGGCAGGGCACCTTCGTCCTCGATCTGAACACGGGCGTGATGAATGCCGAGTTCTTCCAGAACTGTGTCGGCCAAACGCCGGATGGATTCGCCGTAGTAGGGCTCTACCCGGGAGTGGAGTTCGATTTCGATTCCGCCGTGCTCGCGCGGTTCGATGCGCACTCGCAGATCGCTCCGGACCTCGGGCCCGCAGCGCCCGGCCTCAGTAGGCGGTCGGTGGAGTTCCTCGCAAAGGACTCTCATGTGAATTCCCGTTGTATGCCCGCGAGGGCAAGTTCCTGGTTTGACCCAAGCTTTGCCAGAATGGCATCCGTCATCTGAATTGTGCTCGCTGCACCCGTAGCGAGTGCTCCCTCGCCGCCCGGAAGGCGCATCATGTCGTAGGTGCGGACCTTGCCTTCTTTCACCACCGCCGCAATTGCGTTCCGGATGAGGCTGGCCTTCTCGATCTCGCCGATGTGTTCCAGCAGCATCACTGCGGAAAGCAACATCGCGATGGGATTCACAATCGGCGGGTCAAGTTGCGCGTACTTCGGAGCCGAGCCGTGGGTGGGCTCGAAAACGGCGACTTCATTCCCGATATTTGCGGATGCGGCAAAGCCTAATCCGCCGATCAGTCCTGCGAAGGCATCCGAAATTACGTCGCCGAACAGGTTCGAGGCAACGATTACGCCGTAATCTTCGGGATTCTTGGTCAGCCACATAGTTTGCGCGTCGATGTTGGTGGACCACAGTGCGATTCGGGGGTACTCCTTGGCGACGGCTCGGGCTTCATCCTCCATCATTCCCGAAGTCTCGCGCAGCACGTTTGGTTTTTCGCAGATTGTCACTGACTTATAGCCATACTTTTCAGCCCACTCAAATGCCGCTTTGCAGATCTTGCGGGCTGCTTGCCTCGTAATGATGCGAACCGAGACAGCCAGATCGGCTCCGGCAACTCCGGCAAACGGCTTGAATTTTGTATGCGTCGCGAGCGCAGTGCGCACTTGTTCCGGAGGATTGGACCATTCCACTCCCGCGTACAAACCTTCTGTGTTCTGCCGGAACACCACTACATTGACGAACGGTTCCTCAAAGCCACCGTCGCGCGCCTGGCGAACGAAATTCAGCGGATTCCCAGGAAAAGAAATGCACGGGCGAATGCAGGTGTCGAGATTGAACTTCTGCCGCATGGTGACGATAGGACTGAAATACGAGTACCCCTTGCCCCGCAGTTCGGGAGCTAATTCGGCCTCCGCCTGCTTCTTGGGCTTGGAGGTGATAGCGCCAAAGAGCCCGAGCCGGTGCTTTGCTAGCAGATCGATCGTGCGTTGCGGCAGGGCATTGCCTTCTCGACACCAGCAGTCCCAGCCGATGTCGGCGTGGATGTATTCGGCATCGAAGCCCACAGCCTCAAGTACGCGCAATGCCTGCGGAAGGACCTGGCTGCCAATTCCGTCTCCGGGCATCGTGACTACCTTGTATTTCGCCATGGCTCAATCTCCTGGATGTACAAGTTCGGGAACTTCCTGCTTGAGACCCAATTTCCTCGCCACTATGTTCTCTGCACCTCCCGCGATGACCAGCGACTGCGGCACCGACCCTAGCGCCGGGAAAGCAAACTGATTTCCGCGCCACTGCAGAGTGCAACGAGTGAAATCCATCTCGATACTGTCGCCCGGAATAATCGTCTTTTCTTTGGCAGCGATGTCGCTCGCGAACTCCTGGTGAAGCTTGTTCACTAGAGCGGGTACCTCAATGCAGAGAAAGCCGTTGTTGTATGCATTGCGTAAGTAGGTCTGCGAAAAACTGGCGGCGATGATCACCGGAATACCCTTGGCTTTGAGGCAGGTAACGGCTTGCTCCCGGCTCGATCCGGTGCCGAAATTGAAACCGCCGACCAGGACATCTCCCGCATGAGCACGGGCCGAAAACTGCGGGTCGTAGTTCTCCATAACGACGCGGGCCATCATCTCGGGTGTCATGTCGTCGCGGTAGGTGTGGTCTTTGCTGTAGATGGCGTCCGTGTTCAGGTTGTCCTGCGGCACAAATACGAGCCTGCCCTTGATCCGCCCGGGAAATCCGGGAAGGATTTTTACGGTCTCGCCGGCAACGACGTTGGCGCTCAGTTCCCGGTACTGACGCTCCGGCCTGCGATCCGGGAAGCGCCGAGCACCCCTGATGTAGCCCGCCAGTGCGGATGCAGCCACTACCTCCGGACTGGCGAGGAAGCACTGCGCGTCGCGCGATCCCATGCGGCCCTTGAAGTTGCGATTGGTGGCCGATATGCCAATCTCGCCTTTTTCCAGAAGTCCGGTTCCCAACCCGATGCACGGCCCGCAACTCGGCGGAATGATGGTGGCGCCCGCGTCCACTAAGGCTTGCCAAACGCCTCGACGTTCCGCCTCTTTTTGTACCCACGCGCTCGCCGCTCCGACGTAGAACTTCACGCCAGGAGCGATTTTGTTTCCGCAAAGCACCCAGGCGGCTGCCTCGAGGTCCTCCAGGCGCGAGTTGACGCAGGAGACCAGATAGGCCTTCTGAATGGCGACCTTCTGCTTTTCGATCTCCGCAATGGAGTGGATCGTCTGCACACTGTCGGGACCGGAAACGTGCGGAGTGACCTGGCTAAGATCAAGCGTTATGCGGGCAGAGTAGACGGCATCCGGATCAGGCAACGGCGGCGTTTTACGCCAGCGCTCAATGTCCTCTGCCGTAAAGCGCTCCACTCCTTGTTCCTGCAACTTGCCGTGAGCGCTCTCCAGGTACCGCATCGTGACCTCATCCACCGGGAACCAGCAGGTGATTGGGCCCCATTCCGTGCTCATGTTCGCGATGGAGAAGCGATCATCCATAGAAAGGCTAGCCACGCCGGGGCCGGAGAATTCGAGTGCGGCGTTGAGAGCTTCATCATGGTTGTAGAGCCCGCATAGCGTGATGATCACGTCTTTGCCGCTGACCCCTTCGGGCAAGTTGCCCTCGAGCACGACCTGAATGGTGCGCGGAATCTGCCACCAGAATTCCCCGGTCGCCCAAACAGCGGCTGCGTCAGTTCGAACGATGGGCGTCCCCACCGCTCCCAGCGCACCATACATGTTGGAGTGCGAGTCCGATGCAACCACGAAGGAGCCAGGAGTGACATATCCCCGCTCGATCATGATCTGATGTCCGATGCCTGCACCGGCTGGATAGAAGTCCACTCCGTGCGCGGCGGCGAAGGATTCAATCGAGCCATACTTTCGTTGATTGGCTTCGTCATGATTCTGAATGTCGTGATCAAGCGCGAATACCGGCTGTTTGGGGTCATGGATGGTCTTCGCACCGATCGATTTGAACTTGCTCATCACCGCCGAGGTATTGTCGTGCGTCAGGACATGCGAGGGGCGAATGGAAACGAAGTCTCCCGTTCGCAGAGGGCGGCTGGGTCCGGCGGCAAGGTGCCTCTGTGCGATTTTTTCCACGACTGTCTGGGGCATACGAACTCCTTCGGCCTAACGCCAAATTGTTAGCGTCGCGCTAGACGCGCACTCTCGAGCGCTTGCCGCGTTTCGTACGGCGCTTGGCCATTGCTTTGGCAGCCCTGGGACGGCGTACGTCCGCTTCCATGAGCGCCATTAGTTCTGCCACGGAACCAACATGCTCGAGATTCCAGACCACATCCTGGACTCTCTTCTGCGCCGCCCTGGTTAACACACCATCCGCGAGTGCAGCGAACTTCTCTTCAATGTCGGAATCGGTGAGCGGGTTCCGTGGATCACCCTTAGGAAAATCCAGTTGTTTGTTGAACAAGCGACCGTCTGTTGTATGGATATGCACGATTACCCTCTGTAGAGTTGGAAATACCTTTTCGATCTCCGGATCAGCGACGACTTCCACCTTCCGAAGTTGTTCGCGGATCTTGGGATCCATAATCTTGGCCATAGTGAATTGCCCGGGAGTGACCTGCCGGTCCACAAGCGCCGCGGCGATCACGTAGGGCAAGGAATGGTCCGCGGTTTCCTTTGTGCGCGGATCGTACTTGCTGGGGTCGGAAAGAATGTCGGCAGCGCGCGCCAGCGAGCGAATCTGAATTTGCTGCACGTTGTCCGAATGCAGGTCATGGCTCTTCACCAGATCTAGCACCGCAGAGATAGCCGTGTGGGTGAGAGCCTCAGTAGGGAAGGCCTTCATTCCGCATTGCGTGATTCGCCAAGTCTCGCCCAGGCCGTCGGTTAGGAGATTGAGCTTCCATTCCGGCTTAAAAACGTGAGTGAGTCCCTCTTTCCCGTCGATGACGTGCTCGGGTCCGGTGTAACCTCTTTCGGCCAGAAGCGCGGCCAGCACGCCGCTCTGGGTCGCCATAGGATCGACCGTGTTCTTCATCATTGTTAATCTGCCTGCAGTGACTGCGCCCAGAGTGCAGTGCCGGCTCGCGGAGATCCCGATGGCGTGCTGCATTTGTTCCCACGTCAAGTGCAGAGCGCGTCCGGCGACGATAGGGGCCGCAAATGCCGTTAACGTGGCATGGTGCCATCCGCGCTCGCGGATGCCGGGGAATGCGGCCTCGCAAAGGCGCATCTCGAATTCATGCCCTAGCACAAGACCGACGATCAGTTCCTTTCCGTTGCCGCGGGCGCGTTCGCAGCAGGCCAACGCGGCAGGGAAGATGT
This sequence comes from Candidatus Sulfotelmatobacter sp., assembly GCA_036376495.1. Classification (GTDB taxonomy): domain Bacteria; phylum Acidobacteriota; class Terriglobia; order Terriglobales; family Acidobacteriaceae; genus Sulfotelmatobacter. The sequence goes on along the minus strand of DASVAE010000036.1, from coordinate 175,880 downwards.
CGGAGGGATGCGCTGGGTCCTGCTTCCAATAGATGTCGTTGTAATCCATGCAGCGGATCATCAACGCATTCGCGAGGGACGCCGACACCGGATCGACATGCTTGCCGGAGCCGATTACAGTCGCTGGCCCATCTCCGGCAATTTCGTCGAGGACTTCAAGCGCGATCTTCACATCGTGTTGCTGGTAACCGCCGAGGGCGCATCCGAGGGAGTCGAGTAGCAACCTCTTTGCCTGGTGCACAGCTTCGGACGAGAGCTGTTCAAATCGCAATCCCGCTGCCCAGCGTGACATAGCGGCTGTGACCGGTTCTTTTGGGGTCGGACTGGTGGTGGGCAAATGGTGCTCCTATTTGGTCCTGATGTTTTTTGGATTCTTGAAGGGCAAGAACGCCATGAAATCGGCGTGATGCACGATGAAAGCTTCGGTGGAGCGCTTGACTAAGTCGCCTTCGGCGGCATGCGCGGCAATGATGTGGCAGACTGCATCGGGCACTCCGCACTCCAGCGCGAGCGCTACTCCGGTAAAAGGGTGACGGAGTGCCTCGCCACGCTCGCTCTGCTGACTTTTTCCTTCTGCATCCAGTTCGTACTCCAGCAACTTCCCAACGTCGGCAAGGATCGCTCCGGCGATGACAATGTCAAAGTCGATCGGAAGCGCACGGCCCATGAAGCTCTGCATCGCTTGGGCGCTGTCGCGTGCAATGTGCACCACACAGCGCTTGTGTTCCATGAAGGTGATGGGGCAGTTCGGGACCAGCAGGGTGAAGGGGATCCGATTTAAATCTTCTGGCTGGAGCGGGCTGCGTTCGAAGGCCCTAATCCAGGTTTCAGTGACTTGTTGCCGTAATTGAGGATTGCTGATCCATTCGATCTCCGGCCACAAGCGCTGGATGCTCTCTCGCATAACGTTTACCCCGGGACGGCTTGGTCCGGGCGGTGCTCGCGTCGCTTGATGGGACCGACGAAGGTGTCTGTCCGGCAGGGCTACGCCAACTTGTGAGGCTAGCCTGCGGGGTGAACCGAAACGACGATTAGGATCACACAGGTGTGTGATTGGGCACGAAAGGGGCTTTGCAAGAACGAAAACTACTGCGAATTTAGCCACTTAGGATCGTTACTGTTTCTGCAAGAGCGTGGCTATTTCCCTGTCAAATACTTCGGCAGGGGTAGCTCCAATGTGTTTCTTTGTGATCCGGCCATCGCGGTCGAGGAGGAACGCGATGGGCAATCCGAGCACTCCTCCATATTGTTCGCCAATCTTGGCGTTGCCCATCACGATGGGGTAGTTCATGTGGAATTGTTGCGCGAAAGGTCGGACTGGGTCTGGGCTGTCGTCCATCGAAACGCCGATGATCTGAAGTCCCTGGGCGCGGTATTGGTCTTGCATTTCAACAAAATGAGGAATCTCCTCGCGGCACGGAACGCACCACGTCGCCCAGAAATCGAGAAGCACGACGTGGCCGCGGTAGGACGACAGAGTGAGCGATGGGCCATTCACCTGGGCTAGCGTGAAGTCGGGCGCAAGGGGATGCTGCTTGGGGCCAGAGGCATGAGTGCCCATGCGCATATGCCTGCCCCAGAGCCATCCGAGGGCAAGGATAAGCACGACTGCCGCGACGATCCTCAGTTTTGTGGAGGACAGGTTCTTAATCTCCTTTCGCCGTCGGGTATCCCTTGTTCACCCAATCATTGCCGAAGTTCTCCGCGATATAAAGGATCTTCACATTGCGAAAGCCCATTTTGTGGAGAGCGTTATCAGCAGGTTCCACATTGGGACAATGGCTCCACGGGCAACATCCGCAATAAAGCACGATCAATTGCGTGCGGCGCAACATTGCAACCCGCTTCCGAAGTTGCTGCAAACCAACGTCGGTCGAGGCCGGACCAATATATTCAGAGCCGGGAATGTGGGCCTGCGTGTAGAGGACGTGCGAGCCAACCTGGATCATCAACGGTTTCTGTTCCGGCGAGCTCTGGAGCAACTTGGCCAGATCTTCCGGAGTGATCTGCCGGGACGCCGGGATCGCTGTGGCCTGTCCCGCAACTTGCAGGGCCATGAGCGACGCGACTGCGATAGCGATGACGAGTTTCGTGAGTAGTAGCGTAATTTTCATTGCGAATTGCCTTTCTTGGAGAATTGTGACCCATTGCAGGGAAGCGCCTTGTCCTACCTTCTCGCGAGATCCCGTAACCTTTCCGCCGCGCTTTCCGCGGTGATATCTCGTTGCGGCATTCCCAGCATCTCAAAGCCGACCATAAACTTTCGAATGGTGGCGGATCGCAGCAACGGGGGATAAAAGTGGGCATGAAAATGCCATTCCGGATGTTGTTCTCCATCGCAAGGCGACTGGTGAAATCCCATGGAGTAGGGGAAAGGAACGCCGAAGACTTTGTCGTAATTTGACGTCACACGATGAAGAATAGCGCTGAGGTATCGCGCGTCTTCGGGAGTGAAATCGTTCAGGCTCCCGATATGCCGCCGGCTGCAGACCAGCAGCTCAAAAGGCCAGACCGCCCAAAAGGGCACCATAGCGACGAAGCCTTCGTTTTCCAAAACGAAACGCACTTGCTGGCGAACTTCCAGCGCGACGTAATCACAAAGCAGGCAACTGCCCTGCGATTTCAGGTAAGAACGCTGCGCACTCAACTCTTTTGCAGGTTCTTGTGGAATTGAACCGGTCGCCCAGACTTGGCAGTGCGGATGGGGATTGCTGGCGCCCATCATGGCGCCGCGGTTCTCGAAGATCTGCACGTGATTGATGTTGTCGAGTCCGCCGAGTTCGCGAAACTGCCCCATCCAGGTGTGAACGACAATCTCGATTGCCTCCGGCGACATGGTTGCAAGCGTCAGGTCGTGGCGCGGCGAAAAGCAGATGACTCGGCAAAGGCCCGCTTCCGTCTCGGCGACCAGCAAGCCCTTATTCTCCACGTCGAGACGGTCTCGCGCCGTCTGAAGCTTTAATGCGGCAAAGTCGTTTTCGAATACGAACGTGGTCTCGTACTTGGGGTTGCGAACTCCTCCCGCGCGCGCATTTCCGGGACAAAGATAGCAATTGGGATCGTACGCTGGCTCAGGGATGGTGTTGAGCTTGGCCACCTCTCCTTGCCAAGGACGACTTGTACGATGGGGCGAGACCAACACCCACTCGTTCGTAAGAGCATTCAACCGCCGGTGCGGATCTTCGGTCAGATTCAAATTTTGCCCTCGGAGCATTTTACGATGGAGGCTGGCTGTAGAACTTGGACATCGTCGACGGTCACGCGCAAGTGTGATCTTGAGCACAGGCGGGTACGAAACAAGGTCATAGCATTGGATCTGGAAGTGAGGATGTGGATGACTTCCGGGAAAATCCGTGTTTTGGTGTTTGCCATTTTCCTGATGTTGCTGCTAGCTTTTGCGGTGGCTTATGAGCCCACGAACGCAGCCAGTCAGCCCGCAAATCAGGGTAATACGACAGACGTAACTGCGAGACAACCTGTTCGCAAATAATAGCTTACGTCGTATAGCTTAATGCCGAGCTTTAGGCAGAGCTGATGGCTACATGGAGTTGCCCATCATCAGGGCGAACAACAGAGGCAGGTAAATGACTGTGGCCTGCAGCACATGGCGGGCACGGGTCTTTGACTGAGCCGCGACCAGAGGCAGATTGAGGACGGCCAGCCGCATCCCAAAGTAGAGCAGGGCCGCTCCGAGGGCAAGCGCTCCCACCAGATAAAGTTTTCCAGCCATTCCCATCAAGCTGGGCAGAATGCTGATTGGAATCAGGACGATCGAATACGCGAGAATTTGTCGTGCTGTTGAGCGCCCGTCTTCTTCAACTACGGGAAGCATCTTGACGCCCCCCTTCGCATAGTCCTCCCGATAAAGCCAGGCAATCGAGAAGAAGTGGGGGAATTGCCACACGAACAAGATGGCGAACAAAACGAGGGTACCCCAATCGAGACGCCCGCGAACGGCAGCCCAGCCGAGAACGCCGGGCATTGCTCCGGGGAAAGCCCCAACGGACGTGCAGATCGGAGATACGCGCTTAAGCGGGGTATAAGCGGCAAGATAGACGACCGAAGTCAATAAAGTGAGCAGGCCCGTTAAGGGGTTCGTCAATACTGCCAAATAAAGAGACCCGCCGATGGAGGCCAGCAGCCCAACGGCGGTGGCGTGCAACCTGCTCATGCGCCCTCTGGGGAGTGGACGGACGGCGGTGCGGCGCATCAACGCGTCTATATCGTGTTCCATCACTTCGTTCAGCGCCGCCGTGCCGCTGGAGACCAGCCCTACACCCAGCAATGCGTGCAAGAGACCCCAGTTCAACCACGAAACGCCCGCCTTGTGTGCCCCAAAGAAGTATCCGCACCACGCGGTCATGACGATGAGGCTGGTGACGCGCAGCTTGGTCAACTCGGCGTAGTCGCGGAAGATGGAAGTTGCCCGGGTGCGAAATTGGGCCAGAGGCACGGTGGTCGAACGCATGATTGCCAGTTGTATAGGTGACCGAAAGCTATTGCTGGGTTGTTGCCGAAAGAGAACGTGCGGACCCACTCCGCGCCGCGCTCAAGACCATGGCGGATTCACTCTGAAAGGCAATCCGCTGCTGCGGATAGGCTAACACAAACCCGCAAGCACAGGCCGAAGCCAGCGAGCTTTTGCCGGGGAGTTCAGGTCGAAGATTCGTGCTTAGCTTTCGCGTGGCATAATCTTCAGCAACATTTTGCCTCCAGGTGATTGCTGATGCGCTCCTTGCTCCGGGCAGTTCTGTCGTTGTGTGTTCTCCAAGCCTTTGTCTATGTACAAGCAGCAGAAGCAAACAAGCCTCTGCAGTTCTATTTTGTGGACGTGGAAGGGGGGCAAGCCACGCTCGTCGCGAGCCCGTCAGGGGAGTCGCTGCTGATCGACGCGGGATGGCCCGGCTACGAAGGGCGTGACGCCGACCGCATCCTCGCTGCCGCTCACCAGGCCGGACTCAAGCAAATCGACTACGTTCTGATCACCCACTATCACCGAGATCACGTGGGGGGAGTCACGCAACTGGTCGATGGGATCAAGGTGGGCACGTTCGTGGATCACGGGCCCAACCTTGAGGATTCGCAGGTCACGCGGGCTGACTACGCAGCGTACGAAAAGGCGATCGCCGGCCATGCTCACGTGATCGTTAAGCCCGGGTGGGGATTGCCAATCAAGGGCATTCAGGTGCGCGTGATCAGCGCGGCGGGGGAACACATCACTGAGCCCCTGCCAGGCGCGGGGCAGGCGAATTCGTTCTGCGAGGCTGAACCGGCCGCCCCTGTCGATGAGACTGAGAACGCCCGCTCCGTGGGAGTGATGATCACCTACGGGCAGTTTCGGTTCCTCGATCTCGGAGACCTTACTAGAGGGAAAGAGCTTGAAATCACCTGTCCCAACCATCTTTTGGGGAGAGTGGATCTTTTTCTCGTGACTCACCACGGTGCGGATCTTTCAAATCCCAAGGCTCTCGTGTGGGCACTCCATCCGCAGGTTGCGATCATCGACAACGGCGCACGAAAAGGCGCCAGTCCAGCCGCCTGGCAGATTGTTCACGACTCTCCCGCGCTGCAGGACCTGTGGCAACTCCACTATGCGGAGGAATCCGACAAAGCTCACAACACAGACCCAGAGCGCATCGCGAATGTGAAGGAGAACTGCGAAGGGAAGTTCTTGAAGGTCACTGCGGAAAAGAACGGCAGCTTTACCGTGATCAATGGGAGAACCGGAGCAGAGAAGAAGTACTCCAGAAAACCATAAATTCCAGCATGATTGTGATTGTCATGGGTGTCGTCGGGGCGGGGAAGACAACCGTCGGGAGCATGCTAGCCGCAGAACTGGGGTGGCAATTTGCGGACGCTGACAATTTTCATCCACCGGCCAATATCGAAAAGATTCGGAACGGTATTGCGCTTACGGATTCCGACCGTGCACCCTGGCTCGAGTTGCTGCGCAAAGCCATCGCCGCCTGGAGCGCAGCCAAGAGTAATGTTGTGCTAGCCTGCTCAGCTCTAAAAAGTAGCTATCGAGAGCAGCTCAAAGTGGGTTCTGAGGTCTGCTTCGTGTACCTCAAGGGAAGCGCTCCGCTGATCGGCGAGCGGCTTCAATCGCGGCAGGGGCACTTTGCCGGTGAATCCATCCTAGCCAGCCAGTTGGCAGATCTGGAGGAACCGCAATCGGCTATCGTGGCCGATATTAGGCAGACTCCGCCCCAAATCGTGTATTCCATTCGGAAGCAACTCGGGCTGGAGTAGAATCCTCCAACCGCGCACTGCAACGCGGCTCACCCATGGAACGAGTTTTGCGCTCCGCTCCTGATCGTCTCGAAGCCGTTGTTGTCTCGCGGCTCATGTGGCGGCTCATGCCATTCCTGTTCCTGCTGTACATAGTCGCTTACCTGGACCGTATTAACGTCGGGTTTGGCATTTTGCAGATGCGTGGGCAACTTGGCTTAAGTGACCGGGTTTATGGCCGCGCCGCCGGGATTTTTTTCGCGGGATATTTTTTCTTTCAACTGCCCAGCAATTTGTTGCTGGAGAAGTTTGGGGTACGGCGCTGGATCACCGTCATCATGGTGCTTTGGGGTGTGATCTCATGCCTGATGATCTTCATCCGGGGCCCCCTGAGCTTCTATGCCCTGCGTTTTCTGCTCGGAGCGGCGGAGGCCGGATTTTTTCCGGGAATCATCCTGTACATGAAACGTTGGTTCCCCGCCAAGGCGCGCGCCCGGGCGGTTGCATGGTTCATGACTGCGAATCCCCTGGCCGGCGTAGTTGGCAGTCCGGTATCCGGCGCCTTGTTGGGACTGCATGGGCGAGGTCTCAGTGGATGGCAATGGATGTTCATCATCGAAGGACTACCGGCGGTTGTGCTCGGTGCCGTGGTGTTCTTCACTCTGTCGGATTGGCCGGAGGAAGCACATTGGCTGGCTCCAGAGCACCGGGACTGGTTGCTGCAAATGCTAGATAGAGAGCGTCAACTCGAAGCAGCAGTGCCCCAGAGCAGTTTTTGGTCAGTTCTACTGAGTGGGAGGATGTGGCTGCTGTCGATCGTCTATTTTGGCGTTTCGACGACCATGTACGGTGTGACATTATGGCTGCCCAGCGTGATCCGCTCTTTTTCTGGACTGAGCTATCTCTGGACGGGAGTCATCGCCATCTTTCCGTTCCTGGCCACAGTGCTGGTGATGGTGGCAGTGGGAGTGCTTTCTGACCGCGAGGGCGAGCGCCGCTGGCACACGGCAGCACCCGCCTTCATTGCGGCCGCGGGATTGGCGCTGGCAGGCTATGGCAATTCAACCCTCATCGTGGTGACCGGGCTTGCGCTGGGAATGGCGTTTGCGGAAGGGATGGTCGGGCCCTTTTGGGCGATGGCAACCTCCAGCATGGCAGGATTGTCGGCCGCCGCCGGTATCGCCATGATTAACTCACTAGCGAATTTAGGTGGTTATTTCGGGCCGGACATTATCGGTTTCTTCCGCGGGACAAATGGCGGATTTCGGGGAGGCCTGCTAGCCATTAGCGCCACGGTCGCGCTCAGCGGTGTGATTGCGCTAGTGGCGGCTCGGCGGCGGGCGGAGGCCTAGACCGCTTCCTGCTTCGTTCCACTGCATCTATTGTTTACAATACAGTTCGTCTACTTACATCGCTGGACCTTATAAGGACAAACCGCAATCTTGGATCAGTCAAACCATAATTCCAGTCCCACGGTCTACTGGCGAGTGGAGGGGAGTCTTCTCGATCTGACCGTGGTCAGGCCAGTGGCTTTCTTTACCTGGAATGCGCAGACATTTACTGGACGCCTCCGTCGCCGCGGGCTGATCTTCCTCATGGCCGTGCTCCGGCCGGTTCTCTATGCTTCGAACCGCAAGTTTGCTACCCGCATGGTGCACACCGTTCTTCGCGGGGTGACCAGAGATCGGCTAGATCTGCTGGGCGAGGAATACTTCCAATACAAACTGAAACCGCACCTCAAAGAGCGAGGCGTGCAACAGGTAAGGGAACTGATGCAGTCCGGGGCCGATGTGGTTCTGGTCAGCCAGGCGTTGGATCACATCATGGTTCCGCTGGCTCAGCATCTTGGGGTCAAGCGTATCGTCGCCAACCGCCTGGAATTTCGTGACGGCATTGCCACCGGACGTCTGCTCGACCCGGTGATCCGGCCGCGGGGAGCTTTTGCCCCTTTCAACGACAATATGCCGGATGGCCGCCGCGCTCCCAAGACTCTTGCGCGCCATCTGGATATTTCTTTAGACGAACTGCGCTCGGCTACTGTCCCGGCCGAGAGGCAAGTGGTTCGGCCGGGACGCCCGATCGTACATTTTGATGGTCGCAAGCAGGCGCCCGGCTTCTCCGTCCGACGAGCCTTTACAGGGAAGCAGGTGATGCTGATCGGCGTAACCGGATTTATCGGCAAGGTATGGGTCGCCAATACTCTGCTGGACCTGCCAGAAGCGAAAAAAATTTACCTGCTGATTCGCAGACAGAAGTCGACTCCGGCGGAGAGGCGGTTGGAGAAGTTGCTGGAAGAATCGCCCGTGTTCGATCCCCTCTTCGAGCGTTATGGAAATAGACTGCCAGATTTCCTGCGCGAGAAAATCGAAGTCGTCGAGGGTGACGTCACGCAGCCGGGCCTCGGGCTCGCGGAAACGGTCGCTGAAAATCTACACAGGAACCTCGATCTCATCGTTAACAGTTCCGGCCTGACTGACTTCAATCCTGATCTGCGGGATGCACTGGCTACCAACACCGATGCAGCGCTGAATATCCTTGAATTTGTGCGCCACTCGGATCGTGCCGGGTTGCTCCATCTATCGACCTGTTACGTCGCGGGCGAGCAGGATGGCCGGGTTCCAGAGAGACTGATCCCGAACTACAATCCTCGTGGACAGGCAGACTTCGCTGCGGAAAAAGAATGGCACGCTCTGCACGATCTGATTGCCAGGGCTGAAGCCAAGTCGCAAAGCGAGGAGATCACTTCCGAGCTTCGAAAACAGGCTCAGGCGAGAGAGCATGCCGCCAAGGATCTGCAAGGCGCTGCTCTGGAAAATCAGATCCGCAAGAACCGCGTCCGCTGGCTCAAGAACTACCTGACCGAAACCGGTATCCGGCGAGCCCGGGAGTTGGGGTGGCCCAACACCTACACCCTGACCAAGAGCTTGGCTGAGTCTCTGATCGTGAAGTATGGGGCCGGGCTTCCAGTAGCGGTGGTACGCCCCGCGATTGTTGAGACTTCCGTCGCCAAACCCTTTGTGGGCTGGAATGAGGGCATTAACACCTCGGCATCTTTGTCATATCTGCTGGGGACCTATTTCCGACAGTTGCCTTCGAAAGAAAGCAAGCGGCTGGATATCATTCCGGTGGACGCAGTTTGCGCGGGGATGACGCTGGTCGCGGCCGCTATCATGGAACGTCGCCACGAACCCCTGTACCAGCTTGCGACTTCGGTGACAAATCCCTGCGACATGGGCCGTTCGATTGAGTTGACCGCTCTGGCGCACCGCAGACATTACCGTGCACAAGAAGGCCTGGAGTCGTGGCTTCGGCTGCGCCTCGACGCCATTCCTGTTTCCAAGGCCCGCTACAACCGGATGTCGGCGCCAGCGCAGAAGGCAATTGTGCAGTCGATCCAGCGCATCATGTCGCCGCTTCCGCTGAAGAAGGCTCCCTTGGTCAAGGCTGAGCGTAGTCTCGAGCGGGTGGAGAAATTAATTGAGCTCTTCGAGCCCTTCATTTTGCTGCACGAACACGATTTTGCGGCGGAGAACATCGAGAAACTCTCTTATGCGCTCACTCCGGCAGAACGTGAACAGTTTGCCTACGACACGCGTTCGCTTGATTGGTGGGAGTACTGGATTAACATTCACATTCCGGCGCTGCGCCGCTGGACCTATCCCTTAATTGAGGGGCGTCCGCTCGAAGCACGGCCTCCCCGAAGCTTTCAACTTGCGCCTGCGAACGGCGATACCGTCAAAACGGGGACCAACGGAGCAACGTGGCGATATTCCTGACCGGATCGACCGGATACATCGGCGCGCACGTCGCCGCCAATCTGCTGCAGGAGCACGGCGCATCTCTGAATCTTCTGGTGCGTGCGCGCGATCCTCAAGAGGCGCACCTTCGGCTCTGGCGCGCCATGCAACTCCACCTGGAATTTTCCAAATTTTATGACTACTTGCAGACCCGGGTGCGCGTATTCTGCGGTGATTTGACTGCTCCTGGCTTCGGTTTGGGACGCGATGAATACGATCGCCTCGTGCACACCACTGATTCGGTGATCCACTGCGCGGCGTCTCTAAACCGCAAGTCCGAGAAGAGTTGCCTGAATGTCAACCTACGGGGCACGCTTGAGGTGCTCACCTTGGCGAGGCACGCGGAGCACTACCATGGCCTGCGCCGCTTCAGCGAGGTCAGCACGGTCGCGGTCGCCGGTAAGCGACAGAACGAGATTGTCACTGAAGATCATGCCATCCAGTGGGATCGCTCCGATTACGATCCGTACGCGCGCACCAAGAAATTCTGCGAACACATGACCCGCGTGCTGCTGCCCGATACGCCGAAGACCATTTTTCGTCCCAGCATTGTCCTGGGCGACAGCCGCCGCGCCGAAACCACCCAGTTTGACATGGTCAAGGCATTTGTTTTCCTGGCGGGGTTGCCGGCCTTACCATTTCGTGCCCATGATAAGGTCGATATCGTCAATGTGGATTTCGTAGCCGATGCCATTGCAACATTGCACCAGAAGGAGCAGCCCGGCTTTGATACGTATCACCTTTCGTCGGGTACGTCCTCGCAGACCTTTCGGGAGCTGACGACGGCGCTGGCTGCGGCGCAGCAGAAGCGTAAACCTGTGTTCCTGCCCTTCGCGGAAGGTCCGTTTACCGGGTCGGTGAAGTTCCTTTCGAACCGCAGAGGGCCGCTGGGCAGCGGCGCGACCCTGCTCAAAGTGTTCATGCCATATCTGGTCTGGAATACAGTATTCGACAACACGCGCGTTACTTCTGAACTTGGACGCCGACCGGTGGCGTTCTCGCAATACAGTTTTCCCTTGCTGAAATTCAGCCGCGAAAATAATTTCCAGTACCACTACCAGCCCTGGCCCGCGGCTCGCGGAGGTAGCGCCGCATGATGGATTTCATGCTGGAGGCGTGGGTCAGCACCAACATCGAACAGGCGAAAGTCGGCTGGATGCTGGGACACGGCAAACCTTGGCGCCCGGGTGAGAAGCTGAAGCTTTTGTTCGCCGGTTATAACGGCACGCGCAATATGGGATCTGACGTGCGTGTGGACGAGATGCTGCGCCAGATTCGCCACATTCTTGGCGCCGAGCGAGTCGAGTTCACTTGCATGACCTTCGAATTCGAACGCTCGAAGGGCTACTTCGAAAACACCGCGCAAGTTCGGTTGCCCGATATTTTCCCGCCATTCCTGAAGAACGAAGTTCCAAAACATCATGGAGTGGTGGCCTGCGAAGGCTCAATGTTCAAAAGCAAGTTCGCCAATGCTCTTACCACGATGATGATTGGCACCTTGGGCATCGCGGCTGCGCAGAACAAGCTCTCCGTCGGATATGGCGGCGAGGCGGGTCACATGGATCCGATGTTGGTGAAAATGTGTTCCCGTTACTGCCGGAATTCGCTGGTGATCACTCGCAACGAGGAATCGCGCAGCGTGCTGCGTGAGCTGGGAGTGCCCACGGAGCTGGGCACAGACACGGCGTGGACTTTTGAGCCGCGCCCGCTGGAATACGGCCAGAGCGTCTTGCGGCAAGTAGGCTGGGACGGACGTACGCCAGTGCTGGTGGTGTGTCCCATCAATCCTTTCGAATGGCCGGTGAAGGCTTCCATCGGAAAACTGGCTTTGCACAAGATGGTCGGCGCATATAAGAAAACACACTATCGCGGGCCATACTTTCATAACTCTGGGCCCGCGGCGGATCGGGCCTACGAGCATTACCTCTCTTCGATAGTGAACGCGCTGGACGCCTTCCGTAAGAAGCGCAATGTGTTCGTGATTCTGGTTGCTACTGAACGCCTGGATGCGCGTCCCGCCAATCGAATATCCGAGCAACTGGGCGGGATCCCTGTCCTCACCTCGGATCAGTACAACATGTACGAACTCGTCAGTATCCTGCGATCGTGTCACATGATGGCTTCCTCGCGATATCACGGGATCGTGACCTCGATGCCTGGGTTGGTTCCGTCCGCGGGAATCACCATGGATGAGCGTATTCGCAACCTCATGCGTGAGCGCGGCCACGAAGATTTGCTGATGAACGTAGATGATCCCGACCTTGAACCCAAGTTGCTCGCTGCGCTCGAGAAGCTTGCCACGGAAGGCGAACGCATCGCGGCCGGGATCGCACGCACGGTAGTCAGGAATTTAAAGGTCATGGCCCGCATGGGCGTTTATTTCGAAGAAGAAGTCCATCGCCGGTATCCGGAGTTCCCCACGCGCACGGGGGAGTGGACATGGGAAGACTATCTGCCGCCCATGAATGACTCGCTGCGGCAACTCGTTTCAGCATACAGTTAGTCCCGAAGCTCGCCACGATGCCCTTTGTCGGAGAAATTTTTGCGCAACTGAAGGCGGCTGGGAACAACCCGGTTCTGCAGGAGATCCGTGACGGAAAGATTACGGGTGTTACTGGCTCGGAGCTTCTGGCTTTAATTCAGCGGGCTAGATCGTTTCTGGCCTCCAAAGGCTTGACCAAAGGCGAGCGCTGCGGACTGCTAGCTGCCAACAGCATTCGCTGGATCGCTCTGGATCTGGCTGCGACCGCCGAGGGGCTCATCGTTGTACCGCTGTACTATCGGCAAGCACCGAGCGAACTGATTGCGATGATGAAAGACAGCACACCCACGCTGGTGTGCTGCGGAGATGCAACCCTGCAAGTCGGAATTCAGCAAAGCTGGTCCGGCGCACCACCGCACTTTCTGTTCGATGAAATCTTCATGGGCGTCCAAGGAATCTCCCTTGATCGTCCACAGGTGCGGAACGAAGACCCGGTTACTATCATTTACACGTCCGGCACGTCCGGCGAAGCCAAAGGTGTTGTGCTGACCGCCGCGAACGTTGGCTTCATGTTGGGCTGTACCTCGGCGCGTCTCGACTCGCTGATGGGCGGGCGTACTTCGCAAGACCGCATTTTTCATTACCTGCCCTTCAGTTTCTGTGCCTCATGGATTGCAGTGCTGACCTTCCTCTTGCGCGGCAGCCTGGTTACGCTCAACACCGATCTCACAAAAATACCCAATGACATGCCGGCAGTCGCGCCGCACTACTTCCTGAACGTCCCCCAGTTACTGGAGCGCATGCGGCGTGGTGTTGATGAGCAGATGGCAGTGAAGGGCGGGGTGGCGCACAGCATCTACTCTAAAGCGAAGGCAGCGTGGTTTCGCCGGGGTGGACAGGCAACTTCCAGTTGGCTCTGGCTTGCCGAAAGGTTGGTTTTCCCGCAGATCCGCAAGAAGATGGTGGGCGAGAATCTCAAAGCCCTGATCTGCGGATCGGCTCCGCTCACGCCGGAAACTCAAAGTTATTTCGCGATGCTGGGCATTCCTGTGTTGCAAGTGTATGGCCTGACCGAAACCACGGGAATCTGCACCATGGACGATCCCCGCCATCCGGTTCCGGGACGAGTGGGGCCGGTAATTCCCGGTATCGAGATGAAGCTCAGTGAGAACGATGAAATTGTGGTTCGTGGACCCAATGTGTTTACGGGTTATTGGAACCGCCCACAGCAGAGCGCCGAAGTGCTGCGGGACGGCTGGTTTCATACGGGCGATCAGGGCGAACTGGACGCTGGCACGTGGCGAATCGTCGGCCGAATCAAGAATTTGATCGTTCTGGGCTCCGGCCACAAGCTTGCTCCGGAATCTATGGAGGATGAAATCTTAGGTCTAATGCCCACCGCGCAGCAGGTGGTGATCATCGGAAATGGCCGCGGATATCTGTCTGCCATCATCACGGGCGATACGAGCCGCGAGCAGGTGCAAGCCGTGCTTGACCGAGTCAACGCGCAGCATCCCCATTACAAGCAAATTCGTGCTTTTTGTGTCCGCAAAGAGCCGTTCTCGATTGAGAATGGCATGCTCACAGCCAACGGAAAGCTGAAGCGAGACTTGATTTCGAAGCGCATGAGCCGCGAGATCGAAGACATGTACCAGGCGGTGAAGACCGCATGAACACGAGACAGCTGACAAGGCGCGGGCAGACCATGTCGTATTCGGTCTATGAAGGAGTGCTCGAGCTCGCGCTCAACCGCGCCCCATGCAACGAAATTGGGTCTCTATCTCTCGAGGACCTCGAGTCATTTTCGGCAACAATGCTAGAGCTTGAGCCTCAGCTTCACGCCGTAATCATTCACAGTGAGAGGAAGGCCGGTTTCTGCGCTGGAGCCGATCTGCGGGAACTCTATGATCGCTCTCAAGCCATGGAGCATAACGCGGCAATCCGGGGCGTCCGCGATTTTCTCGAACGGATTCACCGCGTGTTGAACACAATTGACGCTTCTGCTCTGACCACGATTGCGGCGGTTCAGGGCGTTACGTTTGGCGGAGGGCTCGAACTGGCACTGGCCTGCGATTTGATTGTTGCGGATAAGAGCGCCCGCTTCGCCTTCCCCGAACTTCGTCTGGGTTTGATTCCAGGATTCGGCGGAATACCGCGATTGAAACGTGACGTGGGGAATGCAGTGGTCCGCGATCTGCTACTTACCGGACGCAGCTTTAATGCGACCAAAGCTCAGCAGATCGGATTAGCCAGCCAGGTAGTCGCCGAAGGAGAAGCACTGCGCGCGGCCCGGGCAACGGCCGCGCAGGTGGGGAAGTTTGATCGGCAGACATCTGCCGCGGCGAAACAATTCATCAAACGAATCCCGTACGACGAACTCAAGAAGGAGATCGATATCTTCTGCGAGTTGTTTGAGCGGCCCGCAGTGCAGGCTGGGCTGAAGAAGTTCGTCGAAAGCACCAGTGCGCAGCCGTATCTGCCCTGACGAATCGATTAGAATGACTCGTTATGCCAAGCACCGAAAAGACTCTGGACGAGATTCTTAATCTGGCCGCGATGCACTTCAAGGTCCCGCGCGAAAAACTCTCCCCCGACGACGATTTCTTCAAGGCTCTGGGCATCGACAGCCTGCAAACCCTGGATTTGCTCACCAAGTTGGAGAATCATTTCCATGTCGAGTTACCGGACTACGAACTGCAGGGCGTGAGCGATTTCCGTACCCTGGCCGGCAAGATTCAGGCCCGGTTGTAGCGTGGTGGCTGTGCTCTGTGCGGGAACGGCGGTCATTGAATTGATTACTATGGCTTCCTCCGTGTCCCCGTATGTCTGTGGTGAAATGACTCTGTAATGTTTGATCTCACAAAGTACACATGTCTCGGCGCCATCCTGCGCGATGCTCTGGATCGCTACTCCGGCGAGGTGTGCCTGATTGAGGCTGAGCGTGATCGGGAAAAACTCCGACTGACTTACTCCGATTTCAAAGAGATTGCCCTTCCACTGGCGCGCGCCCTCGAAGACGCTGACTTCGATGCGAATGACCGCGCTGCCATCATCATGACCAATCAGTCTAAGTGGCTGATCTCGGCATACGCGGTGTTCTATTGTGGCGGTGTGCTGGTTCCTCTGGATTACAAGCTCAGTGCGGCCGAGCACCTGCAACTGCTGGCGCACTCGAAGGCAAAGGTTCTGGTCGTTGAGTACCACCTTTGGCGGGCGATCATGCAGTCGCAGCAGTTCCACGCGATTGACACAAAGATTGTTCTGGTCACCGAGGCTCCCCTTGGGGCGGAGTTGGCTGGAGCCTTCCGCTGGGAAGATTTCAAACGCAAAGGCTCGCCCGATTTCGTGATGCGGCAGAAGGAGGATATAGCTTGCATTGTGTATTCCTCCGGCACGGGCGGCCGGCCTAAAGGATGTGTTCTTACCCACGAGAATTATCTGGAACAGTGCCGCTCTCTGACTGCCTGGTACCCGTTCTGGCCGGGGGTGCGGTATCTCAGCATTCTGCCGACTAATCATGCCATCGATTTCATGGTGGGATTTATCGGGCCATTCGTCTGCGGGGCCTGCGTGGTTCACTTGCGAACGCTTCGGCCGGAGTTCGTGCGCGACGCCTTTGTTCGCTATCGCATCACCTACGTGGCCTTGGTTCCGATGATCCTGAAGAACCTTGAGAAGGGCTTACGCGCGAAGTTCGATGAATTGCCGAAGTGGAAAAGGGCTCTCCTCGACACGATGATCTCCAGCAACCGGCTGCTGACGCGAGGGCGCCCGAATGTAAGGCTCAGCCGCATGTTGCTCCGCAATGTGCATCGCGGATTCGGTGGCGAGCTACTGGCGCTCATCACGGGAGGGGCCTTCCTCGAGCCTTCAACCACGCAGTTCTTTTACGATCTTGGTATTCCCGTGGTGAATGGCTACGGCTTAACCGAGGCGGGTACGGCACTGACTCTGAACGACCTCAAACCCTTTCGCGCGGATACGGTGGGCAAACCGCTTCCCGGCGTCGAACTCCGCATACTGAATCCCGATGCCGACGGAATCGGAGAGGTAGCCGCGCGCAGTAAGACGGTGATGTCGCACTATCTCGATGATCCGGAACTCACGCTCGAGACTATTGTCGAAGGATGGCTGCTCACGGGTGACCTCGGGCGTTTTGAACGCCACGGGCATCTCCAACTCTTCGGGCGCAAGAAGAACATGATCGTCACCGAGGGCGGGAAGAACATCTATCCCGAGGACATCGAGACGGTATTCGATGGGGTGCCAGTGAAGGAATACGCAGTCTTCGCGGCCAACTACATTTGGCCGACGAAGGAACTCGGAACTCGCGAAGTACTGGTTCTGATTCTGAGACTCGAGCAGAACCAGAAGCTCGACGCCGCCTTACTCGAAGACATTTCCACGCGCAACCGCCGTCTTCCCGATTTCAAGCGCGTGAGTGGATATTTGATTTGGGACAGGGATTTTCCGCGAACAGCTTCAATGAAAATCAAGCGGCAGCTGCTGGCGGAAGAGATCGGGAAGTTTTTCGAAAGGGTGGCAATCATCAATCTGTAGTCCGGATCCCCACGGAGCGGCCGCATCGCAAGTACCAGCCCTTATTGTGAGGACGAGATTTTGGCGCAGAACTATCTAGCGATCGTGAATCCAGCCGCAGGTGGCGGGCGCAGCGGCAGGCTTCTGGGTCCGGTTTTGGAACGCCTTAAGGCAGGAGGCATCCAGACGGAGGTGGTGCATACCACTGCTCCCGGACAGGCCGCGGAAATTGCGCGCGCGTCATACGCCCGCGGGATGCGAAATTTCATTGCAGTCGGTGGGGATGGCACTTCCTACGAGGTCGTGAATGGGCTTTTCCCGGAGGCTGCCACCGCAGAACGTCCTACTCTGGCCTTTTTGCCGTTAGGAACCGGCAACTCTTTCCTGCGCGATTTCAGTGACCGCGGCGTCGAGTATGCCATCGAAGCGATCCTTGCCCAACGCAGCCGAACCTGTGACGTCATGCGCCTTCGTCATCGCGGTGGTACTCTTCACTACATCAATCTACTCAGCATCGGCTTCACTGCGGATGTTGCCACATTGCGCGCTCGCCGCTTCAGTTCATGGGGAGAATTGGGCTACTTCGGGTCCATTTTTCTCACGCTGGCTCGTTTCCATCGCCGCGCCTTCCCGGTTCGGGTGCAGGGGGAAACTGAGTTTGATCGCAGGCCCTGCCTGTTTCTGACCTTCAACAACAGTAAATTCACGGGCGGGACAATGATGATTGCGCCCAAGGCCCACACCAACGACGGCCTGATTGAGTATGTACGCTGGGGAGCTATTGGGCGGCTTGGATTAATTCGCGAACTACCTGGCCTTTACGACGGGACGCACATCCACCATCCCCTCGCCGAATGCAAGTCCGTCGCCCACGTGGAATTCGATCTCAAATCCCCGGTAGATGTCATGGTCGATGGAGAGGTCCTTACGCTGCACTGCGAAGAACTCGACGTGATTCCGCAGGCGCTGAACATAGTCGCCTGATCGCCGTGATATAAGAATTGAACCATGTCTGAAGAACGGCGAAAAAGGCGCCAGAGCCGCGAGGGTGATGTACCGAAGAACCGCAAAACCTGGCGCTATGCCATCGTTCTCGCGTTGTTCGCGCTGGCCTTACTCGGCGGCCGATATTACCGCGATCACAAGTATGATTCGTTTGCAAAGTGTCTCGCTGCTCATCAGGCGAAGATGTACGGCCTCTACTGGTGCCCTCACTGCGCCGACCAGAAGGAGAAGTTTGGCGCCGCTTTCCGCTACGTGCCCTACCAGGAATGCGCCCTCAAGGAGACACCCGGGGAGATGGCCCCACAGTGCAAGGCGGCGGGCGTGAAGCTTTTCCCCAGCTGGCAGTTCGGCTCGAATGCGCCGATCGAAGGCGTTTTCTCGCTGGAAGAACTTAGCGACAAAACGGGGTGCAGCCTTCCGTGAGCCGCTCAAACGATCGGCTACTTTTCGTGCTGATTGCGATCCTATCGCTGGCCGGCGTCATTGACTCCGGCATATCAGTGCAACGTCATTTCGCAGAATCGGCCACCCGCTACTGCGACTTCAGACAGAGATTCAGTTGCGACATCGTGAACCGCAGCGAGTACTCGACCTTGCTCGGCGTTCCCGTGGCGGTGATTGGTGTAGCCGGTTACGGAGTGTTATTCGCGCTCTCAATGTTTTTTCAAACGAGGGAGCAAGCGCGGGACTGGCTACTGGGAGCAGCCCTTGCGGGACTTGGCTTCGCTCTGTACCTGACCTATGTTGAAGCGTACGTGCTCACGACCTGGTGCATCCTATGCCTGATCTCGCTGGCATTGATTTCCTTGATCAGCGTGCTGGCGGGAGTTCTGAAGGTGAGGAACTCCCGGGCATGAGAGCCGCTGGCAAGCTTTAAGCGACGTTGCGCATGCAAGAAACCGGGAACAATAAGACCGATTCTGCGACAACGCCTGCCGGCGTGATGCGCGGTGAAACCGCTACTGGCGACCTGCGTATTCATCCATTCCACAGTCGAATTTATCGTAACGACCGCTTCCTGCGCGTGTGGGTACCTGCTGGCTATGACGATGCGCAGAATGCCGCGCGCCAATATCCGGTCTTGTATCTCAATGACGGCCAGAATCTGTTTGAGCCGGCGACCTCGTTCAACGGAGTCGAATGGCAAGTAGATGAAACAGCCGACCGCCTGATCCGCGAACAGATCATTCCGCCTTTGATCATCGTGGGGATCGATAATGCAGGCAAAGACCGGGTCCGCGAATACATGCCTCATCGTTCTTTTCAGCCTATAATGCTGCGCGTGCAGGGGACCCGCTATCCCAGTTTTCTGATCAAGGAGGTCATGCCCTTCGTGGAGCGTCACTATCGAGTGGCATCAGGTCCTCGGAACAGTGGCTTGGGCGGGTCTTCCTTAGGAGCATTGATCGCCTTATATACCGTCGCGGTTTCCCCCGGGATCTTTGGCCGCGTGCTCTTGGAGAGTCCATCGCTGTGGGCCGCAAGTCGCCAGATCATTCGGCAGAGTCGCACAGTGCGGCGCTGGCCGGAACGGGTTTTCCTCGCCACCGGTAGCGCGGAGGCGGGACGACCTGATCGGGACCGGAGCATGGTCGACGACGTACAGGAACTCTCTGCCATCCTGCATCGTAGCGGCTTGGAGGGTCGCCGCCTCCGCTTAATCGTCGATCAGGGCGCCTCCCATCATGAATCAGCCTGGGCACGGCGATTCCCCGATGCCTTGTCATTCCTGTTCGCAAAGGGCGAATTGGGCTCCGGAGTGGGCCCAGAATTAGTCTCGTGAGTTTGCAATCCTGCTTCGTTCCGTCTCATCTAAAGTGATTTTCAAGTGCCGCTTCCAGCACTGAAGCAAGTTCATGCGAAGATAGTGTTTGACTTCCAAACGGTTGGACCGGATGCAAGCGTCACTCCGCAGAGTATTCAAAGCATTTCAATATCGTGATTTTCGCCTGATGTGGTTTGGCGCCTGTACGTCCAGTATAGGCACCTGGATGCAGATCGTGGCGCAGGGTTGGCTCATTTACCGTTTGAGCCACTCGGCATTCCTGCTTGCGCTGGATCAGTTTCTCGCTGGCATTCCCATCTTCCTGCTGTCGCTGATCGGCGGAGTGGTGGCAGACCGCACCGAAAGACGTAAGATCCTGCTGATCTCGCAATATATTCAGATGGCTTGTGCCGGAGTCCTCACCGTACTCGTAGCCACGGATGTAGTGCGAGTATGGCAGATTTTGTCTTTGTCTTTCGTTGCTGGAGTGGCTCAATCCTTTGGAGGTCCGGCTTACCAGGCGCTGATTCCTACGCTGGTGGATCGTGAGGACATGCCGAATGCCATCGCCCTCAACTCCATTCAATTCAATCTGGCGGTTACTGTCGGTCCGGCGCTCGCTGGAATCACCCTGGCGCGTCTTGGCGAGAAGTGGTGTTTTGGGCTGAATGCTTTGTCGTTTCTTGCCCCAGTCTTGTCCCTTCTGATCATATCCGCGCGTTTCGTTCCGGAAACGACCAAGGAGTCGATGTTTAACAGCTTGAAACAGGGCATTCGCTTCTTGCGCCAGCAAGGCTCTATGGAGGCTCTGATATTTCTGGCATTCTGCATGACTGCTCTCAGCATGCCTATGCGTACCTACATTCCCGTCTTCGTGAAAGACATCTTCCAGCGTGGGCCGGAAACCTATGGCAATCTGCTTTCTCTGATGGGAGTGGGCTCGATCTGCGGATCCCTTGGCGTGGCAGGTCTTGGGAATATACGCAATAAGGGGCGATTTGCCCTGAGTATGCTGATCTGCCTTGGACTGGGAATTTCGGGGTTCGCCCTTTCTCGATTTTTGACCCTCTCCTACGTCATGTTGGTTGTGGTCGGAGCGTCGATGATGGCGGTCTTCGCCACGGTCACTTCGCTCGTCCAACTGATCACAACCAACCAGATGCGCGGCCGTGTCATGAGCGTGTACAACTGCGCCTTTCGCGGCGGCATGCCAATGGGAAATCTGGCCACGGGGTGGCTGGTGCCAAGGTTCACTGTGCCTCTGGTCCTGGGAGCCAATGGCTTTCTACTGGTGCTCTTGGCACTTTATTTCTTACTAGTGCAACGCCGAGTTGCGGCGTTGTGAGCCAAAGGCAAGTTTTTGCTGGAGACGGAGGCGCCGCCTCAAGCGACGCTTCGGTTGTGCGGCCTGGAACGAGTCGCCGGCTTCGATCAAGATCAATCTTTGACCGCTTCGTCGACTGCCTGTTGCGCGGCTGGTTGTACGGCCGGCACCGGTGGAGCTTTGAAATAACGAACCGTCACGTCATTTCCGATATTCACCTGCTTACTCCAAACAGCGCTCTTTTTCTGCGTGGGCAGCGGCCGGAAGTGTCGAATCGTGACGTCGTCAGCAATGTAATCCACCTCATCTTTCCCGGCCCACACGCGCTTGAATGAGGCAGTAGGAGCACCCGCGTCGCGCGCGCTGGCGTGTGGCTTCAGGGATGAGGGCGCGGCGGTCTGCTGATCTACAGCAGGCACCGGCTGCTTGGAAGCAGTAATCGTGCTGCTGGAAGAGGAATCGGCGACAGGCGACATTGTGCTTTGATGGCGCGCGATAGCAGCCATGATCGCCAGTACCAGAACAACGGATACCGCTGCCACGTTTAAAACTAGTTTGCCCCGCAACCGGTTCGGCCATTGCGCCTGCAGCAGCCGCAGGTCGCGACGCAGCGCCAGAGCAGCCTTGCGCCATGAAACTGTTGGCCGGGGCAGACGCGGCAGTTGCCACTTTGGAAAACGAATACGACGCAGGCTTTCAGCGGCTGAACCTGCCAGTTTGCCGGCGTATGCCCGTGCATCCCATTTCCGTACGGCACAGATTATCTTCGCGTATGAAGACCCTGGCCTTGCTGCTGTCGGCGCCTCAGGAGCGCGTTGCTGCCTAACCGCCAGTTGCCGAACCGGTAGATTCATCCGCAACAGCGCGCGCGCCAAAGTTGATGAACGTGCGGTGCTCTTTTCTGTCGCCACTGCCGGAAGTGCGCTGGCATCCCCGGCAAGTGTGGCCATCAGCTGATATGTGCGTACCTCCGGCTCAGAGAAAACGTGGGGACGTTTGAACAAAACCTCGAGTACTCCCATCATCGTGTGCTCGCGATAAATCGGCACCATAAGTAATGCTTCTACATCAAACTGGCGGCAGATTTCACCCTCGATACGACTATCCGTCGCTGCATTTTCTACACGCAAGATTTCTCTGCGGGGGTGATCATGCGCGGCATGGCTGAGCACGGCGGTCAATTGCGACCCAACATTTTGCAGCGCGATTCCGCTGCCCGCGCGATGAACCAGTTGGTTTCCCTCCAGCAGAGCAATGCCTATACCTGATGCATCGGCTATACCCTGAGCGCGCTCCGCAACCAGATTCATGGCATCGTGGGCATCGACAGTACCACCGGCCACTACACGTTGAATTTCAATGATTGCCGCCAGGGACTCGGGCGCCATTCCACTCTGCTGGACGGAGAAGGCATTCGCAAGCAGTGACTGAAAGGACTCGCGATCGAAGCTCTGCTGTGTATTCATGGGACATAAACGGGAAGCGGGACAATTTTAAACTGTCCCAGTGATACTGGGCCGTGCCGCATCCTAATTCCCTTCGCGGAAAAAAATAATACCAGCATACTCTGGTGTATCTACATACAGGTTTTCCCGTATCGCGGCTGAAAAACTCTGTGCACGGCGGCCCTTTCAGCCGGTTCCCAACGCCCGAACCCGCCTCGTATGCGGCGCGTGGGCATCCGGGGTTCCCGGTCAATTCGAAGGCAACGGACCTGAAGTCGGCGGCTTCATGAGCGATGAGATAACGGTTGCGGATCGCCGGTCGGGGCCGCGGAGTCCAGCGCGTTCACATGCATTCTTAGGATGACGTTCCGGGCGGAAAAGGAGGGCTCAAAAAAGTGATCTGAATATATAACGTAAACGTGACGGATTCAGCTACTTACCTTACGGTCGCACCCTCGATTACTGCGCCTGCCAGTCCACCGAGTAGACGTCTTGAGAGCCGGTATCGTGCAGCAGCAACGGTGAATCATCGGGGGTCAGCGCCAGCCAGCCGCCGTACCGGCCCACCGTGACGAAGTCCTTGAGATCGAGCACCTGCTCGACCTTCTTATCGGCTATGCGAATTCTGACGACGGCATCTTTACCCCGGTAATCGAGCACGTACACGAACTTGCTATCGTGAGACCAGTTAAGCCAGCTCAAGGATCCGTTGGCAAGTTCGGACCATTTTTGCGTCCTCATATCGAATAAAAGCAGAGACTTGGAGTCTGCGGAAAACGCAGAAATGTGCCGGCCGTCCGGAGACCATCTGGGAGAGTAAAGACCCTCGGAACCGGGCAACGTGGACAGTTGGCCCGTTTCGACCTCGAGTATGCGAATCGAGGACGCCGGATTGTTGGATTCGCCTGCAAAAATGATCTTGGTACCATCAGGGGACCAGTTTGGGTCGAGTTGTTGGCTGTGATCGTCGGGCAGGAGTTCACGAGGGGTGCCGCCATCTGCTGAAACTTTGTACATTCTGGCAGGTGAGGTGCTGCGTGCGAACTCGAAGAAAATAATCTTTTTCCCGTCCGGGGACCACCGAGGCAAAACCGGGTACATTGGGGGATAAGTGAGTTGCAGACGCTCGCTGCCATCAATCTTGCTGCGCCATAGCGAGCCCTCCCGGTAAGACACATACGTGACCCATTGGCCGTCCCGGGAAAAATCCACGTACTCGGCCGAGATTCCGCCCAGGAATGGAACCAGCCGACCGGCCTTGGACTCGTACTGCATGAGTTCGCCTCGATAAGTTTGCCCTACGACAAACATCTTTTTCCCGTCTTTGGCGGGCATCGGCGAGGAAAGCGAAAGCGGACTCGAGGTGAGCTGAAAGGGCTTCGGTTGAGAGCGAAATAAGCCGATATCTTGGGGAAGCCCCCAAATTTGCCCTCCGGATTCGAAGACGAAATACTTGCCGTCGGCTGTCCACTTGCCACAACATTCGTCGGGAGGGTTGTGCCAGCCCTGGAACAGTCGCTGCAATCCCGTTCCATCCGCCGCCACCTCCCATTCCACCTGTTGCCCGACAGTGCCGGCCGTTTCCGTTGCGTCGAAGCGCACCACGGAGCCATCCGGCGACCACGCAATGTTCAGAATGTCACCTGGCACGCTTAGCAATTTGCGGGACCCGGAGCCATCCGAATTAGCCCGGAAGACATTTCCAAGGTCCGTATACACAAGGCTCTTGCCGTCTGGCGACCAGGCTGCGGTCTCGGCGATGATGTCGCCGAGCCGTCGCGGCGAACCTCCCAGCAAACGCAGCGTCCACAAGGGCCCTTTGGGAGGAGCACCCTGCCCATCTACGACCAGAAGTTCAGATCCGTCGGGCGATAGATCCACGGGGACCATATCGACGGAAGGCAGGATCGTGAGCTTTTTGGGCTCACCGCCGGAGACCGACATTTCCGCCACACCATGCGACGCGAAGCTTCCTGTTCGAACTTCTCCCAAGCTCAAGTACAGGCGCGCTCCACCCGTCCCAATCAGTGCTTTCTGCTGGCCATCATGCGTAAGTTGAACATAATGCGAAACGCTGGGCATGCGCGACCGCTGTTCTAGAACAAGGGCGATCGCCAGCGCAACCACTACAAACGCCATTGCCGCGGCAGCCCACGTCCAACCTGGCCGCTCGGGCTCAGGCCTGGAAGCCACATGCGCGCTGATCGAGACCCTCGACGGATCGGACAACGCCTCCAGAGCGAAGGCGAGATCGGAGGCAGATTGAAATCGCTGCTCCGGATTTTTTTCAAGGCACCGGCGAATGACTCTCTCCAGGGACGCCGGGGTGTCGGGTGCGAGTTCCGTAATAGACGGGGGTTCTTCGTTGAGGATCGCGCTTATCGTGTCGGCGGAAGTTGGACGTTGGAACGTCCCTTTCCCCATTACCATTTCGTACAAGATGGCGCCCAGTGCAAAAATATCTGCCCGCTGGTCCGTCGCCTGGCCTCGAACCTGCTCCGGTGACATGTACCCGATCGTGCCCAGAGCTACACCAGGCAACGTGATCGTCGCGGCCAAATTCGCAGAACCCTTCGGCTGGATTACTTTGGCCAACCCGAAATCGAGAATCTTTACCCGTCCATCCTTGGTGACGAATAGGTTGTCGGGTTTGAGATCGCGATGAACAATCCCTTTCTCATGCGCCGCGGCAAGCCCGCGCGCGATTTGCACCCCAAAATCGATTGCCTTTCGAAGTGCAACCGGGTTGCGGCGGATCACCTCCGTCAGCGTCTTGCCCTCCAGCAGTTCGGAGACGAGGTAGGGCATGCCGAGGAACGTGCCCATCTGATATACGGCCAAAATGTTGGGGTGGTTCAGCGCTGCGGCCGCTTTCGCCTCCTGCTCGAACCGCAGCAGGCGTTCTGGATCCAGCGAAACCAGTTCCGGGAGGACCTTAATGGCAACTTCCCGGTCGAGGCGAGAATCGCGCGCGCGATACACCTCTCCCATGCTCCCTGCGCCCAAGGATGATAGGACCTCGTACTGGCTGATCTTTGTACCGGGGGCCAGAGGCATCGTGCGCAATTATAGACCCCGGCGCCAGTGTGGACTTCTAGCGATTTCGGAATTGCTGCGGTATGTAAGGAGTTTAGTAGACCGGAAACTGCCTCAGACGCGAGTGCGTTCTAGCGGAGTGGCTTCGGCCGTTGCGGCGGTCGGCGGGGCCGCGACCGCTACCGGCGTGTTAGCAACCAGACGCTTGATGGTAAATCGCTGGATGCGAATTTCCCCGCGCTCGTACACCGCCAGCAGCGCATTGACTGCCTCAGGATCCAGACGCTTGCCGGCAATATTCTTGATGATCTCCAGCGCCTGCTCAGGCGTATGGGCCTGCTGATAAGGGCGATTGGTGGTTAAGGCGTCGAAAGTGTCTGCCACCGCGATCACACGCGCTAATAACGGAATCTGCTCGCCCTTGAGACCGTACGGGTATCCCCGTCCATCGAGCGCCTCGTGATGCAGTTCGATGCCCGGCAGCATTTCGGCCAATTGAGGCACCGGACGAAGAATGTTGGCACCCTTCGTAGTATGCGTCTTCATCACTTCGAATTCTTCCTCGGTCAATGCGCCGGGTTTCTTCAGGATGTGGTCTTCGATGCCTATCTTGCCTACGTCATGTAGCTGGGCCGAGATCTGCAGAGTCTCCATGAACGAAGCGGGCAGCCCCAGTTCCTTCGCAATGAGCAGGGAATAGCGCGTGACCCGGTCGGAGTGGCCGCGTGTGTAAGGGTCCTTCTCGTCAACCGCTCCAGCCAGCATCTGGATCGAACCCATGAATAATGCGCGATTCTCTTCAGCCGCTCGCTTCAAGTCCTCGACAAAGTGTTCCAGTTCCTCAGACATAGTGTTAAAGGTCTGAGCGAGTTCGCCGATTTCCGTGCGGCTCAGCAGATGAACCCGCTGTGAGAAGTCGCCTTTCGCGATGGCACGGCTGGACTCGGTGAGAACTGAAAGCGGATTCGTGATGCGCCTGGCGGCGAAAATGCTGACTCCAATGCTCAGCAGCACCGCCAGCAAAGCAAGCAGGCGGGCCGTGCGTTGCATCTCGTAGACCCCGCGGTACGCGTCGCGTCGCGGCTTCTGCACGACCACGGCCCAGTTCAGCGACTGTACTGGGCTGTAAGTGCCTAGCATTTCGATCTTTTCAGATCCTGAACTCACGTTGAATTCGCGCGTCTCGGCCAGTTGCGCTTTGTTGCCTCCGTCGACGAAGGTACGCACAATATCCAGGTTCTTCATATCCTGGCCAGTGGCGAATTCCGGATTGGCAGCGGCTACCAATCGACCCTGCGAGTCAACGACATAGGGCGTGAGACCTCCGCCGCTCACTTCCCGCAGCCGGCGAATCAGAAATTGCAGGTCCACTACCGATGCGATCATCCCCAAGAATCGCTGTTCATACTGCACTGGCGCGCTCACCAGGAAAACCGTTCGGGCATTTTTCCCCTCGCCCTCGACGAGAGCCTGGCCGTTGTATACCCGGCCATCCCGGGCAGCGGTGTAGGCATGCTCCAGCTCACGCTGAAGAAAAGCATCCGGAGTAATCCGTCCGGCGGAAATGCCCTTCGCTTCGGAGTTGAGCAAAGTTGCGTAAGCTATTTCATCCGAAGAACTTACGAAGTTCTCCAGCAGCGCTCGAAGTTCCGGCGATTCGATATTCTTCTCGCCGATATCTCCGCCGCTGGCCACCTGAATTGCGGACGAAAGATTGGCTAGCATCATCCGCTGCGAGCGCTCGTGCTGCGCCAGGTCATCCGCCAGGGACCGCGTCACGGTGTTCTGCAGCAGCATTTCGTTGGTTTTCAGCCGGTCGCGATTGATCGCCTCGACCTGAGCGGAATAGAAGTACATGGGGATGATGCTGATGACCAGCAACACGCCGAGGATGACATAGAGAATCGGAATGCGCGCGTGCTTGGAGTCGCGGGCTGAGGGCGTCCCCTCACTCGTTGCGGACGCCGTCGGCGAAGTGGCGGCAGAGGTCACGGGTATCTGTCAAATTTTAAAGGGGAAAACTGCGCACGGCGTGAAAAACCGGGTGCCGTGGCATTACCAAGGTACTCGGGGGAAATGACCGGAAGGCGAACTCACCCACTGCCCTACCCTAACAACTTCTTGATGTCGGCCCAGCGGATGAGAATTACGTGGTTATCCTCGAGCGCTTTCTTGAACTCGGGGCCGGTGATGACTTCGTAGTCGCGCTGGCGCCAGGCCGAGCCATAGTCGGGATGGTCAACGGTCACGGCCTGAAGCTCAGCGTCGTCATAGCCGAGGTGGACGATGAATTCCGTCACTCCGGGCTTCAGGTTCTTGATCGCGTTCAGATAGAAGCCCCTCCAGTCGCCCGGTTTCACATCGGGGCTCGCCATCACGATCGAGTCGAGCACCACATCTTTGTCAGACAGCAGAGATAACAGTGCGGCTGGGGCATCGGGCGTGCGAACCGCCAGGAACGGCAGCTTAAATTCGTGAGCCACTCTCACGTATGCGGCGAAAAGGTCTGGGCGGGAGAAGAGAACTCCCATGTGGCTGTCGATGTGCGTGGGATGAATGCCCATAGACATCGCCTTTTCCATTTGCGCGCGAATCTCACGCTCCGCTTCATCGGCTTTGATGTGCTGCTTCGCGGCTTCTGAATCAGGCCAAAGATAACCAGACGGATCCAGCAGACTGGGCACCTGGTCTTTGGATGCCACGGGACCCCAGCGGTACGTTTTCCATTCGCTGGTCAGAGTCAGGTGCAGACCAAGATCTGCGTCGGGGTGCGCTTTGGCGTGCTCAGCGACTTCCTTGAGCCAGGGACAGGGAACCATGATGCTGGCCGAGGTGGCAGCGCCTTTCTCCAGTGCATCAAAACTCGCTGCATCTTCCGAGTGCGCTACAGCGAGGTCGTCGGCATGAATGATGAGAAGTTTGGCGTCTTGAGGGTATCCCAGACGTTCGGCCGTGCTTTTGCTTTGAGCTTGCGACGAATCCTGAAAGACAAGAAGCATGATTGCAATGGCAGACGCGATGAGACGCATAACGCCTCCATAAAAAAGCGTTTTGAAACTTTAGAGACTAACACGCGTCGAGCATCAACAGTGTTTCCGGACAGCGGCCACTCAGGAAGCGAAACCCGACTCACTTTTACCGCTTCGCGCCATCAGTTGTTCGATTGCCTCCCGCGGACTCTTGCCCTCGTGCAGGATGGCATACATTTGTTGCGTAATGGGCATTTCTACCTTGCGCGCATGAGCTAGCCCCACTGCGGCGGTGGTGGTGAAGACTCCTTCCGCAACCATCCCGTGCATCTTCGAAATGATGTCGGGTAGTTTCTTGCCGCGGCCGAGTTCGGCTCCAACGCTACGATTTCGCGAGAGGCCACCGGTACAGGTGAGAACCAGATCACCGAGCCCGGCAAGACCAGCCATTGTGTCGGCGCGCCCCCCGCAGGCGATTACTAGCCGCGTCATCTCAGCCAAGCCGCGCGTGATCAGGGCTGCCACCGAATTGTGGCCCAAGCCCAGACCATCGCAGATTCCTGCGGCTATCGCGATGATATTTTTCAGCGCACCCCCTAGTTCCACGCCCACCACATCGCTGTTGGTGTAGACCCGAAATCTCGGATCACTGAATTCTTGCTGCACGATCCGAAGAAGCTCGCTACTTTGCGAGGCAATCGTGATGGCGGTGGGATCTCCGCGAGCCACTTCCTGCGCGAAAGAAGGGCCGCTGAGCGCGCCAATCGCTGTGCTCTCGCTGTTTAACACCTGCCGAATGACTTCTGACATGCGCAGTAGGGAGCCTTCCTCCAGGCCTTTGGTGGCGCTGATCACTAGAATGTCGGGAGACAATAGCGGACGCATCCGCTCGAAAAGGGCTCGGCAATGCTGTGACGGCATCACGCTGACGAGGATCTCGGCGCCTTCCACTATTCTTTCCAGCTCACTGCCGACCACCACGGGTTCAGGGATGGAATGGCCGGCCAGAAACTTTTCGTTTATTCGCCTCCTGCTGATGCTCTCAACGACTTCAACTTCGTGGGCCCAGAGTCGCACTCGATGGGTGCCTTTGCGTCCGAGAACAATGGCGAGGCTTGTCCCCCATGCGCCAGCTCCGATAACAGCGATCTCGCTCATTTGTGTCCCACAGAGAACCTGGGCTCCTGACCCGACAGCAGCCGCCTGATGTTCTGATGATGCCGGATAATAATTAACAGCGCTGCCGCGCTGATCAGCCCCAGAGTCCACGCATCCCGAGGCAGAAAGACACTCGCCACCACCGGAAACAGTACGGCCGTCACGATCGATCCTAACGAAATCCGGCGCCAAAGCACTACTACGATGAGGAAGATGATAATGGCAACCAGCACCGAAGCGGAGTTGAAGCGAAGAAAAGCGCCCAGCGCTGTGGCCACTCCCTTGCCGCCGCGAAATCCCAGCCAGATCGGAAACATGTGTCCCACAATCGCCAGCAATGTCGACAGTGCCATGGCGTGGTACAGGCGAGGATCATGTTCAGGAAATCGGCAGATCAACACTGCCACTTGCACTGCCAAAAAGCCTTTGGCAGCATCGAGCAGCAGCGTAAGCACTCCCAATCCCCGCGATTTGCGCCCGACGTTGGTCGCCCCGATGTTGCCGCTTCCACTGCGGCGCACGTCCTCTCCGCGAACGATGCGAACCAGCAGATAGCCGAATGGGATCGAACCCAAAAAATAGCTGAGCGCGGCTATTGCGACCAATTGGCGCATAGATTTAGATTCCGCTGGGGCTACGCCGCTTAAGCGAGATCGAACCTCGCTAGTTTCGTGTAGGTAGATCCTTTCGGCGAGAGTCGACTCTGATAGAGAAAAAACTCGTGGGCAGTCATGCTACCAAACTCGGGCACAGGCAATGCTGAGAGCTTTTCCTGCAAGTGTTCGAAAGTGCGCCGAGGACCATCCTCCTTCCGCCGACCCGGTGCGCCAGAACCTCCTGAACTGCGGGCTAACGTGAGATGCGGAGTGAACTTTCTCTGCTCTCTAGCGATCCCCAGCGGTGTCAACTTGGCGTCAACCTCAGCCGCCAGAGCAGCGAGTTCCGGTCCCGCTTCCATCCCTATCCAGAAAACCCGCGCAGAATTTGTCGTGGGGAAGAATCCGTACCCGCGGAACACAACTTGCGTACTCCTACCAGCCGTAGCGGCAAGCGCTTCTCTTATTCGAGCAACGGAGCTCTCTCCCTGCTCGCCGATGAATTTCAGCGTCACGTGCAATGATTCCTCTTTCGCCCAACGCGCGTCGGGAGCAAAGTTTCGCACGCCTTCCGTGAAGCGCGCAATGCGCTGCCGTATGGGGTCATCGATGTCAAGAGCCACAAAGAGTCGCATGGGAGCTAAAGGCCATCAGCGCGACCAAAACGCGATCACAATCGCTCACTCCTGTTTCACATTAACTTCCTTCTCACCATGTCCAACGCCATGGTGGAGGCGAAGCGGCGAATTCGTTTCCGGTCACCTGGGAAATTTCTCTGGATCACTTCGGTCCCGGTATCGCTGGCGACGGCGTGAAACACCAAACCAACCGGCTTCTCAGCGGTGCCGCCTGCCGGCCCGGCTACCCCCGTGATCCCCACTCCCAAAGTCGATTCGCATCTATAACGGATCCCCTCCGCAAGTGCAGCGGCTACCTCGCGGCTGACTGCACCGTGCCGATGAATCATGTCTTCGGGAACCCCCGCAAAGTCTGTCTTCAACTGGTTGGAATAAACGACGGCTCCGCCCACAAAATATCGTGAACTGCCGCTGATTGACGTTATGCGCTCCGCCAGCAGTCCGCCGGTGCAGGATTCAGCGACGGCGACACTCGCATTCCTCATCTGCAGCCAGTAGCCCACGATCTGTTCCAGAGACTCGCCATTGCGCGAGAAAACCGCATCTTCCAATTCGTCTTCCACGAGCCCGGCGACCTCGTCGGCGCGCGCCCGAGCAGCATCGAGGTTGGCGCTCCGCGACTTGAAATGCAGTTCTATTTCACCGCCGCCGGCAAGGATCGTGGTCTCGACATCTGGGTAGCGCTTATAAATGGGCGAGACTCGGGCGTCCACAGTGGATTCGCCCAGCATGGCGATGCGCAAAGTGCGGGTAAATAGATGGGATGGCGGAATTTTAGCGCGCAGACGCTCGCGCGCCTCGTTTTCGAAGATTCCCTTCATCTCGTGAGGAGGTCCAGGGAGCAGAAGAATAATGTGTTCGCGTCCGTCAAATTGTCCCGCGAGCCACTGACCGGGCGCAGTGCCGTTCGGGTTCGGCAGGACTGTCGCCCCGTCCAGAACGTCGGCCTGCTTGGCGTTGTTGGGCGACATTTTCCAGCCGCGTTCCGCGAACCGCTGTTCCAGGCGCGACAAAATTTCATCATCCCGCCGCAAGCCTACCCCGAGCGCCTCGGCAACGGCTTCGCGGGTGAGATCGTCTTCGGTCGGCCCCAGACCCCCACTGAAAATCACGATATCGGAGCGGAAGAATGCATGCTGTGCGGCTCCAACTAACCGCCGCAGGTTGTCTCCCACGACGCTCTTGAAAATGAGGTCAACTCCCAATTGATTGAGTTGATCCGTGAGATATAGGGAGTTGGTATCCATGCGGTAGGGAGTCAGCATCTCGGAACCCACCGCGATGATTTCAGCGTTCACGCTTTAGCAGTGTAAATCAAGAAACCAGCGGCACAGACGGCTGCGCTCATTCAGGAATGAGGGGCAGTCCGGGGATATTCCACAACAAGTGATGGACGGCACTGCTGGTGGCGAGAACAACGGAGCGCCCGGGAGCGAAAGCCAGGCCCACAAGATGCTGGCCGGCGACCTCCAGGCTGGCTCTGCCATCAGGCAAGATCTTCACAATACCGCGCGTACCAGACAGGGACGCTGCAACGTACATGTTCCCCTCGGAGTCGAACGCCAAACCCTGAGGCCGCCCCAGCCCTTTATAGAACGTACTCACGCTACCACTCGGGTCGACTTTATAGACCCGGTCATTAGGACCGGTGACGAACAGGTCTCCGTGCGGCCCAAAGGCCAGGTGGTACGCAGAGACGCTCATCTCCAGGGTCGCGAAGACGAACATCTGCTGATCGGGCGCGATTTTGAAGATGGTGCCGTTGCGGTCGCCCACGTAGAGACTTCCTTCACGGTCAAAAGCGATGCCGGTAGCTATCCCGAGGCCCTCGGTGAAGGTGCTCTGGGATCCGTTTGGAGCCACTTTGTACACCGCTCCATCGAATCGCGACGAGACATACATCTGCCCATGCTGATCGAATGCGATGGAGGTGGCGTTCATCATCTCCAGCACGAAAGGTTTGACGTTGTAGTTGGTATCGATCTTGAAGACGGAGACTGGGACCTTTTGTCCACGCGATCCAGAAAACGTGACGTAAATGTTGCCTTCCGCATCGAGGGCAGGATTGGTGACGGGGTGCAGATTCTCAGCGATAGTAACCGCGACCTTTACGGGGTGCGGATTGCTCTCGTGTCCGTTGGTGGCGACGACCACCGTTCCAGACACCGCGCCCTCGGGTACACGCGCGACTAGAAAACCGTCAGAACTAACCACGATCGGGGCCGAAACGTCGCCGAACTTCACGCGGGGGCGAAGTAGGTCCTGCGGGCGTAGTCCGGAGCCGCTAATTCGCACCTCGCCCCCCGTGAGCGCGAATGACGGGGACACGCCGTCAATGTGCGGGCCACCATTGACGTTTTTCTTGCCGAGAATACGATCAGAGAATCCCATGAACTGACCGGCACCGAGCTGCGATCACCGGACATGCGCGGCGCTCGCTGGTAAACTTATTTTAATAGATGAATGATTCGCAGGAGAATTTGCATCACAAGTAGCGCGTATATTCCTGCCGCAACATCATCGAGCACGATTCCACTCCCCTCGGGAAGACTTTCCAATTGGCGCACCGGAGGCGGCTTGATGATGTCGAAGGCCCTAAAAAGTATAAAACTGGTCAGGAAAGTTTGCCACGCCAATGGAACCGCGACTAACGCTATCAGTTGCCCGGCAACCTCATCAATTACCACGAACTGAGGGTCTTTTTTCCCCGAAGCGCGGCAAACCTGCGTAGCGGCGGCGATCCCGATGACAATTACCAGGACAGCCAGACCGATCACCAGCGGGGTTCGTTGACTTGAGGGTCTCGAGTGCGCCAGCGCACCCCAAAGTACAACCGTGACTGCGGAGCCCCATGTACCAGGGCCTGGGCGGAGATAGCCGGTCCCGAACAAAGTGGCAGTCAGAGTCGCCCAAACGGGGGCGCGCATTCCCCGGCCCTCTGCGCCGGAGGCTCTCATTCCTCTTGATTCCGGTCTTGATCCTGCCCGCTCGGATCTTGCAGAGTTTCTTCTGCGTCGGTCACGGGGGAAGAGACTACGTACCCGCCGCTGGCCCATTTCCCCAGATCGATGGTTCGACACCGTGGGCTGCAGAAAGGAAACTCCGGTGCGTTATTTGTTACCGCTTTTTTGCAGATCGGACAGTGGAGCTTCATGGTGCGCTTGCGCGACATAGGAGTTTGTTTTCGAAAAGATTGTGTAGGGGCGGCGCCTTGTCCGTCCTGCCGGGCCAAGCACGCGTCGAACCTAAACGAGCTTTGCCACCAGGTCGTAATCGTGCGCTTCGGTAATTTCGCAGCGGTAGAACTGTCCGGGCGCGGGGTTGAGTTCTTCGGGAACCTCATTGATGAACACCTTGCCATCGATTTCCGGAGCGTGCATTGGGGTTCGTCCTTCCAGAAGCAACTCGCTTTCTTCGGATTCGCCTTCGAGCAGTAGGTCGAACTCCCGCCCCACCAACGCTTTCTTCTTTCTTTTGCTGATCTGGCGCTGGATGGACATCAGGTGCTTTCTACGGCGCTCGATCTCAGCTGTTGAGAGCTTTTTGCCGAGTGCGTAGGCACCGGCGCCTTCCTGATCTGAATAAGAAAAGGCCCCCATCCAGTCAAAGTGTGCTTCGCGGACGAAATCACAGAGCTCGTTAAATTCTTTCTCGGTTTCCCCCGGAAAGCCGACGATAAAAGAAGTTCGCAGGGTGACATCGGGGATCGTACGCCGCATCTTCTCAATGGATTTCAGAAATACGTCGGCGCCCCCGCCGCGCTTCATCCGCTTCAACACGGACGCCGAGGCGTGCTGCAACGGCACATCCATATACGAACAGACCTTTTCGTGCGACGCAATCGTTTCCAGCAGCTTGCTGGTGATCTTGTTGGGATAGGCGTACAGAAAGCGTAACCAGCGAATATCTTCGATGCCAGCAAGTCTCTTCAGCAGCAGGGCAAGACCATCTTTCAGGTTGAAGTCCTCGCCGTAACAAGTCGTGTCTTGTCCGATTAAAGTAATCTCCCGCACGCCGGAGGCCGCCAGGCGTCCGGCTTCGGCAATGACGGACTCGAAGCGGCGCGAGCGGAACTGCCCCCGGAGTTGCGGAATGATGCAGAAGGTACACGGGTGATCGCAGCCTTCGGCGATCTTGATGTATGCCATGTGGCGCGGAGTGGCAAGCACACGCGGTGTGTCTTCGTCGTAAAGGTAATTGGGCAGATCGGCGATCGCGCCATCCCAACCTTCGCGGGAGAATCGGCCTTGAGCGCTACGCGCGTCGGCTTCGGGGCGAGTGCCCAGTATTACGAACGGTGAATTCGAAGTTGCCGGCGCGACTCCACTTGCAGCCAGGATTTTCTCCAGCTCTCCTGTCCCCACCACCTCGTCAACTTCGGGAATATCCTTGCGGATCTGGTCGCGAAATCGTTCCACCAGGCATCCGGCTACTACCAACTTCTTAGCCTTGCCAGCAGCTTTGTGTGCAGCCATCTCCAAAATCGTGTCGACCGATTCCTGCTGCGCACTGTCGATAAACGAGCAGGTATTGACGACGATGACGTCTGCATCTTCTGCGCGGCGGGTAAGTTCCGCTCCGGCTCGCGCCAGCAGTCCCATCATGACTTCGCTGTCCACGAGGTTTTTGGGGCAGCCTAGGCTGACAAACCCTACTTTGGTCGGGCGAGCAGGGGTATTAAGGGGGGGCTCCTCCCTTGTTTTTCTCTTTTTCGACTCAGACGGAGCGCTGGCAGTGAAGTCCGTTACAGGCATGCAATCCTCTCATTTTAGCATCTCCGCAATTCGGAGTTCGGCCGCGCAGCCGATGATGCACGGGGAAGAACCCCACCTTCATTTGTGCCTGGAAACCCTGGCGTTCATGCTAGGCTATCCTTACCGCCGTATCAATTTACAAAAAAAACCCAGCCCAGCTGGAGGGGTAAATGTCTGGCAAACGGCTTTTGCTTGCGGTGTTGTCGTGCGTAATTATCCTGGCGGTCTCGGCCGTGGCCCAGGACGAAAAAAATGAGCTGGGAGGTACCTTTGGGCATGCTTTCATCAGTGATCAGGGGATCAGTGGCGCATCATTTCTCAACCCTGTCATTCACTCCGGCAAGGGATGGAGCTTCGACGTCGAGTATTCCCGCCATCTGCTGGTATCGCCACTTCTCTCAGTGTCCGGCGAAGTGGTGCTGATGTATAACCCGGATGAAGATTTGAATGCCGGATCAGTGACGAATCCCGTTGTGCCATCAAACTACAAGCAGCTGTTTGTGACTCCTGCTGCTCGGGTCAATTTATTTCCCACCACCGCGTTTTCGCCCTGGGTAAGTCTCGGCGCTGGATTTGGCCACTTCAGCCAGAGCAGCAACCTTGCATTCGGCAGTACGAATCCTGGAAAGTCGACTACGAGTGCCACTCTGCAAGCTGGCGTTGGCCTTGATGTAAGGCTGACGCGCCGAGTCTATCTGCGTGGCGAAGCTCGCGATTTCTGGTCAGGGCACCCGGATTTTCCTTTAGCCCCAACGGGCAAGTCGCGCCAGCATAATTATTTCGTGGCCGTGGGCGCCTACTGGAGATTCTAGGAAGCTTTTCGGTACTCTTTAAGCCCCGGACGAATGCCTCCGGGCTACGTGTTCCGTGTCTGCACATGATTCAACTTCCTGATATACAAGCTGCACTCGGCAGGATTCGCGCCGACATTCGAGTCTCCCCTTGCCCTCGCTCGGAGACTTTCTCCGCAGTTACAGGAAACTCCATCTATCTCAAAATGGACAATCAGCAGCGCACGGGCGCCTTCAAAGAACGGGGTGCGCTGAACAGAATTTTGACCCTGTCGCCTGACGAGCGGGCTCGAGGTGTGATTGCGGCCTCTGCAGGGAATCACGCCCAGGGAGTTTCTTACCATGCCGGGCGGCATGGCGTGCGGGCTCGCATCGTCATGCCGCTGCCCACACCTCTGACCAAAGTTTCTGCCACCCGCGCCTATGGGGCTGAGGTCGTGCTGCATGGAACCAACTACGACGAAGCCTATGGAAGGGCGATCGAACTCTCGCAACAGGATTCCTTGGTCCTGATCCACGCCTTTGACGACGAGTCAGTCATCGCCGGGCAAGGCACGTTGGGCTTGGAAATTCTGCAGCAGCATCCTGACGTTGAGGTGATTGTTTCCCCTATTGGCGGTGGCGGACTTATCGGCGGCGTGGCCTGCGCGGTGAAAGAGAGTCGCCCCTCCGTAAAGGTGTACGGCGTACAGCCCGCGCGAATTCCTTCCATGAAGGCAGCCATTGCAGCGGGAAAGCCGGTCACGCTCGACTCGGCCAAAACGATTGCGGATGGAATTGCCGTTCGCCGTGCGGGCGATTACACCCTGCCGCTGGTTCAGAAGTACGTCGACGATATCGTAACGGTTGAGGAAGAAGAGATCGCCAATGCCATTCTTCTGCTGCTGGAACGCGAAAAGACTTTAGCGGAGGGCGCGGGCGCGGCCGCCATCGCGGCAGTTCTGAATCGCAAGATCCAATTGCAGAACAAGCGAGTGGCGGTGCTGGTTTGCGGGGGCAATATCGACGTAACCTTGCTTTCCCGCATCATTGAGCGCGGCTTGGTCAAAGATGGCAGGCTGGTGCGCCTCAGAGTTCACCTCCCGGATTATCCCGGCGCCTTACACCGGCTTACCGGCATCCTGGCTGACCATCGCGCCAATATCGTGGAGACCAGCTACGACCGCGCCTACCACGGTGTGAATCTGGGAGACACCGCCATCGATATCACCATGGAAACCCGCGGCCCGGAGCATATTGTGGAGCTCTTATCAGCGTTGGCGGTAGCAGGCTATACACACGAAAGAATTCTGTAATTGTGCGGCGCCTGGCATCGTAGGTGCACCTTTTCATAATTGTTGAGTGCACAACCTCTCAAGTTCTTCCATCACTCACAACTCAAACACGTAAGGGGCGCCGTCCGCCGCTTTGTAAGTGTTCTTTGTATTGGGTAAAACTTTGTAAAACGGGAACTTGCAAGAGAAAGCAGGCTGTACATTAGAGAGTCGATACTTATGCAAAAAAGAAGCGCAGCGATTGCCGTTATCTTAGCTGTTTTTGTGCTCTGCGCGGGCATCTCGACGCTATGTCCGTTAAAAGCGCGAGCGCAGGCGACAACAATTGCAAAAGGCATCGGCAGGATCAAAACGATCAATGGAGGCACGATCACTCTCTCGCCAACATCGGGATCGGATATCGCGGTAACGGTGCAGCCGAATGCGCGCATTCTGCGGCTTACCCCCGGTGAGAAAGATCTGAAGAATGCCACGCCCCTCCAACTGCAAGACTTGCAGGTCGGGGACACGATTCGCGTGCGTGGCGCCGGTTCCGAGGACGGCAAAACGATTTCCGCCCTCGAGGTTATCGTTATTACATCCTCGGCGGTGGCGGCGGTCACCGATCAGGTCCGACAGGACTGGCAGAAACGTGGCGTGGGTGGCATGGTCGACTCCGTAGACACGGCGACCGCCACGATCCATATCTCGGTTCCGAGAATGGGTGCAAAGAGGGAAGTCGCCGTTCAAACATCGAAGAACACGTTGATCCGCAGGTATGCGGCGGACTCGGCGCGACCGGAGAATGCGAAGACAGCCACCATTGCACAAATTCGAGTGGGCGATCAACTCAGGGCCCGGGGCAATCGCAACGCGGATGGAAGCAAACTCGATGCGGAAGAAATTTATGTGGGATTCTTCCCGCAATTTTCCGGCATCGTCAAATCCGTAGATGCGAATGCGGGAACACTCAGCGTGCAGGATCTCTCCAGCAAGAAGACTGTCGAAGTGAGAATCACGCCTGAGTCGCGGTTGCACAAAGTTCCGGCGGAGATTGCCCACGCGTTCGCCGCGAGCCTGAAGAGCATGGTGCCTCAGGCACTAGGCGGCGCACCTACCAGTACAGGCGCTAAGGAATCTCCCATGCCCGCGGGGAGTGCAGCGGGCTCAGCATCCCCAAACGGACCCATGGCCCAGGGGAGCAGAGCAGGAGGCATGCACGGTGCAGGACGCGATCTGCAGCAGATCATCGCGAGACTGCCCTCCGGCTCCTTGCAGGATATGAACCTCCAGAAGGGAGATGCTGTTGTCATTCTGGCTACGGAAGGGGCTTCGTCCAGCCCGAAAACAGTGATCACGCTGCTCAGCGGCGTGGAACCCATCCTGAGGGCAGCGCCCAGTGCGAGCGACGCCATGATGTTAAGCCCCTGGAGCCTTGGTGGAGCGCCCGGCGGAGAAGCATCGCAGTAATACTCATTCAGTCGCTTCAATTTTGCTTGTTGTCGGGATTGGAAAAATAATCATGAAGCTCGAGAAGTATCTGCCGTTTGTACTCATACTGTTTCTATTTGCAGGTGCG
This sequence comes from Candidatus Sulfotelmatobacter sp., assembly GCA_036376495.1. Taxonomy (GTDB): domain Bacteria; phylum Acidobacteriota; class Terriglobia; order Terriglobales; family Acidobacteriaceae; genus Sulfotelmatobacter. The sequence continues at coordinate 136,518 of DASVAE010000036.1, read as the reverse complement.
GTTCCCAATTCTGTTACTCAGAACACGACCGGGGCATTGCGGGGCCAGGTTGCTGATCCCTCGGGAGCTGCGATTCCCGGTGCAACCGTCATCATGACCCCCGCGACTGGGTCTCCGATCGCAATCAAGAGTGACGGACAGGGGAATTACGAATTTAAGAGCCTGCCCTCTGGCAAGTACGTCCTGACCGTCGCCGCAGCGGGCTTTACCTTGTACGAGAACGATAACGTGGTCGTGGCCGATCAACCGCTCCGGCTGAACGTGACCATGGACATTGAAGTCGAGACCCAGCACGTGCAGGTTTCAGACACTGCGCCAACCATCGACGTCAACCCCAACAATAATGCCGGCGCGATCGTTATTTCTGGAAAAGAGCTCGAGGCTTTGCCCGATGATCCGGATGAATTGCAGTCCGATCTGGAAGCGCTGGCCGGGCCGTCGGCGGGCCCCAGCGGGGGTCAGATGTACATCGACGGATTCACGGCTGGCCAGTTGCCTCCCAAAGCTTCCATTCGCGAAATCAGAATCAATCAGAATCCGTTTTCTTCCGAATACGACAAACTGGGATACGGCCGCATTGAAGTCTTCACCAAGCCCGGGACGGACAAGTTTCACGGCCAAGCTTTCGTGATGGGAAACGATTCCGTCTTCAACTCGCACAACCCCTTCGCCGGGTTAGAACCGGGCTATTACACCACCATTTACGACGGGAGTATTGGCGGTCCCCTGGGCAAGTCGGCATCCTTCTTTTTCAATGGGCAACGGCGAAACATCAATGATGTGACCGCTGTGAATGCGCTGATCCTGGATCAGAATCTGAATGCCTTCAACCTGCAGGAGGCGATTCCGAATCCACGACGCCGCACGAACCTAAGCCCTCGACTCGACTACGCGGTCAACAAGAACAACACTCTGACCGCTCGCTATCAATATTTTCGCGACTCGCAGAATAATGATGGCGTCGGACAGTTCAATCTACCGTCCCAGGCATACAACGACGTTTCTGCTGAACACACGTTTCAGATTGGCGATACCCAGGTGATTGGCGCGAGCATCGTCAACGAAACCCGCTTTCAGTATTTACGCGAGAACGACAGTCAAAATGCAATCAGCACCGATCCCACGATTAATGTTCGTGGCGCATTTGGTGGCGGAGGAAACAACCAGGGCACCATCATCGGTCACGAGAACCATTACGAATTTCAGAACTACACTTCCATGATTCACCAGAACCACACCCTGAAATTCGGCGGAAGACTGCGGGCTCTCAGTCTGGATAGCTACTCCACATCGAGTTTCAACGGCACATTTATTTTTTCCTCTTTGAATGGACTCACGGACCTGAACTGCCACACCACGGGAGATCCCAATGAATTGCCAGCCAGCACCCCCTGCCCGGTCTCCTATCAATACGCACAGCAGCAGTTGCAAAGTGGAGGCGTTCCCTATGCAACGCAGCTCTCGATCACCACGGGACTTCCTAACAAGGGCCTCTCGACCTACGACGCGGGACTCTACATGCAAGACGATTGGCGCGCTCGGCCAAACATCACCTTGAGTTTAGGCCTGCGGTTCGAGACGCAAGGCTACATCCATGATCGCGGCGATTGGGCGCCCCGCGTGGGATTTGCCTGGGGAGTGGGTGGCCGGAACGGCCAACCGAAGGCTATCGTTCGCGGAGGGTTTGGAATTTTTTACGATCGCTTCCAATCAGAGCAGATCCTGCAAGCCGAGCGGGTCAATGGGGTCGTGCAGAAGCAGTACGTTCTGGTGAATCCCACTTGTTTTCCCGTGGCTGCCAACTGTGACCTCTCTGCCGCGAGCACCGCGACTCCGACCGTCTATGCAGTGAGCCCCCGCCTGCACGCGCCCTACACTCTGCAGTCCGCGGTCAGTGTGGAGCGCCAGGTGAGCAAGTCAGCAACTCTCTCCGTCACTTATTTGAACTCGCGCGGTTTCGACCACCTGGCCACAATCAACGCGAATGCTCCACTGCCGGGCAGCAACGTCCGGCCCGACCCCAGTCAAGGGAATGTTTACGAGTTCGTTTCCGAATCGGTTTTCCGCCAGCAACAGCTGATTCTCAATAGCAACGTTCGTATCGGTTCATTGCTGCAACTCTTCGGCTACTACACCTTGAACTATGCAAACAGCAACGCGTCGGGCGTCTCGAACTTCGCTTCCAATTCACATAACTTGAGCCAGGACTATGGACGGGCATCGTTCGATACGCGCCACCGCCTTTTCCTGGGAGGAAGCATTTCTCTGCCCTACCTTTTTCGGCTTAGCCCCTTCATGGTGGTCAGTTCGGGAGCACCATTCAATATCACAGTGCCCGACGACGTGAACGGGGACTCAATTTTCAACGATCGTCCCGGCCTGGTTTCGACCGCCACCTGCGCGAAGAACGTCTTTCCCACGCCTCCTTCCACGATTTACTGCACTCCGCTGGGCACGTTTGACGCCGCGGGAGCTTTAACGGGAGTTTCGCAAGTACCCATCAATTACGGAACGGGCCCCTCTCACGTCGTGTTGAATCTGCGGCTGAGTAAAACCTTCGGCTTTGGCGCGAAAGCGAAGGGAGCGGGAAGGGACATGGGTCCCGGGGGGCCAGGCGGGGGCGGGCACGGAGGTGGCGGACATGGACACGGACCCTTGTTCGGCGGAGGCCCCATGATGGGAGGCCAAAGTTCCGATCGCCGTTATAATCTCACTCTCTCCATGAACGTCCGGAACGTCTTCAACAAAGTAAATCTGGGTAATCCCAGTGGCGTCCTCGGATCCGGATTTTTCGACCAGCCAAACTCGTTGCAGGGCGGCCCGTTTTCCACCGGCGGCGCAGTCCGGCGTATCGACTTGCAAGCTGCCTTCAGTTTTTAGCGGGTTCAGCTGCCGTCATCCCATCGGCACTCGCCCTTCGAGTATCCTAAGAGGTGGGAGTTCTCCGGCAATCTGCATATCAGGAGTGTTTGTCTTCCCGGCAAATTAACCGGCGAAATTTCTTCGGTCTGGCGGCAGGTACGGGTGTCACTGCCATTGCTGCCGATGGAGTCTTCGTCGAGCCGATGCGCCCAAGGATCGTGCGCCAGGAAGTTCTCCTGAAACGCTGGCCCGCGCGAATGGACGGCTTCAATATAGCGCTGCTTAGCGACTTCCATTACGATCCAATCTTTTCAGTTCACCCAATCCAATCTGCTGTTGAAATCGTCAACCGCGCTCGACCTGATCTGGTGCTGCTGACCGGCGATTTTGTAACCTCGCCTCCGTTCGGGGATCGATCACTTGGGCTGGCCGATGCCGAGCCCTGCTCTCAATTGCTGCAAAAACTGCAAGCCACTCACGGCCGCTGGGCAGTCATGGGGAACCACGACGTCATCGCGGGTTCGCCCCAGGTAACGGCGGTCCTGCGAGCCGCCGGATTGGCAGTCCTGTCCAATTCGGCGGTCCCAATTGAGCACAACGGCGGCCGTTTTTGGCTAGCCGGTGTAGGAAGTGCGCTCCTCAAGACCGCGGATCTGCATTCCGCCTTACAGCCGGTTCCGCCCGACGAAGCCGTCATCTTGATGGCACACGAACCGGATTATGCCGATTACGTGGCGCGCTACCCTGTCGATCTCCAGTTATCTGGACACTCGCACGGTGGGCAAATCCGACTGCCGCTGACGCCTCCTCTGTACCTTCCTCCTTTGGGCAGGAAATATATAAGCGGGATGCACAGGATCGGTGAGTTGATGCTTTACACGAACATTGGGATCGGTACCATCACGATCCCAGTGCGGCTGAACTGCCCGCCCGAAGTGACGCTGATTACCGTTCGTCGCGGGTAGGCGAAGTCTTCATGAGCGGCATGCCATTAGAGCCGCTTGAATCGGCAAATCCCGCGCGCTGTACCACTCCCGACGAGCGCAAAGAGCATCCACTGCGATGCAATCCCTTTCACAAAACAGGCCCGCGCAGGTACCGGTGCGGCGGTAAGTAGTTGAGAATAGAGGCTGACCGACATTCGCGGGACGGTACCAAATGTGCCAGCTACGTCGTGGGGCAGACCCTCTTACGGTCGTCGGAATCTTCATGCGTCGCATCTGGCCGGCAATTTTTTTTGGTTTATTCTCGCTGTTCTCAGTTGCAGTGAGCACTCCGGGCAAGAACCTCGCCTCCGGGGCGCTGCAAACTCGCGAGCGGCAGTTCACCAGAAGTCTGGTTCGGGCGGCGCAGTTCGTGGATGTCCGGCACATCAGTTCACGGCCAAGCTGCGGAGAGGTCCAGCCGCCTGAGGCTCTGACCACCCCTGATCCGCTCTTTACCACCTCGGCTTTTGGCCACAAAGTAAAGGTAAGTTTCATCATCGGGATCGATGGTCGGGTGCATAGTCCTTTGATTCTGGAGAGCGGGGGGCTGGCCGGAGACCGCCGTGTCCTTCAGACCGTGAGGAGTTGGAGATACCGTCCCGCCACCTGCAATGGCGTTCCCACCGAAACCGAAGGCAAGGTGGAGTTCTCCACTCGATAACACCTCCGCTAGTCCCTGGGCTACAATTCCGGTTAAGCAGGATCAAACTTCCGTGGACAAAGAGAAGAAGAACGTAGGGCCATCCGGATCCTCCAGCCACAACGATCAGGTGGACCAGCTTCTGCGCAAGCTGAATCCTGAGATGAAGCGTGCCAAACCGGGTCCCGAGGCTTTGGCTGCGGCTCTGGAAGCCGTGGAACGCCTGGCTGCCGAAGCGGACGCAGCCGATGCTGCAGATGATCTGGAGCAAAAGCTTGCGGTCGAGCCGGCCTCAACCGTGTGCACGGTTTGCGGATATCGCAACCGCGAGCAGACGAAATTTTGCGGTATGTGCGGCATCGCCATATCAATAGGCGACAGCCCGGGCGGGGAACGGCCAAATGCGGAAGGCCTGGTGCATCCTCCGCCTGCTTTCGTGCCTGAACCCAATCCCATCCCACCCCGTCCTTCAGCAAACGACAGCCAGCATTTTCACCACCATTACCACCACCATTATTTTTATGGCAGCCAGGAAGGCAATTTTCCTCGAGCCGGAGGCGAACTCGCCGTTCGGGAAGAAAAGCTGCGCTCCCCCAATGCGGCCATGCGCGGCGATATGAGCCGGGCCGAGGCTGCGGTCCGCCGTGTCACTCAGGAGTGGGTGCTAGCCTGCAATACCAAACATTTGGATGATGTGCTCGAGCTATACATCTCCGATGCAATGGTGCTGCGTTCGAATTATCCCGCGATGCGAGGAGCGGCGGCCGTGCGGGAGTTCTTGCACGGTGCCCTGGAAACTGGATTCGGGGAAGTCGATATGGAAGCACTGCGCGTCGAGATCGCCGGTGATCTCGCCTATGAAGCCGGTCGCTTCAAAGCCTTAGTGCCCAGCGCGGTGGGCAAGCGGCGTGAGGAACGAGGAAAGTATCTTTGGGTCTGCCAACGCCAAAGTGGAGGCGAGTGGAAGATCGCCGCCGATTGCTGGTCCAGCGACCTGACGCTCAGCAACCTGGAATCTGATGTGCCCAGCGGCGCGGGCGTGAAGACCTCTCAGCCACGCAAGACTTCCTAACCCTCCTCCAACAAGGCTCATTCAAACAACCACGCCCAGCTTTGCCAATTCGCTCCTCATCTGTTCCAGGGATTGCACCTGGATAGTGTGCATCCCCAGTTGCGCCGCACCTTCCAGATTGATGTCGCGATCATCTAGGAAGCAGCATTGCTCGGCAGGGAACTGGGTGGTTTCAAGCGCAATCCGGTAGATATCGCGCTCGGGCTTGCGCAGGCCCACAAAGCAAGAACTGTAAAACACCCGAAAAATCCCGCGTAATGCGAACTTCTCAATTCGGTAGTTATTGAGCTCGCGCGATTCGTTGTTGATGGTGCCCATGAGATATTTGCCGGAATTCGCGAGTGCCTGGGCGAAGGGCAGTCGGTCCGGCAATGGTTGCGACAAATCCAACATGAAGGCCCGAAAGGCAGCGCGCTCGAACGATCGCGAGGTGTAGAAGACGGTGCTCTCCAGGTACTGGTCGAGCGTTATCTTGCCTCGCTCGAACGAGGACACGACCATCTCGTGGCGGCTGTGAAATTCATCCGCGTCAAGATGGAAATGTTCGAGCGCTTTCGCACGTTCCCTGCGATCCCACGCGTTGGTGAGTAAAACGCCTCCAATATCCCAAAACAATGCAGCGATAGCGGGCACTCGAAATCCTCCCACAGAGCTTCAAGAGAGTGTAGTTGAGGCGGACAAAAACTGCAGAGAGATGCACCGGCTGAAGCAACGAGCCGCCCCACAAAAACACGATCTTCAGGCTGGCGCGAGCTTGCCAAAATTTGCCGTCACCTTTAGCGCTTGTAGACAGTGGTCTCGGGGTGATAGTTCCGCCAGTCAAACCAGTAATCCTTCAGGGCCGGGATCCGGTCCAGGCACTTTCCTTTAGAGGGACCCGAGACGGCGCAGCCTTGAAAGTTCCATTCGCTCGCAGTGGTTGTGTCCAGGAGCAGCCAGGGTTTCTCCGGGGATGAAGTATTTGACGGCGTGTTCGTAACTCCGCTCGCCGCCGCCACGCCGGGCGTCGATGTGCCGAGATTTGTCTTTACGTCGGCCGGACTTGCATTTGTGGGACTCTCGCTGTCGCCCTTCAGGAAAAACTCGGCATCTTGACCGTCGACGCGGCTGACGAAAACGCGAAAAGATTTGCCATCGGGACCGACTGCGATGAGAATCGGTTTGCCATTTACCCGATCGACTACGGGCGATTGCTTCACCAACTTGTCCCAGGGATAAGCCCGGCTCGTGCCATCAATCTTGAGCCCCACGACGATATCGCGCGACTTCAACTCAGTCCCCGGAAAGCTGATCACCACCGGAAGTTTGGCCACTTCGCGCTCCCAGTCGCTGTCGTACTCCTTGACATACTTCGCAACCGGAGCCAGGACTCTTCCACCGGAAACTTCGGATTTCCACTGCCCAAACGTGAGTTCATCGCTGGGAACCAACTCGAGAGTTGAGCCTTTCAGGGCCCCGTAAATAGCTTTGCCCGTGATCTGCTGCCACCAGCTGCCCGTTTCCTTGTCCCGCATGATGAAGTTCTGGTTGTTGATTCCAGCCAGGTAAAAATGGAGAACCCGCCCGTTCACAGTTCGCGTCCACACCAGACCGGTGTGACACAGCGTTCAATACGTCACCGCGATGGGAACGCCCTGCACCACGTCATTCAGAATGTGGTGATAAGCCATTTCCCGGATGGGATAGGCCCGCGCGTCGCGGCCATATTGCACGGCGAGAATCATCTCTTTTTCAGGGAGTTTGCTCGCTCCTTCCGCTTCGAACTGAGCACTGTCCACCGGATGAAACATCCATTCGAAGTAATTGAGCCGCGACATAACCGCCGAAAACAGCACGAGGACAACAACGCAGGAGAGGACAATGTTTCGCCGCAGATTGCCGCACTGCCACAGCAACACCGCAAGCGCGACGCACACCAGGGCGGCAATCAGGGTGGGCAATGGCGCACTTTGCCGCAGTGCCATCGCCAAGCTAAGGCCCGATACGCTTTGACGCGCGAAAGGGCGAATGACGAATGCGGGAATGAAGAAAAAACCCATAGCCACGATGGCTGATAAACAGAACAGCAACCACACAGACAAGCGCGCTGAATTCGAGGATGGCATCGCAATGCGTTTCCCTTGCCGATTTGATTCCACATTGTAGCGAATCTGCCTTGACGGATGCCCTTTACCACTGCATCCGCACCAGTGAGTCACTCTAACTAGCTTATTTTCAATTACTCGGCATACAGCGCCCACCCCCGGGGTTACATCACTTTCGTTATCTGTCAAGAATTCCAGCAGCGGCTATTCTGATGAGCGATAAGTGCGGTCGGAGCCATTCTTGGGCCTAGGCGGATTTGAATGTTCTCACGAGTAGCGATCACCCCTTCTAAAGACGCGCCCAGCGGCAGCCACATCGCTGGACGTGGATCCGCGGTCCATGAATCTGGGGCGAGATTTGCACGTGGTTTCAGTCTGCTCGAATTGTTGATCGTGGTCGGAATCGGCATCACCATCGTGGCCATCGCGATGCCCTCGTTCATCAATGCGTTTTACAGCATCCGCTTGAAATCGGCGGCCAGCAATCTTTCCGCGTTGATGCAGCAGGCCCGCATCCAGGCGGCGCGGCAGAACAAGGTTTACACGATTGCTTACAACGCCTCGCCGCCGCAAGCATGTATCGACGTCAACAATGACGGCGTGTGTCAAACCACCGAAACTGTAATTACGTTCACTTCGTCGATCTCGATGGCGGCGGGAGTTCCCAGTGGAGCGGGGGCGCCGCCTGCGTATGTGCTCGTAGGGGATACGGCGGGCACGACCTACGATAACACCACCATTTTGGGCTACTCGGCCCGCGGCTTGCCCTGTGCTTATTCAGCAGGCGTCTGCTCCACTCCCGCAGCTGGCTATTTCGTTTATTACATCAAGGATGCGCGAGTCGGCAGTACCGGCTGGGCCGGAGTTGTCGTAACCCGAAGCGGTAGAACAAAACCAATCATTTGGGATGGAGCGGCATGGGAATGATGCGGCACACAAGTAAGAATAGAAAGTCCGGGCAAAGCGGCTTGACCCTGATTGAGTTGATGATCGCTATGGTTGTTCTGGCGGTCGGAATCCTGGGCTCGATGGCGTTGATCGTCCGCGCCATTGGCGGAGATGCCTGGAGCAAGCAACTGAGCAACTCCACTGTTTTAGCGCAGGCAGTGACCGAGAGAATCATGGCGATTCCCGCGGCCACCAACACAATCGTGACCATCAACGATTGCATTCCCAACAATCCTTTGAACGTGAGTACAGCGCCGGGGGGACCGACAGTAACGGCCAACGGTGAACTGGACTTCACCGCCGCCGCCGTTGCCAACTACCAGATGCTCTACACCGACTGCGATACCAATGGCCGTCAGGCTGTATATGACGTGCGCTGGAACGTCACGGCAATCCCGAACTCTCTCGGTTTCGCAAAGATGCTGACCGTCTCGGCGCAATTGAAACACAACGGCAACAACGCGGTGGCCTTCGCTCCGGTGGCTACGGTTCGCACAATCATCGGCCAGGGGACATAAAGATGAAACACACCACTCGTCGCAGTGAGCGCGGACACACCCTCGTAGAGTTGCTGGTAGCCGTCGGCGTTCTTGGCCTTGTCACTGCCGGAGTCTTCGGCCAATTGAATACGGCCGCGCAGCGCATCTACACGGAACAAATCAAGGTCGACAACTTCGACCAGGCGCGCGACTTCGTCGACCAGTTCTTTCGCGACATCAACCAGATCGGGTACCCAAACGGCCGGATCGTGACGAATCTTACCAATGGCGTTAATGATCCGCGCGTAGCGGTCGGCTTAGTGAAAATTAGTCCCACTTCGATCTGGTTTGAAGGAGACATCAATGGGACCGGCATTGTGCAGGAGGTCCGGTACAAGATCAATGGTTCCGGAAACTGCAACCTTTGCTTTCAGCGCAGCACAATCGCGAAGGCGAACGCTGCGCCATTGACCCAGACTGGGGGAGACTGGGGCACCGAGGTCAACGACCTCACCACAACCACCATCTTCACCTACTTTGATGTGAACGGTAATCAGATCGTTCCTCCCGCGGAGCCTGTCGGGTTTGTCCTCGGCACTGACGGGCCACAGTTGGCAAGCGTCAAGACAATTCACATCTCGCTGACCATTCAGGATCCGAACGTTACAGATCCCAAGACCCATCAGCAGATCCAGACCAGCTTCGAGGGAGAGGTTTCATTGAACAACTGTTCGCTGGCGGCCAACGCGAAGCCGATGAGCTGCCTGTGAGGAGTAAACCTATGACTAAACCTTGCAAGAACAACAGAAATTCGGAAAAGGGTATTGCTTTATTTGTGGCGATCTTCACTGTCCTGCTGATCACCGCGATTGGCGCGGGCATGATCATGCTCACCATGACAGACACCACTATCAGCGGAAACTTCCGCGACGAGCAAAAAGCATTCTTCGCTGCAAAAGCTGGAATGGAGGAGGTACGCGATCGCTTTCGCAGCGGAGCCGCCAACTCCCTCGCCGCCAGCCTTCCCACTACTCTGCCGGGCAACGCGAATGCTTTTCTCTACGTGCTGAACCCGAAAAACGGGGAGACGGACACGCCTTGGGTGACGAACGGCAGCGCGAGTGTGTATCCGGATACGGAAATCTGCACTGAAATGTCCAATATGGGCGCGGCTTGCAGCGGCAATCCTCCGGCCCCCGGGGGCGGAGGCTGGTATACGAGTACCACCGCCAGCGCCACTTATGCCATGAACCCGGTATCGTCATGGAAATGGACCCGTATCAGCGTTAAGACGAATGCCACGGCCTCAGGTACAAGTACTGTCAACCGGGTCGACCCAGCTCTGGCGCCGGGTGCCCTGGTGTGCTGGAACGGCGCGACTGAGGTTGCCACGACCCTCGGAAGTTGCGCGGCGCTGAATCCAAATTACCTGCCCGTGTATGTAATGACGACTCTCGCAGTCACGCCGAGCGGTTCGCGTCGCATGGTCCAGGCCGAAGCGGTATCGAACAAGTTCCCAACTTTGCCAGGCCCAATGATCTTCGATGGCGCCAACCCAGTCTTTAACACGCCCAACTCAAATGCTTTCACAGTAAGCGGGAATGATATAGCCCAAGGGGCCAACGCTGGCGTAGGCTGTCCGGCTGCCATTGGAGAGCCCGCTCTTGGCGCTTACAACGATCCGGCTGTAACCATTCTCACCGGCGATGCCAATAACCGTCCGGCGAGCTACACTGGGCCGCTTCAGTATGGCAGCCCCAGCGTCGCCAATATCGGTTCGCAGTTGACGATGCTGTCTACCGTGGGAGGTTTGGAAAATCTTGCCAGCAGCGTAACCCTGGTTGCAGGAAACAGCAACAACGTTTACGGCAACAATCCAAGCACCATCTTGCGGCCCGGAACCAACGCCGTTCCGCAGATCAACGTTGTGAACGGCGATCTCACCTTACCTGGCGGATGGACTGGGTCCGGTATTCTGCTGGTCACGGGCAACTTAACCTTCCAGGGGAATCCCAGCTACAACGGGCTCATTCTGGTTATCGGAAAGGGATCCGTCGTAAAGAACGGCGGTGGCAACGGCATAGTGAACGGCTCGATGCTGGTCGCTAATCTTTACGATTCAAACGGCGCGTTGTTGCCTGCATCGAGTGCGCCGGGCGTCCCGAATTTCAACTGGAGCGGCGGCGGCACGGTTTCCTGGAATTACGACAGCTGCTGGTCCAACATGATGAACAACCTGCAAGCCTACCGCATAGTGGCTGTCCGAGAGATGATGTACTAACCGCAACCGCCCAGCTCGCGCAACCGAACCACACCCCAATCTTTAATTTTCGAACATTGGGGTTTTTCCTTTTTTCCGACCCTCTGAATCGTTGCTAACTGTTTACACCAAACCCAAGGCTCGTGACCCCAGTAACCTTGTTCAGCATACCGACGAAATCTACCATCATCCGTACGTATGACTTTATCTGCTCTCCTCGTGTGCACAGACAAGAATGCGGCACAGGTGTTGGACCGTGTCCTGAAAGAACTGAACATTGGAGTGGAATCGTGCCCGGACTTTGCACGCGCCGCCATTCGAACCGCGCAGGAGCGATACGACGCTATAGTCGTGGATGGTGATTCGAGTCGGGATGTCACCCGGCTTTTGCAGGAGACCCGGTCGTCGCGCTTGAACAATACTACGCTGGCCATCGCGGTGGTCAGTTCGCAGGAGAGTATTCGCGAATTATTTTCGTTGGGCGTCAGTTTTGTGCTGTACAAGCCTGTGGCCTACGATCGCGCGCTGAGCAGCCTGCGTGCGGCCCGCGCGGTCATGCGCAAGGAGAAACGCAAGAAATCGCGTGCTACCGTGCACGCGCAAGCGCTCGTCGATTACGCCAATGTCGAACGGGAGAAGGCCACTTTGATCGATCTTGCCGCCGACGGAATGGCCGTATCATTTGGTAAAAAGCTGCCGCCCACCAGCAAGGTTTATTTTCAGTTCACTCTGCCCGGACAAAAATCTTCCATTCGCCTCTCCGGACAAGTCGTCTGGCAGGAGTGGAATGGGCGCGCAGGGGTGCAGTTCGCAGACGTGCCCAGGAGTTCGCGCCGCTTGCTGGATGAATTCCTGGCCGCCAACGTGTCCAGCGCAGCCAGTCGAGAGGGCGAAGAACAGAGTATCGAGTTACAGGACCCGTTGCCCGTCGCCTTGAGCATGTCGGAGCCGCGCAAGGCCGACGCCAAGCCGGATGTGCGCCGACATCAGGAGCAGCCAGAAACTGCCCACAGCGATCTTGCAACAGCCGTACTTGATCCAAAACCGGACTCGAACAATCGCCGCGCACAGGCTCGCTACGCCTGCCGGTTAGGGGCGGAGGTATATCGGACCGGAACGTCTGTTCCGAATCGCTGCTGTCTCACCGACTTGAGCGCTGGGGGATGTTACCTGGAAATGCCGCTGCCCTTTCCGCAGGGAGCAACCGTGGAAATCGTAGTTCGGACCTACGAGATGAAACTACAGGTGCGGGGAAGCGTTCTGACCTCACATCCTGGCTTCGGCATGGGAATCGGGTTCGATTTGCAAGCCAAGGACGAGCGGGCCAATATCAAGAAACTGACCGACTTCGTGGCCGAGACTACCGAACCGTCCTGAGTTCCGCCACCCTATCTCCGGGCGCTGCCATTCGTCTTACTTCCCTGAATCTTCTTCCGCAACCGCTTTCTTGAAATAATCGAGTGACTTCCGCAGCCCGCTTTCCAGATCGATCCTGGGCTCCCACCCGAGCAATGCGCGGGCCTTGCTGATGTCAGGACGGCGCTGCTTTGGATCGTCCTGAGGAAGAGCCTCATTGCGGATTTTGCTCTTCGATCCCACCACTTTCAACACCATCTTCGCGCATTCCAGGATCGTGAACTCATTCGGATTTCCAATATTGACGGGAAGCGGTTCGTTCGACTTCGCCAGCCGCATGAAGCCGTCGACCTCGTCGCTCACATAGCAGAAGCTACGGGTCTGATTTCCGTCTCCGTAGACCGTGAGGTCCTCGCCCCGAATGGCCTGCTTCATGAAATTGGGAACGACCCGGCCATCGTTGAGCTGCATTCGCGGGCCGTATGTGTTGAAGATTCGCACGATGCGTGTGTCCACTTTGTGGTAGCGCCGGTAAGCCATCGTCACCGCTTCGGTGAAGCGCTTGGCCTCGTCGTAAACCGAGCGCGGGCCGATGGGATTGACGTGTCCCCAGTAAGTTTCCTTTTGCGGATGCTCCAACGGATCGCCATAGCACTCGGAGGTAGAAGAGACGAAATACTTCGCCCCATACTTGTGGGCCACATCGAGTGCGTGAAAGGTCCCAAGCGAGCCCACTTTCAGCGTGGCAATCCCGTGAGCGCTGTAATCCACCGGGCTGGCGGGACTCGCGAAGTGAAAGACATAATCCACTTTCCCGACGTCAAAAGGCTCGCAAATGTCTTTCTGGACAAATTCGAAACGCGGCTCGTTGCGGAGGTGCGCCACATTCGACATGCGTCCAGTGAGCAGGTTATCGACGGCAATAACATTCCAGCCCTCGGCGAGCAGGGAATCACAAAGATGAGATCCGAGGAATCCGGCCCCGCCTGTCACCAGTGCGCGTCCGGTCATGCCTTCTTGCCGTTCCTGAGAAGTCCTGAGGGCACTCCGTCTGGATGGGAAGCCGCGCGGCCCACGCTGTAGTAGGTGAATCCCTGCGCTGCCATTAATTCAGGATCGTAGAGATTCCGTCCGTCGATGACGATGGGATATCGAAGTTCTTTCCGGATATGAGTCAGATCAAGATTGGCGAATTCTTCCCACTCAGTGAGAATCAGCAGTGCGTCGGCGTGATGAGCGGCCTCATACGGCGAAGATGAGAAATCGATTTTGGAACCAAGCACCTCGCGGGCACGCTCCATTGCCGCCGGGTCGTACGCGGTGATCGTGCTGCCTTCCTGCAGCAGCGATTCCACCAGGTGCAGCGCTGGAGACTCGCGAATATCATCGGTGCCCCCCTTGAACGCGAGACCGAGTACCGCAAGCTTCTTGCCACGAAGCGTCCACAGGGCATGGTGAATCTTGCGTAGGAAGCGCTGCCGCTGGTCCTCATTAATGCGCATGACTTCGTCCAGAAGCCGGAAGTCATAGCCGCACTCGCGAGCTACCGCACGGAACGCCAAAACGTCTTTGGGGAAGCAGGAACCGCCATAGCCGATCCCTGGATTCAAGAATCTCCTGCCGATGCGGGAGTCGGTCCCTACGCCGTTGACCACTTGGTTCACGTCCGCACCTACCGACTCACAGACTGACGCTACCGCGTTGATGAACGAAATTTTCATGGCCAGAAAAGCATTCGACGCATGCTTGATCAACTCTGCGCTCTTTGTACTGGTTACGATAATGGGCGGAGGAATGAGAGCGCGGTCAGGTTGGGGAATGGAGTCGGGCCGCAAATAATAACTACCATCCGTCATGGGCGCATAAACTTCCCGCAATGCTTCCGCAGAGCGGGCGCTGTCGCAGCCAATCACAATGCGGTCGGGAAAAAGAAAATCCGTGACCGCGGTGCCCTCGCGCAAAAATTCAGGGTTGGAAGCCACGTCAAAGGCGCCCGGATCAGCGCCATTGCGCAGAATAATTCTTCGCACCCACTCACTGGTATAAACCGGAACCGTGCTCTTCTCGACGATGACCTTGTATTGATCGACTCCTCCGGAAATTTCTCGCGCCACTGATTCCACATACGACAGGTCGGCATCCCCTCGCTCCGTCGGCGGTGTCCCCACTGCGACGAAAATAACGGAACTGAGGCGAGCCGCTTCCTTCAGATCGTCAGAGAAGGTCAGCCGCTGCCCCCGATGCCGGTTCAACAATTCCGGTAAGAATTTCTCATGGATCGGAACCTGGCCCTCGCGAAGCGCGGCCAGCTTCTTCTGATCATTGTCTACCAAAATGACGTCGTGGCCCAGGTCGGCGAAACAGGCCCCTGCCACCAAGCCCACGTATCCCGAACCTACGACAGCAATGCGGATCGGCATGTATACCTCAGAGAAATGGTCGTGTATCGGCCCTAGGGGTGGAGATGTGAACGGCTTCTACCCGACTGCTGGCATTTTAAGATAGCCTCCGAATAGGTGTACAGAAAAACGCATTGATTTCGGCGCCTCTTTTCCAAGTTGGAACTTCAGTAACATTCAAACCTGATTTGCCGCAGTCCTCAAGGAATCATTTGAAACGGCATGAATCTGGCCTCATAATGGCATCGCGAGAAGCCTAATCGGGGGCAGTATGAGTCTTCGTCCCAGCTGGCGGCCGGACCCAGGAGGAAAAAATTTGGGAGAAGAGCCGCCTTTGGAGGCTCCTGTCTCTACCTCCGGTCCGGACGCAGCGCAGGAGATTGCCAACGTGGCAAGGGCGCTGGCCAATGCCGGCGGTGGTGCCCTGACCCTTGATCTAGCCCTCGATCTACTTCTGCACGAAACCGTCCAGGAGGCGCGCCAGGCAACTCGCGCTACCGGGGCCGCTATCGCGCTGGCCCGCGATGGAGAGATGATTTGCCGCGCTACCTCGGGCAATGCGCCTGAGCTTGGGACTGCGGTGGACACCGCGTCCGGCCTCTCGGCCGCATGCCTGAGCACGGGAGCCATGCAGGAATGTTCCGACACCGAAACTGATGCCCGCGTAGATCGGGACGTCTGCCGCCATCTGCATCTGCGGTCCATGCTGCTTGTCCCCATCATCCAGGATGGAATCGTCTGCGGGATCCTGGAAGTGTTCTCCTCGCAACCCAGCAACTTCGGCCCGGATGATTGCCGGACGCTTCAATCATTGGCCGGTAACATCGTGAATGCAAAAAAAGCGGCAGCACTCGGTGTCGCGGAAGATCCCTTGCTCCACCAGGTGAACGCGCCGTCTTATGAAGCCGACATCGCGACGCCAGAGGAAAGCCGCACATCGGATTCTGTGGTTGAAAGGAAGCAGCCTGCTCCGAATGCACTCACTCCGGACACTGCGTCCAAGAATGAGGTCCTGACTTCCGCATTAGTCGTGTTGGTAATCGCCGCTGCCGTCTTGCTGGGTGTCGTCGTGGGAGTTCGGCAGATGGCGAAACGCAGCGCGGAGAGAGCCGTTGCTGCAAAGAACGTGGATAGACCTCCCACGGGTAGCACAGCTAGTGTTCTGAACTCGGATCAAGCCAACCCTGCAGTTCCAAAGCGTGCTGCAGTGCAGGCGCCAGTCGGTGGATTAATCGTCACTCAAAACGGCAGAGTAATCTACCGAGCCGGACCGTCAGGGGAAGCCACACCACCGCCCGTTATGGCAGCTGCGCCAAACCGGCTATTGCACCGCGTAGATCCCGAATATCCCGAGTCAGCCAGGTCCCAACACATTCAGGGGGCCGTGGAGCTAGAAGCCCAAGTTCTCGGGGACGGCACAGTGGGGAACGTCGCGGTGTTGCGTGGCCATCCGCTGCTCGTCGAAGCGGCGGCAAGCGCCATCAAGCAATGGAAGTACCAGCCTTACTCCGTCAATGGCCGGCAGGTAGAAAGGCAGGAACGGATTACCGTGAAGTTCAGCTTGCCTTCGAGCTAGTGTGAAGCGGCGCTCCCTGCGCAATCCTAGTTCGCTATTTCGCGCATGCTTAAGCGCCCTTTCGAACGGGCGCGGGAGCTTTCAGGCACAAGGTGGGGCCGCTTTACGGGCCCGGACGGTGCGGCCAACTCGCTGCCTGAACTCCTGCCAAGGGCTTGTAGGATGACCTCCACGCGGCTGGAAACCCCGAGCTTCTCGAAAATACGACACAAGTAGTTCTTGACGGTATGCTCCGTCAGGTTATGGCGCCGCGCAATCTCGCGATTGCTCAAACCGTCGGTTAACCCGACAACGACATCGATTTCGCGCGCGGATAGCACCGCCTCAGTTTCCGGCGTAAGACGCGCCCGCCCCGGCCCGCCCAAAGCGTGCAGCACAAACTGGAGTTGGGCGCTGCTGGCCCAGACCTGACCCTCATGGACACAGCGGATGCACTTGGCCAGAAGTCGAACCGGTTCGGTGCGACAAAAAACTCCCAGCGCTCCCGCCCTAAAGGCGTTGATTACAGCCTCCCGTTCCGAGATGTTCAGAAGTACGACGACTCGCGACGATGGCGATTGCAATCGGATTTCCGGAATCAGATCTGAACCCGCAGCAGACTCGGTTAACTCTCCGCTCAGCACGACCACATGCGGCTTGTCTCGCTTTACCAGCCCCAGAATAGCCGCCGGCGACGATGGTGACTCAACCATCTGGAACTGCTTGTCTTGCGACAATGCGCCAACCAGGAGTTGCGTATTCATTGGAGTGTTGTCCGCGGCAAGCACAACTACTCGCGCCGGTGACATCGGAATCAAGTTTGCCATCTTTGTTTTCCGCGAGAGATTCCTCGCTTCATTTGAAGATTGACGGTGAGTCAATCCGCGCCAGGTATTTGATCTGACGGTTAGGTGTAGCCCCAAAACCCTGAAGCTAACGCCAGTCGGCCACAGAATTGCGACAACGATAACCGGGCAACCGCCCGCAGTAAATGGCACTATCGGGTAGCTCAGAAGGAACACGGTCGCGCCGCACGAGGATTTGTAAGTCTGGGCCTCCAAAGGCGGTCCTCCCCTTGAACAGAGCTGTTAGTGCGTGTAAGGTAGTGCCAGCCGTCATCGTGGTGGACGTCCCTTCGACACCATTTCAGCCGCACCAGCGAGTCAAAGAGTTGATGCATGTGGGTGCCAAATGTTCTTGAAGTACCATGGGCTCCAGCGGGACCCTTTCGGGGATACTCCTAATCCTGATTTTCTTTATTTTTCCTCATCGCACCGCGAAGCACTCGCCGCATTGCTGTGCGGCGTGGAACTCGGGCGAGGGTTCCTGGCTCTGATCGCGCCGCCCGGCATGGGGAAAACCACCCTGTTGTTCAAGTTGATGAGGCATCTGCGCTCCTCCACCCGCATCGTCTTTCTTTTCCACACCCAGTGCACTTCGCGCGAGTTCATGCGCCTGCTTCTCAATGAACTAGGATGGGAGATCGATCAGAGCGCGGACCTTGCCAACATTGTCGATCAATTTAATTCGTACGTGCTGCAGGAATACCGGGCCGGGCGTCGTGTCGTCATCATCGTCGACGAAGCACAAAATCTGGACTCTTCCGTCCTCGAGACCGTGCGGCTCCTTTCCGATTTTGAAACTCCGCAGACCAAGCTGCTGCAGATCATTCTGGCCGGGCAGCCGGAACTTGCCGATAAGCTGGCCTCTCCCGAACTGCGCCAACTCAGGCAAAGAATTTCCACGTTCTGCTCATTGACCCCGCTTTCCCACGAACAGACCGGGCGCTACATTCGTCACCGTCTCCGGGTGGCGGGTTGTGCGAGCACCCTGTTCAGCGCACAAGCCCAGGAGGCGGTGGCGCAGCTGAGCAAAGGCATTCCCCGTAACATCAACAATCTCTGTTCCAACTCCCTGGCCCTCTGTTGCGCCCTCCGGCAGAACACAATCACTGCCGCCATGGTTCGGGAAGTTGCCGGCGATTTCGATCTCACGAAGTTCCTGTCGAATGGCCAGGAGACCAGCATTCATCCCGATGTTTCCACTGCGCCGGCCCTCGACAACAACTTTCCCAATGTTGTGGCGATACGTTCCATGACGCCGGCTGAAGCCTTGTCTTACATGCGGCGGGTCACGACCAATCTCAAGACAATGCCCGACTGAGGACAGTCGGGGCACGGGCAACCCCACTCAGAAAATAGCTTCATTCGAAGCCGCTCAGGAAAACCGGAGAGAGATGGCGCCGTTGTGCCATACGGCTCAGAGAAAATCGGCGGCGGGTAGGATCCGGAGACGAGCGAACAAAGCCGTCAAGCGGCGTTTTCTTCTTGCGTGACCGGCTGAGGCCCGGTACTGCCGCCCTTGCGTTCTTCGAACAGTAGTCGGCGCAGAGTCCGAAGGTCGTTCAAGATCCGGCTGCTTCGATTCATATGCATTTCCAGCTTTTCCAGGTTGTACACTGCCAATCGCAGGGCATCCACTCGGCGCGTCACGTCCGGTTCGGATTCGCGTTGCAGATCGCTTTCAACCTCTCGCCTGGCATCTTCGACAGCTTCGGATAATAGCGTCAAGAAATGATGCGCACTCTCGATTGTCTCGAACGGATTCTCGGCTTGCGACTTCATAGAGCAATCTCCTCTTACTCGAGCAGTCCGGTCTCAATATGTGCTTGGGAATCTGGTTCTTAAATCGTATGACGAACCCGGGATAAGGTCAAGGAAATCTCCCCCATACACCTTCAAGCAGTGCAGCACGTTCTGATAAAACGTTCTCGCAGGAACTCGTTGATTGCGCGCTGCTGTTTCTCAGAAAGGAATATCTTCGTCTGTGATCGGACCTGCCGGTGCTGGTTCGTGCTCCGGCGTCCGCTGATCGAAGTTGTTGCCGCTCGATGCGCCCCGGGAACTTGCAAAATCGCCTCCGCCTCCGCTGCCCTCGCCCCCCTTGCCGCCCAGCATAACCAGATCATTCACATTGATTTCGGTCATGTATTTCTTCTGACCGGTCTGCTTATCATCCCAGGAGTGCGTGCGCAGGCTTCCTTCGATATATACCTGTGCGCCTTTCTTGAGATATTCCCCCACAATTTCCGCCGTGCGCGCCCACGCTGTTAGGTTGTGCCACTCGGTTCGGTCCTGCCAATTGCCGTCCTTGTCTTTGAACCGATCGTTCGTGGCCAGGGTGAATTTGGCCACTGGCGTTCCGCTAGGGGTGTACTTCACCTCAGGATCTTTGCCCAATCGTCCGAGCAGAATGACTTTGTTCACACTTCTGCCAGCCATAACAATGCTCCTTTGCAGGGGTTCAATATACCAGAACGGCAGCAGTGGACATCGTGTCCTTCATCACCTCCACGGCTTCTTCGCGCCATTCTGGGACAGAACCCGCCCGCTCTAACGCGGTACCAAGAAGGGATTCGTTTCCCGTTCCTCACCGATCGTCGTCAATTCTCCATGCCCCGGTACGACAACAGTTTCATCGGGAAACGCCAGGACTACGTTGTGCAGCGATCGCATAATCTTCTGCGTGTCCCCGCCGGGAAGATCCGTGCGCCCAATCGAGCCCGCAAACAAGGTGTCTCCCGCGATGAGTTTTTTCTGCTGCGGAAAATAAAGGCAGATGCTGCCCTCGGTGTGGCCCGGAGTGTGAAACACGTTCGCCACCAATGATCCTGCGCTTACCGATTCTCCAGTTGTAATGCTGCGATCAATGTCCACGCTGCCGGGGTTCGGAACGCCGATCCATGCCGCTTGCACATCCAGCATCTTCAGCAGGGCATAATCGTTCTGATTCAGCAGAATGGGCGCACCCGTCGCGGCGCGTAACTTCATCGCCCCGCCGACATGATCGATGTGAGCGTGCGTGATCACGATCTGCTTCACCTGCAAATTGTGCTTGCGCACAATCTCCAGCACATCCTGAATGTCGTCCCCAGGATCGATCACCATGGCTTCGCGGCTCGCCTCGTCTCCCACGACGGAGCAATTGCATTGCAGAGGGCCCACCGGGAAAATTTCGTGGATCATCGAAACATTCTAACGACATAACGAAATTTATGCGCTCGCCGGCCAGGCGTTGGCGCTGCTTGCTTGCTGCAACGACTTGCCGTGCGACTGGCATCGGGTGGACAATACGTTCACAGGCTTGGGGAGGCTCCTTTGGCCAAATACCGTCAACCGGGATATCAAGATAGCGGTCGAGAACCGCGTCGCGAGGAGGTGCGCAAGAAGCCGCCTCAGGAGCGAACTAGTGGTCCGCCGCGCTGGGATCACGCGCTAGGACCCAAACCGGTGAATCTGCCAGGAACCAGAGCAGTCTCGCGCTGCGCTCAATGTGGAACCGTATTGCAAGGTGCGGCAAGCTCGGGCGTAGGACAGTGTCCCAAGTGCGGTTTCGAATTGCATTCCTGCAAGCAGTGCACGTTTTTTGATCCGGGAAGTCGGTTTGAATGCATGAAGCCAGTAATGGCGCGGATCGCTAAAAAAGACATGCGGAACGAATGCGACATCTTCGAAATCCGCGTGACTCATGAGAAAGAAACCTCTACCCCCGCCAGCTTGCGTCCGAATGATGCGCGCGCGGCCTTCGAGAATTTATTCAAGAAATAACGGAGGCTTCCGGCTTTCTGCTCCCCCTTCCCGGAACTCGAAACTCCCTCACGGCTTCTGCGTCGGTCTGATAAGGACTTCGCTGATGAATGATTGCGGCGCTTGCATCACCAGCATGACAACGGCATGGGCAACGTCGTTCGGTTGCAGCATTTTCTTCGCATCTTTTCCCGTGTGTGGCCCAAGTTCGGTTTCCACCGACCCAGGGCAAATCACCGATACCCGCACTTTGTATCCCCGCAACTCTTCCGCTACCGAGTAGCTCAGCCCATTCAGTCCCCACTTCGAGGCCGCATAAGCAGCTCCGTTGCGCAGAGCATTCTTCCCAGCAAGGGACGAGATATTGATGATGTGCCCGGACTGTGCCCGAATCATCATCGGGGCAAACGCCCGAATCATGTAGTACACACCACGAAGATTAGTATTCAGAATGCGGTCCCACTCCTCAGGGGGCAACTCATGCAACGGGGAGTCGAACCCGCCTAGCCCGGCATTGTTCACCACAATATCTACGCGTGCGAATGTGCTCTCGACGCGCGCAGCGGCGTGTTGCACCTGGTGCAACGCGGTGACGTCGCACGCAATCACCTCCGCCTTGCCTCCACTATCGACGATCGTAGTTGCCGTTTCCTCGAGCGTGGATTGCGTGCGTCCACACAGGACTGCAGTGGCTCCCGCAGCCGCCAGGTGACGGGCTATCGCCGCGCCAATGCCGCGTCCGGCGCCCGTTATGACTGCAACTTGGCCTTGAAGGGGCGGTGTGGTGTCCATATAGAAAGATGCTCCGTCTTTTCCTCGGTTTGAACAGCTATGACGCGAACCATCCGCGTGCTCTGTTGTTTGCATCTTAACAATAACGGGGAGGGCGAATGGGAACTTGCTTGCCTTCGGCAGGAGAGGTACTTATAATCCGGCCAGCCGGGAAAAAGGGTCAGCCGTTACGACACTCCACCGGGGACTTGCTCTCCCGGCCCTGCCAGGAAGCCCGGCATTCCAAGCAGGATCCGAAACAAATGCGGTTCCAGACGGAATGCAGTTGCTGCTCAGAGTTTGAAGGACAGGATTTCCTAAAAAGTCATTTCCCGAGTTTTCAAGGAGCCATACTGATGAAAAAGATTCTGCTTTCGGCTGTGCTTGGGGTTGCGGTGGTTGCAGTGGCGCAAAATCCTGCCCCGCCGGCTCAAGGACAACCGCCGGCTCAAGGACAACCGGCCACGCCGCCAGCGCAGGGGCAAGCGGCCGCGCCCGCCTCTGGTCAGCAGCCTGCGACTCAGGCCCCGGTGATCAAGGATCCCGCCGAATACAATGCGTATGTGGCTGCCGTGCAGCAGAAGGACCCTCAGGCAAAGATCAGTGGCATGGAAGCGTTCCTCACGCAATATCCCAATAGCGTAATGAAGCAACAGGCGCTCGAAATCTTGATGCAGTCGTACCAGCAGACCAACAACGCTCAGAAAGCAACCGAGACGGCGCAAAAATTGGTCGAATCAAATCCCTGTCAGGTGCCCGCCCTGACGTTG
Organism: Candidatus Sulfotelmatobacter sp.; assembly: GCA_036376495.1. Lineage (GTDB taxonomy): Bacteria > Acidobacteriota > Terriglobia > Terriglobales > Acidobacteriaceae > Sulfotelmatobacter. Next base: position 113,750 of record DASVAE010000036.1, on the reverse strand, counting down.
CTCGCCTACATCGATCGCATGCGCGCGCAGCAGGGTGATCCGAACGGCAAGCAGCTATCCGCCGACGCTGGGAAGTACGGCCAGCAAGGCCTGGGTTGTCTGGACAAGTTCCAGAAGCCGGAGGGCACCAGCGACGCCGACTTCCAGAAGATGAAGGGGCAGATGACCGGCAACTTCGATGCCGCCGCGGGCTGGGGTGCCCTGCAGGATAAGGACTACGCAAAGGCAGCGCAATTCTTGAAGGGCGCAACGGAGGCGAATCCTCCCGATTCGCAGAAGGATTTGGCTCTCCTGTATCCTCTCGCTCTCGCTTACTTGCAGCAGAGTCCACCGGACTATCAGAACGGTATCTGGTATGCCGCACGCGCCGCAGCCGTTGCGCCTCCGCAGAGCCAGCCTGGGATCGAGAAATACGCCAAGTCACAATACGTGAAATACCACCAGGGGGAGGATGGCTGGGACAATGTCTACAACGCGGCCAAGGCTGGTGGCCCGCAGGCTCCGATTCCGCCACCGCCCACCCCCGCCGACCAGGCGCACGACATGGTCACCAAGACTCCGCCCGACAAAATGGACTTCGCTACCTGGGAGTTCGTATTGACCAACGGCAGCCAGGCCGATCAGGACACAGTGTGGAATGCCATCAAGGGCAAAGCTGTGCAGATGAACGGCGCTGTCATCAGCACCGAGCCCGATCAGTTCATGATTGCCGGGAGTTCGGATGACATTGATGCCAAAAAGGCCGACATCACCCTCAAATTCGAAGAAAAAGTGCCCGCCAGGCTTATTCCCAAGGAAGGGGCCAGCTTCGACTTCCAGGGAGAGCCCGCTTCTTATACCTCGAATCCGTTCATGATGGTGATGGAAAAGGGCCAGCTACTGAGGGCAAAACCGGCGCCCACGACGACTAGAAAAGCGCCCGCCCGACGCAAGCCGGCAACTCACCAGTAAATTGGTTCGCAGCAACAAATTAAGGCAGCCCGAAAGGGCTGCCTTTAGTTTTTCCGCACCATGCATCACGAGAGAAGTGAAGAACCTGTGGTTCGGACGAGCCGCTAACGCAACAGCCTTTTCTCGAATGATACGGGTCGCGCGCTCCTGGGCGGACGTTTCCCACCATCGCGCAGCTGCCGCACATCAATCTTCAGTTCGCTGATCGTGCGGCTCAAGGTGTTGCGGTGCATACCCAGTTCGCGCGCCGCGCGGCACTGATTTCCTTTGTTTTCCTGGAGAACAGTGAGAATGAATCGCTTCTTGAACTCCCGTACACCTTCGGAATACAGAATATTGCTGCGGTACATCTGCAGAATGAGTGCTTCTAGTTGATCCTTCACGATGCGTCTCTTTCTATGGCTGGAATTGTTTAATGCACCGCAGCCTGCTTCGGCGGAGGATTATGAGTGCCATTCAAATTTTGCGGTGCTTGATGGATGAGTTCGAGGCCCTGATAAAAGCGGGCACGCAATTCCGAAGGCGCAAGCCAGATCGCCGCCCTGCCTACAACCATGAAGTAAGGCGCCAATTGCGAATTCTCCAGCAGCTTCGAAGTCGGCTGAAAAGTCGTCATGCCCATCAGGATCACTGCCACCATCAGCCCGCCCTTGACTAATCCCAAAACCCCGCCCAGGAAACGGTCAAAGCCGCTGAGTCCGGACTCTTTCATAATCCAACGTGCAATCTTGGCCGAAAGACCAAACAACAGCACGATGGCGAAGAAGATAATAAGAAAGCCCAGAATTTCAGCTAACCACGGGTTCTTCAAAAAACTCTCGAACCATTCTGCAAGGCGTCGGTACTGCCACGCAGCTACTACGTACCCCACGATCAGTCCTGCCATGCTGAGGGCTTCGGAAAAAAAACCCTGCATGGCCGCTGCTATGACATTCAGCAGCACAACCGCGCAAATCATCCAATCGGCAATTGTCATGGGCTTTCCCGCGGGATCGGCCAACCCTGCGGTCAGACTGCCAGCTTGTGCCCGGTAAGCTGGTAGTACGCTTCCTGATATTTCTCGCTCGTGCGCCGCGCCACATCCGGAGGTAGTGCCGGAGCGGGTGGCTGCTTGTTCCAGTGAATCTGCTCGAGGTAGTCGCGCACATACTGCTTGTCGTACGAATCCTGTGCCCGGCCGGGCTGATATTTGTCAGCGGGCCAGAAGCGCGAGGAGTCCGGAGTCAGTACCTCATCCGCCAGGGTGATGCCATGCTCCGTGCGCCCGAATTCAAACTTCGTGTCGGCGATAATGATCCCGCGCTGCCGCGCGTAACCCGCAGCCTTCTTGTACACGCGCAAGGTCAAATCCCGTAAATGGCTCGCAGTTTCCACCCCGACAATCTCGCACATCTGATCAAAAGAAATGTTCTCATCGTGTCCGGTCGTCGCCTTGGTTGAGGGCGTAAATATCGGCTCCGGGAACGCATCCGATTCCTTGAGACCGGTGGGTAGAGAAATCCCCGAAACTTTGCCGCTAGCCTTGTATTCCTTCCACGCCGAGCCGGAAATGTAACCGCGTACCACGCATTCTACCGGGAACATTTCTGCCCGCCTCACCAGCATCGAGCGGCCGCGTAGTTGATCCTTGTATTTGCGGATTTCCGCCGGGTACTCGTCCACGTTCGCCGTGATCAGATGATTCGGAACAATGTCCGCCAGAAAATCGAACCAGAACAGCGAAATCTGGTTCAGAACGCTTCCTTTGTGGGGGATACCCGTGGCCAACACGTAATCGAAGGCTGAAATGCGGTCGCTGGCGACGAAAAGCAGCTGTTTATCGCCGATTTCGTACACGTCGCGGACCTTTCCGCTGGCGTGCAGTCTTAGATCGGGAAAGTTTGTCTTCAGAAGAACGGAGTCGAGAAGATCAGGGCTCATGATCAGATTTTACAGTTAAGAGGCGAGGCGTATTCTAGCTGCTCCGAAAAAAAAGTCAACGATTGTCGTCACCCGTGAAGTTCAAATTACACCTTTTGCCGGATGGAAAAAAACATTGACACTAAACTGGATTACGTGCGCTCCAACAAAACTGCGAGCGCCCTTGTGGAAAAGCTGAGGATGAGCGTGGATAAGCTGGCCTGAACATCGACGGCTGTCCACCGCCGCATCTAAGATCCATAGCCTGCCGCATTGCGCAGCCTGGCCGCAGGACATCAAGTTCTATGAAGCAGGAGATCAAGTTCTATGAAGAAGGCAGGATTACAATTCGCCGGCGTGGAACTCTACTTCGAGGATCTGCCCAGGGCAATGAAATTCTACGCCGAAACCTTAGGCCTGGAATTGTCGCATCAACGACTCGGACATCATGCCAGGTTCAATAGCGACGGCGGATTCATCTGCCTGGAGCGGAAAGGGGTGGAAGCGTATCCATCGCAGGACAAAGCCGTCATTTTCTTCGAAGTTGCCGATCTGGAAACTGCGATCAATACCATTGGCCCGGAGAAAATTATTCAATCCGAGGCCAACTGGGCAGTCCTGCACGATCCCGAAGGCCACAACATACTCCTGCTGCAAAGATCCAAATGACCAGGCTACTGTGTGCCGAAGCGGACTGACACCAGCTTCGATACGCCTGGTTCCTGCATGGTCACGCCATAGAGCACGGGAGCGATACTCATCGTTTTCTTGCTATGAGTGATGAGTACAAATTGCGTCTGGACGCTCATTTCTTTGACCAGTTCGGTGAACCGGCCGACGTTGGCCTCATCCAGAGGAGCGTCCACCTCGTCCAGAATGCAGAATGGGCTGGGCGCATATTGGAAGATGCCCACCAGCAGCGCCAATGCCGTCAATGCTTTTTCTCCGCCGGATAGCAACAGCACGCTTTGCAGGCGCTTGCCCGGAGGGGAGGCGATCACGTCAATTCCGCTCTCCGCGCTGTTCTCTTCGTCGGTAAGCTTCATGAACGCATGCCCGCCACCGAACAGCTTCTTGAACGTAGCCTGGAAGTTCTCGTTGATTTTGGCGAAAGCTTCCTCGAATTTCTGCCGCGAAATCTGATCGATCTCACGAATCGTCGCAGTCGTGTTCTCAATCGATGTGATGAGATCTTTTCGCTGCGTCTCGAGGAACTCGTGCCGCTCGGCCGTCTCCTTGTATTCCTCCAGCGCCATCATGTTGACCGGACCCATGGCATCGAGCTTCGCCCGCATATCGCGATAGAGCTGATCCTCCACTGCCAGTTGCTCGCCGCTCACCGCACTCAATGTGGTATCGGCCATCAGCGCCGAGCGCTCGATTCCTAGATCGTTCAAGCATGTTTGCGACATGTACTGGCAGTCCGACTGCAGTTTGGCCGCGGCGGCGGACAACTCGCCGCGACGGTCCCGTGCCTGATCCAGCAGCAGTCTGCTGCTGCGGAGCAGTTCTTCCAGTTCAGTAAGTCGTGTCCGCACCTGTTCGGTCTCGAACTGCAGCAGGCCTTCGCGAGCCTGGGCTGCATTTCTCCCTGCTTCGAGATCCGCCGCCGTTTGTACCAGTTGCTCGTTCTCGGACTCGCGCTGGATTTTCTCCGCGGCAGCACCTTCGATTTGCGAACCGAGCGCGTGAATACGCTCGTCCAGCTCCGCAAACATCGATTCAATTCTCTGCAATACCGCCGCAGCCGAGCGGTGCCGTTCTTCCAAGGTAGCGACCCGGGCCGCGTGTTGAGATCTGGTCTGGGCTGATTGTTCCCGCTGCTCACGAAGCTGTACCAGCGATTCCTGCCCCGCCACAATCTGCTGCTCCAGTTCCAGCCGCTTGAGTTCCAGAACCTCGATCTCCGATTGCCGTGCGCAAAGAATCCCTTCCTGTTCGGAACGCTCTGCCGACAGACGGCTCAGGTCCATGACAGCGACGTTCAGGCGCTCATTCACCCGCCCCATCTCGGAGTCGAGCTGCTGCAGCATGTGTCCGGAGGTCATCGCTTGATGCTCGGCCTCTCGCTTTTCGCCTTCCAGACGATCCAGCAGGGAAGAGAGTTCCTTGATCTCACGCCCCAGCGTCAGGACCTTGATCTCCTCCGCCGTGACGGCCCGTTCCAGATCCTCGACCTGCCGAAGCACTTCCCGAAGTTCGCGCTTCATTGAGAGCGGCCCTTCGGCTCTCTGCTTACCCCCGGTCACCGTTACGTTGTGGAAGCATTCGCCGCCCTGTGAGAGGAAAAAGGCGTTCGGATTTTCCAGGGCAAGCCCGCGTGCGATACCGGACTCGGGCACGATATACCCGTCGCGCAGCTTGGGCAGAATCACTTCTAGCGATTTCCCAAAACCATCGAGTACCCGGATCGTGTTCTTCAGAGGGAGAATCTGCGCGGCTGGGGGCGCGCAATGCGCCGCTTCATCCAGCACAAATGAGAACTTTGCCTGGGAGTCCTCCGGATGGACCAGGAAAGTCGCACGTCCATCGACATCGGTACGCAGCATGCGTAGGCCTTCGTCCGCCGCATCCCACGACTTCACGACGACGTAATTGAGTTCGTCGCGCAGGAAATCTTCGACTACACGCTCGTAGCGCGGTTCCACTTCCAGAAAGTCCGCCAAAACTCCCACAGGAGCAAGGCCCCCCTGCATGACGCCGGATTGGAACAGCCGGCGCACCGACTCGGTGGAATATCCGTGCTCCGCAATGACGGCTTCCAGCGATCCTTTCTTGCCCAACGCCGTCGCGTACTCCGCGCGCAGAACATCGAGATTGATCTTGGCGGCGCTCTCCTGTTCTTTCTTGGACTCAATCAAGCGCCGGACCTGCGTGATCTCCTCGGTGATCCCGGTAACCCGCTGTTTGACGCCCTCAAACTCAAGCGCAAGCTGGCCGCGCTGTCCGCCGAACGCTTCGATCTGCACGTTGGCATTCGTGATCTCCGCATCCAGGCGGCGACCTTCGCGATCAATCCCTGCCAGACGCTCTTCCGCTTGCGCCAACTGATTTCGTAAACGCGATGCCGATGACACGATGTCGAAGATGATGACGCGCGACTCTTCCTGCTGACGTTCAATCTCGGCTAGGCTGGCGGCCGCCGCCGCCGCGTCCTGCTGGCACACGGCCAAATCACTCTGTGCCGCCGCCAAATCAGCCGCTGCGGATTCCAGCAACTGCCGGTTCGATTCGCGCTCAGCTTCCAGGGCAGTCAGCCGTTGGCTCGACTGCGCCAGTTCCGCTTCAGCTGACGCCGCACGGGCCAGCAACTCCGCACAACGCTCTTCATTGTGCTTGCGCCGGGCATGGGCTCGATCGATTTCCAGCGCGATCAGGGCGATGCGATCGCGATTTTCTCGCAGCTCTGCCTCAATGGAATACCCACGTTGCGTTCGTTCGCCGTGCTCTGCTTCGAACGCCTGCACTTCGGCCGTGCGCTGCTGCATTTCTTCCGCCAAAGCGTGCAATTGCGTATCCAGTTGCGCGCTCTCCTGCTCCATGGCGGCGAACTTGCTGGCCAGCACGAGCCGCAGCTTGCCTCGCATCTCATCTCGCAGCCGAGTGTAACGCTCCGCTTTGGAAGCCTGGCGCTTCAGGGAATTCATCTGCCGCGTGACTTCCTCGAAGATATCGTTGACCCGGTTCAGGTTGAGCTTGGCATCCTCCAGCCGCGCCTCCGCCAGCCGCTTTTTGGTCTTAAACTTCGTGATCCCGGCAGCTTCTTCAAGGATGGCGCGGCGGTCTGTCGGACGACTGCTCAGGATCTGCCCGATTCTGCCTTGCTCAATAAGCGCGTAGGACTCGGGTCCGAGACCGGTGCCCATGAACAATTCCTGAATATCGCGCAAGCGGCAAAGCTTACCGTTAAGCAGATATTCGCTGTCTCCCGAGCGGAACAGCCTCCGCGTGACCACAATCTCTCCCGCGCGGAACTGTTGCTGGTTGAATTTGCGACGGCGAATCTTCAGGACTACATGTCCAGCCGGGCTGCCGATCGACGCCGCCTGCGCCGGCGGCATCACGTTGTGCACCGGAAGCGCAAAAATGGGTTCATCGTCCGGAAACGCAATCGCAATCGTATTGATCTTCGACCGGGGAATTTCGACTTCTTCGGTCCTGCCCGGCTGGGCATCTTCCACCGCTTGATCGGTATCCGCCGCGGCTCGGGCCCGAATCGAAGCCTCATCCCAATCGTCAGCTACGGGCGCTCCAGATTCCGGCATTTCGTCGTGAATGTCGATCTCGATCGCGGCATTCGCGTCTGCTCCCCCGTAAACCTCGGGATCGATCAGCGTCAGAGAAACTTCCGCCATGCCCGTCGGCTTGCGGTCCCGCGTCCCGGCAAAAATCACGTCTTCCATGCGCGCGCCGCGCAACGTCTTCGCTGACTGCTCGCCCAGTACCCACGAGATCGCGTCGGAAATATTGGATTTGCCGCAACCGTTCGGCCCGATGATGGCCGCCACCCCGTCCCCGTGGAACTTGAGTTCGGTGCGGTCGCAGAACGACTTGAACCCCAGAATCTGAAGTCTTTTCAGTTTAAGCAACGTGAACTCCTTAGAAACAGTTGCCAGTTGCAGTAGCCGGCGGCTGGCCTTTTCACTTGCCGCAGATGGTATTTACCAGGAAGGTTACCCTCCCGCATTGGATGCCTTTTTCGTTCCGCACAAGGGCCGACTTGGGCGGCATTCTCACCCCAGGCTGGACAGGGTGGGCATAAAGTTAAGCTACTGTAACGGCGAAATTGCCGCGGGGTCAAGCAATATAACACTATATATGGTGTGGGCTTAGCAATAAGCGCTCTGTATTGCACAGACATTGCATCACGCATGCAGCATTCCAGTGGAGAGGTGAAAAGAGGTGGGAGAACCGAGAGAGCAGAATAAGGCTAGCTCATCCGAATGAAGGAGTGCAACGAAGATCTTGTTCGGCTTGTGTAGGGGCGGACGCCTCGTCCGCCCCAGCGCGGGAGCGCGCCGTGGCGAGACCAGCGGCTCTAAGGTATGTTCCCAATTGACGCATCCCCACCGCGCCACTAGCGTATGGCGCGGAACGCTGTCCTCCGAAACTCCTATTCAGTGATACAAACCTGGGCCCTGCCTGGCGAGGTGAGGTGCACAGCCTGTGTCCGGGAGGAAAAATGAAACGACCGAAATCGCGCGCCTCTTTCATTTGTTGCATTGCTACAGTCATCCCCATCTTGTCGATGCCGCTATCGCTCATGGCGGCTGATGACGCTGATGCACAGAACGCAGCTCTTTACCGTATGGCTGTGGACACCTGGAAGTTTTACGCGGCTGACATCGATTCCAACACCAACCTTCCCATGGATAACCTTACCTGGGCGGGCGGAGGTCCTCTGAGCGGCAAAGGCCAGTACACATCTGCCTCGAACATTGGTGTTTACCTTTGGGCAGTTGTCTCTGCCCGCGACCTTAACCTGATCTCTCGTTCGACGGCGGATTCGCTCGTCAGTGCAACCTTGAACGAGGTTGCCACTCTGGATCGATATCAGGGTCTCCTTTACCAGTGGTATGACACCACCAACGGGCACAGAATTTTCAACCCCGGGTCGGCTGACTGCGCAACTGAACCGACTCCGCAGATGGACAACTGTTACTTTCTCTCTGCCGTGGATAATGGCTGGTACGCCTCGGGCCTCGTCGTCGTTCGGCAGGCCTTACCGGAATTACGGCCGCAAGTAGATGCCCTTTTGCAGCCCATGAATTTCGGCCTGTTTTATGACAGCGGCTATCAGCATCCGGGGTGCAATGCGAACACCGGCACCGATCCCAATCCGTATCAGCCAACCGGCCAGATGTTCGGTGGCTACTACGCCTACCAAGGTCCGGCTGGTTATCACAACGGTGCTTTGTACAGCGACCCGCGCATCGCCATCTATATCGGGATGGGGCTTCACCAGATGCCCGGAGATGTGTGGTGGCGGTCTTGGCGCGTATTACCTCCAAAGCAATGCCCAACCGATCCCGATTTCTCCTGGATCGGTCAGTGGCCTACGCCCGGGTATTGGCAGACTTACAGCGACCCTCAGTCCCGGAAGAAGTTCAACGTTTGGGAGGGCCACTACGATTACACAGGGACTTCTACGACCTTCGTTCCGACCTGGGCGGGAGGGATGTTCGAAGGCTTGATGGCAAACCTGGTCATGCCGGAAACGATCTTCGGGCCGCGGAGTTTCGGTCTGGACGATCTTCGCTGGGCGCAAGTACAGGTTGAGTATGCGACGCAGGCCTTACATTACCCGGTCTGGGGTATGTCTCCTTCCAGCACGGCAGACGACAGCGGCGGCTATGGTGGCTTCGGTGTTGAGGGTTTGGTCTTCCCCTACTACGGCGGCGGAGCGGACGCAACCCACCCGAACCTCGGACTCTCCCAATGCCACGGCTGCGCGACCGAGGATACCGTAACCCCGCATGCCTCGTTCCTTGCGCTCTCTGTTCTGCCGCAGGAGGCGTTTGCGAACATCGCCAACTTGCGAAACCTATATCCCGACGTCTACAGCTCCGACGGCGGTTTTTATGACGCCGTGAATCCGGTCACCGGGGCGGTAGGGCATCGCCGGCTCGTGCTCGATCAATCGATGATTATGGCCGCGCTCGACAACGCGATCACTCATGGCGCGCTGCAGCACCATTTCGCAATCGACCCCGTCGCTCGCGTCGGGTTGCTCTACCTTGCCTACGAACGGATGTCGATCCACTAGCAGAACTTTCAGAGGCAAAAATCAAGGCCGATGCCACCCGGCATCGGCCCATTTTTTATTAACGAGCCCGTGACCTCTTCTCGCGCCCTACGCGGCGCGAGCGCCATCCGCCCATGGATCCAGAACCACCTTCGTGCAGTTCTCTTTCTTGTCCCGGAAGATCTTGTACATCTCCGGTGCTCGATCAAGCGGCACGCGATGGCTGATCACAAAGCTGGGGTCGAACTCGCCCTTTTCGACTTTGTCCAGCAACGGCTTCATGTACCGCATCATGTGCGTCTGCCCCGCCCTCATGGTCAGGCCCTTATTCATGAATGCGCCCATGGGGATCTTGTCAATAAAGCCGGCATATACACCCGGCACTGACACGGTCCCACCCTTCCGGCATGCCTGAATGGCCTGCCGCAGTACCACCGGGCGATCCATTTCGATGCGGGCCATTTGCTTGGCCCGATCCATCATGTACATCAAGCCGTGATCGTGCGCTTCCATCCCGACTGCATCAATGCAACGATCAGGTCCAATGTTCCCGGTCATGTCTTTGAGCGTTTGCACGATGTCGTCGACTTCTTCATAGTTGATGGTTTCAGCGCCTCCAGCCTGCGCCATACGGAGTCGGTAGTCGAACCGGTCGATTGCGATGACGCGCTCGGCTCCGAGCATGAAGCAGGAACGAATCGAAAATTGCGCAACCGGACCGCATCCCCAGATCGCGACCGTATCCCCCGGCTCAATGTCGGCCATCACCGCACCGAAGTAGCCAGTCGGAAAAATATCGGAAAGGAATATTGCCTTCTCGTCCGGGATCCCCTCCGGCACCTTGATCGGTCCCACGTCCGCGAAGGGAACTCGCGCGTATTGCGCTTGCCCGCCCGCATATCCACCCATCATGTGCGTGTAGCCGAACAGACCGGAAGGCGAGAATCCCATCATTTCCTCCGCGATCCAGTAGTTCGGGTTCGAATTGTTGCAAAGCGACCAGAGTTGCTTCTTGCAGAAGAAGCAGTTGCCGCAGGCAATGGTGAAGGGAACTACGACCCGGTCACCGACCTTCAACTTGTCCGGCTTCAGTCCCGCGCCGACTTCCACCACCTCGCCCATAAACTCATGCCCGACGATGTCGCCTTGCTCCATCGTCGGTATGAAGCCGTCGTAAAGATGCAGATCAGAGCCGCAAATGCAGGTGCTCGAGATTTTTACGATCGCGTCACGAGGATTCAGGATTGCAGGATCCGGCACCGTCTCCACGCTCATCTTCTCTACGCCCATATAACAAACTGCTTTCATGCCAGCCTCCTTCGCGCTGCAAATGTTTCGATTAGGTTTGACCTCGGCGAAAGGGGCCGCGTCGGGTCGGCAACTCTCATGACACCGGTGATGAAGTCCCGTCGCCCATGCGACTGGCCCTCGATCGTCGGAACTTCCCCGGCTTCCATCATCGCTTCCAGACGCCGCAGGTCCTGGCGCATCGCGAAGTTGGCTCCCTTATTCAAGAAATTGGCCAGTGCATTGCCGGTGCCGAGGGATGGGCTGTACTCGATTCGAACATCGATCAGGGTTCCGCGGCCAGCAGGAGCGGGACGAAAATCCACCCTCCCGTCCACTTGGAGGTCGGAATCCGGCAGCGAATGCCAGGAAATATGCTCGTTTTCACGCTCGTTAATGATTTCGGCGTCCCAGCGGATCGGTTTGCCACCAGGCCCCAGAGCGACCCACCGCGACCGGCGATCGTCCAACTTGCTGACGGTCTCCAGGTGGTTCATGAACCGAGGCAAGTTCTCGAAGTCCCGCCAGAATCGGTACACCTCCTCGGGCCTGCAGTTGATCAGAATCGTGGCCGAGGCCAACGACTCGGGCGTGGGTTTCCGGTTGGTAGCGAGCAAGGCAACGGTCCCGCCGCCCGCCGCCAAAGCGATGCCGAGCGGCGATCGCCGCGTGATTCCATAAATTGCCAGTGCGCCGCCGCCGATCAGAGCTCCCCAGCGCTGGGGTGACATCGATCGGGACCGGCCGCGCCCGGCATCGGTAATGGGTATGCGTGCGTTTTCAGCCATATAGATACGACCTTTTCTTAGGATTTACCGAATTGGATTCTGCGATTTACGAATTAGCGATTGGTTTTCAGATGCCCTTTTCAAACGGGCCCGTTGCCGCTAAAGCAGAGTGGGAAGAGTCGTCTGGCTTGAATATTTTTGCGGCTTGTCTAACTGCACCGGCGACAGTGCAAGCGTGATCCGAAATTCGCGCAGACTTGGTGCTTAGCACAGTGGGATGTGACACCTGACGGGGTCATGTACTACAAGTCTCAGGTATAAAAAGTCCCCGGACGCTTTGGTCCGGGGATCGTGGGTGTTGCTGCACCGAGCTATTGCTCGTTCCGTCTGCAGAATGTGTCAGCCAGCCCTACTGCTCATAAGCGCCCGTATTGATTTGGCCGTTGCCATTGACGCGAGCATTGCCGGCGTAATCGAGCACCCCAACAGTGTTTACGCCTAGATTTGTGCCCGCATTCAATGCCGGCGAGCCGGATGCGAGATCAAAATTGTAGGGTGTGGTGGTGACGTTTACATATAAGGGATCGGCGAACTTTCCATGCGCGTCTTGCGCCGACGCACTCTGGTAAGCAGCGAAGCCACTGAGGCTTTTCCCCTGCCAGTCGAACAGGCTGCTGGCTCCCGCGGTGTTGTAGTAATCGTTGTAATCGAGCGCCGCAGGGCTCGGTACGCTGCTGGTGAAATCGTACAGAAGATATTTTGAACTTAGCGTGTAGCCGTCAAAGATGTTGTTCGCGACTGTGTTATTCGTGGCCTTGTATTGAATCTGGAATTCCCCCAGTCCAGAGCTGCCGAAGGTGCCATCATCCCAGAGGGAATTGTTGACGATCACACAGTGATCCGTTCCACCCACATTCTTCGAATACCCCCCGATGGATAAGCCGACATACAGCGAGTGATAAATGATGTTGTTCCTGAACATCACATAGCTCGAGGTGTGTCCGGAATGCTCACTGGCCATTTCGCTCAGATCGGAATCGTGAATCAAATTGCGCTCCACGATGATGCGCGTACACCCATCACAGTAATATGCATCAGCCCCGACCTGATTGTGATAGACCGGGTTGGTAGTGGAACTGATGTTGTAGATGGTGTTCTGAAATACCCATCCATCCCGGGCTTGATCGTAGGCCGAGTTCGAAGACACGCCTTCGAAACCTATGTTGTCCAGGCCGATGTTGTCCCCATCGTGCACCAGATTATTCGCTTGCACGAAGTACTGAACATTGCCGTCAAACGAGACGTTCTCGCTGCAGCCGGTCGTGTTGTGATCGATCTCGTTACCCCAGAGCGTGACGTTGTTGATTGACGCGGGTGCTTGCGTTCCATAGAGCGCCACCGCAAGCGCATTAGCCGCATTGCAGCTGGATAACGTCTGGACGATGTTGTGAATGTGATTGTTCAAGATCTCGATGTTGCTCCCCGCACCCTCAAAGTCGATGCCGACTGGGACCTTGCCCCTAGACGAGCTCGAGTAGTTGCGGATTTCAAAACCCTTGACGACGATGTAGTTGAACGTGCCCTCCAGGCTGAAAAGTCCAGTTTGCCCGCTGGCGCCAACGCTCAACCCGGTTCCGTCCACGACGGGGGCCTCGCCGGGATAATTGGCGAACGTGATGTATCCCTGCGTAGAGTTTCCGGAAGTCTTCAGCGTGACGACCTCGTTGTAAGTGCCGGCGCGCACCTGAACCGTGTCGCCCGGTTGCACGGTATTGGCAGCCTTCTGAATGGTTCGCCAGGGCGCGGCCAGCGTACCCGCATTGTTATCGTTGCCCGACGTGGATACGTAATAGGTCACACCGGAGCGCGACGGCAACTGGATGGTGACGGTTGCAGTCGCCGACTTGGTCGGGTCCGCTTGCGAAACGGCGGTCACCGAAACCGAAGCAGGACTCGGTACCGCCGAAGGTGCGACAAAGATAGCTTCATTCGCCGTGCCCAAAACCGTGGTTGAGATGAGACCGGAGGCTGAGTTTCCACCGCTGACACCATTGACCTGCCATGTGACTGCCGTATTGCTGGAGCCCGATACAGTGGCCGTGAAGGGTTGGGTCGCGAGCGTCGCCATGGTGACCAGGCTGGGCGAAATGCTAACGTTGACCTGAGCTGAAACCTGCGTGGTGAGGCATGTGGAGAGTACAGCGAAAACGAATACAACTGCTCGCGGGCCCGGATTGACAGCATGGGGGAAGTTGCTGCTTTTCATGGTGGCTCCTTTGACCGCTGATTAAGATTGCCAGGGGCCCCTCGCTTCCGTTTGATTACGAACTCTTCTTTCGAATAATTACGGATAGCTATGTATTGCGTCAGATGAAACACCGCACGAAGAGGATTGTCAAGGATTTTCGCGAAAAAGATTCATGAAGTCTGGAAGGCCAGAAAGAAAGGGCAGCCACACTACGGCTGCCCCGATCTAGGTGAATTCTTGTCGAACTAGCTTCCTAACTTCTCGAAGAACCTGCAGATCGTCTCAATCCCGCGATGAAAGTTTGGAATGTGGAACTTCTCGTTCGGAGCATGCAGGTTATCGTCAGGCAATCCGAAGCCCATCATCACGCTAGGAATCTTCAGCACATCCTGAAAATCAGTGACGATTGGAATTGATCCACCTGATCGGATGAACACCGTATCTTTCTTGAAAGTGTCATGCAGAGCTTGCGTTGCGGCTTCGATGTATTCGTTGTCGGTGCTGACTACGCATGCCGGACCTTTGCTCCACACTTTCACTTTCGTCTCGATCCCCTTCGGCGTGTTCTTCTTGACGAATGCCAGGTATTTCTTAAGAACGTCATCCGGGTCCTGGTTGGGAACAAGGCGCATCGAAACCTTGGCTTTCGCCTTCGCCGGAATGACCGTCTTCGCGCCATCGGCAGTGAAACCTCCGGGCATGCCATGAACTTCCAGTGTAGGTCGCGCCCACGTCCGATAAAGGACCGAGAATCCCGGCTCGCCCGTGAGAACCTTCGATCCAACTTCCTTCTTGCGATATTCCTCTTCGTTGAACGGCAGACGCTTCCACGCTTTCAACTCGGCAGCAGTGGGAGCCTTCACGCCTTTATAGAATCCGGGAATGAGGACTTTGCCCTTCGAGTCTTTCATCTTGCTGATCATTTCGATCAAGGCAAAGAAGGGATTCGGAGCAGCTCCTCCGTACATGCCCGAGTGCAAATCGGTTTTCGATCCGTAAGCTTCGATCTCGGTGTATACCAATCCGCGCAGGCCCACGCACAACGTGGGAAGATCCGGAGCAAAAAGCTCCGTATCGCACACCAGCGCGAAGTCGGATTTGAGCTTGGCTTTCTGCTTGCGAATGTACTCGGCAATCGATTCGCCACCCACTTCTTCCTCACCTTCAAATAGCACCTTGACGTTGATTGGCAGCTTGCCTCCCCCGCTGTTCATTAACGCTTCCAGCGCCTTCACCTCCATCCAGAGCTGGCCTTTATCGTCGACCGCGCCGCGCGCGTAGATGTTGTTGTTGCGCTCAGTTGGCTCAAAGGGCGGAGAATGCCACTCATCCAGCGGCTCGGCCGGCTGCACATCGTAATGCGCATAGCAGAGCACGGTTGGCTCGCCGCTCGCATGCAGCCAGTCGGCGTAGATCAACGGATGTCCCTTGGTCGGGATGATCTCGACGTTCTCCATGCCGATACGGCGCAGTTCGCTGGCGACATAATTGGCCGCCTTCTGGATGTCGGGCTTGTGTTCCTCGAGTGTGCTAACGCTGGGAATGCGTAGAAGGTCTTTGAGTTCGTTCAAGAAACGCTGCTGATTGCTGCGGGCAAAATCGACTGCGGGAGACGCCATAGGATAAGTCCTTTCTGTGATCTCGGAAGATGCGCAAGAGAGCGGATCGAGAGTCCGAGGAAACGAATCAGTATAGCGCCAGCCGAGTCTGCATGCGCTCCCTGCACTTCGAACTTTCTAGAGTTCCTGAACACAAAACTGGCTTGTTCGCCATGATCGGCTCAGTGGAAGCGTGAAGGCGAGAACGCGCCAAGGTCGAGCTCCGGTGTGCTTCCTTCTATCACGGCGCACATGAGCTTCGCAGTGATCGGCGCCAGTAGAATGCCGTCGCGGAAGTGTCCGGTAGCCACGTAGCAGCCCGCAGTTTGGGCGGCGCCAAGGATCGGAAGACCATCGGGCGTTCCCGGACGCAAGCCCGCCCAATCTTCCAGCATGCGAGCTTCGCGCAGTTTAGGCACGAGCTCCAGGGCGGCCCGGTGCAGGCGCTGAATGGTGTCAGGATCGGTGCGCTTGTCGAATCCGGCTTCTTCTACGGTTGCGCCCACCAGCAAACGCCCGTCACTCCGCGGGATCAGATACGCCTTCGGCGACCGGATCACGTGCTTCAGCAGGTTTCGCGAGGGCATGGCAAGGCACAGCATTTGACCTTTGACCGGCCTCGTAGGAAAAGCGCACGGCGCAATTTGTCCCGACCAGGCTCCTGCGCAGATCACTACCTTGGGCGCAAGGAAGGAAGTCTTGCTTGTAGTCACGCCGATGACTTTTCCCTGCGAGTGGTCCACGCCGTTCACTGCATCTCCGGAGGAGAAATCGACGCCCAAGTTCTTCGCTGCTTTGGTTGCAGCTGACGAAAGTGCCCGTGGGTCTACACTGCGTTCCTTGAGATGAAACGCCGGGCTGGCTGCCAGTTCGGGCTCCAACTCAGATAACGCGCGAGGCGAGAGTCTGTCCATCGACACTTCCCGCCGTTCTTGCATGTCTTCTGGCGAACGAATAACGATCGTACCGTAATCCCGCAGATCGACCTTTGCCCCGGACTCAACCTCGATTTCGTGCGCGAATTCCGGGTACATGCGCGCACTGGCGACTGCGAGTGGTTGCAATGCGGGCGGAGTCTCCAGCGAGCTATCGACCAGCATGCCCCCAGCAGCATAGGAGGCTTCGCGGCCCGGCTCTCCGCGTTCGACCAGTAGAATGCGGGCCCCGCGCCTGCGCAATGCGATCGCGAGGGAGAGGCCGATGATCCCGCCGCCTACGATGATTACGTCCCAACTCTTCACTCCGGCATTGTAAAAGACGGAACGTCCTCGCTCCATTTCGCCTTCCCGAAACAGGTGACAGGCAAAGCCCGGCTGCTTACAATGAGCGCATGAACATGAAGAAGATGATGCTTCGCGCGCTACTTCTGATCATGCTTGCTACAGCCGCCGTGGCCGTTGCCCAGAAGGACAAGGACAACGAGCCGACCACCTGGGTCTACTTCACCGTGGTCAAGGACGACAATGGCAAACCGGTGCGCAATGCCGCCGTCATCATGCACCCGGTAAACGAAAAGGGCAGGCAGGAGCGTGGCGGGCTGGAACTGAAGACCGACCCGGAAGGGAAGGCTAATTTTGATGGCGTTCCCTATGGCCCGCTTCGCGTGCAGGTGCTGGCCAGGGGCTTTCAAACTTTCGGCGAAGACTACACCATCGAGAAAGACAAGACCGAGATCACCATCAAGCTGAAACGTCCGCAAGGGCAGTTCTCCATATACGATGATCCTGCCGGCAATCCGCCGCCGAAACAGGATCCCAAGCAGGATAATCCGCCGGCCGACGCCAAAAAGCCCAACTAGCCTCGTATCCGTTGCAGTCACAAATATCTGCCAGGATTGACATCATGGATTATTTGCTGAAGACAGAGCCATCCACATATTCCTTCGCTGATCTGCAACGCGAGAAAACCACGATTTGGGACGGCGTTTCGAATCCCGTCGCGTTGAAAAACATGCGAGCCATGAAACCCGGCGAACGGCTCGTGATCTATCACACGGGTGATGAGAAGCGAACAGTTGGAACGGCTTCCGTAGTCTCGGTGGATACATCCGATCCCGGCAATCCACTAGTGACGATCAGAGCAGGGAAGGCGTTGGCGAAGCCGGTGACGTTAGCGGAAGCTAAGGCCAGTACTACGTTTTCAGAATCCCCACTCGTCCGGCAGGGGAGATTGAGCGTGGTTCCGCTGAATGCGGCACAGTACAAGTTCCTGACTGGCGAATAGCGCCTTGCGTGAAGGCCAGAAGACACAACTCAGATCGCCAGCCGCCTGCATAGCGCCCTGACAGTCTGGGTACCCGCTTCAATCACTGTCTCGCTCGTACCTATGAAGCGCGCGCGTCGCGGCGAATCAAGGTTGAATCCAGGAAATATCCCAGCCCCAGCGTGAAGGGAATAGCGCCGAAAGCTGCGGCAATCAAGGCGTCAGGCTCGACTCGGGCGACGATGCTGAACGCCAGCATGTAGCCCACGGCACCGGCAACCAGCAAAATTCCCGCGCGGCGCGAGCGCGCCGACTCGGACAGCTCCGCTGCCATAGGCACCTCCACGCCTCGCTGCATGGCGGCTAAACGCTCTTCGGTGCGCAGTTTGCGCACTCGATAATAGGTGTACATTCCGGGAATGCCGATGATCACTCCGAAAAACATGACGACTGCTGCGAGACCGGTGAGGCCGTCCATTGTAGTTCTCCTTGTGCTTCCAACTCTGCTTGTGGATACGCGAAGGTGGTCAGGAAAGTTCCAGGAAAAACCGGGCCACGGTGCCACGTCGCAGGTATGCTTGCCCACCGAAAGTACAAGACGAGCTTATGCCATCTGCTTTCGTAGTTCGCGGCGGAGAATCTTGCCCGATGCTGTTTTCGGGACTGCTTCCACGAAGTGGATCTCCCGCGGCTGCTTGTAGTGGGTGAGGCGATCGGCGACAAAGCCGCAGAGTTCTTGTTCCATCTTGGGGCTCTCGGTGAAGCCGTCCCTGAGTGCTACGAATGCAACCGGAATTTCCCCTGCCTCAGGGTTGGCACGCCCCACCACGCCGCATTCTTTCACAGCGGGGTGCTCCAGCAGGACGCCTTCCACCTCGGCGGGAGCCACTGCGAATCCTTTGTACTTGATCATTTCCTTGCGCCGGTCCACCACGCGGTAGAAGCCGTCACCATCGCGAGTCACGATATCGCCGGACCAGTACCAGCCATCTCGCAGAACGGCAGCCGTGGCCTGCGGTTCCTTCCAGTATCCCAGCATGAATTGCGGACCGCGCATCACCAGTTCTCCAGGCTGGCCGCTAGCTACTTCGGTGAGCTCATCCGGGCTGCTCGATACGTCGAGGTTGGAAGTTGCAAGCACGCGGCAGTCGGTTTGTGCCAAGGGGCGGCCGATCGAATCTGGGCAGTACAGCGCGGGCTCGAGAAAGCCCACGTGCGTGACGGGGGAGGCCTCGGTCATTCCGTATCCCTGGCACACCAGGATATTGGTGAGCTCGGTGAAACGCCGGGGAAGATCCGGAGCCAATGGCGCTGCGCCGGACTTTACCCACCGCACATGATGATCGCGCGGGAACTGACCGGCTTCGGCCGCCTGGCATATCGCCAGAATCGCCGGGGGGACCAGCGGCATCATGGTCACGCCTTCATCCACAAGAGTCCTGCCCATCTGCTCGACATTGAATCTTGGAGTGACTACTAACGTTGCACCCAGAATCAGTGCGGGGCTCAGAATCACGTTAAGCCCGTAAATGTGATACAGGGGCAAGCAGCAGAGAATGTTATCCGTAGCGCTGAGCCGAGCCCCATTCGGCCCTAGCAACTGGTAGATATTCGCCACCAGATTCAAGTGCGAAAGCATGACCCCTTTGGGAAGCCCGGTGGTTCCGCTGGAATACGGCAGTGCCGCGACGGCCTGATCGGATGGTTGTCCCAGTTTAGAGTAGGTACCCGATCGCGTCTGCAACAAATCCTGAAAAGGTTCTGTTCCTGGCGCAGCCTGGCGAGTGGTATAGACGCGTTGCAGATTCGGCAACCCTGCAAGATTGATGCCCGCAATATTGCCGCCGTCGGTAATCAGAACCGTGGCGCCGGAATTTTCCAACTGGTAGCGGACCTCGCGCTCGCGATAGGTCGGGTTCAGCAGGGTAGGAATGGCGCCCGCCAGTTGAACGCCGTGAAACACTGTGCAGAACTCCCAGGAGTTCGCGAGGAAAATGGCAACCACATCGCCAGGCTTGACACCCGCTGCTGTCAGACCTCGCGCCAGGGCTTCAACTGTCTCGCCATACTCCGCATAACTCAGGCGTCGGCCGTTGGAGGCGTCCACCAAAGCGGTCTTGTTGCTGTTGCGCCGGCAGGAATCCAGTACGAGGTCGTGCAGAAAACGGCCCTTGGGATCCGCGTACAGTTCAGTGCGTAGCATGCGGCAAGAATTGTATCGGGAAAATGGTGCTGCGCGATCATTCGAAAAGGGAAATCAGTACGGGTACTGGCGGACCCGTCGGTCCGCCCGCGAAGCGAAGCGAGCGTTGCTCAAGGAAGCGCATCGGGCCATTGAGCAAAAACCTGGCCCGGACCAATGGGTCCGGGCCTACGTATTCGCTACTTCACGCCTTTCTCCGGATTCCACGAGCCTTGCAGTTTGCCCACATAAACGATCTGCCCGACATGGTAGGCGTTGTGCGTACAGATATTGGCAATGGTGGGCGCGATGGAGGCGAGCTTTGGTTCGTCGGCCGACTCCACCAATTTCTCCAGATCGGTCATTACCTGGTCGAGTTGCTTGACGGCATCATTCCATTGCTTGTCGTCAAAATTGGTGAAGGTCTCGTCGTTGTTGCCGTTGAACTTCGATTCCGGCTTACCCTGGAATTTCTCCAGCGCGCGGCGATTCCAAAACAGCAGGTGATACGTGAGTTGGCCAGCGGAATGCGCTCCGGCAGGTGGTTGCCAGCGGGCCTGCTCCGCGCTGAGTCCGTCCACCGCCGCAGAAATAGGCGCGAACCATTCGGCCTGGTTGTGCGTCGTGCGCAGTTCGTGCAGCAAAACGCTCCGCAAGGTTGCCGGCTGCTGCTGGTTCTGCGCGGAGCAGGGAATGAACCACGTAAGGCTGACAAGAATGCAACTCAGGGTCAACAAGCGGATGTTCATGGTTGATGCTCCTATTTGGCGGGCCGTTCCGGCCGTTTCTTCTCTCGCTTTTCGGCGATGCTGAATCGTTCGGGGGAGAGCAGACCGACTTCCAGAGCATAGCGCACCAGATCCGCGCGTGATTTCAGGCCCAATTTTTCCGCAAATCGGGCCCGGTAGGTCTCCACTGTCTTCACCCCGATGTAAATCTGTTCGGCAATTTCACGGCTGCTGAAACCTTCCGCGACCAGTTTCAGGACCTGTAGCTCACGTTCGCTCAAAACTTCATCCGGACGCCCCGGTTGCGCGAGATCCGGAAGGGCGTGCTGGATGAGAGCGCTAGCCAGTTCGGAATCCACGTAAGAACGGCCTTTATGCACGGAGCGAATGGCGGCAAGAAGGTTGGCGTCGACGCTTTTTTTCAGCACATAGCCGGCGGCTCCCGAGGCCAGGGCAGTACGAAGGTAGGCTGGTTCCTCGTGCATGGTGAGCAGAAGGACCCGAGTGGCAGTGGAAACCTTCAGAATTTCCGAGACGGCGCGAAGGCCTCCCCCGCCCGGCATAGTGATATCGAGAATGACCACATCAGGGTGTTCGGAGCTTGCGAGACGGACGGCCTCCTCCCCATTGGGAGCGTCGGCAATCACCTTCATGTCGGGCTGGGAATCGATCAGCATGCGGAGACCAGCACGCAGGATGGCATGATCGTCGGCGATTAGGACGCGAATCTTGGGAGCGGTAGCCATTAGCGCCTAGTGTGCCGACCTCCGAAAATCTTCTGAAGAAATATCGCCCACTGAGCCTTCGAGGCTGGCAGGGATTGTCACGCTCACCGTGATGCAAGTGCCTCGTTCCGGCGCGGATTCTACTTTGAGCTGGGCACCCATAATGGAGGCCCGCTCGCGCATGCTTTGCAGGCCCAGATGTTTTCTCGCGTCATGGTCCGTGTTGAATGTGGAGAATCCGCGGCCGTTGTCGCGGATCGTCATAGTGAAGTGCTGATCTTCAAGGCGCACGGCTACAACAACTTCGGTGGCCTGAGCGTGGCGGGCCACGTTGGTCAGCGCTTCCTGCGTGATGCGGTACAGGCCGCGTTCCATCGAGTGAGGAAGACGATCCCTGTCTAAACCCACAATCTCCAACTGAGCCTTAATAGCGTGCAGTGTGGAATATTGGTTCACGTAGTTTCGGAGCGCGACCGCGAAACCGAGATCATCGAGTACGATGGGGTGCAAGTCGCGGGAGAGTCTCCCCACGTCGCCGATAGCGCGGGAGGTGAGTTCGCGAAGAGCCCGTGCCTGCTTTTTAGCCTCCTTCACCGTTTTGGATTCTTCGATCAGGCGAAGACCCGCCAACAAGGAGGTGAGCATCTGGCCGGACTCGTCGTGCAGTTCGCGGGCCAGGCGCTCGCGCTCGCTTTCCCGGGCGAGAATCTCATGCTCGAGAAGCTGTCGCTGCGTCTCTTGCATGATGGTCAGTTTCTCGAGTTGCTTTCGCTCGCTGACATCCACGGATACGCCGGCGAGGAACACTTTGCCTTGGCGATCGGTAAATGGAAATTTGATAGAGAGCCATTCTATGTCGCCGCTGGTCTCGCTAAACTCCGCCGGTTTGCCGGACTCACGGACCAGTTGATCGTTGCGACGGAATGACTCAGCCACTTCCGGGGAAAACAGCTCGGAATCATCCTTGCCCACGGTAGCGCGCAAATGAGGAAAGCGGACGCCAACCGCTCGGTTATGAAAAATATAGCGTCCATTCTCATCCTTCATGTACGCAAAGACTGGCAGGTTGTCCATGAAAGCCTGGAAAAGCTCATGGCTTTTCTTGATTTCTTCTTCCGCCCGTTTGCGGTCCGTAATGTCCTGCACAACTGCGTTCACCCCGGCGACTTGTCCCCGCTCGTTCTTCAGCGGATGAAGGTTCACCAGCCAGTCGCGCATCATATCCGGCTGGGCAGGGGCCGGAGTTCTGATTTCAATGTTAACCAGGGGTTCTCCAGTAGAGAGAACCTGGCGAAAAAAACGAACGATCTTGGCATCGACATCGGGCACTAACTCCCGCATTGAGAGCCCGATGTGCTCCTGCACAGAGATCCCATTAATCTGAGCGAGCAGTTGGTTCACCCTGGTGAAGCGCAGATCGGCGTCGAGCAGCGCCAATCCCACGGGAGCGGAGTTGTAAATCGTCTCAATTTCCTGCGCTCTTCTGCGCGCCTCTTCTTCCGCTCTGCGGATGCGCAGCAAGGATCGTATGGTGGCGACCAGTTCGTCAGGATCAATGGGCTGAACCAGGTACGCGTCAGCCCCGCCTTCCAGCCCAGCAACTCGATGTCTGGTATCCACCAATGTCGCAGAAACCTGCAGGACAGGGATGTGCGACGTGGATTGGTCAGCTTTGATCCGTTTGCATACTTCAATGCCGTTGATATCGGGAAGGTTGACGTCCAGAACGACGAGATCCGGGCCAGAGGTGCTCATTTCGAGCGCCTGCTGTCCCGAGCTGGCCTGCCTCACGTCGAACCCGGCGCGCCGTAACACTCGGGAGACGGCATAACGCTGCGCCTCAGTGTCGTCCACGTACAGAATGGTCGGCGATGTCTGCTGTGGTTCCGGCACGATGAAGACCGTCCTCCGGGGATTATGCACTTTCCACAGGGGGAACGCACGTCGTTGTAGTGGTTTCCCCTACACCAAGCCTTGATTTTAGGAGGAGTCCCGCTTCCACCGGAGAAGCAGAAATGAGACTTTAGCAGTGCCCAGAGGTTCAATTTCCATTGAAGGTTTTCTAGGAAATCTAAGAACTATGAGTACGGAACACAAGCAAGAATGGATGCGGCTTTGCGAATTGGCTTCGAAGGAGCAGGACCCTGAGAAATTGATGGAACTGGTGCGGGAAATCACCCGCCTCTTGGAAGAGCGGGAAACGATGATCAAGGCGAAAAAGAGCACGTCAGAATCGAGCGCTCTCAGCAATTAAGCTATAATCCGTCCAGTCGCCAAGCTGCCGCGGACTTTCTGCGATGGGGACAAGCGCTGGGGCAGCTTTCCAGCTTCTCACCTTTTCTGCTTCCCGGAGGAACTTCTATGGCAACCAGCACTGCAAACCAAAACGCTACTCTTGCCTCTATTATCGAGAGGCGTCGAGATTTGATTCTGACCGAATGGCTGCGTGAGATGAGCGCCGCAACCCGCCGCAGCGACTTGATGAAGGACTCGGATCTACAGGCCCAGTGCAGTCAATTTCTGGACTTGCTGGCGCGGGCCAGCGAAGCGGGTACGAACGTGCAGGCCGCAGCGTATGAACCACTGCGCGAGATGCTCACGGACATCTCTCGTGTGCGAGCAGAGAAAGGCTTTACTCCTCGAGAGACCGCGATGTTCGTTTTTTCGATCAAGCGTCCTTTGTTTACCGCCATTCGTGAGGATCACGGCAAAGATCCTGTGGCCATTGCCGATCTGATGTGGAGTACGACGGAGCTGCTCGACAGCCTCGGGCTATACACCACTGAGGCCTACATGAAATCCCGGGAAGAGGTCATCCGGCGGCAACAGGAAGACATGCTGGAACTCTCAACGCCTGTGGTGAAACTGTGGGAAGGAATTCTGGCCCTTCCGCTGATAGGCACCCTGGACAGCGCGCGCACCCAGGTGGTGATGGAATCACTGCTGGAGGCGATTGTGCAGACCAATTCGCGAGTGGCGATCATCGACATCACCGGCGTGCCCACCGTGGATACAGTCGTCGCACAGCATCTGCTCAAGACAGTGACGGCGGCCAGACTGATGGGGGCCGATTGCATCATCAGCGGGGTGCGTCCACAGATCGCGCAAACCATAGTTCATCTGGGAATCAATCTTCTGGATGTGACCACCAAGGCCACCCTCTCGGATGCCTTCGGGCTAGCGTTGCAGAGATCAGGCTTTGCCTTCGTACGTTCGCAGACGAAGGAAGCGAAACGCGATAACTAGGAGGGCTGGGTGGAACGGATTCCAATTCTGCAGATGGGTGAATACCTCCTGGTGACGATCCAGGTGGATATGCACGACCGGCTCGCAATGACGCTGCAGGATGATCTGACGAACCGCATCAGTGAGACAGGCGCCAAGGGCGTGCTGATCGATATCTCCAGCCTGGAAATCGTAGATTCGTTCATCGGAAGAATGCTGGGCAACATTGCCTATATGTCACGAGTGCTGGATGCGGACACCGTGGTGGTGGGAATGCGGCCGGCAGTTGCGATCACCCTGGTGGAACTCGGAATGTCTCTGGACGGCGTGCGGACCGCGCTGAACGTGGATGCGGGAATGGATCTCCTGCGCAATTCCCTGGAGGACCGGAAGGAAAGCCTGCATGGCAGTCGTATCCAGTGAGGCGACTCCGGTCGTGACCGAATCCGATATTGTGACGGTGCGCCGCCTGGTTCGCGAGACAGCCGCAAAATTGGGCTTCTCCCTAGTAGATCAGACTAAAGTCGTTACCGCTGCCAGCGAACTCGCTCGCAACACCCTCATTCACGGCAAGGGCGGGGAGATGGAGTTGATCACCCTGAATGGACCGAGGCTGGGGCTCCGCCTGAAATTTCACGACCACGGTCCGGGGATTCAAGACATCCAACTGGCTCTGCGCGATGGTTTCACGACGGGGGCCGGACTTGGACTGGGACTCGGAGGCGCCAAGCGGCTGGTGAATGAATTTGAAATCAATTCCCAAATGGGCGCAGGCACCACAGTCACGGTGACGCGATGGAAATAGCACTTCACCAGCCCTGCGCCCAACAGTTCGTGGAACTCAGCGGCCCTTCTCACACCGGAGAGGCCCGACGTCTGGCACTCCATTGCGCGGAAAGAAGCGGACTTAGCGAGAGCGAGCGGGGTGCGATCGCGATCGCAGTTACCGAACTGGCCACCAATATTGTGAATCATGCGGGCTCGGGCACCATCGTTTGCGAGCTGATGGTTCAGAATGGCAACTCCGGGTTGCGGGTGCTGGCCTTGGACAAGGGGCCCGGCATCGCTGATCTCGGGCAAGCCCTGGAAGACGGGTATTCGACTTCGGGAACGGCCGGCAACGGTTTGGGTGCAGTGCGGAGGCTCTCCACACAGTTTGAGGTGTACACGCTGGCACAGCGTGGTACTTGCGTGTTAGCCGAATTCTGGCCAAAACGAAAAACGCCCAACCTTGGATTTCCGTTCCAGGTGGCAGCCGTGTCGCTGGCCATGAGGAAGGAAACGGTATGCGGGGACGGCTGGAGATCACGCCCGTCTAACGGGATTTCACTCTTCATGGTGGTCGATGGCCTGGGGCACGGTCCGCTTGCGGCCGAGGCGGCGCGTCAAGCAGAAAGGGTGTTGGAAGAAAGCGGATCGTTCTCGCCGGCGACGATTCTGCAAGACTGTCATGACGCATTGCGCAATACCCGGGGGGCAGCGGCGGCCATAGCCGCAATTTCGCCAGAGAAGAAAGTAATGTTCTTCGCCGGCGTGGGTAACATTTCCGGAACCTTGATCAATGTGAATTCGCGGCGAGGCCTGACCTCGCACAATGGAACTCTGGGGCATGAACTCCGTAAGGTCCAGGAGTTTTCCTTCCCCTGGGAGTCGCAAAGTGTGCTCATCATGCATTCCGATGGCCTCGGTTCCAAGTGGGATCTGAACCAATATCCTGGAATCATGACAAAGCATGCGAGCGTGATTGCGGGCGTACTGTACCGCGATTTCGAGCGGCAGCGCGATGACGTCACGGTGCTAGTAGCGAAGAATCTGGAGTAGTTTGTTTATGCCTTTACCGCTGTTGCGAATGGAAATCCGCCACGAGCATGACGTGGTGCTGGTGCGGCAGCGAGCGCGCCAGATCGCAGCGGCGCTGAAATTCGAAGCGCAGGACCAGACCCGCATCGCGACCGCCTTGTCGGAAGTCGCGCGGAATGCCTTCCAGTACGCGGGCGGAGGCTCGGTCGAGTTTCAGATTGAAATGTCACCGGCGGCCGCGTTATCGATCACGGTCAGGGACAAGGGGCGCGGGATCGAGAACCTCCCCGAAATCCTCAACGGCAAATATGTGTCACGAACCGGAATGGGCCTGGGTATCCTTGGAGCCCGGCGCTTAATGGATGTGTTTAGCGTCGAGAGTACTTCCAGCGGGACCAAGGTTGTGCTCGGCAAGAATCTCCCACCCCAGTTCTCCGGTCTCAGCAAGAAGGGCCTGGATGATCTGCTCGCCCAAATCAACTTGCAAGGTCCCCAGAATGCCTATGAAGAATTACAGCGGCAGAATCAGGAACTGCTGAGGGCCTTAGACGAACTGCGTACCCGCCAGTTGGAACTTGCACAACTGAACCGGGAACTGGATGAGACCAATCGCGGGGTGGTGGCGCTTTACGCGGAACTGGACGACCGAGCCGATTTCCTGCAGCGGGCGTCCGAGTTGAAAAGCCACTTTCTCTCCAACATGAGCCACGAGTTTCGCACCCCGCTGAACTCCATTACGGCGTTGAGTCAAATCCTGCTTGACCGGATGGATGGAGAATTGACGGAGGAGCAGGACAAGCAGGTCCAGTTCATCAAGAACTCCGCTCAAGACCTGATTGATCTGGTCAATGATCTTCTGGACCTGGCCAAAGTGGAAGCGGGGAAGGTCACAATTCGTCCGGCGCGTTTCGAGGTGAAGACGCTCTTCGCAGCGCTGCGCGGCATGCTTCGTCCGTTGCTGGCACAGAATTCGTCGGTGCGGCTCGTGTTCGACGATCCTGACGAAGACATCGATATTTACAGCGATGAAGCTAAGCTGTCGCAGATTCTTCGCAATTTCATCTCTAATGCGTTGAAGTTTACCGAACGCGGCGAGGTGCGGGTGGTTGTCTCTCGCGGCCAGGATCAGACGATCGCGTTCCAGGTCTCGGATACGGGAATTGGAATTGCGGCGGAGGATCAAGAGCGCATCTTCCAGGAGTGGACACAAGTTGAAGGCAAGTTACAGAAAGTTGCCAAGGGAACAGGCTTGGGCCTGCCGCTCTCGCGCAAACTGGCGCAGTTGCTGGGCGGAGATGTTTCTGTGAGCAGTGAAGTGGGGGTGGGCTCTGTGTTCACGGTCAAGATCCCCATACAGTTCCATGGCGACACCGAAGTTTCGCACGAGCCCAATGCAAAGCCAAACCTGGACGCTACCAAGTTGCCGGTTCTTGTGGTTGAGGACAATCGGGAAGCGCTGTTCATCTACGAGAAGTACCTGAAGGACTCGAACTTTCAAGTGGTGCCAGCCAGCAGTCTCCGAGACGCACGAGCCGCAATGCGCTCCATGCGACCGCACGCTGTCCTTCTCGATGTGCTGTTGCAAGGCGAGCACTCGTGGGAGTTTCTGCAGGATCTGAAAGCGGACCCGACGACGCGCGACATACCCGTGTATGTCGTTACCGTGGTGGATAACCGGGATAAGGCCCTGGCGTTAGGGGCCGATGCGTTCCATCCGAAACCCGTGGACCGGGCGTGGCTCATGAAGCAACTGGAAGCTCCGTTTCCGCGGCACCCGGTACTTGTGGTGGACGATGATGCGACCTCGCGATATCTCATCAAGGTCGTGCTTTCACAAGCCAATTACGAGATCGCAGAAGCCGGTGGAGGCATTCAGGGCCTGCGGATGGCCCGCGAGTTGAGCCCCGCTCTGATCGTGCTCGACCTGGTCATGGACGACCTGAGTGGATTCGAAGTGCTCGAACAGCTTAGCGCGGATCCAGCCACCCGATCGATTCCAGTTGTGATCCACACCTCAAAGGATCTCGACAAGGAGGAGCAAGCCCGCCTGAGCGCTGCCATTGATATCATCCCGAAAACTGTCATGAACTCCCGCGAGAGTGCTATTGCACGTTTTTCTGAGGCATTTCGCAAAGCGGGACTGACGCTCCTTTTCACGCACGATCAAGTCGTAGCAGCCGAGTAGGCCAAGAATGTCCACCACTCCGCAAACCATTCTCGCGGTCGATGACAATCCCGCCATTCGTTATTCGGTGGCGCGCCGGCTTCGCGATGCAGGTTTCTATGTGATCGAAGCCGCAACCGGAGCGGAGGCGCTACGACTGGCAAGGCAAGAACCTGTTCTGATTACGCTCGACATCAACTTGCCGGATATAGACGGTTTTGAAGTGTGCCGCCGGTTGAAGAACGATCCCGTTACGCGCGAAATCCCCGTTCTTCACTTGTCAGCTTCGTGCATCGGCTCAGACCACAAGGTACGTGGGCTGGAGGGCGGGGCTGATGCGTATCTTACCGAGCCTATCGATCAGCAGGAATTAGTGGCCACGGTGAAAGCCTTGCTGCGCATGCGGGAGGCGCAAAGAGAAGCACGGCGCCAGGCCCAAGAAGCAGAGCGAGCGAGGCAGGAACTGAAAACTATCAACCAGACCCTGGAAGCGCGAGTGCAACAGAGGACTGCGGAACTGCAACGCCACATTTCGGAAGTGCAAAAGCTTTCCAGCTTCTTGCTGCAGGCACAGGATGAAGAGCGACGGCGAATCTCCCGCGAATTGCACGACAGTACGGGACAGCTGCTAGTGGCTTTGAAGCTGAATGTGAACCAGTTGAAATCTGAATTCGCAAATCAGAATCCAGAGGGGCAGCGCATTCTCCAGGACACCGAAGCCGTCGTGGAAGAAATGAGCCGACAGCTTCGAACCATGTCTTACTTGCTGCATCCGCCTCTTCTCGACGAAGCAGGCCTGGTTTCCGCTCTGCGCTGGTACGTGGACGGATTCGCCAGCCGCAGCAGCCTCAAAGTTACGCTGGATGTACCCGGTCACATGGAGAGGCTTCCTCAAGCTTTGGAGACCACGATCTTCCGCCTGGTTCAGGAATCCCTTACTAACATTCACCGTCACTCCGAAAGTAAAACCGGTTCCATCCGCATCGTGAGCAATGGTAACGAGGTCCTGGTAGATGTTAGCGATGAAGGGAAGGGATTCTCCTTCGAGTCGGAGGTGGACGGCCGAACCTCCCGGCCCGGGGTAGGTATTCTGGGCATGAGGGAACGAGTCCATCGATTCGGTGGAACGCTAGACATCGCGTCCGGTTCTTCGGGCACGCATGTCATTGCCAGGCTGCCGATCCATTCGGTGAAGGGCACTGCAGTTAAAGTTTCGTAGGCAGCTCCTTCGCCTGTCCCGTCGGCGAAGGGGGGTAGATGCGGGACAGCTCCCTTTCCTGAAGGAGCAAAAGTCAAGACCTCGAGCGGCTCCGGTGTGCACCAGAGGCGTTGCAGAGTAGGTGTAATCTGCTCATTACGAAGCGTGTTGCAACTATAAAGGCTTGTGTAAATAAGTATGTGGATCCCGTTCATAATCATGAATATAGATCGCGACGTTAAATCGGTTTAACTCCCTCTCTGAGACCGCTTTTCTGGCGGAAGCGTTATGGTCAACCGCAGAGGATCGCGTCGAGCTGGCGCGTCGCTAGCTTCAGGGTGAGGCATTCCCTAGCGCAGGCTGATCGTCGAACTTGGCCTGCGGCAGCCGATGGTCGGCTGTCCCTACCATGTGATGTTCGGGGGCCAAAGAGCCGAGCTGTTTGAGAGGTATTCAGGGCAGGAAAGCCTGGCCTCCTGCCCGGCTCTGGAAGTCGCTAAGGTTGAGTCTTTTGTTCAACCTTGGCTGCGCCACGACGCGTCTTACGCGCGCTCTTGTGGGCAGCTTTTTTACTGGTGGTTTTTGTCTTGTGGCCGGCTCTTTTAGCCGTGTTGTTGGTGGCTCGCGCCGTATCTTTCGCAGCGTTTTTGGTCGAGTGACCGGCGTCCTTCATATCCTGCTTGGGGCTGTCCTGCGGAACGCGGGCGTAACCCACGCTTGCCAACGCCATTGCCAAAGCTAGGCCTGCTAGTTGCTTTCCCAGTCGCATCGAAATTCCTCGTCGCAGAGCGGTATAAGTTCCGTCATTGTGAGTTGGCGTAATGAGAACGCGTAGTGGCTAGATGCCGCCCTCGGTTCCCGTGGAATAATCGTCAGCGCGGCTGCTGACTCGATTGGTGATCTCCTGCACTTTGTCGGTGATGTTGTTGCGGAGTTCCTCCCCACTGGATGGGGCCAACAACATTCCGGCTCCAATGCCCACACCGACGCCGGCAGCGAACGCCAGGAAGTTTCTCAAGGTGTGATCTTCCCGCGGATAAATTGCGTCGCGCGCATCCTCGGCCATCTCGGAAGCGCGGCTGGAGGCGCGATCCACTGTGTCGGCAGTCTGGTCCATGAGGTAGACAGCCGTCTTCAAAATCGATTTCACAACACTGTTGAGTTTCATCGTGATCATCCTCTCTCTGTTATGCGCCGCGCGTGGGCCTACAAATCCACCTCGAGGCTAATCTGGGAACGCAAGTGTGTCAGTAAGGGGAATCTTGTACTTCCAACAAAAGCGGTAGGTACAAACGTTTTCCAGGTAGCATAAACGGACAGGTGGCAACCTGCGTAATGGATTCATCTTCTAAGTTTCCAACGTCCTATCAGCTTGGAGCCCGCAAACGATCTGCAGAATACGCGTAACCGGAAAAGTGTTTGCAATCGCCGTCTTGGCGGCGGGGTGCAGCCTCCCTGCGTTCGGGGTGCTGGGAGAGGACGTGTCCTCGGTGCAGGCCGACCGAGTCCATAGCAACGCCAGTATGCGGGTTACGGCGGCGCATAATTATACGATTCATGAACTGCGCTCTGCGACGGGCGTAGTAGTGAGGGAATATGCGTCTGCTTCAGGGAAGATATTTGCTGTTTCATGGCAGGGACCGACGCTGCCCGATTTACAGCAGCTATTGGGATCTTACTTTGAAGAGTTCCAGAAGGCCGCCCAGTTGCAGAGTCGACCGGGTCACAGCCCGCTGCTTATCGAGCACCCCGGCTTCGTGGTGGAACTGGGAGGGCACATGCGATCGTTCGTGGGACGAGCCTACCTTGCCGACCAAATGCCATCCGAGGTTAGCAAGCAGGAGATCCGGTGAAATTGTCTGCAATGATGGCATTAGGCCTGACTACAGTCTCTCTGGCTTGCGGAGGCGGCAGTTCACATAAGAACAGCATGCTTCCAATCGCCACGTCGGCAAGCAACATTCAGCCAATCGTCGTGAACTCGGGGCCCGCAGGGAACTACGCGAACGGCTTATTTACGAGTGTAACCGTCTGCGTGCCGGCGAGTTCGAACTGTCAGACCATTGACGGCATTCTGGTGGACACCGGCTCATTCGGGTTACGGATCCTATCGTCGGCGGGCGGCGGCGCCCTGACCCTATCGCTGCCCCAGCAGAAGGCCTCGAACGGCACTGTGGGCGAGTGCGCCCTATTTGTAAGCGGGTATACCTGGGGCTCAGTGAATACGGCCGACGTGGTGATTGCCGGCGAGCAAGCCAGCAATGTTCCGGTGCAAGTGATCGATCCCACTTTTGCCGCTGTGCCCTCCGCTTGCAAAAGTGCTGGAATTCCCGAGAACGACAGCTTGCAGACGCTGGGCGCCCACGGAATTCTGGGAATAGGGCCGTTTGCATCGGATTGCGGTGGAGCATGCGATCAGACGGGGTCGTCGAATCCGGGAATGTATTACGAATGCGCCGGCAGCTCTTGCCAAATCGCAGCGGAACCGGTCACCCAGCAGGTTCAAAATCCTGTTGCTCTTTTTCCCAGCGACAATAACGGGGTCATAATCCAGTTGCCGGCGCTCACGGCTTCAGCGGCGAGCTTGAGCGGATCGATGATATTTGGCATCGGCACGCAATCAAACAATTCGTTGGGCCAAGCTAAGGTGTTTCCGGTGAATTCCAGTGGGGAGTTCACCACTACGTTCAAAGGCCAAACCTATCCGGCCTTCATCGACAGCGGCTCCAATGCCTTGTTTTTCCTGAGCACCAACACCACCGGGCTGCCCACGTGCAGCAGTAGTTCCGGTTTTTATTGCCCCAGTTCTACGCAGAATCTGTCGGCCGTGACGTCATCGGGCAGCCCAAGTCAGACGATTAATTTCAGCATTGCCAATGCGGACTCTCTGTTCTCGAATCGTGGGGACTTCGTATTTGAAAATCTGGGTGGGCCTAATCCGGGCACGTTCGATTGGGGGCTGCCGTTCTTCTTCGGGCGCAGCGTCTTTACGGCGATCGAGGCGCGCAGCACCCCGGCGGGAACGGGACCTTTCTGGGCCTATTAGGCCTTATCTGCTAATTCCTTACGAACTTACAGCCAACACCGGATGGACTCCTAGACGCAGGGGCGGCTAGCGTCAGTGCTGCATTGTGTTGTCGCCCCGGTACGCGCGGAAATGAGGCTGCCATGATTGAAAACAAACAATTTGCAGTTAGAGCTGGTGGGCGGAGTGGGCTGGCGATATTTGTCGGCCTTCTGCTTGCGGCGGTGGGGCTAGCGTGGGCCGCAGACAACAATAAAGATCAATCAGAAATCTCAAACCGCCTCGCAGCATCCGGTAAGGTGTTCGACGAGGTGATGGCGCCGAACAACAAGAGAGCGATTCCCGAAGGGGTCCTGCAACACGCACGCTGTGTCGCCATCTTTCCTTCGACGGTGCAGGTAGCTGTGCTAGTCGGCGCGAAGCACGGAAAGGGCTTTGCCACGTGCCGGACGGCAAAGGGTTGGAGCGCTCCGGCTCCGCTCGACATCTCCGGCGGGAGTTGGGGTGCGCAGCTTGGTGGCCAGGAAGTCGATCTGGTGTTAGTCGTGACTGACGACAAGGGCATGCAGGAACTCGAGTCCGGCAAATTCAAGATGGGTATAGAAGCTTCCGTTGCAGGTGGGCCGGTCGGCGAACATGCATCTACGGTGACCACGAACGCCGACATTCTCAGCTACTCGCGAACCCGCGGTCTATTTGCCGGCACGAACCTGGATGGCTCCGCAATTACTGAAGATGAAGACGAAGCCCGCACTCTGTACGGTTCGAAGGTGCCATTGCGAGACATTCTTGCGGGCAAAACACCAGCTCCGAGCACGAGGGGCGGATTTGTGAGCGAGGTTGCCAAATATGCTGATCAGCCGGTGCAAAGGCAGTAACAGGCTGGGCATTATCTGAAGCGACAACCGCCCGATCTTTCTTTCACATCCAAGGAGTCCTATGGCCGAGCGCCAGCCAGTCATCGTGCCCGAAACCTCGTCGCAGCCCTCCGTGATCCCGGAGCAGCAACTGGTCCTCTTCCGCGAGATTCTTGAGCTGCTGGAACAGAAAAAGATGCCGTACGCAGTTGCAGGTGCGTTCGCGCTGCGCCAGCACACTGGAATCTCTCGCGACACGAAAGATCTGGATCTGTTTCTGACCTCGAAAAACGCCATCAAGGCTTTGAAGCTTCTGGAACAGGAAGGCTTCGAGTGCGAAGTTTGCGATCCCGTATGGCTTTTCAAAGCTCACCGCGGCGAATTCTTTGTGGATCTGATTACCGGGATGAGCAATGCCGTGATCGTTGTGGAAGACTCGTGGATCAAGCGCGCCAAGCCCGCCGTGATTTACGACGTGAGTACGCGGGTGCTGGCAGGTGAGGAGTTGATTGCGTCCAAGCTGTTTGTTACCCGGCGCGAGCGCTTCGATGGCGCCGATATCGCACACGTCATCTATGGCACTCAAGGCAAACTCGACTGGGAGCGAGTGCTGCAGTTGATCGGGGAAAACTGGGAGATGCTGTTCTGGGCGCTGGTGCTTTTCCGGTACTCCTATCCCGCTCAGACAGGCTATGTGCCTAGGGAGTTGTGGCAGGAGTTGATTGATCGCTATCGGGATACCATCGCCCATTCGGACCCCGGCGCCAGGTTCCGCGGCAGCCTGATTGATGACAAAATGTTCGCAATTGATGTTAATGAGTGGGGAATGGCCAATCTGATGCAAGAGCATCGCGAACGCCGCCTGCGTAATCTAAAGTCCAACGGCAAAGCGATATGAGGATTGCAGCCACAGCCGATTTGCATTTCTCTCCATCGCGGCAAAGCGCGTTGCACGATCAGTTAAGCCACGTGCGCGAGGAAGCCGACGTTCTTCTTCTGGCCGGAGACTTGACCAACTATGGCCAGCCAGATGAGATGGAGCCCCTGCTCAACGTGGTAGTGCGCTCGCGCGTTCCGACGATCGCCGTACTCGGCAATCACGATTACGAAAGCAACCGCCAGGTAGAGTTGATGAAAATGATGACCGCTGCCGGCATTAAGGTTCTCGACGGTACGGCGTACGAGCGGGATGGAGTTGGATTCGCCGGCACCAAGGGCTTCGTCGGAGGCTTCGGCCGAGGGATGCTAACGGCTTTCGGGGAGGCGGAACTGAAGACTTTCGTACAGGCTTCGATCGACGAGGCTATCAAGCTGGAACGCGCCATGGCACAGCTCCGCACCCCGAAGAGAGTGGTTGTGCTGCACTATTCGCCGATTGCAGCCACGGTGCAAGGCGAAGCGGCCGAGATTTTTCCGTTTCTGGGTACGTCGCGTCTGGCGGAGGTCGTGGACCGGCACGGGGCTGACCTGGTGGTCCACGGGCACGCGCATCACGGGCAGCTGGAAGGCAAGACTGTGGGCGGAGCTCCTGTTTATAACGTCGCGATTACCTTGCTGCAGGGACGGCAGCCTGCATCGGCTTATCGCATTTTCGATGTCTAGTGCAAATTACAGGAACGATGCCCCCTACCGCTGTGCTCAAAGACAATCGACCAGGTGCCAACCGGCTGCCGGACGGCAGCTGGCAGTTTCTGCTGTGGGCTCCGCATTCCAAATCTGTATCCATCAAGCTGGCTGAGAACGGGTGCACCATCCCTATGGACGCTCTCTCGGATGGCTATCATCAGGCCGTGGTCGGGGAGGTCTCAGCGGGAGTGCGCTACTTCTATCGCCTGGAAGATGGGCGCGAACTCCCGGACCCCGCCTCTCGATTCCAGCCGGAGGGGGTTCATGGTCCATCGCAACTGGTGGATACCGGTGGGTTCCGCTGGACCGATCACAACTGGAGGGGCCGGACGCTGCAGGGTAGCATTCTGTACGAAGTTCACATTGGAACATACACGCGAGAAGGCACGTTTGTCGGCCTGATCCCCCAGCTGGCGCGTTTGGTTGAACTTGGCGTCACCAGTATTGAGATCATGCCGGTTGCTCAATTTCCGGGAGCACGCAATTGGGGATACGATGGAGTCTACGAGTATGCGCCGCAAAATTCGTACGGCGGCCCGGAGGGATTACAAAGGTTAGTTGACGCTATTCACGCGCACGGCCTAGCCGCCATCCTGGATGTGGTCTACAACCATCTCGGGCCGGAAGGCAACTACCTTAAGGCATTCGCTCCCTATTTCACCGACCGTTATCGAACCCCGTGGGGTCAGGCTCTAAATTTCGACGGGCCCGGCAGCAACGACGTGAGAAGATTCTTCCGGGAAAACGCGTTGTATTGGCTCGAAGACTACCACTTTGATGCCTTGCGGCTGGATGCTGTCCACGGCATCTTCGATTTCAGCGCACAACATTTCCTGGCAGAACTCAAGGAGGCGGCGAACGAACTGTCGCGGAAACTGGGGCGGCCACTTCATCTCATTGCGGAAAGCGATCTTAACGACTCTCGCCTGCTCCTCGATCGAGCTCATGGGGGCTACGGACTCGACGCTCAGTGGAGCGATGACTTCCATCATTCGGTGCATACGCTGCTGACGAACGAAAGGCGCGGCTACTACGAGGATTTCGGCGGAATCCAGCCGCTGGTCTCGACTCTCCAGGGCGGGTGGCACTATCGCGGGCAATATTCGCCGCACCGGCAGCGCCGCCATGGCAATCAGCCTGCCGAAATTGCGCCCTCAAGATTCGTCGTCTACGATCAGAATCATGACCAGGTGGGAAATCGAGCGGCAGGGGACCGGCTTTCAACGATGGTGCCGTTTGAAGCTCTCAAACTCGCGGCGGGAGTCACTCTGCTCTCTCCTTTCACACCGCTGATCTTTATGGGTGAAGAATACGGAGAGACAGCTCCGTTTCAGTACTTCACGAGCCATGGAGATCCGGCGCTGGTCGACGCGGTCCGGCGTGGGCGCCGCGAAGAGTTCGCGGCTTTCGGCTGGGAGCAGGCTGTGCCTGATCCTCAGGACGAGCAGACGTTCCTTCGCTCTCACCTGGACCATTCTCTCGAACAGCGGGAGCCGCACAAGACCCTTGCTCGCTTTTACCAGACGCTGATCCGGTTGCGTGGCGAACTGGGGATAGCATCAGCGAGTTCGCACAAAGTCAGGGAAATCGGCGATTGCCAGGCATTGTTGACTTACAAGACAGGGTCGCGAGATCTAGCCATAGTGATGAATTTTGCCGAATTCCCCGTCAGCCTCAATCTCCCGGAACTCGACGGCAACTGGGCATCGCTACTGTATTCAGCGGAAGGTTCATGGAGCGGATTGGCGGATGACTCCGCGCCCATGTCGCTGCCGCAACGGGAATTGCGGCTGGGCCCATATTCGTTTGTCGTCTTCGCAAATCGTGCCTCCCAGGAGGTTCAGTGAACTACGTTTGTATTCATGGGCACTTCTACCAGCCCCCGCGCGAGAATCCCTACCTGGAAGCGATCGAACTGCAGGACTCGGCTTATCCGTATCACGACTGGAACGAGCGCATCACGGCGGAGTGCTACGCCCCCAATGCCGCCTCCCGCATCGTGGATGCCGAGAACCGCATCGTGAAGCTGGTAAACAATTATTCCCACATCAGCTTTAACTTCGGCCCTACTCTGCTGTCATGGATGAAGGAACTCGTTCCGAATGTGCATGCAGCGATCGTTGAAGCCGACAAAGACAGCCGGCAACGCTTTTCAGGCCATGGATCGGCCATTGCGCAAGGCTATAACCACATGATCTTTCCGCTGGCGAACCGGCGCGATAAGGTCACGCAGGTGAAGTGGGGAATCGCCGATTTCGCGAGCCGCTTCGGGCGCAAGCCGGAAGGCATGTGGCTGCCGGAAACAGCGGCGGATACAGAGACTTTGGAAGTGCTGGCCGAACACGGAATTTTGTTCACCATTCTTGCCCCGCGCCAAGCCAAACGCGTGCGCAGCAAACGTAGTGGGCGGTATCATGACGTGACCGGGTCCCGCATTGATCCCGCGCATCCCTATGTCGCCAAGCTGCCCTCGAAGAAACGGCTGAGCATTTTTTTCTATGATGGGCCAATCTCGCAAGCAGTCGCTTTTGAAGGATTGTTGAGCGATGGCAAGCGATTTGCCGACCGGCTGATGAGTGGATTTTCCGCGACTCGTCAATTCCCCCAACTGGTGCACATCGCTACCGATGGGGAAAGCTATGGGCACCACCACCGCTTCGGCGAGATGGCTCTGACCTATGCCCTGGAAGAAATCCAGAATAACAATGCTGCGCAGCTGACCAACTACGGCGAGTACCTGGAGAAGTATCCCAACGAAGACCTGGTGGAGATCGTCGAGGACAGCTCCTGGAGTTGTGTGCATGGCGTGGAGCGCTGGCGGAGTGATTGCGGCTGCAACTCCGGCGGGCATCCCTGGAATCAGCAGTGGCGGGGACCGCTGCGTTCCGCCCTGGATTGGTTGCGGGATCGTCTTGCTCCGATCTTCGAATCTCGCCTACGCCGCTATGTTCGCGATCCTTGGGCTGCGCGGGACAGCTACATTCAGCTGATCCTCGACCGCTCGGAAGAATCGCGCGCCGCATTCTTTGCTGAACACGCCGGACGGCAACTCAACGCGGAAGAGCAGACCGACGCTTTGAAGCTGCTTGAGATGCAGCGTCATGCCATGCTCATGTACACCAGTTGCGGCTGGTTCTTTGACGAACTCTCAGGACTTGAGACCGTTCAGGTGATTCATTACGCAGGACGCGCACTGCGGCTGGCGGAGGAATGCTCGGGAGAATCGATCGAGCCGGAATTTGTGCAGCATCTCGCGGCGGCGAAGAGCAATCTGCCGGAGCACGGGGATGGTGCGCGCATTTATGAAAAATGGGTCAAGCCTGCGGTGGTCGATATCCCCCGCGTGGCTGGGCACTATGCCATTAGTTCGCTGTTTGAGAGCTACGGCGACAAAACCCGCATTTACTGCTATGAGGCGGATCGTCTGCGGTATTCGGTCGATGCCGAAGGCAAGATGCGGCTGGCCACAGGCGCTGCGAAATTCAAGTCGGCCATTACCGGCGAATCCGCCGAACTCGCGTTCTCGGTACTGCACCTGGGCGATCACAATGTGAGCGCCGGGATTCAGCCCCTGGAGCAGTTTTCGGAAGACAATCAAGTAAAACTGGTCGATGCTTTCAGCCAGGCAGAAACTGCGGAAGTCATTCGCCTGCTGGATCAAATCTATGGCAAGCAGATGTTTTCCCTGCGGCAGCTATTCCGGGACGAGCAACGCAAGATCGCAAATTTGATCCTCGCAGATTCCGTGAACTCGGCGGCCGCGGTATATCGCACCTTCTTCGAGAGCCAGGCGCCACTGATCCGTTTCCTGAATGGACTCGACATACCGGTGCCCAATGCCCTGAAATCGGCGGCGGAGATCGCTCTAAACAATCAATTGCAGCAGGCTCTCGACAAGCCTGAGCTAGATTTCGATCTTATCCGCGGCTTGCTGCGGGAAGCCGCCAGCGAGAAAATCACGCTGGACGCAACCACGCTGGAGTACAAAGTTCGCAAGCGCCTGGAGGCGGATGCGGCTGCATTTGCCGCGGATCCATCGGACCTGGCCGCGGCCGACCGCATGACGAAGCTCATGGAGCTGTTTCCGTCATTGCCGTTTCCGGTTACGCTGTGGGAGGCTCAGAACCTCAGCTATCGCCCGCTGGTCACCGCTTTTCAGCAGAATGGCTGGCACGCTCAGAATCCAGATCCCGTTGCCCTGCAGCGTCATGAAGAACTGAAACGGCTGGCCTCGCAACTGCATATACTATTGCCGCAAGATTGAGAAATGCTCGCCTCGCACGTGCCATCGTCGACGTACCGGATACAACTGAACCAGGGCTTCCGCTTCAGCGATACCCTGCGAATTCTCGATTATCTCCACGATCTGGGGATCACTGATCTGTATCTGTCGCCCGTGCTCGCGAGTCGCAAGGGGAGCAATCATGGCTATGACGTGATTGATCCGACCCGGGTTGATCCTGAGTTGGGCAGTGAAGAGGAGTTCACGCTGCTGCAGGCGGAGCTGCAGAATCGCGGCATGGGACTGCTTCTCGATATTGTCCCCAACCACATGGCGGCCAGCGCGGAGAATCCGTGGTGGATGGATCTGCTGGAAAACGGCTCGCAGTCGGCCTTCGCCGCTTATTTCGATGTGGATTGGAATTCGTCAGCGCCCGGACTGCACGGAAGAATTCTGCTGCCGACTCTTGGCCGCCCCTTTGGCGAAGCACTGGAATCCGGAGAACTCAAGCTTGTCTATAGCGACGGCCGTTTCTTCATCCAGTATTTTGAATTGCTTTTTCCCGTGTCACCCCGTTCGTATTACTCCATTCTCAACCAAGGCGTGGGAACTTTGAAGGAAGCGCTGGGGGAAGAGAATGCCGCCTACCAGGAGTATTCGGGAATTCTGGCGTCAACTCTGGAGCTGGCCCGCGGAGACCGCCGAGTGGAGAATGCGGCAGAGCGGCGGATGCGATTTGAATCGGCGCGCGATCGTCTTCGCTCGCTGGCCAATGCGAGCCCAGAAGTCGCCCGCCTCGTAAAGGAAAATGCTTCGGAGATCAACGGCAAGGAGGGGGACCCCGCATCCTTCGGCCGCATGCAGCGTTTGCTAGCCGAACAAAATTACAAGCTGGCGTTCTGGCAGAATCTGAATGAAACCATCAATTACCGCCGTTTTTTCACCATCGCGGACCTGGTGGGCGTGCGCGTGGAAGACCCCATTGTGTTTGAGGCGACACATGGCTACATCCTCAGATTAGTGACGAGAAATCCCGCGGCGGGCTTGCGCATTGATCACATTGACGGGCTGCGGGATCCGCTGGGGTATCTCAACCGCCTGCAAGAGCGGCTAGCGACGGATGAGAGCAGGTCGGAAGCGCCTTCCTACGTCATCGTGGAAAAGATTCTCGCGCCGCGAGAGGATCTGCCGGAAGATTGGCCGGTCAGCGGCACCACGGGGTACGACTATACCAATCAGGCGAATGGAGTTTTTGTGCATCCCGACGGGGTTCGCCGGATTGAAGAGACCTATTCCCAGTTTATCGGGCGCCGGCAGGACTTTGCCGACGTTCTCTATCAGAAGAAAAAGCTGGTGATGAGCACGCTGCTCGGCGTGGAGATGAGAACGCTGGGCCGTTACTTGTCGGAGATTGCCGCGCTGGATCGCTATGCGCGAGAACTCGATCGCGGACGCTTGATGGAGGCCCTGGTCGAGGTCACGGCCTGCATGAACGTCTACCGCACTTACACGCGGAACATGGATCTGCGTCCCCAGGAAACGCAATATGTTGAAGAAGCAGTCGCGGAGGCACGGACTCGAGCGCCACATCTAAGCCCCGGATATTTCAATTTTGTTCGCGAAGTCCTGTTGCTTTTGAATCCTCCGCATGTGCTTCCTGACCAGCGGGAAATGCGACTCGCTTTCGTTACCCGGTGGCAGCAATTGACTGGTCCCATTGTGGCTAAGGGGTTCGAGGATACGGCTCTGTATGTGTACCACCCGTTGCTATCTTTGAACGAAGTGGGTGGGAATCCGCGTGCAGATGCGGTGCCCAATCGCGAGGAATTCTACAAGTTTCTTCAGGCTCGGCAGCAGAAGTGGCCGGGCACGCTGGACGCAACTTCGACTCATGATACCAAGCGCAGCGAAGATGTGCGCGCTCGCCTGAATGTGCTCTCCGAAATCCCAGACGAGTGGGAGCAGCACCTAAAGCGCTGGTCGGCGCTGAATTCGAAACACAAGGTCAACATTGCGGGTCAGGTCACGCCGGACAACAACGAAGAATATTTCTTATACCAGACGCTTCTGGGGGTGTGGCCGCTGGAGCAGGATGCATTCCCAAATTTGTTGCAGCGCGTGCAAGAGCATCTGGTGAAAGCCACGCGCGAAGCTATGGTTCATACCCGTTGGACGCGGCCTAATCAGCAGCATGAGGACGCTCTGCAGAACTTCGCGGCCAGAGTGCTCTCCCCAGAGAATCGCGAGTTCCTCGAAGATTTCCAACGGTTGCAAGAGAGAATTGCGTTTTACGGAATGATCAATGGCCTTTCGCAGACTCTGCTGAAGATCGCTTCGCCGGGAGTAGCGGACTTTTACCAGGGCTCGGAATTGTGGGACCTGCGGCTGGTGGACCCTGACAATCGCGGACAGATTGATTTCGGCAGACGCGCCGCTGCGCTGAACAATATTAGGACCGCGGAGGCTGCCTCAGCGGAGGGAGCTTTGCGCGACCTGGTCGCGCATTGGCAAGACGGGCGCATCAAGATGCATCTGATCTGGAAGGCTCTCGGGTTCCGCCGCGCTCACCCGCATATTCTCCACGAGGCAGAGTTTGTGCCGCTGCAAACCGCAGGATGCCACGCCGGAAACGTGATTGCGTTTCTACGCAAGGGTCCGCGAGGTTCTGTTCTGGTGGCAATTCCTCGATGGCTTTCGCAAATTCGCCGGAACGACGAACAATTCGACTGGTGCGATACACGGCTGGTTTTGCCGGATGGTTCCACGATGGAGTGGAGCAATATTCTCGCTGATCATCCGGTGGGGGCCCACGATCGAAATCGCGAAGCGTGCCTTTCGATGAATGATTTGTTCCGCGATTTTCCGGTAGCTTTTTTCCATTCATAGCCCTTATAACTGCGTCCAGTTGCGAGCCCAAGGCACTTTGTGCGAGACTTCGCAACGTGATCGGGCCAAATACGGGAAAGGGCGCGGGACGCGCTGTGCCGATGAGTCCCAAGCCAGTGAGCCTGAAAGAGCTGGCAGAACACCTGGACCTGTCTCCGGCAACCGTGTCGCTGGTCATTAACCGTTCTCCGGTGGCCGACTCCATCCCGCAAGAGACTAAGGACAGAATTTTTGCCGCGGTCAAGAAATATAAATACCGCCCCAATTTCTTGGCGCGTTCCCTGCGCGCCCGGCGCAGCTTCACTATCGGAGTGATCGTGCCCGAGGTCAGCGACGGGTACTCGGCTTCCGTGATGAGCGGGGTGGAAGACTACTTGCTGCAGGAAGGATATTTCTACTTCGTGGTAAGCCACCGCCACCGCGCCGATCTGATTGACGAGTATCCCCGGCTCTTCCTGCAACGTTCGGTGGACGGCTTGATTGCGGTCGATACTCCTTGGTCACTTTCGCTGGAGGCCCCGGTGGTCACAGTGTCGGGCCACAACCAGGTAACGGGCGTCACCAATGTCGTGCTGGACCACGTCCGGGCAGCCGAGTTGGCCATCAAACATCTGGCCGAGTTGGGGCATCGGCAGATCGCGTTCATCAAGGGTCAGGAGTTCAGTTCCGATACCAATATCCGCTGGGCCAATATCGAGAAAGCGGCGCGGCAATTTCAGATCTCGATCCATCCGTCCTTAGTGGGGCAACTTGTTGGGGATTCACCGTCGCCCGAGCTGGGGTATCAGGCTACGCGGAAGCTGCTCGCTTCTCGCCGACCATTCACTGCGCTGTTTGCGTTCAATGACATCTCGGCTATGGGCGCGATTCGCGCCTTGCGAGAAGGCAACCGACAGGTGCCCCACGCGGTGTCGGTAATGGGATTTGACGATATTCAGAGTGCGGCGTACCAGAATCCTGCGTTGACGACCGTGCGGCAACCATTGCGTGAGATGGGACGAATCGCAGCCGAGACTTTGCTGAGGCGCATCCGCAATTCCGAAGTGCATCCCGGCGGCGAGATCGTGGTGAAGCCGGAACTCGTTGTCCGCGAGACCACGTGCCGAGTGGAGCAAAGCGTTTCCAAGCGCTCAAAGAAACGCTAGGGCGATCCAGCGGGCCGCTCAGGGCTCCACATGCGCTACCGCATTTCGGGGCAGCGGATGCTCTTCCCACCATTCCTCGCTCTGAAAACCCGCGCGAGCCATGCCGCGCCGGGCTTCCTTGTTCTTCATGAATGTTCTCCAGACGAACCGGGTGCGGTGATTCTCGGCCATTAACATTGTGATTCCCAAATCAATGCCGAGGACTGCGTTGTCGTACCAACCGGTCAGCGGATTAAAGGCATCCACGTAGCCGTAGTTTCCCCATGCCCTGCCGTAGCGCTCACGGATGTTGCGCAGAACTTCAATGCACTCGGGATAGAGAAAAACCAATGATCCCGCCGCCGCACACGGAACGATGGTTCCGTCCGGTTCTCCAAAACTGGGCGGACCTCCCCAGATGCGATATCCCCGCGGAGAGTCAGAGGCCGTAATTCCCCACAGGCGTGAGCTGTAGTCAGGAAACTTACGGTGCAGCGACAGGCAAAATTCGCGGTGCGCCATGGTAGCGGTAATCGAATTCTGAAAATAGTTCAAGTAGGCGTCCCGCTGGTTGCGAAAGTCGAACCAGGCATGGGAGTACTGGT
Organism: Candidatus Sulfotelmatobacter sp.; assembly: GCA_036376495.1. Classification (GTDB taxonomy): domain Bacteria; phylum Acidobacteriota; class Terriglobia; order Terriglobales; family Acidobacteriaceae; genus Sulfotelmatobacter. Next base: position 69,725 of record DASVAE010000036.1, on the reverse strand, counting down.
GCGTGAAGATTGGATCATTCCCCGATATGTACTCGTAGCCTTCGTAGTTGATTGTCGGCCGCTTCCACGCGGCCCAGGATCGCGAACTGATGGGATGAGTCGGCGATCCCAGCGCCAGCAGGTAGATCATCATCAGTTCGCAGTAATGCGCCCAGCGCATGCCAATGAAACCAGACTCCGGGTACCAGCCCATGCTGAGAGTGTGGCCGTCATTGAGCATCCAGTCCCAATCGACGCGCTCGTAGATCTTCGTCGCCAGTTCCTGAATCTCGGTGTCGCGGAAGTGCTGGCGCGCAGTCAGGACCCCACATATCAGGATGGACGTGTCGATTGAGGATATTTCGCTCATCCACTCACGATGTCCGGTGGTGATATCGATGAAGTGGTAAAAGAAACCGTGCTCGTGAGAAAGCTTTTCCCAGATAAAGCGAAGCGACTGGCGCACGCGCTCCTGGATTTCATCCGGATTGCGGTACCTGCGAGCGTGCCCGATGCAGAGGCCAGTGAGGCCAAAGCCAGTCGCGGCAATGCTGGCCAGGGTGTGCGTGTCGCGCCCATTCACGAAGGCACGGTCCTTCACCTGGCCGCTGCTGCCAGATTCGGTCCAGAAAAAGTCGAATGCGCCGCGTTCGATCTCTTCCAGGAGATCGTCATCTGTGCCGCGATAAGGAACGCGCTTGGGCTCAACGAACCGGACGCGATTGGTGAGTAGTTTCTGGAGCGCAAACACGCGCGAGAAGGGCAAGGCAGCCGTGCCTGCCGCCAGTCCGCGCAATATTTGCCGCCTGGTGCCCCCCACGTCTCGGCGCATCACAAGAGAAAGGCCAACCAGAAAGAATAACCGCTGTACGCGAGATTACCGAGGGTTGGAAGACGAAGAGTTAACGGTCGCGGATGTCTTACTGGCCGGCTGAGCGCTGCAGCCATCCCACACCACGCGGTGAAATAGTTCGTCCATTTCCCGCGGTGACTCTTTTGCGCCGCGATCAAGCCACCATCGCATCAGCGCCAGCAAGCTGCCGGCCAAAGCAAAGGCGCGAACCGCCAATTCCCGTTCCAGTACCTTGGAGGGACGCTTGGAGTCCCGGAGGCGTTGCTCAATTCCGCGCGCGAAGTATCCTTGCGCGAGATCAAAAAAATCGTGGAGACGGCCAGAGTCGGCCAGCGCACGGTACATCTTATTCTTCGGTCCGCCGATGTGCTCGAGCATCTCCGTTAGGGGGACGACTCGATGGGTGTTTTCTTGTCGCCTCGTAAGCAAAGTACTCATTTGTTCCAGGAACATTTCCAGCTGGCTGAGAAGCAGGTCGTTCTTGTCGCGGAAGTGAAGGTAGAAAGTAGAACGACCTACCGAAGCCCGGTCCAGCACATCTTGCACCGTGATGTCATCGATTGGCTTTTCCGCCATTAATTGGACCAGCGCACTGCCGAGCCGCTGGTGGGTACGCCGGATGCGCTCATCGGGCTTTCGACCCTGCTTCTTCTGTTTTCTCACCATAGACGGTAGCTGCAGCGCTGATTGTTGGACATTGATGGCATCTTTGTTCAACAACTCGGAACTCTCTCTCGACGGGAACAACACATGAGCGCTACATTGCGAATCATAAGACAAACGCCGCTGCAGAGGAGCATGCTGATGAACTATTTCCGTTTACTTGCGACTGGGACGATACTGATGTTCGCGCTGATTTGCGCCGCTCAACAAGTCCCCGGCAGACCGGCCAATCCCGGCAAACAACACGAGCAGAGTGCCGCTGACGGACACTTGAGAGCCTTATCGGAGAGGCTCGATCTCAACGCCGATCAACAGGTCAAAATCAAACCCATCCTTGAACAAATGCTCGCCGCGAGAGAAAAGATAAGGCAGGACCGCAGCCTTTCCAGCGCAGGGCGACAGGAAAAAGAAAGGAGCCTGCATGAAAAAGCCGACGAACAGCTCCGCCAGTTCCTGAACGAGGAGCAGAAGAGAAAGCTAGATCAACTTGAGCAGGAACCGCACCCGGCCATGCATGGGAACTAGAGCGCGTGGCCGGCTACGTACGTTTCGAAAAGCAGTGTCGGCCGCTCCGGCACTGCTTGGGCTCAACCAGTTGGTCGTCAGGCCCGCAGGCCCCCATTGTCTGCAGACACCAATACGCCGCCGTGCTGGAGCCGCCGCGCTGCCAGCCTTCATAACCGATGGCGTTTCCGTATGCCGTCTTGGTGCGAATGAAGCGGCAGACCTCGGGCAGTTCGGCGGGATCTGGAGTTTCGATCTCGGGTTCGTCCATGAACTCGCGCATCACGCCTCCTGGCCGGCGGCCAAAATCGTGCGCCGCACCACGGCTTCGAACATGGGAATCTTGTATGCATTCTGTGCGAGCGGCGTGGCGCCCTGCATAGCAGCAGCAGCGGCATCGCGCGCCGTCTGTTCATTGAGCGGTTTGCCGGTTAAAGCCTTCTCCGCTGTAGTTGCTCGCCAAGGCACGGGAGCCGCAGCCCCTAGCACGATGGATGCTTTGCTCACCACACCACCGCGCGGTTCCAGCACGACGGCGACTTCCGTCAAAGGCCAGTCGAACGATTCTTTCTGTCCCACCTTGGTATAGGCAGAGCGTGTGGAATCCGACGGAGCTGGCACGCGAATCTCCGTCAGCAACTCACCGGAATTGAGCACGTGCTCCCGGGTGACGTCGGTCTCCGGACGCACAAAGAGGTCGTCGAGCGCGATCTCGCGCGCACCCTTTTTCCCCTTTACCTGTACCTTCGCGCTCAGCGCGGTCAGTGCGCACGCGGCCGCCGAGGGGTGCACGATCGCACATATCTCGTTATCAAAGATAGCGTGGTACTCGTTCTCGCCATCCTGGGCAAAGCATTCGTCGCCTCCTTTGCGACGGCAATGGAACTGCTCGTTGCGGAAATACCAGCAGCGCGGGCGTTGCAGCAGGTTGCCGCCGACCGTGGCCATATTGCGGATGTGCGGCGTGGCCGCGTTCAGTGCAGCATCGGCCAGAACCTTGTATCGCTGGCGGATTACCGGATGCTCCGCGATCGTGGTCAGGGTCACCATGGGCCCCAAGAGCAGCCATCCGGATTCTTCCTTCACGTAGTCGAGATCGGGGATGGAACGGATGCTGACCAGGCGAGACGGCGCGTCCAGGCCTTCTTTCAGGCGATCCATCAGGTCGACGCCACCGGCTTTGGCCAGGCTCTTGTCGTTGAGCTGCCCGATGGCATCATCGATGGAGCGGGCGTTCGTCCACTCAAAACGGGGGATCATGCGACACCTCCTTGCTTCACCTTGCCGAGAGCGGTGAGGACGCGCGCAGGCGTCATGGGTAGTTCGTACATTCTCACGCCGGTAGCGTTGTATACGGCGTTGGCAACGGCGGCGGCACCTGGAATCTTCGCCGGCTCGCCAATGCCTCCGGCGTCGGTCGAACTTCGAGCCAGGTAATCCTCGATGAAGTGGACTTCGATCTGCGGCATGTCTTTCGCACCGATAATCTTGTACTCCTCCATGTTAGGGTTCACCATGATGCCGGTGTTCTGATCGAGGCGGCGATCTTCGAACAGAGCGTACGAGATGGCTTGCAGGATGCCGCCGTTAACCTGGCTCTCGAGTGCCAGGATGTTCATGGGGCGTCCGCAGTCGTGCACCGCAACCACGCGCTCCACGCGGATCACTCCGGTCTCGGTGTCGACGGCAACTTCGGCGAACTGGACGCCGCCGAGGAAAATCATGTCTCGCTTGCCGTATTCAGGGCTGCGTTTGGCGGTGGCCGATACAGTCTCGGTCTTCATGGCACCGGCAGCTTGTTTGAAGCCGGCAGAGTTTCCCGAGTCACTGCTCACGTTTCCATCGGCAACCCGGAGAGAGGTGGCCGGGACACGCCAGGCAGATGCCACTTCCTTGACGAAGCGTCCTTTGGCTTTGAAAGCGGCGTTGCGAACAGCAGGGGTAATCGAAGTAGTCGTCATGCTGCCGCCAGAAGGCGGCCCGGGCGGCATGCTGGTGTCACCGACGCGCACGGTGATGTCGCGGGGCTGCAACCCGAGTTCCTCGGCGACAATTTCCGCGATCACGGTCTTGATTCCGCCGCCGATGTCCTGCACGGCCGAGAGCGCTTCCACCGAACCATCCTGGTGAATGCGGACTTCGCAAGCGGAATCCATGCTGTTGATGCGGTACCAGACGGCCTGCGCGACGCCGACACCACGCTTCACGGGGCCAGGATCGCTATTCGGCTTACGGCGCTTCTGCGCCCAGCCGAACTTCTCCGCGCCGATGCGGCGCTCCTCCCGGCGCTCAGGGCTGCGATCGTTCTTATCCATGAACTCCAGAACGTCCATGCCGACTTTTTCCGCGAGGGCGTCAATGGTCTGCTCCAGCCCGAACACGCCTTGCGGATGGCCAGGGGCGCGCATCGCGGCTCCAGGACCGGCATTGGTGAAGACGTCATATTCCTCGACCAGAAGATTGGGAGAGTCGTACATGTTCTGCGCCGGCCCGGCACTCCCGGCGCCCGTGCCGACACCCGCTGTCCCGTAGCTGATCCACTTCAGAGCCTGCAGGGTGCCGTCTTTAGCGGCCCCCGCCTTTACATACATGTGAGCGTCAGGCCGGTTGCCCGTACCCCACTGCTCCTCTTTGCGGTCACAGAACATACGTACGGGCGCCCCCGCTTTTTTCGACAGGTGCGCTGCGACGGCTCCCGGATTGCTCGCACCGAATTTCGCTCCGAACCCGCCGCCCATGTACTCCGTGAAGACGCGCACCTTGCTCTTGGGCAAGTTGAAGATCTCGGCCAATTCGTCGCGCACGCTCATTGTGCCTTGGGTAGAGGCGTATACGGTCAAGCCATCCGGCTTCCAATCGGCGACCAGGCCATGGGTCTCCAAGGCGGAGTGTGTTTGCACCTGGGTGCGGTATTCGGCCTCGACAATCGCCGCAGAGGCAGCGAATCCCTTCTCGACGTCTCCCTTTGGCCCAGACTCGTGGCGGCCTCGATTGGGCCCACGGACGTTGCCTTTCTGCGGAACATTGCTTTCGCCGCCTCCGCCTCCCGCTGTGGCCTTTTCTCCGGCCGGGCCGGGAAACACCAGCGGAGCATTGGGCTCGCGGGCTTTCGAGCGCTCCACTACGAAAGGTTTCTTCTCATACTGCACCTTGATCAGCCGCGCGGCTTCCAGCGCGCCGGCCGGAGTGGTCGCCGCGACTGCCGCGATCGGCTGCCCGGCATAGCGAACTATCGGATAGCTCGAGGGAACCTCCTTCGATTTGTCCTCGAGTTCCGCCTGCCCCAGCACATTCTGCAGCACGTGCACGGCCTTCACACCAGGATGCTTTTCGGCTGCAGACGTATCGATGGAGATGATCTTGGCGTGCGGAACCGTGGCGTTCACGAAGCGGGCATACAACATTCCGGGCAGGTGGATGTCGCTGGGATACTTCGCTGCGCCGGAGACCTTGAGCGGCCCGTCGTAGCGCGGCACACGCTTGCCAATTACCTTCAGTTCGGAGTTTGGCGGCAGCTGCGGTGGTTCGTCGGCGGGCACGTTTCGCTGGATCTTTTTCACACCGTCGGCCGAGCCCGGAATGCCGATCAGCAATTCAGCGCTGCGGCTGTCGGGTGGAGCGGCGGCGGAAGCCTCATGCGATTTCTTCTGCACGGTCTTGGATTCGTCTTTAACGCCCTGCTTCTTGCTCTGGTGTTGCGTCTCTTGAGATACGGGAGTCATCGCCTATGCTCCTTTCCGCGAACGGGCCGTGGCCAGCACCGCTTCCACAACTTTGGGATAGGTGCCGCACCGGCAGATATTGCCGCTGATGGCTTGCTGCACGTCGGCGGCAGCGGGATTGGGATTGCGCTCTAGCAGGGCGGCGCAACTCATCACCATCCCGGGCGTACAGTAGCCGCACTGCATGCCATCGTGCTCGACGAAGGCTACCTGAACGGGGTGCAGGTGCTCGGGATTGCCGATGCCTTCGATGGTCGTGATCTTGTGATCGACGGCGTCCAGGGCAAAGGTCGAGCAGGAATTTACCGGCATGCCGTCGAGCATGACTGTACAGGCCGAACAGGATCCACGATCGCAGACAATCTTGGTGCCGGTGAGGTGAAGTTCGTGACGCAGGGCCTCGGCCAGCGTGGTTCGCGGCTCGATCGAAACGTGCTTCACGGCCCCATTGATGTTCAGGGCAACGCTGGTGGCGTCTGGCCCAATCACGTTGGAAGGCGCTTCTGAGGCGTGCCCGAGAAGACCGGAATTCAGCACCGCAGTGCCGGTTGCGGCCACCCCCGCGCCCTTGAGGAATGAGCGCCGCGAGAAGCCGAGGGAGTTGTCGGGAGGAGATGATTTGTGTTTCGACATGAGGCCTCCGTCAAAAGCTTGGGAACCATTCTATTCCGCTCCACTCTGGGTTTCCACCCCCTGCGGGCGTTTTGCCTGGGATCACCGCCTAAGAAGGCCGAGGTCCTTGCCGAGTTTTTCCCAGTTCCACATTCCGGCGGTGGTTTGGATGGCGAGAGGAAATCCGAGTTGATGGGCCAGCATGCAAACTTGTCCGCGATGATGTGCCTCGTGCGAAATCATGTAAGAGCACATGGCAGCTCCCGGACGCCACGGCCTCGACCAACCGTCCCGGACAAAACTCGGAACCCGTCCTGGAGAACCGCTGAGCGCATCGCCCAACATTTCGCAGCAGCGCGCTGCACTCTCGGCCAGGGCCGAAGCTGCCTGCTTTTGTGTACATCCGCTGCGATGCAGGCGGGCTGGGATTTTCAGGTGAGGAGCCGAGAGCCGCAGCCATTTGCAACGGACGTTATGAACGTGAGTAAAAACGGCAGCAATCGTCCGCGCTCCTTTGCCCGGCGGCTTGGCCGCCCAAACGCGAGGATCGAGACGCTCCAGAAGGAATTGGTTCATGCGCTCGTTCAGCGCATAGGCTTGCACCGTTTCGTCGGCGAAATCTCCCGGATCGCGGCGCAGGGAACGCTGCGTATTTGCCCTCTTGTCGCCAGCCGCCATAGCATGCTTCTGAATTTTGGAGTTTTTCATAAACTGAAAACCGCCGTACTGGTTGAATGCAACCTCTGCACGGGTGCTGCCAATCTCCGAGTATCAGCCAGAGAACAGGGTCACCGCGTACAATATCCCTTATCAAAGAATCAGGGAAGGTTCTCATGACCACGACTCAGCAGCCGCGCCCGCAGGCCGCGGCCGAAGTTCCAGCCGTTCCGCTTACGACGGAAGGATATAGCGTTCTTCACCAGATGATGCGCCTGCGCTGGCCCGGGTGGCGTGCTGTCCCGGCAGGGGACAAGAAGTCGATTTTGCGCGAAGCCTCGGATGCGCTCGCACAGATGGAAACGCACGCTCCGGGTCAGTCCGCGCTTTTTTCGTTGATTGGTCATAAGGGCGACCTGATGTTGATTCACTTTCGCAATTCGTTTAGCGATCTGAATCAAGCCGAATTGCAAATCGCGAATCTGCGCCTCAGCGACTATCTCGAGCAGACAACTTCCTATCTCTCCATCATCGAACTTGGCCTCTATGACTCGACGCTGAAGATTTATCGCGAACTGATGGACCAGGGTATCGAACCTCACTCCGACCAGTGGAAGGCGGAGATTGAGTGCAAGCTGAACCGTCACAAGGAGGCGATGCATCCTCGGTTGTTCCCGCAGATTCCTTCCAATAAATATGCCTGTTTTTACCCCATGGATCGCCGCCGCGGAGAGGCGAAGAACTGGTACACCCTCCCGATCGAAGAACGGGCGCGGCAAATGAGCGATCACGGAATGGTGGGTCGCCGCTATGCCGGCGAAGTGAAACAGATTATTACGGGATCGATCGGATTTGATGACTGGGAATGGGGAGTCGACCTGTTCGCCGACGATCCTCTGGTATTCAAGAAGTTGATTTACGAAATGCGCTTTGATCAAGTCAGCGCCGAATACGCGCTGTTTGGGCAATTCTATGTAGGCGTCCGCGTGCCTGCCGCCAAGTTGGAAACGCTGCTGGGCGGGCAATTGCCGGAGTAAAGTTTCGAAGTTTCAGGTTTCGAGTTTCACAGATCCAGCGTTCACTGATCAGGAGACCCTCATGTCCACTCTCGGCCTTATTGAATACAAAGATGCTTCCCCGGAAGTGCGTGCGGTGTATGACGACATCATGGCGACGCGCAAGACGGACTGGATCAACAACTTCTGGAAGGCGATCGCGCACGATCCCGTGACTCTCAAACGAACTTGGGAAGACATTAAGCAAATCATGGCTCCGGGCGCGTTGGATCCCCTGACCAAAGAGCTGATCTACGTCGCCGTGAGCGTAACGAACCAGTGCCATTACTGTATTGCCTCCCATACGGTTTCGGCCCAGAAGAAGGGAATGAGCGACGCCATGTTCAAAGAATTGATGGCGGTTGTGGGCATGGCGAACGAGACCAACAAGATGGTGACGGGATATCAGGTGGCGATCGATCCCCAGTTCAAGAAGTGATTCAATTAAGTCCAGCACGCGCGAAGCTTCCCGTCTAGCACAGTCGTTACTCAGTACCCTTCCGCCCAAATCTCTACAATATTCCCGGCTCTGATCCGTCTTCAGCATTGGATGGATGAGCCGGCGAGTGTCGTTTTGATGACCGAGCAGGATCGTCAAATTTCCGAAGTCGTTTCAGAGCAAGGGTCCCGGCTGCGCAATTTCATTCGCAGGCGCGTACCCAACGACGCGGATGCCGAGGACCTTCTGCAGGAGGTTTTCTACGAACTAGTGGAAGCGAATCGCTTGCTCATGCCCATCGAGTACGTCACCGGGTGGTTGTTTCAGGTGGCGCGGAATCGCATCACCGATCTTTTCCGCAAGAAGAAGCCGGAGACCTTCAGCGACATGGCAGTTGCGGGTGAGAACGGAGAGCTGCTGGGCATAGAAGATTTTTTACCCTCAGCGGACGCGGGCCCGGAAGCAGCGTACTTGCGAAATGAAATGTTGGAAGAGCTCGAGCTGGCCTTGGCCGAACTGCCGGAAGAGCAACGGTCGGTGTTCATGGCCCATGAAATTCAGGGGCGCAGCTTTAAGGAGTTGTCGCGAGAAACTGGCGTGAGCATCAACACGCTGTTATCGCGCAAGCGGTACGCGGTGCTGCATCTGCGGGAGCGGTTGCAGAGCATTCATGACGAGTTGTTTGGGAAATGAGGGAAGTCGATATGAAGAGGCGAAGGTGGTTTTTCCTGATTCCGTTAGCAGTTGCAGCGTTCATCTTCATCGGGGGCGAAGTAGTCATGCAACTGTGGAACTGGCTGCTGCCCGCACTGTTTGGATGGCGCCACATCACGTTCTGGCAAGGGCTGGGGCTACTCCTCCTGTGCCGGATCTTATTTGGCGGACTCGGACATGGGGGCCCTCGCGGGCGGCCTTGTCGAGGGCGCGACCGGATATCTCCGGAAGAGCGGGAGAAATTCCGTGAAATTCTGCGCACCCGATGGGGAGGCATGGGAGCTGAGACCGGCGCTAGCAAGGACCAGGCGTGAGAGGTTAAAGCTGACGAAGCACTAAGCTACTCGGCGAATCCTTAGAACCGGTCGTCGGTGTTGACTCCGAATCCCAGGATGGCGGTGACTCCAACAGGTTGATCGTTGCGCATGGCAGGCTGGAACTTCCAGCTTCGCAGGGCCGCGAGGATCTTGGCGGTCATGTTGGCGGGGCCGGGTTCCAGGACGCGCACATTCCCGATATTCCCTGAGGCATCCACGATGCAGGCGATGACCATGCGAGCGCGCGGCGTGCCGTCCGGAATATCGGTCCGGATCGCGACGGGAGCGCTGATTGCGCTTCGGAAAGAGTGAGCAGCGGCTGCCTGATCAGCAAATTCCATCACTACTGTGCCGGCCGCCGTGTCCAGATAAGTCGTGTATTGCTCGCCCTTCAGCAGATTTTTGTAGGGCTCGAATGCGCCGCCGGAACCGGCGGTTGCTGCAATCACGACGTTGAGGGTTTGCGGCTGTTTGCTGGTGCTGCGACGAGTCGTGCTCGGGTCGCTGGTGCTGGGGTCGGAACCAAATCCGGGCAGCGTCACGATGCTGCTGCCGCCACTGATCTGGACGCCTCGAACTGCGGGGTTGCCCGCTGGCGTATTGCCTGCCCCACCGGGGCCGTTGGAGGGAGAGATTCCGCCGCGCGCGGCAGGATCAGACCCGTGTCCAGTTCCGGCGCTTGCTCCTCCTATGCCGTTTCCGTTGAGGCCGCTGCCGACGCCAGTTCCGCGCGAAATTGCGGCGCCTCCACCCGAGCCGCCCAACCCGGGTTTCTCGCCGCCGCTGGGCGACATCGCGAGCGAACCTGTGCTGCCGTTCGTGGGCACTCCAACTTTGGTGCCGGGTTGAGTAGAGATAACTGCTCCGGCATTCGAGCCTGCGCCACCGATGTGTGCCGGCGTGGAGGGCGCTCCTACTTCCACCGGACCGCCAAGGCCAACGCCACGGTGCCCGGAGCCGGTTCCCGTTTCGTTTGAACCGCCAGCCATTGAGGGCGGGGGTGGGACCACACTACTGGCCAGCAGCGTGCCGCCGTTGACTCCTTTTCCTCCCGGTGTAGTGCCGGTCCCACCGCCCGCTCCAGATAGGGATGGCGGCGGAGGAACAACATTGGGAGAGCCCATCTGGGGTGCAGTCCATCGCGATGCAGATCCAGTACCGCTCGGAGCCCCGACCGATGGAGGAGGAGCCACCACCTCGCCGCTGAGAGAAGCGCCAGCGCCGTTACGGATACCCCGCGGATTTCCGGCAGCGCGATCCACTGACGGTGGTGGTGCGACGACATTGGCAGCCAGTGAGGCAGAACGTCCGCTATTGTTTCCGGCTGAGCTTGCAGTGGGTGGTGGCGGGACCACTTCACTCGGCCCGAAGATCTTGCCGATGATGCTGCTCATGAACGATCCGCTCCCGGACTGCGAGGGCGGTGGGGGCACGATGTTCTTGCCGGCATCGCCATCGCTATTTGCGCTCAATCGCCGCATGTCACGGGTCAAATCTGTTGACGGTGGTGGCGCAACGACCGATGGAGCCGGCAATGTCGCCTTTGAAGTTCGCGTCCTGGCGTTTTCCGGAGCCGACACTGGTGGCGGGATCACTGCCGGGTTCATCGCCTGTAGCGGGGCCGTAGTGAACTGGCGGGCGACGGCGCCCGGTGCAGGCGGAATCACGCCAGTCGCAAGTCCTGGACCGGAACGCGCCTGATCCCGCGAAACAGCCGGCGCGGGAGCAATCACGCGCGACGTGAGAGAGGGCGCGGTCAGGGCGCGATCACGCGCCACGCGAGGGGACGGCGGGATGACTGCGGGCACGAGCGCCGGAGCCACAAGGGTGCGACTGCTGGCGACAGCAGGAGCAGGCGCAATCAGCGCGGGATCGAGAGTTGGAGCGGTCAGGTTGCGATCACGCGTGACTGCAGGTGCGGGAGCGATCACTGAATTCAGCTCGACGCCGTTGCGGGTGTAATCGCGGATGACATTGGGTGCTGGAGCTACTACGCTGGCCGCCAGATTGGGCGAACTTCGGGTAGAGCGCAGCCCCTCGGCGGGAGGAGGTCCGGGATTCGGATGAACGGCCAGCAGATTCGCCACGGCATCACTGGAGGAAGGCAAAGCCAAATTCGGAGCATCGACAACTTTCACAACGAGGGATGCGCCGCGTGCAATCTTGATCGTTTGGCTGCGATGGGAGGATTCGTCGCCCCCCGCACTCCCGGTCTTGGCTGCACCTGCGCCGCCGAGGTCTTCCGTTCGTGGAAGCTCGTCGCCGCTGTAATAGATCACGTCATGGCTGCTGATGCGCGGCACAACCTGCGGACGCAACTGTTCAATCTTGACCTGAATGGCAATGGCGGCCACGATCAGGAATGCCTCCAGTACGTAAGAGGGAACCATGATCCGCAAGGGAATCAAACCGAATGGAGCTTCTCCGGCGAGGCGAGCTTCCGAACGCGACAGGGCGGGCTTGATGGAGGTGACAAAATCGTGCCATCGCGAAGACCACTCGACCTGCAGCTTGGGAAGATCGTGCCGGGGCTCACGAAACAGGACAACCTTCCCGACTTGGAGAGTGTGGCTCACGCTGGAAGTTTGCTTCGGGTGGGAACTGTGATTTCAATTGTATCCCCAATTTGCGTTTTTGTTTCGGCTAATGTGTGGCTCGGCAGTTCCAGTACCGATGCGGCAAGCCGGCGCACCGGCGCAACTCGCCATGGCCGCAGCTCAGCCTGGGCGTAGATCACGCTCATATGGCGATCCAGGTAGAGCACATCAATGGGAAAGCCCATGCCTAAAGTATGGACGCCATGGCAGGGGATAATCCAGAGTCCGGCGCCGTTACGGAAGTCATCGCTGCTGCGGCCCAGGAGACCGCGAAAACGGGTCCAATGTGTGTCAGCGAGCACCAGATCCGTGGCCAGATAAGCCTGTCGCGTGCGATTGAAAGCCTGTCCCGGTGCAGAAACAGCCATAAACGCTCTAATTCCCCCCTTCCGCTCGCCGTCACGATCAGTGGGAAGGTGAGATCGGTCCCAATTGACGGATCAGTTGGATCACAGCTGGTCCGATCGTGACGAAAATGATCGATGGCAGAACGAAAATCACTAGCGGGGGAACCATTTTAATGGTGGTTTTTGCTGCTTGTTCTTCGGCGCGCTGCCTGCGTTCGGTGCGGAGCGAATCGGAATGCACCCGGAGGGCCTGGGCCACGCTGGTGCCAAAACGATCGGTCTGAATCAGCGTGCCCACGAGAGCGCGAATATCGTCAACCCCGGTGCGGTCGACGAGGTTGCGGAGAGCCTCCGCACGGGGTTTGCCGGCGCGCATCTCGAGATTCACCAAGTGGAATTCGTCACTGAGATCGGGGTGGGCATGGTGTAAATCCTGGCCGACCCGCATCAGTGCCTGATCGAGCGCGAGCCCGGCTTCCACGCAGATCACCGTCAAATCAAGTGCATCGGGGAGCCCGAGACGAATGCGCTTCTGACGATCCTTGATCATGCGTTTCAGGATGAAACGCGGCAAGAAGAAGCCGAGGCCCGCCACTCCAATCAGTAGCGGGAAATTGTCCAGACCCTGGAACAGGAGCACGGCCAGGCCGCCCAGAACCGCGCTGACGACGCGCGCGCCGAAGTAGTAATTCACCTGGATAGCATCTCGGTAGCCAGCCTGGATGAGCCACTTCCGAGTGCGAGACACGTCGGCCGGAGAGAGAGGGATGGCTTTGCTGATGGGTTCGAGCGCCTGTTCGATGCGCTCGCGAACCGCGGGCTTATTCTCCGCCCGCCGGCCTTGTTGTCCGCCTAATGCTCGCAACCGGGCGCCGAGAACCGAACCCGGGCTGACCACTGCCGCCCCGAAGGCGAACACCGAGAGTGCTACCGCTGCGAAAATCACGACCACGAGCACAAGAGGAGACATAGTTTTTTACACCTGGATCCGGATGATCTTCCGAATGACGAAATAGCCAACTGTCTGCAACGTGATTCCTCCGACCACCAGAGCGTGCCCGATCGGATCGGCAAATAAAGGACGAATAAACCCGGGATTCAGGACCAGCATCACGGCCACGATGATCGGCGGCATTCCCATCAACAGGGCCATGGTGAGCCGTCCCTGCGCGGTGTAAACGCGTACCTGGCGCTGAATCTTGAATCTTTCGCGAATGACGTAAGAGAGGTTGTCCAGGATCTCCGCCAAGTTGCCGCCGGTTTCACGCTGCAGCATGACTGCAGTGACGAAAAACTTTACGTCGACCAGCGGAACGCGTTCGGTAAGGTTCATGAGCGCGTCGCGAACCGGCATACCGAATTTCTGCTCTTCGTAAAGCTGACGGAACTCTCCCGCGATCGGTTCGGAAATTTCGCCGGTGATCATTTCCAGTGCCGTAGTGAAGGCATGGCCTGCACGGACGGCCCGAGCTAGCGTGTCAATGGCTTCCGGGAAAAGTTCCTCGAACTTCTCAAAGCGCTGATTGCGTCGTATCGACGCATACGCGTAAGGCAGGATCGCACCGATGAGAACGGCGACCCATCCCACTTCGGCGCGCGAACTCAGCACGTATGCAACCAAGCCGACCACGACACCTGACAATCCGCAGATCCCAATGAAATTACCGGCGCGCAAGTTCAAGCCGCCCTGCGCCAACATGGATTGCAGTTCCGAGACTCGCGACGATCGCCGCAGGATCGAGTCGAGGACAGGGATATCGCTCAGTTGTTCATCACGCAATAGCGCGAGTTCTTCATCGGGAGAACGTTCCGGCGCTTTTTGCTCATTCGCGAGACGCTCTTTAATCAGGCGTGCCTGCGCACTCCTCTGATTGACGAGTGCGCCCAGAGCAAACGCAACCGCTAATACAACCAGGAAAACGATAATGGCTAATCCAATTGGAGACATCGCTACACGCCTCTAGAGCTTACAACGCGGATCTCAACCTTTCAGACCTCTGCCTTCGATTCAAACCAAGCAGAATCCAAGCGCGCGCCTGAGGTCGCCAGGCGCTCGGCAAATTGAGGACTCGTTCCGGTAGCGCGAAACATTCCGCGCACCTTTCCGTTCTCATCGATCCCGGTGCGTTCAAAAACGAAGATATCTTGCATGGCGATGGAATCCTCGGCCATGCCGGTCACTTCAGAAATCGTGATGACCTTACGCGTGCCGTCGGAAAGCCGGGCGATCTGGATGACAGCGTGAACTGCTGAGGCGATCTGCTGCCGGACCGCGCGTTCGGGAATGTTCAGGTTAGCCATGGATACCATGTTCTCGATGCGGGCCATGGCGTCACGTGGCGAGTTCGCGTGCACCGTTGTGAGAGATCCCTCGTGGCCGGTGTTCATAGCCTGCAACATGTCGAATGCTTCCTCGCCGCGCACCTCGCCTACGACAATACGGTCGGGACGCATACGGAGGCTGTTAATCACCAGTTGCCGCTGGCGGACCGCGCCTTTGCCTTCAATGTTAGGAGGGCGCGTCTCCAGTCGCACGATGTTCTCCTGCTTCAGTTGCAGTTCGGCAGCATCCTCTATAGTTACCACCCTTTCAAAGCCGGGAATGTAGCCCGAGAGCACGTTCAGCAGACTGGTCTTTCCAGCGCCGGTACCTCCGGAAACCAGGATGTTTAAACGTCCCTTCACCATCGCTTTGAGTAGATCCAGCATGGACTGGGTGAGGGTCTGATTGTCAATCATCTGGCGGTCGGTTACCGGATCGCGTCCAAAGCGGCGAATGGAGAGGCACGGGCCATCTAGAGCCAGGGGTGGGATGATCGCGTTTACGCGGGATCCATCCGCCAGACGGGCATCGACCATGGGTGAGGATTCATCCACGCGACGTCCCACCCGCGAGACTATGCGCTCGATGATCTGCATCAAGTGGCCATTATCTTTGAAGGAAAGATTGGTAAGCTCGAGTTTGCCCCCCTTCTCCACGTAGACCCGGTCAAAGCGGTTGACGAGGATGTCGGAGATGGCCATATCCTTGAGCAACTGTTCGAGTGGGCCCAGGCCGAAAATTTCATCGAGAATTTCGCGAGAGAGGCGCTCGCGCTCGGCAAAGCTTAATGGAACCACCTCTGCATTCACGGCGCTGCGGATAAGGACTAGAACTTCGTCGCGCGCGGAATCGTTGGAAGTCCTGCCTAGCTTTTCCAGGTCGAGGCGATCAAGGATCTTGCGGTGCAGGTCGGACTTGACCTGCTGGTAATCGGTGCGCTCGAACGATTGAAGGTTCGCCATAAAGCCTTAACTTTTCAAACCGATTTGAATAATGACCAGGCCGTGCGCTTGACCTCGACATCATTGCGGGTAAGTTCTTGCGTGAGCCCGGCAAAGCAGCGCGCGATCTCGGAATTGCGCTGATCCATCACCGGAGTGCCGCGGTCGATGGCGGTGGAAATCGCAAAGTACTGGTTAGGGACGCGCCACAGCAACTTAGCGCCCACCGCAGCTTCCGCTTCGGCTTCACTGAAGCCAGGCACCTTGCGAAAGCGATTCAGCACCAGTCGTACCCGCTCGCGGCCGCCGCCTTCAGCGAGGTACTGATTTACCCGCGCGGCGCTCCACAGTGACGCCACGTCGGTGCACGCAACCAGCAATACGGTTTCTGACAAGCTCGCGATCAGGCGGCTGGCTGCGTCAAAACGAGAAGATCCATCGACAACGATGTAGCGATAGTGCGAGACCAGCATGTCGAACAGCCGTACGAAATCTGCGGTCGAGGGATCGACCGCAGCGGGCACGTTGGAACCGGCCAGCAACTGCAGCCCGCTGCTGTGACGCGTCATGTAACTCTCCAGCAGGGAAGCGTCCATGCGGTGCAAATTTCGCGTCGCATCGGAAACCGTGAACACCGGCTTCAAGTTCATGTGCAGTGCGGCGTGGCCCAGAGGAGCCAAATCCACCAGCGCAGTCTGTCCAAAGGAACTTTGCAGCCCCAGGGCAAGATTGACAGCCACCGTCGTCGCGCCATTGCCCCCTTTGGCGTTCATGACGGAGAAGACCTTCCCGCGCAAACCTTCCTGACGCCCTCGACGCTGGGATGAGGCCAGGCGAACAAAGGCTTCCAGCAGGTCGGTAGTGGTTGTGGGCCGCTCGATGAATTCGCGGGCCCCTGCCCGCATGGCATTCACAATGACTTGCGGTTGATTCAGATTGCCGATAGCGAAAATGGCGCCCTCGGGCATGTCCTCGCGCAGCAACTCTATGCCTCGCAATGCCTGCATGGCATTATCCGCAGGGATGTCAACCAGGGTTACGTCGGGATTGGCGGCGCGGACTCGCCGGACTATGGGATCGGCTGTCGCCATGGGGAAACTGCTGCAGGTTTGGAGGGTGCGCGCAACACTGGTGCCGTCCACCAGCACCTGCAAGAGTGCTCGCTGTTCGTTATCCGTCGCGACGATCACCACTGAAAGTTCTGCCATAGCAATCCGCGAATCTACTGCCGAATCCATCTCAACTTTAACGTAATTCGAGACTGCGCCGCATTGTGCGCCGGTGCTTGGGTGCTATTTGTTACGCTTATCGAACTTGTCCTTGTTCAGAAATGGTTGTGGATTTTTCGGGCCGGGCAGCGGTTCCGAGCTCGGACTGATACGATGCACGGTGCATAAAACCATCAGTTCGGAGTTGTTCTTCTGCAGGCTGCGGCTGCGAAAGAAATTTCCCAGGATCGGAATGTCGCCTAGTCCCGGAATCTTGTTGTAAATATCGGTGACGCGATTATCCATCAGGCCGGCAATGACGAAGCTCTGGCCGTCCTGCAATTCAAATTCAGTTTCCGCCCGCCTTGTACTGAGTGCGGGCACGGTGAAGCCCGAGATCGTCAGCGCATTCGCAAAATCCAGCGTACTGACTTCCGGAGCCACCTTCAAATGGATATAGCCATTGGGCGTAATCACCGGGGTGAATTGCAGGCGAACGCCGAACTCCTTAAAAGAAATGGTGACGGCAGTAAAGCCGGCGCCGGGTTGGACAATGGGGAAAGGAAACTGGCCACCTGCCAGGAAACTGGCTTCTTTCCCGTTCACCGCGATGAGGTTGGGCTCGGCCAGAATCTGCAGCAGGTTCTTGTTCTGCAGCGCCTCAATTACCGCGCCGAAGTTGATATCCGGACGAAAAACAAAAAGGTTCAGAACGTTATTGATGCTCTGGCTGGTGCTGGTCGTGCCGCCCGTGCCGGGGGTGATTGTCTGTGGTCCGAAGCCGCCAAATTGGCCGGTGGTAATCGTGCCGATCGTGTTGGCGGCGCCGTTGGAAATGAAATTTACGCCCAATTGAGTCAGCGCGGTGCGATCGACTTCGGCGAATTTGACCTGCAGCAGAACTTCTTGCGCGCCCACTGGACCAAACGTCAGTACATTCACAACTCGGGGAGAATAAGCAGTTGCCAGTTCTCCGGCCCGCTTCGCTACGTCTTCAGTGGAAACGTGCCCCGAGAGCACAATGGCGGCGCGAGATGGCGTGACGTCTATCTGCTCGTCCGGAAACACACGGCGTTCTTCTTCCGCACAAGCGCTCACATCCACATCCACGCGCAGGTCGAAGCTGCGAGACCGTTCCAGTTCGTCCCAGATCAGAAGCGACACTTCGCCCGGAGCCTTGCCGTGCACCAGAATCTGCGTAGGCGTGATTACCTGGGCGAAAGCAACCGCGGGATCTGTCACAGAAATTCGCTTCAGACGTTCTGTCGTGTTGATAAGCAGCGACTTGCCCACCATGACCCGAAGCGGCGCTGAGGCCGGAGTGGGCTCTGATTGCGCGGGCAAGGTAGTGGTCTGCGTCCCGGTCGGAACGTTGGTCTGCGGCTGGGCGGGTGTGTCACTCTGCTGCTGCTTCTCGGCGCGCACCGGAGAGACACAAAACAGCAGACACAAGGCAAGGGCAGTGATGGAAACCGAAGTTTTCTGCTTTGTGTTGCGCGATGAGAGCGTGCGCCATGAACACTTGCGGGCTCGCCACCAGGTGGGTATCAGGGTCGGATTCGTGCCCATCACTTTGTGTCTGAGCCCTCGTCTGGGAATTTCACATCGGGTAACTTCTTGTCTCCCTGGTAGACCTCAACGGTGACACCGGTACTAGGTGCAGCGACAGGTGGGGAGATCTTCGGGGCAGGAGCATGGCGAACCGGGGCGTGCGTAACCGGAGCAACCGGCGGAGCAGCTCCCTTAAACAACGCCTTGGCATTGGCGGCGAGCACGTCGTCCTGCCGGGTGTCCACGGGATTGCGCAAGGCAAGCTGGATCCGGCCCTCATTCGTGGCAAGAGTCAGGCGCTGGGCATCCTCCGGAGTCACCAGCAATGTGATCACTACCGCGTTCTGCGCCTCGCCCGTCGAGCTCCGCTCCAAAGTGTGACCGGACGCCAGTACTTGAACGTTCTGTAACACCGTGGTGGTTTGCGGCTCTCCCGTTCCCGTAGTGGACGCGGTTACCAGGACATCGACCCGGGTTCCCGGCGTCACGAATCCTGAAACGGAAGCGACGTCGTTCACACGTACGGAAACCGCACGCATTCCCGGGGGTATGAGAGACGGCAATCCGGCCCCGGCATTCTCGGCAGCCAGACGATTGGGGAGAATAAATTCTCCCTTAGCGATGGGCGAGATAACGCCATGCCCAATGACGTCGGAACGTTTTCTTGGGGCTCCGGGAGGCAGATCCGCAGCAGGCACACTAATGATGCGAATGTCGCGTTCTTCCACGCGGCTGCCCACCTGCAAATCATTGGCCGCCACCATCACTTGCACTCCGGGGTCGGAGCCCCCCATCTTGCCCTGCAAGTTCTTGTAAACAATGACACTGACAAGGAAAGCGATGGCAAGCGCCAGCGCGCCAATCATCATAAAGCGTGTACGATTCATGCTGTTTCCTTATCACTGGAGCGGCGATCGCCGCCCCAGCGAACGCGCCATCACCAGTTCACAGTTGGCATTTATTGGATGGAACTGGCGACACTGGAAAATACGTTGTTTGAGTTGGAACCAATCAGACGGATGGTTCCGACGACGATGACCAAAATCACCGCCAGCATTACGGCGTATTCTGCGATGTCTTGACCTTGCTCTTCGCACCAGAGTCGGCGCATAAGCTGATTCAACATGCTTATCTCCTGTAAACCACAAGAATTGGGGGAATGGTGTTCGGGAGCCCGAGCTTTCTGGGAACTGGTTTCGCGACCCACGGACCACTCGACTACGCTAATCATACCCGCATCTGAAAGGAATGTGACAAATTCTTGCAACTGAGTAGAAAACCCTCAGTAATCCCCAATAAGCCGAGTATTACCTCCTCTTTTTGTGTGTTATTTCCACAATTGGGGGTCCCCGGCCCGGAGAAGGAGGCCTTGCAGAGTCTCAGCTACCCCAATACTCACTTGTTTGCTGGCCATGGCCGGGGCTCCACGCTACAATTCGCGTTCACGCGTGACATCGCGGAGAGTGCAAGCGATTTTCACCCCATCCCATGAACGGATTGCCCGGCTGTTCTGTATCGCCATGCTGGGCATGCACCTCTTCTTCTTATGGAACGTAAGGACTCGGATCGCGAGAGGTGATCCCGATTTTACGGCGTTTTATGCAGCCGCAACGTTGGTGCGCTCCGGATACGCCGTGGACATCTACAACCCTTCCGCACAGTTCAGTGCACAGGCGGGTTTTACCGATGATTCCGAGCTTCGGCGGGGCCCCCTTCGGTATATCCATCCGCCATTTGAAGCTCTGCTATTCGTGCCGTTCACGTTTTTTCCATATCGCGCAGCTTTTATTTTGTGGGATCTGGCAAACGTCGGAATGCTGGTTGCTGTTGCCGTTTCGCTGCGAGCGACTCTTTTGCCTGGCAGCGGCATCCACATCTGGGACCTGCTTTTGGGCCTCTCAGCCTTTTTCCCCATTTTCGCAAACTTTTTTCAGGGACAGGATGCCATCTTGCTTCTTCTCGTAGTCGTGCTGGCGTTTCGGGCGATGAAGCTGCGAGCCGATTTCTCAGCCGGATGCTGGATGGCGCTGGGGCTGTTTCGGTTTCAGTTGGTAATCCCGCTGGCTCTGGTTCTCGCATTCTGGGGTCGCCGGAGAATCGCGCTGGGATTTATTTCCGTGACAGCTGCGCTCGTCCTGGTCTCGGGCCTAATGGTGGGATGGGGAAACTTGGTGCGCTATCCCGCGTATCTTTCGCATTGGGCCTCGACTCCCGGCTCCGGACGCACGCCGCGTTCCTTGTTGCCAAGCTTGCTCGGACTTTTGTCCGGATGGCCGCGACTCGATCATGTTCACTGGCTGGTCGCCATTGTGCTGATTGTGTCGGCGTGGCTGGTGATCGTCGTAGCTCGTATGAAGAATTTGGCCCAAAAGCCCAGGTTCTTTGATTTCTGTTTCGCGTGCGCAATTCTGGCTTCAGTCCTTGTCGGCTACAACACCAGCACTTATGATCTTGCCTTGCTCGTTCTGCCCCTTGCAGTGATGCTTGGTGAAGGACTCATAGAACGGGAGCGAGCTTGTTTGCTGCTGCCAATCGTCCCTCTGCTCATCAGCCCGTTCTGGTTCCTGATTGGGATGTATTGGCTCAATTTCAACGTGATCGCCATCTTTCTGCTGTGGTGGCTCTTTGCCTTGCGCCATGAATTGCTGCGCCGGAACGGAGCTGCGCTCTCGCTGCAACCTGGTCTTCCTCTTGCCTGATATGGTCAGAAGATTGTTGTCAATTTTCGGAGCGATTCTGATGGCGGCAAGCGTGTGGATCTGGGTGCAGGACATCACCATCGCGCATCAGGAAACAGATTCGCGCCGGCGTGGGATCCCGCGCGGGAATCTTTCCGATCTTTATCCAAGGTGGTTGGGAGCGCGGGAATTGCTGTTGCACGGGCGGGACCCGTACGCGGCGGACGTCACCCGCGAAATTCAGACCGGCTACTATGGCCGGCCGCTCGATCCCACGCGGCCCAATGATCCCAAAGACCAGCAGGCTTTTGCTTATCCCTTGTACGTCGTGTTGGTGCTGGCGCCAACCGTTCGGTTCCCCTTTCCGCTGGTGCAAAGGGCATTCCTGGGACTGCTGCTGATGCTGACCGCCAGTTCCGTCTTGCTGTGGCTGCGCGCACTCCAATGGCGTATATCACTCACGGCGAAACTGCTTTGGACCATCCTGGTGGTGGGATCGTTCCCTGCGATTCAGGGTTTCAAACTGCAGCAACTCACATTGCTGGTAGCGGCGCTGCTTGCGGCGGCGATGGCGTGCCTGGTACAACGCCGGTTTGTGATCGCGGGCGTTCTGCTCGCAATTGCTAGCATCAAGCCGCAACTGCTTGCGCTGGTGGCGATCTGGATCATCATCTGGATATCGGGAAACTGGCGTGACAGGCGGCCGTTGTTCTGGGGCGCTGCAGTCGGGATGGCGCTATTGCTCGCCGGTAGCGCATTCCTGCTGCCCGGCTGGATCAGCGAATTTGGCGCAGCGATGTCGTCTTACTATCAATACACAGGTGGGGGACGCTCGATACTGGATGAGTCGATCTCGCCAATGTGGGGAAGGGTCGTGTCGGTGATTCTGGTGTTGACCCTGATGGTTCTGCTCTGGAAACTCCGTCGCGAGCCCGAAGGAACTCGGTTTTTTCAGTGGTCTATGGCAGCGGTCCTCGCGACGACCTTGGCTATCGTTCCCATGTTTGCGCCTTACAACCAAGTCCTGTTGGTCCCCTGCGTGATGCTGGCGCTGAAAGAGATTCGTACGCTGTGGCATGCGGATCGGTTGGCGCGATTTTTTGTGTTGATCACTGCCGTCTCGCTAGCCTGGGGATTCGTCTCAGCGGCGGGTTTGGCGCTCGCGTGGTTGTTCCTGCCAGCAACGACGGTCCAGCAAGCCTGGCGTGTGCCCATGGCTATGCTCTGGGCGATCCCAGTTTCGCTTCTGGGATTGATGCTTGTCGGCAGGAAAGCGATTTGCTCCACATCTGGCGCACCGTCGGTGGCGGCGACGGCGAGCACATAGCGCAACAGCATCTCGTCCCGAGCCTGGAGATGAATGTCTCGCGGCTTGCGACGCAGCGCGGGGGCAGAGTACTCTGGAGGCGCTGTTGAAGCGGAGTGCGGCGGCATTCCCCCGAAGCCGCCAGCGGTGAACACACCCATCCATGGCTCTTAATACCATTGGACCTACCAGCCATCACGGCTCCAGTTCCGGAGTGTTTCCCGCCCTCGTATTTGTCCAAGGGAGCGAGCAGAAAAACATCACCCTGAACCGCACGCCCTTCACCGTGGGGCGAAAGGTCGATAAAGACCTGGTCATTGCCGATCCGCGAGTCTCGCGCGACCACGCCCAGATTGAGCAGGAGGGAGTCAATTTCTATCTCCAGGATCTGGGCAGCAAGCACGGAACTTTTGTGAATGGCGAGCGCATCCAGCGGCAGAAACTGGAGCGGGGCGATCGGCTCGAATTCGGGGCGCGCGATTCGGCTTACGTGCTGTTCAATCCGGCGAATCAGACGTCCAACACGGCCCGAGAATTTCTAAGCCAGATTTCCGTGATCAAGCCGGAAGCGACCGAACTGGAGACGCTGCGGCTATTTTTGGAAGCTGCACGCAAGCTCAACACCGCCGGCGTGCTGGATGAAATCCTGATCACGATGCTGGACGTCACGCTGCAATTGACCAAGGCGGAACGCGCGTACGTTTTTCTGAAAGATGAGGATGGCAAGTTGCGTTTGGCCGCCGGACGCAACTTTAAGAAAGAGCCGCTGCTCGACGACAAGACGATTTCGCATTCCATCCTTGAAGAATCGATCCGATCCAACCTGGAATTCCTGCTCAAGGACACGAGCGAATCGGTGGACATGGCCGGACGGCAGAGCATTGTTGCCTACGATCTACGCACCGTGGTCTGTATTCCGCTGCGCAAACTTACGGTGCATGCCACCCGGGACGCGCAAACCCCGTCGCCCGGGGGCGGCGCGGCCCAGGCCATGGGCGTGCTCTATGTGGACTCGCGGTTTGCGTCCCGCGACATTACGGCGGTCAGCCAGGAAATCCTGCACGCGATCGCGACAGAAGCCGCGTCTCTGATCGAGAACGCGAGGCTGGTGCAAGCTGAGGAAGAGGCGCGTCGCTACCAGCAGGAATTGAGCATCGCCGCCAGCATGCAGCAGCGGCTGATGCACGTAAAAATTCCCGAGGTGCCGTTTGCCCGGCTGCGCGGCAAGAATCTTTCCTGTAAGGAAATTGGCGGTGATTTTTATGACGCGGTGAACACCAAAGAGGGCTTGGCGGTGGTCTTGGCGGACGTGAGCGGCAAAGGGGTTTCCGCCGCTTTGCTGGCTTCCACCCTGCAGGGGATGATCTATTCGCATCTGACCGCGGGGATGTCTCTACTGGAGGTAGTAACGGCAGTCAACCGTTATTGCGCCGACAAGTTGATGGGTGAAAAGTACGCGACGGTTCTGCTGGCGCGGCTGCGCCGCGATGGCGAGCTGGAATATGTGAACTGCGGCCATGTGCCCCCGCTGCTGGTCTGCCGCGGAGAAGTGATTCGCCCCCCGCACGGCAACGTGCCGGTCGGATTGCTGTCAGATGCGACCTTTGAGAGTGCTTCGTGCCAGATGAAGTCCGGGGACCGCTTCATCATCGTCACCGACGGCGTCACCGAAGCGGAAAATGCGATGGGGGATTTCTTCGAAGATTTCCGCCTGGAGGCTGCCGCTTCAAAGTCTCCAACGCTAGAGGGAATTTTCTCGGCGGTTACTGATTTCTGCGCAGGGAATCCGCTGAGCGACGATTGCACGGTTGTGGAATTGTGCTACTCGAGCACGGAATTCTAATGCAGCATCTCTGACCCTGCACGCTCACGATCTCCCCTCGACTCTGACCTCGTAATCTGTACCTTCCCAGCGATTCTGATCCGGCCAGAAGAAGGTGAATGTCGCTTGTCCTCCCGCCGGTAGGGAAGTGGTGGGCAGGTCGAGGATGTAAATGCCCAACCCTGTATCGCGGGTCTCGGTATCGTGCGCGGATTTCCAGTTGTCGAGGCTCCAATGCACGCGTGCTGGAGATAGCAGCACGATGCGGAGCGTCTTGTTTCGCGGGATGCTCCGCGTTTTATTGTTAAATCTCCAGCCGAAGATTTGCCTTGTACGTCGCTCGACGAGGTAACGCTGCACGGTTTGAGGCGGCTGGTCAAAGACTTTGCCATCGCGAATGGAACGACGCAGCTTGATGTATTCGGAGTGGGCCCAGACCAGTGGGCAAGCCGATCCCGAGGGCTTGCCGCGGAACAGTTCCAGTGCTGGAATATCGGCCGCATCCCATACCTGCTCGGGCAGGAGCCGGCTGTGCCCGGCGGTCGAGTTTTCCATGACAGTGAGTAACGCCTCAGCTTCGTCGCGATGTCCGGCAGCGAGTGCGTAGTGGGCTCGCTCTCCCGCCAGCAGCGGCCACGCGCGCCCGATCCCTTTTCCATCGAAAGCGGAGCCGTCCTTGTGCTCGCCGTAACCGTCGCCGTTGTAGCGATACCAGCAGGGGCCTTGGGGTAACTCAACTGCCAGCAAGGCATCGATCGCCCGTAGCGTGTTGAGAATGCGCGGATCATCTGGAGCGCGCAGACCAAAACGCACCAGGGCCAGCGCATCGGGACTGATGATGTGATAGGCGCGGTCGCCGTCCTGCCCCGGCGCCTTGTTCTTTATGGGGACAAAGCCTTGTGTCGGCGAGGCTGCACCGTCGGTGGTATCGGGCGGGGCAATGCGAACGTAATATCCCTGGATTCCAAGTTGCTGTGCCAGGTCGCCTCCGCTGGCGTAGGTCCAGCGTTCGATGTTGTCGTTCCAGGCGTCAGCGGCATCGCGCAAAATTTGCGCTTGCTCGGAATGTCCAGTGATATCCGCGATATCAGCGGCCGCGAGCAGCGCGGAAATCTCCGCCGCTAGAGTGAATGGTGAATAACCTGCATCTTCCTCCCAACGATCCTGCTGGGTCACTGGCCCGTTGCGAATGATGAAGCTGGCCGCCTTGCGCACCATCGTCCACCAGCGATCAAGCTTGCCTAAACTCTGTGGAGCTTCGCGTCGCATCAGGTCGATCAGCAAGATTGGAAAGGCCGTTTCGTCCATCTGGATGCCGCTCCAGTAGGGTCGGCCGTCAAGCCATAGATTTTGCGCCCAGTTTCCGTCGGCCTCCTGCGTCGCTTCCAGATAGCGCAGCACGCGCGCAGCATCGCTGGTCGCACCGGAGGCGAGCAGCGCCCCGGCAGTTTCAACCAGGTCGCGCGGCCAGACGAGGTGATAGCCGCCAAGATCTTCATCTCCTTTGTTGAAGCCCCAGGGAATCGACAGACTGGCGATGATGCCGCCGAGAAAATCCTTGGACTCATGAGTGCGCAATACCGCCGTGGAGGAGCGATACAGGTCGTTCTGCCGCGAAGGTTGGTCGAGCGGCAGAAGTTTTGTCTGCCAGGTGTTCCACTGCGTGATGTAATGCGCGCGCAACTCGTCATAATTTTCGAAGAGACTCGATCGCACTTGCTGGCCCGCTTCGGTCCAGATGGATCCGAAGCCGATTGCGACCACGAATTCTCCGTTAGACGCCGCCAGGTCGACTTCTCCGGTGAGCGCTACGTTTCCGTTCTCGGCGCGCGTGAACTCCCATTGCATTGCAAAATGTTGCGATAGATCCTGCCATCCGTCCGATGCTCCGACAAAACCAACCGACATTTTTTTCCAGGGCGCGGAAGACGCCATGCTGACATTTACGCCAGCGTGCTCGGCAAAGAACGCGGGAAAGCCCTTGTAATCGCCAATCCATCCAGTGTTGCCGTAGCCGCAGTTCGCCAGGTGTGGAGAGAGCAGCGCAAACAGGCGGTAGTCTGAAAGTTTGCCTTTCAAGGGTTCCAGGCGAACTTTCTGCAGGACGACATTGCGATAGGGATCGCTGAAGACTTCCTTATGAATGCGGTAGCGTCCCGAATTGCACGTATTTACCAGGTCAAATACAGGAACCCCGGGCTCTATGGGAACATTCTCGAACTGGCAATTGCGCTTTTCTTCGGAGAAGAAATCCTGGCCGTCCGTTACGATGAACCCCATGTCGCGGGTGCAAGCCTGATCTACCCGCGGAAAGTAGATTTCATTGAGAATTCCATGACTGATGGTGAACCAGACCTTGCTGTGCTGGTTGAGGGCAGTGCCTGCGCCACTCTTGGCGCTCGAAGTCCAACGCGGTGGAATGCCGGGCCAACCTGGGGCGTAGCGAGTCGTGGAATCAGCCATGCAACAGTTCTTCCTTGGGACGATCGTTTGACAAATGTTTTACAGCGTAAGGCTATGATTTACGCCGGAAACGGCATCCAATGGAGAAATGCGGCAGGATTTCCGGCGGTGCTGAGCCACGATCATAAACAGAGAAGGGTGTAGGACGAAAGCGGCATGATTCTCGCATGCAAAACGCGGTTGAAGGGAATGCTGAGCTTGTGCTGCTGCCTCGCCATTCTGTTCAGCCTAATTTGCGTTGCGGAGGATTCCGCTGAGGATGGAGCGAATTCATTCGCGCCGTCGGCATTGGATCGAGGGTTTACTGGCCTGTATAACCTTGATTTTTCGGGGGCACAACAAGAGTTCTCGCTGTGGGAGAAGCAACATCCGGAGGACCCTGTCGGTCCGGTAAGCGAAGCCGCTGGACTTCTTTTCTCGGAGTTCAACCGCCTGGGAGTTCTGGAAGCCCAGTTCTACGAGAACGACTCCGCGTTCGAGAAGAGAACGAGGGTGAGTCCTGATCCCGCACTGCGCGCGCACTTTGAATCAGCCATTACACGCGCTCAAACTCTGGCCCGGGCCAGGCTGGCAAGCGACTCGACCAATCGTAATGCATTGTTCGCGCTTACTTTGTGTTCCGGCTTGCAGGCGGATTACTTTGCGCTGATCGAGAAGCGCAATCTCGCGTCCTTGCACTTCACCAAGGAAGCATCTGTGTCAGCGCAACAGCTGCTTGCAGTTTGTCCCAATTGCTACGACGCGCTGCTCGCGACCGGATTTAGCAAGTACGTTATCGGGAGCATGGCCGCACCGGTGCGGTGGGTATTACGCATTGGAGGCTTGCCCGCAGACAAGCAAGGCGGGATCAACGATCTCGAAACCACGGCTGAGCACGGGCACTACTTGGCGCCGTTTGCGCGCATCCTGCTCGCGATCGCTTATGTGCGCGAAAAAGATAAAGCGCGCGCGCTCGAACTGCTTTCCGGATTGGAGCGCGAATTTCCCGGAAACACGTTGTTCCCGCGCGAGATCGCGCGCCTGCAATCTGCTCGTTAAGCCCGTCTTTTCCATAGGCTACGCACTTCCATTCATCAGAAATTTACTCCCCTGTAACAGTGCTGTAACACTGCGCCGATAGAACCAGGACATACATTCAAGGAGGAATTCAAAGTAATGCGCAAACTCGGTCTGCTGTTGGTGTGTGCAATTCTGGCCCTGCCCGCGGTAGGGCAGACCACGCTCAACGGCGCAGGCGCCACGTTTCCCTATCCCATGTATTCGAAGTGGTTCAGCGAATACCACAAAGTTCGTTCCGAGGTTCAAATCAACTATCAATCAATCGGCAGCGGCGGGGGAATTCGCCAAGTCACCGAATCTACGGTCGAATTCGGGGCCAGCGACATGCCGATGACAGATGCGCAATTGAAGGAAGCGGAAGCCAAGCTGAAAACCAAAGTCCTGAATCTCCCGACCGTGCTGGGCGCGGTCGTACCGGCATACAACATTCCTGGTGTAACCGAAGAACTGAAGTTCACCCCTCAACTGTTGGCCGACATTTTCCTGGGCAAGATCTCAAATTGGAGTGACCCGGCGATCGGCAAAGTCAACTCAGGGATCAAATTACCTAACCAGGAGATCGTGATCGTACACCGCTCTGACGGCAGCGGCACAACATTCATCTGGACCGATTACCTGTCCAAAATCAGTCCGGAATGGAAGTCCGAGGTCGGTGCGAACACATCCGTGAAATGGCCCAAGGGCCTGGGCGGAAAAGGCAATGAGGGCGTCGCGGGTTCGATCCGCCAGTTGCCCGGGTCCATTGGTTACGTAGAATTGATCTACGCTCTGCAGAACAAGATTCCCTATGGCAGCGTGCAGAACGCCGCCGGCGCGTTTATCAAGGCCTCACTCCAGAGCGTCACTGCCGCTGCGGCTTCGGCTTCCAAAATGCCTGCGGATTTCCGGGTCTCGATCACGAACTCCCCGGGCAAAGATGCGTATCCCATATCGAGCTTTACTTGGTTGTTGATTCCTCAGCAAGCAAAGGATCCGGCGAAAGGCAAAATCCTGGCCGACTTTCTCAACTGGATGGTCACTGAGGGCCAGAAGATGACCCAACCGCTGTCTTATGCACCGTTGCCGGAGAACGTGGCCGCGAAAGAAAAAGACGTCATAAAGCTGGTCAAGTAAAACGGCACTTGCGATTGCTTTCAGAATTCGGAACAAAGGAGAGCACGGATGAAGTCAGTTTGGACGGTGTGCGCAGTCATGATGCTGGCGACAGCACTGGTTGGACAAACCAGCACTGCGCCGAAATCAACCAGGAAGAAAGCGGCTACCGTGACGGCGGCCGATGTTCAATCGCTTAGAGATGCGGTCGCGGCGCAGCAGGCGGCCCTGGCGCAACAACAGCAGGAGATCCAGCAGCTGCAAGATCAGATTCGGCAAAGAGATCAGGTGGTTCAGCAGGCCCAGTCTTCGGCCAATGATGCAACCAGCAAAGCGGACGCCGCTCAGGCAGTTGCGACTCAGCAGCAGCAATCGGTGACTGAGCTCAAGAACGATGTGGCTGACATGAAGACGAACGATGTCAACACGGCCACGACTATGCAGGAAATGCAGAAGACCGTCAAAACTGCAACCGAAAGTCCCACCGCTCTCCATTACAAAGGAATCACCATTACGCCGGGCGGCTTCATCGCGGCAGAAACGGTTACGCGCCAGCGCGGCCTGGCTTCTGGTATCAACACTCCATTCAACAGCATTCCCTATCCAGGAAACGCGCTGGCTCATATAGGTGAGAGTAATTTCACGGCTCGTCAGAGCCGCCTCTCCTTGCTTGCAGAAAGCAAAGTTGGCGCCGCCAAGCTGACGGGATATTGGGAAGGTGATTTCCTGGGCACGGGCGTGACTTCTAACAATCGGCAGAGCAATAGCTATGTCTTTCGGCAGCGGGTTCTTTTTGGGCAAGCTGCATTTGACAGCGGGTGGATCATCACCGGCGGTCAGCAGTGGTCTTTGGCGACAGAAACTAAAAAAGGAATTACAAACCGCACAGAAATTCTGCCGCAGACTATCGATCCGCAATACCACGTGGGCTTCACCTGGGCGCGGCAGTATGGCTTCCGGGTAGTCAAGGACTTCGGCGGCAAGTTCGCTCTCGGCGTGTCAGTGGAAGCACCAGAAGCAACCATTGGGGGACGGGGCTTTTCTGCAGTTACGACAACGGACCTTAGCAAAGCCACCGTCACCACAGCAGGAAGTGCCTTCGTCTTTGCTCCGGGCAGCGGTGGGGGATTGTTCAACTTCGTGGACACGACAGGATATTCCTTCAACAAATCGCCTGACATCATCGTTAAGGCGGTCGCGGATCCGGGTTGGGGCCACTACGAAGTTTTTGGTATCTTCAGCGGCTTTCGCAACAGGGTCTATCCGTGTGGAGTCGTAGGTACGAACACAAAAGACACGGTTGCGCCGGCAACGCCGGTGACAATTGCTTGCGCCATAGACGGTTCCACTTCGCCAAGTTCAATCGGGGCATTCAACGACACCCGAAATGGCGGTGGTTTCGGCGCCAACATTCGCGTTCCCGTCGTCCCCAAGAAGTTGGATTTCGCTCTGCAAGGTGCCGCCGGAGATGGCGTCGGCCGATACGGCTCTGCCCAGATAGCCGATCTAACGCTCCGTCCGGATGGCACGCAAGCGCTGATCCGAACCGCCCATGCACTCGGAGAACTGGAATTGCACGCGACCCCGAAATTGGATATCTACGCCTACGTTGGTGGAGAATACGGGTGGCGCACGGCGTATCAGGGATATGACAGCATTGCGGTTGTGAAGACGCCGTCGATCCCGGCCACTGCCGCGACGCTTGCCATTCCCGGCACAACGACGACCACAATCAAAGTGAACCAAATCGGCGGCTACGGTTCGCCTTTCGCCAATAACTCAGGTTGCGGCACGGAAAATCCTCCGACCAACCAGCTTACTCCTTCCGGCGGGGGCACCTGCGCAGGAGACACTCGTCTCGTGGCGCAAGGAACCCTTGGTTTCTGGCATCGGTTGACGCAGGGACCGAAAGGCGGCCTCCGCTGGGGCATTCAGTACTCCTACTTTGAGCGGCTTGGCTGGTCAGGGAACAACGGCACGGGAGTTGGCATTTCGCCTAAGGCAGTGGACAACATGGTATGGACCTCGTTCCGCTACTACCTGCCGTAGGCGGAAGAAATTGAGGGAAACGAATGGCGCCGGGCAATTCGTCCGGTGCCATCTATTTTGGGAGCAGAAGGGGTTGTCAATCACCGCGCGCGGAAAAGGGATGATCTATACTGGCTGTCCTGTATTGGCAGTGGAGTCATCAAGGAATATCACTGAAGCGCGTTCATGAGCCGCATCTCGCTAGACGATCCCAAATACTTCCTCAACCGCGACATTTCCTGGCTCTCCTTTAACCGACGTGTGCTCGAAGAAGCGGGCGACGAGGGCAACCCGCTACTGGAACGCCTGAAATTCCTCTCCATTTCGGCCAGCAATCTCGATGAGTTCTTTGAAGTCCGCATCGCCGCCATACTGCAGCAGATCGAAGACGGCTACAACGAGGCTGGCGCCGACGGCCTGACCCTCAATGAAAAACGGGACATCCTGAGCAAGCAAACCCATGAGTTCATGGACGACCAGTATGACTGCTGGAATTCAAAATTGCGTCCCGCGCTTGCGCAGCAAGGCATTCGCGTGCTCGGACTGCATGAACTGGATGCGCAGGCCATGCGGTTTGTGGAGGAATACTGCGAGAAGGAACTGGACCCTCTGCTGACCCCGGTCACGGTGGATCCGGCGCACCCTTTTCCTCGCGTCATTAACAAGGCTCTGTGTCTGGGGCTGCTGCTGAGGCGGCGGCGGCGTTCGGCTCTTACTTACACCGGGGTAGTGTCGGTGCCGCGTGCTCTGCCACGCCTGGTGAAGCTTCCCTCGGATGGCACCCACGACTTCATTTTTCTTGCGGACCTGGTGGCGCATCACGCGGTGCGGATGTATCACGGATACGACATCGTCTCCTCCGCCCCGTTTCGGGTTACGCGGAACAGCAATCTGTATCTGACGGAAGAAGAAGCCCGCAGCCTGCTCGAATCGGTGCGTACGGAATTGCACAACCGCCGCAAGGGCGATGCGGTGCGCCTGGAGATCGAGGCTGACGCCGATCCGGAAATCATCGACCGCCTGCGCACAGTCTTCGAGCTTGATCCCTGGCAGGTCTTTCCCGTCAATGGCCCGGTGAACCTGGTGCGCCTGTTCAATGTTTACGAACAGGTGAACCGTCCCGATCTGAAGTACCGCGCGTTTGTGCCCCGCGAATTGCGCTTGACTTCGAAATCCAAGGATCTGTTCCAAGAGTTGCGTTCGCACGACATTCTGCTGCATCACCCTTTCGATTCCTACGACGCAGTAGTTTCGTTCATCGAATCGGCCGCGGAAGACGATAACGTGCTTTCGATCAAGCAGACGCTATACCGGACCAGCGAGCATTCTCTGATTGTTCCTTCGCTGATGGATGCTGCCTCGCGAAAGGAAGTAACAGCCGTTGTGGAGTTGAAGGCGCGCTTTGATGAAGCCTCGAATATTCGCTGGGCGCGCGATCTGGAAGATGCGGGCGTGCAGGTTTTTCATGGACTGGTTGGCCTGAAAACGCATTGCAAGCTCTCGTTGTTAGTGCGCCGCGATCCCGACGGCGTCCCGCGCAGCTACGCGCATATTGGAACGGGGAATTACAATGCGGCCACCGCCCGCATCTACACCGATCTCAGCCTGTTCACCGCCAATCCTGAAATTACACGAGCAGTGCACGACGTTTTCAGCTTCCTGACCGCATATGCGGAGAACCAGAGCTACGAGCCTCTGCTGGTTGCGCCTCTCGATCTCGCGGAGAAATGCATTGCGCTGATCGAGAGGGAGGCGGATCACGCCCGCCGCGGTGATCCGGCGCGCATCATCGCGAAGATGAATGCGCTGCTCGACAAAAATATCGTGCAAGCGCTATATCGTGCTTCCCAGGCCGGAGTGGAAATCGATCTGATTGTTAGGGGAATTTGCGCGCTCCGCCCCGGCGTGCGCGGCGTGAGCGAAAATATTCGTGTGCGCAGCATTGTGGGACGGTTCCTCGAGCATAGCCGCATTTATTACTTTGCGAATGGCGGGGACGAAGAGATCTACATCGGGAGCGCGGACTGGATGCCGCGGAATCTGTATGAGCGGGTCGAGGTGCTGGTTCCTCTGCGCGACGAGATGTTGCGGCAACGAGTGCGGCAGGAGATTCTGGACGCTTACCTGGCTGACAACCGCAAGGCAAGGATTCTTTTAAAAGATGAGACTTATATCCGGGCATGGCAGCCCATGCAGGGGAAACGAAACCGCAAGATGCCCACGGGCGCCGCCGCATTCAGCGCCCAGGAGTTTCTTATGAGCGCGGCGGAAGGCAAAGCTCCCGCAGTTCTGCCCGTCCCCGTCCCTGCCAGAAAGCGTAAAGTAGTTGCCGGAAGGGAACGATAATTCATCATGATTCTTTACTTTTTGCGCCACGCCAGCGCGGGGGAACACGTGGCCAACCCCAAAAAAGATGAGAAGCGAGCCCTCGACGAGGAGGGCATCGAACAGTGCGGCTACATTGGCCGCGCCCTGGCTGCCCTGAACGTGCAGGTTGATGCAGTGGTGTCCAGCCCGCTGAAACGCGCGACCCAGACGGCATCGCTGGTGGGCAATGAGATCGGCTATGAAGGTAAGTTGCAGATTGACGCCGCGCTTCGTCCGGGCGCAGGTCTAGCGGAGTTTCGGAAACTGCTCGACAAATACTCAAAGCAGGAAGCGGTGATGGTCGTTGGGCACAACCCTAATCTGAGCCAGTTTCTGGGTTCGGTCATCAGTGACTCGGGGTGTGAGGCTGCAGTGGACCTGAA
The DNA here is from genome assembly GCA_036376495.1 of Candidatus Sulfotelmatobacter sp. Lineage (GTDB taxonomy): Bacteria > Acidobacteriota > Terriglobia > Terriglobales > Acidobacteriaceae > Sulfotelmatobacter. The sequence continues at coordinate 36,045 of DASVAE010000036.1, read as the reverse complement.
GAAGGGCGCTGTCGCTAGAGTGGAAATGCGCCGGACCTCCGGAACTCTGCAGTGGTGCCTGACGCCGAAAGCGGTTCGCACTCTCTACGAAACTGCCGTGGAAAGTTCGCGCCCGAAAACTTCGCGGAAATAATCGCGCTCTTTTTCGACCGCCCATTGCTCCAGGTCCACACCCATCCGGCGACGCGGGAGCAACGTGAGCTTCACTCCAGCATCGCGCAGTGAAATTCGGACCTTCTCGACGGCGCGGGTGCGTCCCAGGTTCAATGCCCGCGCGACGCGTAGCAACACGATCGCTTTCTCCACATCCGCACGGTCGGCGCTCTCGATCAACTTCATGGGCCCATCGTCCACAGCAGGCCTGGATTTGCCGAGATACCGGGCGATCGCCGCGATGATGCGCCTTTGTTGCGGCGTAAAGCCAAGAATTTCGGAATTGGAAACGATGTAGTGCGTATGGCGGTGGCGGCCATTGCGATTCACGAAATCGCCGACTTCGTAGAGCATGGCCGCTGCACTCAGCCATTCTCCATATTCCGCGGGCAGTCGGTGCAACGACCGCAGGGCCGAGAACAGCAGCGTGGCGGATTCGCGAACGTCCAGCGCGTGCTTGCGATCGACGCGGTAGTGCGCCACGGCATTCATAATGGATTCCCATCGTTCCGATTCGATTTGCTGCCCGGAACGGGTCGTACGATCGTAGTCCGCCGCCATTTGCGCCAGAATCCCATCCCGTAATCCCAAGGGGGAATAGCGAAATCCCTTCAGGCGAAGGCGCTCCACCAGTTCGTGGTACACCATGGCGCCGGCCACAATGATTTCTGCGCGTCGTGGTCCGATGCCTTGGACTTTTCTCCGCTCCGCCACGGCAAGCCGCGAAATGCGTTTCGCCATACGGGCCATGTCGCCGCGGGAGACGATATTTCGTTGGCGGCTTTTGCTGCGGCTGAAATGGCTGGCTACCGCGGCCAGGGACGCCGCCGTTCCAGAAGTCGCAACCACGTTTTTGATCTTTGCCGCGGTGATCCGGTTTACGACCTTGTTTACTTCGCGGGCAACGAATCCTCGCAAACTGGTCAGCTCTCCTTTGCGCGGGGGATCATGACGTAAGAATTCATTGGTCAGACGAACCGCGCCCAAGGGAAGGCTGACGGCGTCGCGGATATGACCGCCCTGCGAAACGGTGAGTTCACAGCTTCCGCCGCCTAGGTCCAGCATCAGGGTTGGAAAACGATCGATGCGAGCTCCGGAGACCAGCCCGAGGTGGATGAGACGCGCTTCTTCGACTCCGGAGACGATCTCCACTTTCCATCCCGTAGCGGATCGGACCCATTCGAGGAATGCCTGGGCATTCCGCGCGTCTCGCATGGCGCTGGTTGCGACGACACGTACCGAGTCCGTGACTACCTGCTGAGTTGCCCGATGAAAGCGCCGCAGCACTTTGACCGTTTCCGCCATGGACTCTGGGGTCAGGAAGCCGGAACTGAATACGCCTTCGCCCAAACGGGTTACTTCGCGATCTTCATGCAGGGCGTGAAGACGTCCTCGTTGCAAGCGCGCGATCTTGAGCCGGACTGAATTTGAGCCGATATCAACCGCGGCGAAAGTAGGCATCGAAGGCCCACAGTGTACATGGGCGGACGCGCAGCGTCACTCAGGTGAATTATGCGGCTCGGCTCTGTGACGCAAAACTCCGTTTTGCAGGTTTCGGCGTGTTGCCGAGGGGACTTACTGCAGCCGAGTCGGCTGGTGATCTAGAAAGAGCAGCGAGGGCATGACGAAACTTGACGCGGGTGACGTTGTGCAGGGCCGCCACTAACGACGATTGCGCGATGTCTCCGAGGTGCTGGGACGCAGTGCGAGTCAGAGTCATCCAGTCGTGCCAACTGCCTAGTGCATCCTGCAACTGCTTTAGCCCGGCGATGAAACGGTCCCTATCCGCAGATCTCGGCGCATATTCAACCGCGTAGCGGGCGCGCTTCACCGCTATTCGATAACGATGCAGGATTTCGTCGTTCAGCGGACCTGTGGTTGAAGTCGTCCGAAGGATCTCATTTGCGACCACCAGTGGATCACGGTTCGACGTTGCACGGAGATTCTGCGAAGCCCGCCTGATCCTCTTTGTCAGCTCTGTCACGGCTTTCTTCTTCAGCAGCTTGACGAGCTTATGTTCATGTTGCACGCGAAGGTCGATCAGGTGCTGGACTAGCAATGTTTTCCGACGAGGTTCCTGCGGGACTTTGAAGCTGCGAAGCGCCGCCAGTTGCACATCGATGTCCCGAATCCTTCCCGCTCGGCGGCGGATTCGTCTCAGCAGTTTCAGCATCTTTCGCTGGTTTCGATCCTGGCTCGGCAGCAGCAGGTCAAGCAGGGTCTCGATACGACGGCTGGTGGTGCGAAATTCATGGACGGCCTCTCGATTCGGATCGGCCGCCAGTCGTACCAGGTTCTGCTCCATCTTGCGAATAATACGTTTGCCGCGATCCGATAACAAAGCCAAAGCCATAGATAGCAGATGCTAACAGGAGGGGTGAAAGCTAGGATATCGCCGGAAAAGCCACGGCTATTTTAACATCCCTGTAACACGGCTCTGCTAGCGTGATAGGGAATGGCCCATCCTGCATTCCCTCGGCCTGGTATGCACGGTCCCCAACCCGTTCGAGCTCGGGAAGTGAATGCGGGAGCGGCGCCCCGGACCTCGCCTCTACTGCATCTTTCGGGCGGCGAAATTCCCGATGCTGCTTTCAGGGCTGCGATGACCGCCTGTGCCCTGGCGGTGCTAGCCGTCCTGATCCTGATTGTTTATGAGTTGATCTCGCGCTCCGGTCTTTCCTGGCATGCCTTCGGATTCAAGTTCTTCGCTTCCAGCGAATGGGATCCGGTCAGCGAGAAATTTGGCGCCTTGCCCTTCATCTATGGGACGCTGGTTTCATCGCTCGTCGCACTGGTGATCGCGGTCCCACTCTCCATTGGCGTCGCTGTGTTCACGACCGAAATGTGCCCCAAGGCTTTCCGTGGGCCGCTGTCTTTTTTCGTGGAATTGCTGGCTGCGATCCCCAGCGTCATATATGGATTGTGGGCGATGTTCGTGCTGGTTCCTCTCCTGAGCACGAAGGTGGAACCATTCCTTGGCAAGACGCTGGGGTGGACGGGACTCTTTACCGGCGCTCCGTACGGAATCGGTATGTTGGCGGCGGGAATCATCCTGGCGATCATGATCATGCCCATCATTTCGTCGATTACGCGCGAAGTGCTGCTGGTGGTACCGCAACCGCAGAGGGAGGGCGTGCTCGCGCTGGGGGCTACGCGCTGGGAAATGATTCGCGTCGGTGTTTTGCGCAACGCGCGCGCGGGAATTCTTGGAGGAATCATTCTCGGGCTGGGCCGGGCACTCGGTGAGACGATGGCCGTTACTATGGTGATCGGAAACCGTCCCGAGATTGCCAAGTCGCTGTTCGCTCCCGGATACACCATGGCCAGCGTGCTGGCCAATGAGTTCAGCGAAGCTACGGGAGACATTTATCTGTCAGCGCTGATCGAGATCGGACTCGCCCTTTTCCTGGTCACGATTGTCGTGAATGCCTTGGCCCGGCTGCTGGTTTGGAGCGTTACTCGCGGCCAGCCGCCGAAGGGAAGTGCATAACCGGCATGCATGCCACTGCTCAGACCGTGTCGCCTATCAGCCTTCGCCGGCGCGTGACGGATCACGTCATGACCGGGGTGGCGATGCTGACGGTTCTGTTGGTTTTGGCGCCCTTGGTTGCCATCTTTGGATACTTGATGTATCGCGGCATGGGATCTATCAATTGGGCTTTTTTGACGCAGACTCCGAAGCCCGTGGGAGAAGCGGGCGGAGGCATGGCTAATGCCATCGTAGGCTCAATATTCATTTTAGGAATCGCCAGTCTGATTGGAGTGCCGTTCGGAGTGGGAGCAGGCATTTACCTGGCAGAGTTTGGGCGCAACCGGTTTGGCAGCGCAATCCGCTTCACTGCCGACGTGCTCAATGGAGTGCCCTCCATCGTGATCGGGATTGTGGGCTGGTCCATCCTGGTTCGGGGGCGCGGCTTCTCGGCGCTGGCCGGAGGTGTGACGCTGGCCATCATGATGGTGCCCACGATCTCGCGCACGACCGAAGAAATGCTGTTGCTCGTGCCGACAGCCATGCGCGAAGCGGCTTACGGCCTGGGAATTCCGCGCTGGAGAACAACGCTTTCCATTACGTTACGCACGGCAACCTCGGGCGTGATCACGGGAATCATGCTGGCGTTTGCGCGTATAGCAGGAGAAACTGCCCCGCTGCTCTTTACCGCATTCGGAAATACATTTTGGAATTGGAAGGCGACGCAGCCCACCGCCGCGTTGCCGCTGCAGATTTACGTCTACGCCAACTCGCCCTACGACGATTGGCATCGCCAGGCATGGGCAGGGTCGTTTGTTTTGATTGTTCTGATTGTGACGGCAGTCGCGGCTGTGCGCTACGCCGTGCGGCGCGGTTCGTTTGGAGCGGCATAGATGGGAGTCGGAATTCAGGTAGATAAGCTGAGTGCCTGGTACGGCAAGAACCAGGCTCTTTACGACATCAATTTGAAAGTTGCTCCGAATCATGCCACGGCGCTCATTGGGCCTTCCGGATGCGGCAAGTCGACCTTCATTCGCTGCATCAATCGTATGCATGAGACCATTCCGGAAGCCAGGGTCGAAGGCCAGGTGCGCGTCGGCGACATCGACGCTTACAACGGAACGTCGCCCACACAACTTCGCCGCCGGGTCGGGATGGTGTTTCAAAAACCAAATCCGTTCCCGACTATGTCCATTTATGACAACGTCGCTTCCGGATTGAAACTAAATGGTTTCCGGGCCCGGGGCAAGCTGGAGGAAATTGTGCAGCAATCGCTCGAAGCCTCTGCGCTGTGGGACGAAGCCAAAGATCACTTGCATAAGAAATCGGGCGCGAGCCTTTCCGGAGGGCAGCAACAGCGTTTGTGCATTGCGCGCGCGCTCGCGGTCGAGCCGGAAGTTCTCCTCATGGACGAACCCTGCTCTGCCCTGGATCCGATCTCGACCGGAAAAATCGAGGAGTTGATCTTCCAGTTGAAGGAGCGGTATACCATCGTGATCGTGACCCACAACATGCAGCAGGCCGCGCGGGTGGCGGCATTCACAGGCTTTTTCCTGCTGGGCAAGTTGATTGAGTTCGACAAGACAGAGAAAATTTTTACCAAGCCGTCCGATAAAAGGACGGAAGATTACATTACCGGCCGGTTCGGGTAACGGAAAGTTGGGCAAATGCGCACGCGTTTTCAGCAAGGGCTTGATGATCTGCGTCAACGGTTGCTTCGTATGGGGGGCCTGGCGGAGCAGGCCGTAGACCGTGCTCGCCAGGCCTACGTGGAGCGCGATCTCACCCGTTGCCAGATGGTGCTGGAGAGCGAGAGCCTGATCAACACGGCCGAGCGAGAGATTGACGAAGCGGCATTCGATTTGCTCGCCATGCAGCAACCCATGGCGGTGGACTTGCGCTTTATTCTCGCCGTCACCAAGATCAATTCTGACCTGGAGCGCGTGGGCGATCAGGCCGTCAATATCGCCGAGCGCGTGATGGATATCGTCGAACTCCCCGCGGCCGATTTGCCGGTGGATATCGGACGCATGGGCACTGCAGTAAGTGCGATGGTACGGCGTGCGCTGGAGTCATTTATTGAGGGTAAGGTTGAACTCGCGCAGGCCGTACTGGAGATGGACAACGTCATCGATCGCATGCGCGATGAGGCTTTCATTCAGCTCGTGAAGTGCATGAACGATCATCCGGATTTCGTGCGCCAGGCGCTGGATGCGCTACTCGTCGCGCGTAATCTGGAGCGGGTCGCCGATCATGCCACCAATATTGCTGAGGACGTTATCTTCTGGGTGCAGGGTTCAGATGTACGCCACAATGTGCACCCTGAAGAAGAATCGCTGGCTCCGAGTCCGAAACTGCCCGGTCTCTGACGCGGAGGAATGAAAGAAAAGTCGCGCACACTGTTAGCCCGTTCGCCTTTGACCGCCCGCTGCGCCTTGCATTACGCTCATCACCTCTCCAATTTTCAGCTTGTGGAGGCCTCGTGATTCGCTCTCTTTTTCGTCGTTGTGTTTTCCTGATCTTGCCAAGCGCACTGGCTTTAGCCCAGACAGGCAACTCAGTCGTGAATCTGCCCAGCAGCAAGCAACTCACAGTCCCAACTCCTGGACACGTTGGCAGCACGAACAGTTTTCCCGTGACGATGGTGCTCAGCCCCGACGGACGTTACGCCGCGCTCCTTAATGATGGCCATGGGACGCAAGAAACTCTGGGGCACCAATCGATCGCGGTCCTCAATCTCGCCACCAATCAGATCGCCGACTTTCCTGATTCCAGGCTTCCCGAGGACGCCCACCAGAGCTATTTCATTGGCTTGGCCTTTAGCTCCGACGGAAAGCATTTGTATGCTTCGGTGGGTTCTTTGACCGATGCAACGGGAGCACGTGCGGGAAACACCGGAAACGGAATCGCCGTTTACAGCTTCGCGCAAGGCAAAGTAGCACCCGAGAAATTTATTCCCATTCCACCGCAGGCCTTGCCTGCGGGCAAGAAACTGGCCGTGGGTCTCGCGGCGCCTCCGCACTCGGCCATTCCGTATCCCGCGGGCATGGCGATGATCTCCGAGGGAGGTCACGACAAACTTCTCATAGCCAATAACCTATCCGACAACGTCGTGCTGCTGGACATAGCCAACGGCAAGATTCTGCAGACCTTCGATCTGGGTACGAATAATCTCGTGCCGTCATCATTCCCGTATACGGTGGTCGCCACTCGCGATGGCCGGCGTGCCTGGTGCAGTCTCTGGAATGCATCTCAAGTCGCGGAACTGGATTTAACCGGCGGCAGGGTGGCGGGCTGGACCAAGCTCAAGCAGCCGCAGGATCCGCTCGCGCCGGGCTCGCATCCCACGGCGATGCTGTTGAGTCCAGACGAAAGGACACTGTATGTCGCGCTTTCCAATCTCGATCAGGTAGCGGAGGTGTCCACCAGCGACGGCACGGTGACGGCGTTTCTTTCGACAGCATCACCGGCGCAGAAGTTCTCTGGCACCTATCCCACTGCGCTCGCTCAATCCTCGGACGGCAAATATCTGTTCGCAGCCACTTCTTCGCTGGATGCGGTCGCGGTGTTCGACACCTCGGCGGCGACTCCGGGTTCGAATTCGCAAGTAGCGCAACCTGCGATGGGTTTCATTCCCACCGACTGGTATCCCAGCGCCCTGGCTGTCCATAATGGCGACCTCCTCATCGCCACCGCCAAGGGACAAGGCACTGGGCCCAATAAGCAAATGGGCAAGACGGCCTCCGAACTCAGGCGTCACCAGCACGCGTATATCGCCAGCCTGCTCAAAGGATCCATCGCTCGCCTGGACATTGCCTCCACGCTGAAGCAACTTCCGCAACTGACGGACACGGTCGAGCGGGACAACCTCTTTCACAGTGATCCCGGAACCATTACCTTCACCGGCCGGCAGAATCCGATCAAGCACGTCATTTATGTGCTCAAGGAAAACCGTACCTATGATCAGATTCTCGGCGATCTGAAAGTAGGCAACGGCGATTCTTCGCTCACCATGTACGGCGAGGACATCACGCCCAATGAGCACAAACTCGCACTGCAATTCGGCGTGCTCGACAATTTCTATGACAGCGGAGAAGTCTCAGGCGACGGCCACGTTTGGTCAATGGCGGCCATCACCTCCGACTACAACGAGAAGACCTGGCAAATTGCGTACCGTGGCAAGGAGCGTACATATGATTTTCAAGGCCAGGTCGCCGATGAGTATCCCTTGGACCACAAGCAGCCAGACGTGGACGATCCGGGCACAGGTTTTCTCTGGGACAATTTAGACCGTAATCACATGAGCTTTCGCGTTTACGGAGAGTTCGTGAATGCCCAGTGGTGCAATGCTCGCCGAAAGGCTGCGAAGCCCCAGGAAGGAACACCCTCGGGCCAGGAGAGTAAATGTTCGCGAACGGAATTGCATCAGGGCGACACTCTGCCGCCAAACGTCGGCGATCCTCATGGAGGACCCAGTCCCTGGCCTTGGACGGTTCCGCTATTCAGCGGCGTAAAGGCAACCAAGGCGGTGCTGCGCGATCACTTCGATCCTCTTTATCCTGACTTTAATACCGATTACCCCGACCAGATGCGAGCGGATGAGTTCTTGAATGAGTTTGGCGCCTACGTTCGCGCGCACGAAGCTCACGAAGGGCCGGAATTTGAGTTGCCATCCTTTATTTTGCTGTATTTGCCTGATGATCACACGGGTGGCACGCGTCCCGACAAAGCTCGCCCGGCGGCCAATGTCGCCGATAACGATCTCGCTCTAGGGCGTGTAGTCGATGCCGTCTCGCACAGTCCTTTGTGGGACGACACGGCAATCTTCGTCCTGGAAGATGACGCACAGAATGGCGCCGATCACGTCGATGCGCACCGGTCCACGGCTTTTGTGATCAGCAAGTATTCGCCCGGTTCGGCGGCACGGCCGAATGTCGAGCATCGCTTCTATACCACGGTCAATATGGTTCACACGATCGAGGTTCTGCTCGGGCTGCCTCCCATGAATCAGAATGATGCTTATGCGCCCGTCATGAGCGGATTGTTCACAGGTGTGGGGGATCAACCCGCGTTTAAGGCCGATTTCCGCAACCTGCGCAATGGACTCATCTACGAGACTAACCGCAAAGATGCTCCTGGGGCGAAAATTTCTTCGCGCATGGATTTCTCGCGGCCTGATGCAGCCAATGCCGCCAGTTTGAATCGCGTGCTCTGGCAGGATCAGAGAGGCTCTGCGCCGATGCCCAAGCCCAGGCACACCGTCTTTCCTGATGGCGAGGGTGACTGATCATTGATGAATCCAATCGAAGTCTCCAGTGAAGACTTTCGCCGCCTGGCAGAACGCATCACGGACTTGGCTGCCAAGTATCTCGAGAATCTTGATAACCAGAGAATTTCTCCCGCGACATCCGGCCAGGAAGCGCTCCAGTTCCTTGGGGGCGCGCTGCCGGAGAAGGGAATGGGCGACGAAGCGCTGGCGAGTTTACCTGAGATAGTTCGCCTCTCGCGGGCGCAGAATGGACGATTTTTTGGTTACGTGCTCGGCTCCGGAGAACCGGTAGGCGCCGTGGCCGACCTGCTTGCCAGTGTTCTGAACCAAAACGTCACCGCATGGCGGTCAGGCCCGGCGGCGGTGACCATCGAGCAGACCGTTGTGAGTTGGCTGGCACAGGCGATCGGCTGCCCCGATTTCCGTGGACATCTCACGGGCGGGGGCTCGTCCGCTAACTTGATGGGGCTTGCCATGGCTCGCGAGGCCAAAGTGCCGAGCAACGAAAAGGGGATTACTCCTGGATTGCTTGTGTACGCCTCGGATGAAGTCCACATGTCAATTCCGAAGGCGGTGGCGCTGTTGGGAATCGGCCGCGAGAACGTGTGCCAGATTCCTGCGGATGCATCCTTCCGAATGATCCCCGAGGAACTGGAGAAGCATATGCGTCAGGATCTCGCGGCTGGTAAGACTCCGGTTGCGGTGATTGCGTCGGCAGGAACGGTCAGCACTGGCTCGATTGATCCTCTTCGTGGCCTCGCAGAAATCGCGCATCGTAACGGCGCCTGGTTCCACATCGACGGGGCGTACGGTGCCTTGGCGGCGATTGCTGAGCGCGACAAATTTGCAGGGCTCGAACTCGCCAACTCAATCTCGCTGGATCCGCATAAGTGGCTCTATCAGCCGCTGGACTGCGGCTGTCTACTCTACCGCTCGTCCCAAGCTGCGCAGAAAGCTTTTGCGCATACCGGAGATTACGCCCGCTCGCTTACCGCAGACCCAGTCGAAGGCTTTGCCTTTTTCGAAGAGTCGCTGGAGCTATCGAGAAGATTTCGCGCCCTGAAATTGTGGCTTTCCCTTCGCTATCACGGGCTAGCGGAATTTCGCGAATCGATCCGCAAGGATCTGGCGCAGGCGCAACGGCTCGCAGAGTCCATCACGCGCGAGCCTCAGCTGGAACTGCTTGCCCCGGTGGCGTTAAGCGCGGTGTGCTTCCGCCACCGTGGGGCAAGCGAGGTTCCGGGGGAAGATCTCAACCGCTTCAATGCCTCGCTGTTGAAGCGGGTGGTCGAGCGCGGGCGAATTTACCTGTCCAACGCGACCCTTCACGGCAAGTTCTGCCTGCGAGCTTGCATCGTGAATCACCGAACGACGGACGCTGACGTCGATAGCGTTATTCCCGAAGTTCTGGCCGCGGCCAGAGAAGTTCAATCGTGAGCCCTCTCCGGGCCTGGCCGTTATTGCAGGTTCACGCTCTGCTTCAGCGGCAGGTTTTGCGATGACCCACCCACCATGAAGCCGTACTCTCCGGGAAGCAATTGCCAGCGATTCTGCTCCACGTTGAAGATGGAGATATACTTTGGCTCGATGTCGACCGTCACTTCCTTTGACTCGCCTGGTTTCAGCGTCACCTTGCTCCAACCCACCAAGCGCTTTGGCGGTTCAGCCGCAGCCGCGGGCAGGGAAGCATAGACTTCGGCAACTTCTGCCCCGGCGCGTTTCCCTGTGTTCTTCAGCGTGAACGTCACTCGCGGAGTTGTTCCGGGCTCCACTTTCAAGTTGGAATACGAGTACGTCGTGTAGGAAAGGCCGTGTCCGAAGGGGAACAGCACCGGCTTTTTCTCGGCGTCGTACCACTTGTATCCGACCTTCACCCCTTCATCGTACGTGACTTGAAAAGGCGCGAGTCCGGCTGCGATCTGTTTCCACGGTTCAGGCTTCGTATTGTCCGGAACTGACTCGCGCGGCGGCTTCACGATCGTGGGATGCGGAAGATCGGCATCACTCCGGGGAAAGGTCACAGGCAGCTTGGCGCTCGGATTCACGTCACCGAAAAGAACGTTGGCCACCGCGTCTGACCCCTTGCTCCCGGCGAACCAGGCTTCAAGAATCCCACTGACCTGCCCCGCCCAAGGCATGGTCACCGGGCCTCCGGTTTCCAGCACAACCACCGTGTGCGGATTCGCCGCTGCGACTTTCGTAATCAAACTATCCTGATTTTCCGGCAACGATAGAGTCGGCAGGTCCATGTCTTCGCTTTCCCACTGATAGGCGAAGACAATCGCCACGTCGGCTTTGGCGGCTAAAGAGGCCGCTTTTTCCGGATCTGCTCCAGAATCGAATTGCACGGTTGCCGCAGGCGCCTTCGCTCGAACCGATTTCAGAGGAGAAGTGGGGAACCATACCGGTTCCAGCCAGCGTGTCTGCCCCTTGCCCGGCGGCAGGATCGCATTACCGACCGGGGGATCGACCTGCGCCGAACCGCCGCCCGAAATCATTCCTACATCCGCATGCGGACCGATGATCGCGATGCTGTGTACCTTGGATGCAGCGAGAGGAAGTTGGCCGTGATCATTTTTGAGCAGCACGATCGCTTGCTCCTCCAGCGTGCGCGCTACTTCGAAGCCGCGTTCGACATCTACCACGCTCTTCTGCGGAGGATCGTCGATCACACCCGTGGCGAACATGGTCCGTAAAATCCGCTGCACATGATCGTCAAACTCGGACTGTGGCACTTTTCCGGACTCAACCGCTTTTTTCAATTCCTCACCATAAAAAATCCAGCCCGGCTGTTCGTGATCCAGCCCAGCGGCAGATGCTTTTTCTGTGCTGTGTGCTCCTCCCCAATCGGTGAGAACGAATCCTTTGAATTTCCAGTCGTTCTTCAAGACGTCCGTGAGCAGATACTTGTTCTCGCAGGCATAGTCTCCGTTCACGCGGTTATAAGAACACATGACCGCGCCTACGTTGGAATCCAGCACTCCGATTTCGAAGGCGAGCAAATCGCTTTCCCGCGCCGCGCGCTTGTCGATGTTCACGTTGACCGCGTTGCGTCCGCTCTCCTGATCGTTAAGGGCGTAATGCTTGATGTCGCCGATGACGTGTTGGTCCTGCAAACCCTTAATGGCCGACGCTACCATCTTGCCCGCCAGAATCGGATCTTCACCCATGTACTCAAAGGTCCGGCCATCGCGCGGTTCACGGGTGAGATTTACGCCGCCACCCAATCCCATGTTGTATCCCTGCGCGCGCAGTTCGCGGCCGATCAGCGCTCCATATTCGTATGCGCCCGCCAGATCCCAGGTCGCCGCTCCAGCGATGTCCGAGGGGAGCGCCGTAGAGTAGCGCCCATTCTCGCCACTTACGCGGACGCCGTAGGCAGCGTCCGACATCTGCAGCGCCGGAATGCCGAGCCGCGGAATCCCGGGAACATACCCGGCGCCCCCGTTGGAGTGGATGGATAGTGGACTCATCGGACTGAGCCCAACCATGCCCGTACCGTGCAGCATCTGGATCTTCTCGTCGATTGTCATCTCCTTCAGAACCATTGCCGCACGGTCGTCGGGCGAGAGGTTAGTGTTCATCCAAGGGTGCGACATGTCGCTCTTTTGGGAGAAAACGAGATGGGAAGAGAAGAGAAAGAAGAATAGAAAATAGAAAAAAATGCGGTTGCAACTCTGGGACATGAGCGGACCTCCGTGTGTGTCCACTACAAAATCGATATTGTAGCAGGTTGGAACCGCCTGGAACGTAATTGACTGGAGTCGGGGGCATAATCCACGTTCCAATTCGGTGCGCCGGAGGTGCCCGGGCTTTAAACTAGATGTGTGAAGATCGCGCTGGGGCAGATCAATCCGACGGTCGGAGATTTCTCCGGCAATGCAACCAAGATCATCGATTTCTCTGGTCGCGCACAGGCCGCAGGTGCGGGAATGATTCTATTTCCGGAGCTGTCCGTCTGCGGCTATCCTCCCCGCGACCTGGTGGAACGTCCATCATTCATAACCCACAATCGGGAAGCGGTAGAGCGAATCGCTGCGCAAACCAAAGGCATCACTGTCATCTGCGGTTTGGTAACGCCCGCGGATTGCGATGCCGGCAAGAGCGTCATGAACTCCGCCGCCCTGCTCGTGGAGGGCAAGATCGCCTTCCTTCAATCCAAGATGCTGCTGCCCACCTACGACGTCTTCGATGAGATGCGCAACTTCGCCCCAGCCAGGAAACAGGAACTGTTTCCTTTTTGCGGCAATCGCATGGCACTCACCATTTGCGAAGATGCCTGGAACGACAAGCAGTTTTGGGTGAAGCGCCTTTACACCGTCGATCCCGTGGAAGCCTTGATCCAGGCAGGTGGGAACTTTGTGCTGAACATCTCGGCCTCGCCGTTCTGGATCGGCAAGCGCGAACTACGCCGCGACATGCTGGCCAGCATCGCTCGCCAGCACAAAGTCCCCGTCGTTCTCGTCAACCAGGTTGGCGGGAATGACAGTCTGGTTTTCGATGGCTCCAGTCTGGTCCTCAATCGTGAAGGAAATGTAATCGCGCAGGGGCGCTCGTTCGAAGAAGACCTGATCTACTTTGATTCGCAGACTCTGACTGGCGAGATGCAGGAGCAGCTTTCCGGCGACGAGGCCAGTGCTTATTCCGCGCTGGTGCTCGGTACTCGCGATTACATCCAGAAGTGCGGATTCCGAAAGGCGATCGTGGGTCTCAGTGGAGGCATCGATTCTGCGCTCACCGCGGTAATCGCTGCCGACGCAGTTGGCGCCGAAAATGTGATTGGCGTCGGGATGCCCGGCCCGTACTCATCTCCGGGATCGATCGACGATGCCCGTGCTCTGGCCCGGAATCTGGGCATTCGCTTTGAATTGCTTTCCATCAATCCTGCGTATGAGGCCTATTGTCAAATTTTGAGCGATGTTTTTGCAGGGCTTCCGCAAGATGTGACGGAGGAGAATATTCAGTCGCGGGCGCGGGGAGCCGTGCTGATGGCACTCTCAAATAAGCTCGGCGCGATCGTGCTTTCTACGGGGAACAAGAGCGAACTTGGCGTCGGTTACTGTACTCTCTACGGCGATATGGTGGGAGGCTTGGCTGTTATCTCCGATGTGCCCAAAACTCTTGTCTATCGTCTCAGCGCTTACGTAAATTCGCGCCAACCGGTGATCCCTCAGGCGAGTTTGGAAAAGCCTCCGTCAGCGGAGTTGCGCCCCGATCAAAAAGACAGTGACTCGCTTCCGCCGTATGAGATTTTGGACGCAATTCTCGAGGACTACATCGAAGACTCGCATTCCGCCGAGCAAATAGCCGCCGATCGTAAGTTCGACATTCAACTGGTCAAGCGGGTCATCCGGATGGTGGACCGCGCCGAGTACAAGCGGCAGCAAGCGGCTCCCGGGCTGAAGATTTCACCCAAGGCTTTCGGCTACGGACGCCGGGTTCCAATTGCCGCCAAGTTCGAAACGTGAGCCGGAAAAATATCGTATCCTCGTACGCACGCGGGCATCGCTTCCCAGAGCACAACGAAAGGAAATCATGCGCAGTTTTCTGACCCTGTGTATTTACCTGAGCGTTTGTAGTTTGACCCTAGCCCAAAACCCGGCTCCCACCAAGCCCACCCTGACCACCCGTCCCACTGCAAATACCAATCTGCCCTCAGAAGCGACCGTCGACGCATTTCTCCACCAGCAATTTGGGTATCAAGCTGACCTGACGTGGAAGATTGCGAGCATCAAGCCCTCCATCATTCCCGGTCTGGCGGAGGTCAATGTCGTTCTGGCTAGCCCGCAGGGGCAGCAACTCACGCGTTTCTACGTGTCCCCGGATGGTGAGCATGCTTTGGTAGGTGAGATTATTCCCTTCGGTGCGCGGCCCTTTGACCCCGTCAAGAACGCCCTCGACAAGGGCGTGACAGGACCTTCACGCGGTCCCAAAGACGCCAAAGTGATGATTGTCGAATTTGGCGACCTGCAATGTCCCGCGTGCAAAGCCGCACAGCCGACCATCGAGGAACTTGTCGCGGCTGAACCTAACGCCCGCTTCGTATTTCAGAATTTTCCCCTGGAGATGCATAACTGGGCTGCCAAAGGCGCCGACTATGCCGACTGCGTAGGCCGGGCATCCAGTGATGCCTTCTGGAAATTCGTGGCCAAGACTTATGAGCAGCAATCCACTATCACCCTGGAGAACGCCGACGAAAAGCTCACGGCCATTGCCAACGACTCAGGCGTCAAGGGGGATGAGATCGCTGCTTGCGCAGCCAAACCCGAAACCAAAGCCCACGTGGATGCTTCAATCGCGCTGGGCAAGCAGGTTGACGTGACCGGCACGCCAACCCTGTTCATCAACGGACGCAGGGTTGGCAATTTCGATCACCAGTTGCTCGAGGTCTATAAAAAGCTGGTGGAGTTCGCCGCCAAGGAGCAGTAGCTAGCGCTCACTAATCCAGATGGGCGGCGTGGCCCGCTCAAAATTGGCGAGCACATGCGGGGTGATGGCAATCATCAGCTCGTCATCTTCCTCTTTTTTCGTATTGTTGACCATTGCTTGGTTCAGGCCGGGGATCGCTCCTAGACCGGGGATGCCGCTCATCGAAAGCGTGTCCGTCTTAGAAATCTCTCCCGCGACGAACGCGGGTTCGCCGTCTCTCAACGTGACGCTGCCTTTGTACTCTCGGTTCGAGATCACAGGCACGCCGTTATCGGATTGCCCGGTAAGCGACCGCACTTGCAACTCCAGTTGCACGCTGACGCTGCCGTCTCCGTGAACGATCGGCTTGGCCTTTACATTTAACCCGAGATCTTCATAGCTGACGGATGGAAACGGCGGAATGTAGCTCTGATTCCCAAGAACCTGCGAAATCTGCGGAGAATTGTAAATGGGAGCGTAACTCGCATTCATGATAGGGAAACGCTCGCCCAGGTGAAAGGTTGCGTCGGTGCCTTGTCCTGTGCGCATGGACAAATTCTCCAGGCTGCGGACCCATGATTCATTTACCGACAACGCGGCCGCAAATTGATCCAGGCTCAATCCCATGAACGTGAGCCCGCCCCCAAACGTCGCCAGGGGCTGGCTGAAAATTGAGTTCTGCTGTCCTCCCAGCTGCGCCAGCAGCCCGGAAAGAGCGCTGTTCCCCAGTTGGTTGATGCCTCCCGAAGAGATGAGTTGATTGATCAGTTGCTGAATATTTTGACCCGCTAATCCTGCCAGCGCCGCGGCGGGAATGTTGTAAAGGTTGAAGGTGTTGGGAATATGTATGCCGATGTTGCGCGTGAGCTGATGGCTGATCTGAAACACGCGGACGTCAAACATGACCTGGGGTCTCGCATTGCTCAACTGCTCCATCAGGGCGGCGCAAGCCTTGACCGCCGGGGCGGGCCCGCGCACTTCCACGGTATTTGCCGTCTGGCCCGAGCTGATAAAGCGCAGCTCGAACATGTTGCGCATCGCGTTGACCAGGTCCGTACTTTCCTGCGGAGTGGAATGCGCCGGCAGGATAAAAGTCTGCAGCAGCATGCGATCGTATTGCTTGTGATTGGCGGGAGTATCCGCAGCGATCAACACCTGGTGCGTGTCCAGTGCCGCCCACATCATCTTGCTCACCTTGCAGGCGAGGTTGAGTGCCGTGAAGAAATCGACGTCATCCACGTTGAAGACGACTTGCCGCGGCTGCACTGTCTCGTCGAACTGCACTTTTACGGAATAAGCGGAAGCCAGTTGTGTGAAAAGAGAGCGGCTGTCTCCTGTGAAGTGGAAAGTGGCGCGGCTCTCGATGGGATCTAAGTGGATTTCGGTGGATTCCGCGAGCGGAGCTGGCAGCACTTTATTCAGCGCGGGGATTGAGACGCGGGTCGCTTCTTCCAGACGCTGCTGGGCGAACTGGTTATTGCCGTCGAGATTGATCGCCGCCCGGAATTCCGCAGTCGCCCGCAAGCGCGCATCTTGCGACATGAGCACGTTGCCGCGCTGAATGTGGTCAAAAACCAGCTTGGCTCTTAATCCCTCCCGGGCGCGCAAGTAGTCGATGTTCTGAGGGTTCAGCCGTGCTGCCTGATCGAACTGTTCGAAGGCTTCTTCGAGGCGCTCGCGCTTATGCAATTTGAGTCCGCGCTCGAATGCCTCCCGCGAGTTCTTCAAATCGCCCTTCGTAGGCATGCAATTGATGCCGCCGATCAGGCCATTGGCACATGCAATTGGGGGAGACAGGGGCTGATCCGCGGCCGTCGCAATACAAGGCACGAGAGCCAGAGACACCGCCGTTGCGAAAATGGATAACGCCCGCACCATCGTTCCTGATTTTAACGTGATTGTTTGGCGCCAGATACCTGCCAACAGGGCTGGGTAGTACCTTCGGTCACATGTGTACTGGAAGAACGTTGAACCGGTTCCGGCTTGCAATCTGCGTCTGAAATCGCTGAGAAGCCACTAAGACAGCATCAGTCGCTCGATGCTATGCGCCTTGCCCGTGTTCTCGTCGCAATCGATGAGCACCGCGCATAGGCGCACGTCCCCTGTTGCAGGCTCGAAACGTACTGGCATTCCGCTCAGGAATTTCCCAACCACCAGCTCTTTCTTGACTCCGATCACCCCGTCGTAGGGACCGCTCATCCCCACATCGGTGATGTAAGCCGTGCCTTTGGGCAGAACCCTCTCATCCGCGGTTGGAATATGAGTGTGCGTCCCCACCACTGCGGTGACACGCCCATCCAGATACCAGCCCAAGGAAACCTTTTCGGAGGTCGCTTCGGCATGTATATCAACCAGAATGACCTTGGCCTCGATCTTCTGCAAAACCTGGTCGGCAACGCGAAAGGGATCATCATTGGATGCCATGAACACGCGCCCTTGCAGGTTGATCACCGCATAGGGCACCTTACCTTTGAATCCCTGGTAGAAGCCGGATCCCGGCATATCCGCGGGATAGTTGGCGGGGCGTAGGACGCGCCGCGCCGGACCATGTCCATTTCCTTCCAGCATCTGGAAGTAATCGACTATCTCGCGTTTATCCCACACATGATTTCCCGTGGTAATTACGTCAATATTGAGTTCGAACAATTCCTCGGCCAAAGCAGGGGTGATGCCGAATCCGGCCGCGGAATTCTCGCCATTCGCGATGATGAGATCGATGTCCCGCTCGCGAACAATGCCGGGCAACCGGTCCTTCACAATGTTGCGCCCGGGCCGTCCGAAAATGTCGCCGATAAACAGAATACGCATAAATAGGGCCGAAAATTGATGGTAACACGTGGGCGGAGGTGTTTCGGAGGAGTCGTCAATCACTGCGAGACGATTTCGGCAGTGCGCAAAAAATCATAATTTCCTGCCGCATTCAGCTTGATCCCCTGCACCCGCTTGGTGTGCACCAGAACGTTGTCGAGGTACCACAAATTAATGTAGGGCAAATCCTCGGCCAGAATTCTTTGCACCTCGGCATACAGAGGCTTGCGCACTGCAGGATCGATTTCCCGCCGCGCTTTATCAATCAACGCATCAACCCGGGGATTGAAATAGTAGTCGCGGTTGGCCCCGTTCGGCGGAAACTTCGAAGAGTGGAAGGCATATTCGAAGATGTCCGGGTCCTCGTTTCCGCCAATCCAGCGCAGGCCGTACATCTGAAACGCTCCATGTTGCACGTCCGAAAAAAAGGTGGCGAACTCGAAGCTGCGAATATCGAGCGCAATGCCCACGTCGCGCAACTGTTGCTGCATCACCGCGACCATCAACCGCGTATTCGCGTCGGTTGAAGTTTTCATGGTGAGGTGAAAGCGCACCCCGTTCACCGCCTGATATCCCGCAGCATCAAGCAGTTGCTTCGCCTTCTCAGGATCGTGCAGGTAGGGCGGGACGTCTCCGTTATAGGCCCAGCTTTGGACGGGAAGAACGCTGCGCGCCGGCTGTGCCTCTCCGCGCCACAAGTACTCGATCATCGGTTTCCGATCCAGCGCGTAGGCGATGGCTTGACGTACTCGAACATCCTGGAGAATCGGATCACGCAAATTGAATCCCAGATAGGCGAGCCGGGTTCCACCTCCCGTATCGACCGCGAGATTCGGATTGCGTGCCAGTGTGACCACAGTGTCCGGCGTCAGCGAATTAATTGCGATGTCTCCGCTGCCCTTGCGCAATTCGAGAGCCTCCGTAGTTTCATCCGGGACTACGGCAAACCGAACCCGTCCCACTTTTGCCTTTTCCCCCCAGTAATCGTCATTGCGTTGCAGAAGCACTTCGCGGTCAGTCTCCGCGCTGACAAACTTGAAGGGTCCGGAACCGATCGGGTGCAGCGTGATCTCATCCCCGCTCCCATACGGGACAATGCCCATCGCGCCGTCAGAAAGATTCCACAGCAGCGTGGCATCGGGTTCTTTCATGTGAAAGATCACTGTCGAATCATCCGGTGCGTCGATGTGATCCACAAACTTGTAAACCGCTGCCTTAGTGCTGCGAATCTTTCCCTGCAGGAGGGAATCGAATGTCCACTTCACATCGCGGGAGGTCAACGGACGTCTATCGTGGAACTTCGCCCCGCGATGCAGGTGAAAAACAAAGGTGAGCGGATCGGAGATCTCCCACCGCTCTGCCAGTCCCGGAGCGACGTTCAAATCTTCCCCGCGGGAAAGCAGGTCATCGAAGATCAGGTTGTCGATGCGTTCCGACTGTGCATCAATCCCAATCCTCGGGTCGAGATTGGTTGGGCTCGACTCGATGATCATGACCAGTGTGTTCGCGTCGGGCTTGGAATAGCAGGACAGGCCGGGCAGAAGCAGAATGGCCCAAACAAGAGCAAAAGGTAGGCGTTGGAAAATCAGGGCGAGAGATCCCCAGCCGGGCCCTTCACGCATAGGAAATCTTTCCCAGAATCGCCGGGCGCTTCGCCCCTGTGGCGGACGGAATATTCGAAGGCCTCCGGTGCCAGGTCTCGTAGGCGAGCACCGCAAAAGCAATTGCTTCTTTGGCCTCCGAGGGCAATCCGAACTCGTCCGAAAAACGAACCGCGATCCCGCTTGGTGCAAGGTTCGCTCTCAGCATCGCAACGAGAGTGGCATTTTTCGCTCCGCCCCCGGAAAGAATTAGCTCCTGAAATGAGCTTTTGGCTTTCCGTACCACGAAACGCTTTATGGCATCGGCGATCGATCTGGCGGTAAGCGCCGTAGCCGTGGCGACCACGTCTTGCTTGCGCGCCCGCCCGCACAGGCGAACGAACGCGGGCACAAAATCGCGCCCGAACTCCTCCCGGCCTGCGGTCTTGGGAGGCTTGGAGCGAAAAAAACGGTTGGCCAACAAGTGTGTCAACACAGGCTCAATCGCCTCGCCCGCGGCGGCGATCCTGCCTCCATCATCGAAAGCCCGCTTGAAGAGTCGCTGAGTCACGGCATCGATCACCATGTTGCCTGGACCGGTATCGAACGCCAGCACGCGATCCGGACTCGCTCCGGCAGCGATCGCGGTCAGGTTGGCGATACCACCGATATTTTGAGCAATCCGCCCCACTCGCTCGTCACGAAACCACAAATAGTCAAGGTAAGGCACCAGCGGCGCTCCCTTGCCCCCCGCCGCCATGTCCGCCGGACGGAAATCCGAAACCACCGGCACTCCCACGCGCGCGGCAATCCATGCCGCTTCGCCGGTCTGCCATGTGGTAGTGATCCGCTTGCCGAGGAATCGCTGTGGCAGGCCCTGGTGATAGAGAGTTTGTCCATGGCAGCCCACCAGATCTACTTTCGTAAGAAAGCGCCGCTGGGTTGCCAGTACGGCGTCGGCATAGAGCAGCCCAAGCAGGGAATCAAGCCGTGCCAGGTCGGCGACACTGGCGCGACTCGCGTTCATGGCATCCAGCACCGCCGCACGAACTTGGGAGGGATAGCGATACTCGCTTTGTCCGATCAGTTGGAGGATGTGGCCCGCCTGCCCTCGCCTCTGGGACCTCGATGCGGCAGATGGCCCTGAATCGGCAACCCGAACCAGAGCTACATTGATGCCATCGGCAGAAGTTCCGCTCATGACCCCGGCCACGATCATGGGCTTGCTCATGCCCGGCCCCGCCGATCCTCGCGTCGGCTCAAAGGCTCCAACCGCACCTGCTCACTGAACTCCCATAACCTGCGCATCAGCTTTCCGATGGCAGCTTCCGATGGCTCCTTGCCCGCGCGCAGGCTGGAAGCATGTTTCTTTTTGAAAGCCGTGATCTTCCGCGCCGATTCCGCAACTCGCTTCTCGAATTTCGTCTCCCGCTCGGCCGCTTTGACCAGTTCTTCGTACGCATTCACAACGTAATCCTCGCGATGGCATACTAGGCAAAGATCTCCGCCGGCCGCCACAAACTGTACGGCAGCCTTGCCCACCGGCGCCGCCGAGAGCACTCCTCCCATCTCGAGGTCATCGGAGACGATCAGGTTCCTGTACCCAATCCGCTTCCGCAATATGTCCGTAATCCAAACTTTCGAGAGCGAGGCGGGAGTTCTCGTCTTCGTAACCTTGGGGTACGCCGCGTGCGACACCATGACGAACGGAAGTTCGCGGCGCAGACTCCGGTAGGGAAGCAGATCCTCGGACCACAAATCCTGGCCAGACTTCTCAATCGCCGGCAGTTCGTGATGGCTGTCGAGCTTGCCCTCTCCCAGCCCGGGAAAATGTTTGCCGCAGCCGAGCACTCTGCAGTCGTCCAGCCCGGCAAGGAATGCGCGAGCGTATGCCACCGTCTCCCGAGGGTGCGCTGAGACTGCCCGCGTTCCCAACACCGCCCCCGATGCCTCAAATGCGAGATCAAGCACCGGGGCAAAATCCACGTTGAATCCCAAGGCGCGGCAGTTTTCTCCGATGATCTTGCCGTGCTTCTGAAATACCTTGGGATCGCCCGTCGCAAATACGTCCGCCGGCGAGGGCGCAGCACCCAGGGCATCGCGCAAGCGATCGACGGTTCCACCTTCCATGTCGATGCAAGTGAATAAGGGAGCAGAAACGCATTTCTGGCACTCGTGTAACAAACGCCATGTTTGTTGTGGATCTTTGATATTTCGCGCGAACAGGATCACGCCCGCCGGCTGCAGCCGCCGTAGCAGGGCAGCAAGCTGTGTGCTGATCTCCACTCCATCGAACCCGACGATCAGCAGTTGCCCAGCGTCTTGCAGAACTTCCTCCGTTCGCGGTGTGTTTTGAGGCTAGATTTCTTTTTTCAGCTCAGCCAGCAGGTTCAAAGCTTCGAGCGGCGTAAGGCGATTTAAATCGACCTCGCGCAGTTTGTCGAGCACGGGTTGCGACAGTGGTGTAAAGATGGTCAACTGCGCCGCCGGAGGACTTGCTCCGGGCGATAAATGCGTTGTCGCCTGCTGTTCCGCGAACTCGTGCTGTGCCAGCACCTCGCGCGCACGTTCCACCACCTCATGGGGCAAGCCTGCCAGCTTGGCGACTTCGATTCCGTAACTGCGATCCGCTGCTCCGGCATACACTTTGCGCAGGAAGACGATTCCTCCGCCAGTCTCTTTCACAGAAACGTGGTAGTTCTTGACCCCGGAAAGCTGGTCGGCGAGTTCTGTCAACTCGAAGTAATGTGTCGCAAACAGCGTCTTAGCGCGCACTCGCGCATGCAGATACTCCACCGCGGCCCAGGCGATCGCCAGTCCGTCATAGGTGGCAGTACCCCGTCCTACCTCATCCAGCAGGATCAACGATCGAGGGGTAGCGGTGTGCAGGATGGCGGCCGTTTCCGTCATCTCGACCATGAACGTCGAACGACCGCGCGCCAGGTTATCGCTGGCCCCGATGCGGGTGAAAACGCGATCCACAATACTCAACTTTGCTGATCGCGCCGGAACAAACGATCCCATCTGCGCCAGAATCACCATGAGCGCAGTCTGCCGCAGATACGTCGATTTGCCGCCCATGTTGGGCCCGGTCAGCAGCAGAATGTTGTCAGTTGTGGCATTCAGATAGAGATCGTTGGGTACAAACCGCTCGCTCCTACCAGCCAGTTCCTGCTGCTCAATGACCGGATGTCGTCCCTCAATAATCTCCAATTCACCCGAAGCATCCACAAACTGGGGGCGGCAATAATTACGCAGCGCCGCCATGTGGGCAAAGGACGCGAGTACATCGACTTCCGCCAGCGCCAGAGCCGTTTGTCGAATCCGTTTTGCCTCGCCGGCAATTGCCGTGCGCAGTTCGGTGAAGAGCCGGCGCTCGATGTCCACGATCTTTTCCTGCGCATCGAGAATCTTGGCTTCATACTCCTTCAACTCCGGCGTGGTGAAGCGCTCAGCGCCGACCAGGGTCTGCTTACGGTCGTAATCCTGCGGGACCAGATGCAAATTCGACTTGGATACTTCGATGTAATAGCCAAAGATCGAATTAAATTTCACCTTCAGGGACGAGATTCCGGTGCGCTCGCGTTCACGCTGCTCAATCTGCGCCAGCACTGCTTTGCTGTTCCGCGAAAGCTCCCGCAATTCGTCCAGTTCGCGGTCGAGCCCAGCCGCAATGATTCCTCCGTCGGCGAAGCTGAGAGGAGGCTCCGGCACGATCGTCTTCTCTATCCGCTCGCGCACATCGCCCAGTTCCTCCACGAGTCCAAGCAGAACCTGCAGCCTCTCGGAAGAAAGGCGGCGCACCGCGTTGCGGATTCCCGGAATCCTGGCCAGCGATGCCGCCAGCGCAAGCACGTCCCGAGGATTGGCCGCCTCCAGTGTCACCCGGCTGAGCAAGCGCTCCAGATCGAGCACGCCATCCAATGCCCTGCGCAATTCTTCCCGGGCGACGATGTCTTTTACGCCGGCCTCCACGGCATCCAGCCGTCCCTCGATCTCGCCCACATGGAGCGAAGGACGAAGCAGCCACGCCCGCAGTAGTCGCTTGCCCATGGGAGTCACTGCGCAATCGATGCACCGGAACAAAGTCACTCCGGGATCAGTGCCGGCGAAAAGAGGCTCAATCAATTCGAGGTTGCGCACCGTCACCGCATCCAGCACCAGGCAGTTCTGCCGCTCGTACCAGCCGATGCGATCGATGTGGTCAAGCGATCCGCGCTGGGTCGAGCGCACGTAATACAAAATCGCCCCGGCAGCGCAGGCCGCGGCAGTCCGGCCCGCCAGCCCAAATCCCTCGAGCGACAAAACGCCAAAGTGATTTTCGAGCAGGGGAAGCGCATGATCAGGCGCAAAGATCCAATCATCCAGCGCGGTCTCTGTGGGTGACCCATGTACGGACAGCCGCCCCAGGCTATCCGGCCGAGCAAAGCTCGGTTGTGGCGCAGCGTTTTCAAACAGCGGAGCAGAGGATCCGTACAGGATTTCCTTCGCTCGCAGCTGCTCCAATTCCTCCTGCACCCGCCGCATCGCGCTTTCCCCAGAAAACTCCGTAGCCCGAAAGTCTCCGGTTGATAAGTCCAAAGCGGCGAACCCTACCCGATCTCCCACCCGCGCCAGCGCGGCAAGAAAATTGTTCTCCTCCGATCCCAGCGAAGAATCCGTCGCGGTTCCGGGTGTGACCACGCGCGTCACTTCGCGTCGCACCAATTTCTTCGCCAGCCGCGGGTCTTCCATCTGCTCGCATATGGCCACCTTGAATCCCTTGCGAATCAGCTTCCCGATATACCCTTCCGCGGCATGGTAAGGCACGCCGCACATGGGCACAGCGATGCCTTTTTCCTTGTTTCTCGAGGTGAGCGTGATCTGCAGTTCTTTGGCGGCCACCACGGCGTCGTCGAAGAACAGTTCGTAGAAATCTCCCAGGCGGAAGAACAAAAGTGCCGTGGGATGCTCTTTCTTGACGGCGGCATACTGCCGCATCAGCGGAGTGGACGGCTCATTCATGGCGCGGGCTTCGGCGGATTATAACAAAGCGGTCCGGTGCTTTCCGTGTTCTTGCGCACGCACCTCACGACGATGTGCGGGTTGAGTTGACTCCTCCGAGCAGCAGTGTTCTCCTTGCCTGTTCAAGCTTTTAAAAATATGGAACTACGGAAAGATCCGATTACGCGCTCATGGGTAATCACGGGCGATGATCCGGCAGAAGCAATGCCACGCCTCGATGGCCCCTGCCGTTTTTGTGAGCCCGCAACTGCGCAACACGTGATCGCTGCGTCTCCGGATGCCCCTGGAAGTCCGTGGTCTGCGCGCTCGGTCGTGCATCCTAGGCCGCTCTACCGTATCGAGGGCGAGCCCGGACGCCGGGGTGACGGCATCTACGATTGCATGACTTCCGTCGGGGCGCACGAAGTGCTGGTGGAAAATCCCAGCCATGATCGCCACCTCTGGAATGCATCCGATGAAGAAATCGGCCATTTCCTCCGCCTCGCCGCCGGGCGGATTCTCGATCTGAAGCGCGACGCCCGCATCAAGTACGTCAGCCTGTTCAAAGACTTCGGCAAAAATGCTGGGCAAGAGTTCGCTCACCCAACCTCGCAGCTGACTGCGACCATGTTCGTTCCCCGCCGGGTACTCTATGAATTGCGCGCCGGACGCGAGTATTTCACCAGCAAGGAGCGTTGCGTCTTCTGCGACATCATTCAACAGGAGGAGCGCCAGGCTCAGCGCGTCATCGAAAGTCGCGGAGATTACCTGGCCTTGGGTCCGTATGCGCCCCGCGTTCCCTATGAAACGTGGATCCTGCCGCGAAATCACGAATCTTCCTTCGAGCGTACTGGTCTCAACAAGCCGGGCCTGCGCGTGAATCTGGCGGCTCTGTTGCGCCGCACCCTGCAACGCATTCGCTCCATCACCGAGGACTTTCATTTGGTGCTGCACACCTCGCCGAGCAGCAGTCATCCCTCGAAGAATCTCGGCTACTGGAAGACCATCGACGAGGACTATCACTGGCACATCGAGATCCTTCCGGTTATCGCTTCCAAGGCGCGGTCCTACACGTTCAAAGAAGTCTATTACTCGCCTATCACTTCTGAGACCGCCGTAAAGCAGCTACGCGAAGCCAAAATCAATGGCTAGTGCGCCCCCGTTGAGCCCACGTAGGAGCGGACCCATTGGTCCGCTCCGCGAAGCGAAGCGAGCGTGCCCGCGTGAAAGCCGCGACAAGAGACCCTGCGACAAAACCTTCCCGGACCAATCGGCCCGGGGCTACATGTTCATTTCATTTCTGTTGCTTTCACGCGCTACAATTCCTGCCTTTAGGAGCCGCGCTTGAAATTTCCACTCTGGTTTTTCTTTTTCGCTTCCATGTGTGTCGCCCAGACTGCATCTCCCTCCGCCGGCAAGCAACAAATCCTCTGGCAGAAACTGGAATCTCAGATCCAGGAAATCGATCAGCATCTTGACGGCGTGATGGGTATCGCCATCGAAGACCTCACGACCGGCGACCATTTCTTCCTGCACGAAGACGAAGTATTCGCTCAAGCCAGTTCCATCAAGATTACGGTTCTGGCGAATCTGTACCTCCAGGCGCAGCAAGGGAAACTCAAACTCACCGATCCCTACTCTGTCCAGACCGCCGATCTCGTGCCTGACAGCGACATCATGAACGGCCTGACCCCCGGAGTCACTCGGGTCACCTTGCGCGACTTAGCTACCATGATGGTTGCCGTCAGCGACAATTCCGCGACCAATGTCCTGATCGATAAAATCGGCATGCAGAACGTAAATGCCATGCTGGACTCTTTGGAGCTCACTCACACCCGACTCCGGCGCAAGATGATGGATCTGGAGGCCGCGAAGCAGGGCCGCGAGAACATTTCCACCCCACGGGAGATGATGCAGTTGCTGGATGCCATTTATCACCGCAAGCTACTGAACCAGGAGTCCACGGCAGACTTTTTCAAAATGCTGAGTACCGGCAAAGCCTCTTTCATCCCCCGCGAGCTGCCGGCCGATTTGAAAGTTGCTAATAAGCCGGGGGAACTGGAAGCCGTTCGCAACGATTCCGGGATCGTCTTCGTAGAAGGACGCCCCTACGTGATTTGCGTCATGACGGGTTACTTGCACAACGAGCGCGAAGGCGAAGACGCCATCAGCAGAGTGTCGGTCGCCACTTGGCGCATGTTCGATCGCCTGAGCCGCGCGACCGAGTACGGCAGGGTAGTCTCGCCGGGAAATGGCACACGCTAAAAGAACCAATCCCTCTATGGTCGGCAAGGCGCAACCCATGCCAGACCAGCAGCATGCAGACTACTCCTGATAGTGTCTATCCGCGCTACGAAGGAAGCCCCAGCGAAGCCCGCTTTGTAAATGGGAACAGAGCGCTAACGACTGAGAACTGACTACTGAGAACTGAGAACTGCTGCTCCCCAATTGCCGCCCCCACTGCCGGGGCTATATGATGGCCCGTATGAGTTTCTCTGAAACGATCTTCCTGTTCTTTCTGGCCCTCATCATCTTTGGGCCCAAGAAGCTGCCGGAGATCGCCCGCCAGGTCGGCAAATTCATGAATGAATTTCGCCGTGCCTCCAACGAATTCAAGTCCCAGATCGAACAGGAGATCTCTCAACTGGAGGTCGAGAAGCACCCGACGATTCTGCCTCCGTATCCAAGGGTCGAAGGCACCACCAGCCGGAGCTGGAATTCGGCACAAACTGAGACCACCCCGGCGGAACCGCCCGCAACCCTTGCCGCCCCCAATGACGAGCCCTCTTCTCCGGCCCGAACCAATGGATCTGAGCCCGTCGCCACTGAGGCCGCTCACCCCAGCGCTGAGCCCGTTTCGCCTGCTGACACCGCTCAGTCCGATGCGCTGACACCCTCCAGTTCCCAGGAATCCCATGCCTGAAGTTGCCGAAATCCCTCCCGTCGAAGAAGAAAAAGAAGCGATGCCCACTATGGGCTTCCTCGATCATCTGGAGGAACTCCGCCGGCGGATTGTGTATTCGATTGCTGCAGTTGCGGTCGGTTTCTTCGCCTCTTGGTGGAAGGTGGAGAAGATCTACGACTACATGCAGCGGCCGATCATTGACGCGCTAAAAGCCAATGGCATGGCGGAAAAACTGGTCTACTTGAACCCCACCGAGCCCTTCAATCTTTACTTGAAGATCGCCGCGCTCGCGGGATTGTTCCTGACCTCTCCCTTCGTTCTTTACCAGGTTTGGATGTTCATCTCGCCGGGACTCTATCGCAAGGAAAAGAAGTATGTCGTGCCCTTCATGGTCTCGACGATTACGCTCTTTGTTTGCGGTGGGCTGTTTGGTTACAAAGTTGTCTATCCTGCTGCGCTGAATTTCCTGATCAATTTCGGCAAGCAGTTCCAGCCGATGATCACCATCGGCGAGTACACTTCGCTTTTTCTCAGCATCATTCTCGGCATGGGGCTGATTTTTGAGATGCCCATCCTGGTCTTCTTCCTTTCGCTCATGGGCATTATCAGCGCCGGATTCATGCTGAAGAACTTCCGCTACTCGATCCTTGTCATCTTCATCGTTGCGGCTATCGTTACGCCTACGACGGACATTCTGAACATGTGCATCTTTGCCGCACCCATGATCGCTCTCTACGCTCTGAGCATCGGGGTGGCATGGCTGGTCCATCCCAAGACCCGCGCCGCTCGCCGAGAGAAACAGGCCGCAAAATGACCCGGGCTAGACCCGTAACCTGGATTGTGCTGGCCTCGGCGCTGGCTCTGCTGGCTTGCGATCGCGAGAAGAGCAGCGCTCAGAATCAGCCGGCCTCGGCTCCCGCGGTCGAGCCGACGCTCAACTTTCCGTCCGATACCGGGCCAGCTCCAACCTTCGACTCTGCCCGCGCCATGCAATACACGAAAGAGATCGTGAAATTCGGCCCCCGTCCCTTAAACAGCGCGAATCACAAGAAGGTGGAAGACTACATTACGGCTCACCTGAAGGGGGATCAGGTCGAGGATGACGTTTTCACGGCCGACACCAACATCGGTAGATTCCCGGTCCACAACATCGTCGCCAAATTCCCCGGCAAGAAGGGCGGCATCATCATCTTTGCCAGCCATTACGACACGAATTACCCTTTGCGAAATGCTCCCTATGTAGGAGCAAATGACGGCGCTTCGTCGAGCGCACTGTTGCTGGAGATTGCCAACCAGCTGCGGGGCAAGCAGCGCGACGGCTACAGCATCTGGCTGATCTGGGACGATGCCGAAGAAGCCATGAAGCCGGATACCGAAGTCGACTTCATGTCCGACAGTCTTTACGGCATCACGCACCTGGCGGAGAAATGGCAGGCCGACGGTACGCTGAAGAAGGTAAAGGCATTTCTGCTGGCCGACATGATCGGCGACGCCGACCTCAACATAGATCGCGACGGCAATTCCACACGTTGGCTGCAGAGTGTTGTTTATGAAGCAGCCAAGCGCCTCGGTTACCAGTCACATTTTTTCAGCCGCACCCTGCCCATGGACGACGATCATCTCCCCTTCGTCAAGCGCGGCGTTCCCTGCGCCGATCTCATCGATTTCAACTACGGCTACAACAATGTCTTCTGGCACACTCCGCAAGATACCATCGATAAACTCAGCGCCCAAAGCCTGAAGATCGTGGGCCAAACCATGCTGGAAAGCGCGCGCATCCTGGACAAGATGGACCCGCTACCGCCGCCTAAATAGTTGTCGGAAATCTCCATTTTGCCCCAGATGCAATGCGAACGCCTGAAAAGACGTGGGTGCCCCATTCTAAACGTCGCGAACTGTGCGACGTTTAGAGTGGGGTATTCCCACTTTGCTCTTTTATACAATTTCGTTTCTAATGCACACACACTATGCGAACTGCGAAAACCCTTTTCTTCGTTTGCATTCTGAATATCCTTGGTTTCTCCGCAACCGCCGCTGATCCCAACGCTGACGCCAACCACATCATCCAGGTAGCTCTGCAGCCCTCGCCGCTTGAAGCCAACCTGCGCCGATTGACCGACGAAGTGGGCGGCCGCGTGCCCGGCACTCTCGCTATGCAGCATGCTGTGCAATGGGGAATGCAGGCCTTTACCGCGGCAGGCGCCGACAGCGTTCATGCAGAAAGCTTCGAAATCCCAAACTCATGGTCCGAAGGCACCACGGACATGACTGCGACCACCGCATACGAAGTGAGCCCCACACGAGTCGGGGGAGCGACCGTGCTTTCCTCTTTCCGGGTGCGAGCAGTTTCCGTCGCATGGGCCCCCGCCCTGGCTCCGGTGAAGCACGTTCCGGTAGTCGACGTTGGCGAGGGCAGCGACGCCGAATTCCAGAAGGCAGGGGATGTCACAGGCAAGATCCTTCTCGTACACACCACGGTCCT
Organism: Candidatus Sulfotelmatobacter sp.; assembly: GCA_036376495.1. GTDB lineage: Bacteria > Acidobacteriota > Terriglobia > Terriglobales > Acidobacteriaceae > Sulfotelmatobacter. The sequence continues at coordinate 5,988 of DASVAE010000036.1, read as the reverse complement.
GAAGACCTGGGCTGATCTGTTCGCCGAATACGCGAATGCCCCGCCCATCGTCGACCGCGCGGTAAAAGCCAAGGCCAAGGCGATCGCCTTCATGGCCACCCGCGAGCACGACATCCTGTATCGTCATACCAACTCCGGCGCCGGCGAGATCGATAAGATACCCATGATCGTTGTGGCGCGGGAAGACGGCGAACGCATGGCGCGCCTGCTCGCGGATAAGAACCTGGTCTGGGCCGATCTTTCCATCCCCAACCAGATCGGCGGGCCCATAAAATCTTCCAACGTCATTGCTGAACTCCGTGGCGCAGAAAAACCGGACGAGTTCGTAATCATCGGCGCGCACCTGGATTCCTGGGATCTCGGCACCGGGGCGCTCGACAATGGCTGCAATGCCGCGCTGGTCATCGATGCTGTTCGGGCGATCAAAGCCTCCGAAGTTCTTCCTCGCCGCACCATCCGTTTCATCCTTTTCTCCGGAGAAGAGCAGGGACTGCTCGGTTCTCGCGCCTACGCCTCACATCACCGTGCTGAACTCGACAAAGCCGCGGGCGTGATCATCTATGACTCCGGCTCAGGAAAGACCACCGGGTTCTCGGTCGGCGGTCGTAGCGACCTCGTCTCCTCCACCAAGCAACTCCTCGCTCCGCTCGCCCAGTTCGGCGTGAACGACGTGGAGACGAATATGGAGTGGGGAACGGATCACTTCGACTTCATGCTGGAAGGAGTCCCCACTTTTGTCGCCGAACAGGAAGAAGCCAATTACCTCGAAAACTATCACGCCGTGTCGGACACGTATGACAAGGTGAATTTCCCTCAGTTGAAAAAGCACGTGGCCGAGGCCGCCTTACTGGTGCTGGAACTTGCGAATTTGGACCAGAAAATTGGCCCGCGTCTCACCCATGATCAGATCGAGCAGACCATGCGAGAGAGCAAGAGCGTAGAAATGATGAAGGCCAACGGCATTTGGGACGATTGGGTCAGCGGCAAACGAGGACGCCAACAATGAGCCTCGATCGTGAATCACAAAGTTAGCGCGCATCGCTTTTTGCAAGGAACCATTAAGTAGTCGTAATTCTAAGCACTTTTAGGGCCGCCTTTGGTCTATTTCTGGATTCTCTTCAATCTGTTCGCGCTCGGCATGCTGGTGCTCGACCTGAAGGTTTTTCACCGTTCCGGCCATGTTGTGCGCTTTCGCGAAGCCCTGGGTTGGAGCGCCATGTACGTGGCGCTCGCACTGCTCTTCGCCGGCGGGCTCTATGTCTGGCAGGATCGCCAGAGCAGCCTGGAATTCCTCACCGGGTATGTTCTTGAACTCTCGTTGAGCATCGACAACCTCTTTGTCTTCCTGGTGATTTTCAAGTATTTTTCCGTTCCCGAAGACCAGCAGCACCGCGTGCTTTTTTGGGGAATCATCGGCGCATTAGTCATGCGTGGCATTTTTATCGCCGCCGGCGTTGGCCTGATCCACCGCTTTCATTGGATTCTCTACGCTTTTGGTGCCCTGCTGGTGTACAGCGGCATTCAGCTTGCACTCTCTGGCGGACACAGCGTTAACCCCGCCAAAAATCCCGTGGTGAACCTTGTGCGCCGCTTTATCACAGTGACCCCTAATTACCGGGATGGAAAATTCTTCGTGCGCGACAATGGAGTACGTTCGGCAACGCCGCTATTGATTGTGCTCGCGGTCATTGAGACCAGCGACGTTCTGTTCGCCGTGGACTCTATTCCCGCGATCCTGGCCATCACCCTGAACGCATTCATCGTCTACACCTCAAACGTTTTTGCGATCCTTGGCCTGCGTTCGCTGTACTTCGCCGTTTCCGGCCTGATGAAGATATTCCGCTTCCTGCACTATGGATTGGCTGTGGTCCTCATGTTGGTGGGGTGCAAGATGCTGCTTTCGAACTTCTTTAAAGTCCCGATCCACATCACGCTCGCGGCGATCGCCGGAGTCCTGGTGATTGCAATCGCGTTGTCGGTTGCTTTTCCCGAACCCGCAGAGTCCAAGACTTAGGATGATCAGGTGGGGTGCCCCACTTCTCGCGCCGGTTTTTGCGAGAAGCGGGCTTTACCAGCGTTAGTTCAAAAAAACGATCTTCTCTCCGCGCACCACGGAGTGTTTCAGAAACTTACGGTCGTCGTGATCGGGATATTCCATGCGGTAGTGCGCCCCCCGGCTCTCCTCGCGCGCGAAAGCCGATTTCGCTACCAGCAGAGCGGTCGCATGCAGATAGGCCGCCTCGTAACTCCGCCGCGTCCTGGGCTGAGCAACTTTCGGCGCGATTCCTTCCAAAGTCTTGATCGCTTTCTGCATGCCCGTGCGCGTCCGGACGATTCCGACCTCTTTCCACATCACGTCTTGAATCTGTCCGATCAACTCTTCCACCCCCGCATTGACCGGACCGTTAGAATATGCCGCTTTGGGTTGCGCCTCGTCTTTCGCCGCAAGCTTCTCAATACTCCCCATTGCCTTCCCCGCGCGGGCTCCAAACACCAGCGATTCCAGCAGCGCGTTGCTGGGCAGGCGATTGGCTCCATGCACGCCCGTGCCCGCGACCTCGCCAGCCGCATAAAGGCCTGCCAGGTTGGTTTTGCCGTCCACATCCGTCCGTACCCCGCCCATGCAGAACAGTTCCGCCGGACGAACGGGAATCACGTCTTCCGTGATGTCCACGTTATGAGCCATGCACGTCTCGTAAATGCGATGGAAATGCTTTTGGATCACCGACGCCCGCAAGTGAGTCACGTCCAGATACACGAACGGGTCCTTCGCCCCACTCACTTCCATCTCATGCATGATCGCGCGCAACACCAAGTCTCTGGGCGCCCGTTCGCCTGCCGGATGGTACTTGCCCATGAAGCGATTCAGTTCGAAATTTCGCAGATATCCGCCCTGTTCAAGGATTGTTTCCGGGAGAGGAATCTTCGGAACCTTCTTCATGTACAGCGTTGTGGGATGGAACTGAATGAATTCCAGGTCGCTGAGTTCCGCCCCGGCCTGATGGGCCAGCGCAATCCCGTCTCCCGTGGCCGCTTCCGGGTTGGTCGTGTTGCGGTAGATCTGTCCCAGTCCGCCGGTAGCAAGCAGCACAGCTGAACACGCGATCTCTTGGGGCATCCCCTTTTCGTCGAGCACCGAAATCCCGGTTATCTGTCCCCCGTCAACCCGCAAACTAGTCACTAAGGTCGACGAGGCAATCGACACATGCTTGAGCGATTTCAGCTTCTCACTGAGAATGCGATAAATCTCTCGACCCGCAGGCTCGCCTTCAGCATGGAGCACGCGTCCGCGGCTGTGGGCATTCTCCGGCCCAAAAACAAGCGGGGTCCCGTGAGCCTTTCCCCACGCAATCAATTCCTCGATCAGCGGTGTGGCTTCTTCCAGCAGCAGCTTGACGGCGGCAACATTGCACAAACCGTCTCCGCAATCCAGCGTGTCCTGCAGATGCAGGCTGATATCATCTTCATCGCTCAACCATGAGGCCTGGCTCTTGGCATCGACCGCGCTGAAATTGGGGATTTCCTTCTTGTTGAGAACCAGCACACGACCGGCTGCGGCCAGTTCGACCGCGGCACGCAATCCCGCGACACTGGCGCCAATGACGATGTAATCGGTGTCGGCTGGCAAACCCTTCATAAACCGAAGGAATACTACCACTGAAGGGGGACGGCGGTCTGTATACGCGTTACGCTATGATGGAACGGCAATGCCGCAAGCCACCATCCATGTCCTGCCCCGCCCCTACCAGGCCTCCATCGAGAACGGCCTGCTGTCGCGCGCCGGATCGGTGCTCGCTGAGCTTCTGCCTAACGCCAGCCGTGTCTTTGTCGTGACCGTTGCGCCGGTTCGCAAGCTCTGGGCAGGGAAATTCTTAAGTTCCCTGAAAGCCGCTGGCTTTGACCCACAGATCATAATGATGGCCGATGGCGAACCTGCCAAACGCCTGGAGACGGTTGAGGCCATGGGCGAGAAACTGGCCAAATTGGGCGCGGACCGCAAGTCCGTGATCATCGCCCTGGGAGGCGGGGTCGTCGGGGATGTTGCCGGCCTGCTCGCCTCACTCTACATGCGGGGTGTCGAATTTGTACAAGTCCCCACAACCGTGCTGGCGCAGGTTGACGCCTCCATCGGCGGAAAGACTGGCGTCAATCTCATAGCCGGGAAGAATTTGGTCGGAACCTTTCACCACCCTCGCGTCGTGCTGATCGATCCGACGGTCCTGAAGACACTTCCCGACCGCGAGTTCCGCGCCGGGCTCTATGAGGCCTTGAAGTGCGGCATTATCGGCAATGTGGAGCTCTTCATCCGTTTCGAGCAGAATCGGGCCCGCATCCTCAAGCGGGATCCCACCGAACTGGAATGGCTGATTGCGCAATCGGTGAGGCTGAAAGCCGAGGTGGTTTCCGCCGACGAGCACGAGGGCGGCCTGCGCCGCGTTCTGAATCTTGGCCACACTATCGGCCATGCACTCGAAGCCGAAACCGGGTATCGCAAACTTCTTCATGGCGAGGCGGTCGCCTGGGGAATGATCGCAGCTACCAACATCGCACTGAGCGTTGGACGCACCGATAGCGTCACCGCGGGACGAATCGCCGAGGCGGTGTTGAGCCTGGGCCGCCTCCCCGAACTGAATGTCGGTACCGCTAAAATCATCGGACGCCTGCAGTCGGACAAGAAGACTCAAAACGGAGTCGTGCATTTCGTCCTGCCCCGCGAGATCGGCAAAGTCGAAATATCCAGCGATGTGCCCCAAAGCGCGGTCGTCAGTGCAGTGGAAGAGATCCGTCGCCTCTCCCGCCGTGCCTCGGGCCGGGCCAAGTAATTCGACAGACCATACTCAGAGTTCCGATGCAACCAGTTCTTTGGAGTGACTTATGCCAGAAACAGCAGAACAATACATAGGACGCATTCTCGGTTACGTAGAGGGTCAGGATGCCGTCAAAGTGCAGCGCTCCACCGCCGCCAGATTGAAAAAATCCATTCAGGGGCTGACCCCAAAGCAGTTGAAATGGCGCCCCGAACCGGCGAAGTGGTCGATCGCCGAAATCGTCGCCCACTTGGCTGATGCCGAAATCGTCGCCAGCTGGCGCATGCGCTCCGTAATTGGGGAGAACGGCATCACTATTCAACGCTTCGATCAGGACTCGTGGGCCTCTGCCTTCCAATACCGCGGTCGCGATGCCCGCCGTTCCTTAGAAGTCTTCCGCATCCTTCGGGAGAACAATCTCGCCATGTTGAAGGAAATCCCGCGCGAGACTTGGGATAACTATGGAATGCACCTGGAACGCGGCAAAGAAACCATCGCGCACCTGACCCGCATGTTCGCCGGCCATGACACCAATCATGTGCTCCAGGTCGAGCGCATTGTGAAGCAGCTAAAGAGCGCGAAAAAGACGAAGCGCTGACGCGAATTTTCGTGCCGGAATCCCTCAAACCCACTGTCGTCGGAGCCAGTCCCGCAGGCTCGCGGGACCGGCAGTCCGCGGCTCGCGCCGTGCGCGACATGTTTACCTCGATCGCGCCGCGTTACGACCTTCTGAACCACGTGCTTTCCTGCAACGTAGACCGCATGTGGTGGCGCCGCACCGCGCGCACATTTCGGCACATCCTGGGGCGTGCGGATTCCCGCGTTCTCGACCTGTGTTGCGGGACCGGTGATATGACCTTCGCGCTACGTCGCGAGGCAGGGAAGTCCCCCGCGCGAATCCTTGGCGCCGATTTCTCCCACGCCATGCTGCAGCGCGCAGCTACGAAATCGCATGCTCCGCAATCGGCAATCGATTGGATTGAAGCCGATGCACTGGATTTACCCTTCCCCAGCGCACATTTCGATCTGGTGGTTTCTGCGTTCGGCTTTCGGAATCTTGCGGACTATGATGCTGGCCTGCGCGAGATCATTCGCGTGCTGCGCCCCGGAGGAGAATGCGGCATCCTTGATTTCGGCGAGCCCCAAGGCCTTCTGGGTTCTTTGTATCGGATCTATTTCA
>DASVAE010000035.1:0-52382 GCA_036376495.1 Candidatus Sulfotelmatobacter sp. | reverse complement strand
GCTACCGTGATCGAAGAACTGTATTCGATTGCGCCCAACTCGCGGGAGAGCTCGGAATTCGCGATGTGCAGCACATTCGCGGCCGCCGGCCCCGGAAGCGCGACTATGACAGCATCAAACTGATCCGACTTTAGTCCAGCGGAAATCGTCCACCCCCCGGCTTCGCGCTGCTGCTGGACGGCCAGTACTGGAGTGCTGGTCAGAAGAGCATTCGGCCGAAGGCGGGAGACTATCGTTTCCGCTAGCGATTGCATTCCATTTTTCAAAGACGTGAACAGAGGAGGCGCCAGCTTGCGAGCGCTGGACATCTTCCTGCGGGCAGCGAGCATGGCCTTGCCCAAACTGCCGTGAGTTCGTTCCATCTCCGCGAATCGCGGCAGGACGGCGCGAACGCTCAAGTTCGCAGCTTCTCCTCCATACACTCCCGAGAGCAGGGGATCGGCAAGCCGATCGACCATCTCAATGCCGTAGTGGCGCTCCACAAAGTCGGCGACGGATTCATCGCGATCCGCGGCTCGGGGAGGGTGCAGCAGTTCCTGCGCCATCCGCAACTTGGTTTTCCAGGAAAACAGCGGCGAGAGCCCCGTGGGAAGGATCTTGGTCGGGACCATGAACATGAGTCCGTCCGGCATTTCAACCAGGCGTCCCCGGGTCAGAATGTATGTCTTGCGATCGGCGTCGTTTGATCCGATCAGCTGATCGCCAATTCCGAGGGCGCGGCAAAGGTCAGCAGCCCAGGGTTTCTCGGTGATGAAGGAATCAGGGCCGGCTTCGACCACGCAGCCATCAACGTGCTCGGTGCGAAGCACGCCTCCCAGGCGCGGAGAGGATTCGTAGAGAACATATTCGACGCAGGCGCCACCGCGGCGCTCTTCTTCGAGTGCGTACGCAGCCGCAAGCCCAGAGCTGCCGCCGCCTACCACCGCGATCCGCCTCATGAGCTGCGGCTTCCGTTTTTCGGCTTTCGGCTTGCAGATGGGATTGAGCGTGAGCCCGAATTGGCGGAGTATTCCTGAACAAAACGCGCCAGATTCTTGACGTGTTCCACTGGAGTCTCGGGAAGGATTCCATGGCCCAGATTGAAGATGTGGCCGGGACGCGCGGCAGCTTTCTCCAGGACGTTTTGCGCGCGGGATTTCAATTCGTTCCACTCGGCAAACAACAGTACGGGATCGAGATTGCCTTGCACGGCGGTTGCGTGATCCAGGCGCGACCAGCCTTCGTCTAACGGAATACGCCAGTCGAGACCGATCACATCCGCGCCGGTCTCCTTCATGGCGGGCAGCAGCGTGGCGCTATCCGTCCCGAAATAAATGATGGGCGCACCGGTCTTCTGCAGGAGTTTGACCATAGCGGTGACGTGCGGCAGGACGTAGCGGCGGTAATCTTCGACGCTGAGGCAGCCTACCCAGCTATCAAAAATCTGCAGGACGTCGGCACCAGCTTTGACCTGCTCGACGGAATAAGCCGCCGTGACCGCAACCAGCTTCTGCATCAATTTGTCCCAGTCGCCAGGATGGTTGTACATCATCCTCTTGGCATGAATGTAGTTACGCGAGCCGCCGGCTTCAATCATGTAGCTGGCCAAAGTAAAGGGAGCGCCGCAGAATCCGATGACCGGGACGCGTCCGGCGAAATGCTTGGCCACCAGGGCGACCGCTTCCGAAACGTAGCCCAGTTCGCCAGCACGATCGGTGCGCAGCCGGTCGATATCGGCCTTCGCGCGAACCGGTATTTCGATGACCGGACCTTCCCCGGCGGAGAAGTGAAAGGGCAGCCCCATGACTTCCAGCGGCAGCAGCAGGTCGGCAAAAATGATGGCGGCATCGACGCCCAGGATTTCCGCCGCGGTGATGGTTACCTCGGCCGCAAGCGCAGGCTTCTTGCATATTTCCAAAAGAGAATGCTGCTTGCGCACCGCCCTGTACTCGGCCATATAGCGCCCGGCTTGTCGCATAAACCATACCGGCGTGCGTTCGACCGGCTGCGATTTGCAGGCTCGCACGAAAAGGCTATTCGGTGCAGACATGAACTGTTGAATGTAGCATTTTAGGAAGAAATGTGCTGCGCTCTCGAGGGGCTGCGCTTTGTGCGAGACTAGCAGGGAAGAAGGGTACAGCTGGGAATGTGGGTACGCGCAGCGAGAAACGCAATCAGCCGCCAGTCGTGGGCGTTAACCCTGGAGTTCCTGCGGTCGTGAGAATTGCGGCAGTACTGGCAATGTTCTCAGCTGCAATGTTCGTCCTGCAGGCGTCTAGAACCAAGCCCACAGAGAAGTCCGCCCAGCCCACGTTCTATCGCGACGTACTCCCTATCCTGCAGAACCATTGTCAGAGTTGCCATCGCCCAGGAGAAGTCGCGCCGATGCCGCTGGTCACCTATGAGCAGACTCACCCCTGGGCAAACGCGATGGCCCACGCTGCCGCGATGAAGATGATGCCGCCCTGGTTCGCGGATCCGCGCTATGGCGATTTTGCCAACGATCCCTCACTCAGCGAAGCCAAAATCGCCATCCTTTCGTCGTGGGCGAAGGCAGGCGCTCCCTCCGGGGACTCGCTCGATGCTCCTCCCGAGCGAAAGTGGACGGAAGGCTGGAACATCCCTAAGCCCGATCTGGTGGTGACGATGCCCAAAGCCGTGCCGCTGCCGGCTCACGGCGAACTCGAATACACCTACGAGATCGTGCCCACTCACTTTGCGCAAGACCGCTGGGTGCAGATGTCGGAGTTTCGGCCAGGCAGTCCGGCGCACGTGCATCACGCCGTCGTCTATATCCGCCCACCCAACTCCGAGTGGTTGCGGCATGCGCCGGCAGGCGTGCCGTTCACCGCTTCGACCCTGACCGACCCGCTTGAACAGCGCCAGGCGCACGAGACCACCAGTGACCTGCTGCTGGTTTATGCACCCGGCAGTTCGCCAGATCAGTGGCCGGACGGCATGGCGAAATTCGTCCCTGCAGGCTCAGATCTCGTTTTCCAGATGCATTACACCACCAACGGCACCCCGGATGAGGATCGAACCAGCATCGGAATGATCTTTGCCAAAACGCCGCCAAAGCAGCGGGTAGTCACCTTGCAGTTGAATAATCATGCGCTGATCATTCCTCCAGGTGCTGACAATTTCCGAGTCGAGGTGCAGGGCACTCTGCCGCACGATGCGACACTGCTTAGCCTATTCCCGCACATGCATCTCCGGGGTAAACGTTTCGAGTACGACATTGTGCACGACGACCGCAGCGTCGAGGTCCTGCTGCGCGTCAACTATCATTTTCACTGGCAGTTAAGCTACCGCTTGGCGGAACCGCGATTGTTGAAGGCTGGAACGAAATTGCGGGCCATCGCCTGGTATGACAATTCCAAGAACAATCCGCATAACCCTGATCCCAGCAAAACGGTCACCTGGGGAGATCAGACTTCTGACGAAATGATGGTGGGATTCTTCGATGTGGGCATCCCGGCGGAAATGGATAAATGGCAATTCTTCGAGCGGGGAACCATGCCACCATCCGCAAAGCACCCCTAGTCGCGCCCAAATGCGAAAGCTCCAGCACTGAGGGCACTGGGGAACACAGGGGTTCCCTGTGTTCCTCTGTGTCCCCCTCTGCTGAGTTTCGCATTTGCGAGCCAAGCGCTTCCTCTGTAACACTTGAAGGGGAACAGCGGAATTGAGCGCCATTTCTACCCTACCCATTCCTGAAAAGATAGTGCAGGTTCCGCAGCGGCTGCGGCCGGCCTCCTACTGGGCATTGGCCCTGGTGTTTGTCGCCGTGTACCTGGGCAGCCTGTTTTCGCCGCCACTGCTCGATGATGCCGACAGTAGCCACGCCGAGGCGGCGCGCGAGATGTATGTCAGCGGCGACTATGTCACCCTGCACATCAATGGTGTGCGCTACCTGGAGAAGGCTCCGCTGCCCTATTGGCTGGTTGCGGGCAGCTATCAGTTATTCGGAGTCAACGAGTTTGCGACTCGCCTGCCCATGGCGCTTTCAGTCATGCTGCTGGGTATTCTGGCCATCGCCTGGGGCACCCGCGCCTTTGGCGAGCGAGCTGGAATCTACGCCGGCCTGTTTGTCTACACCGCGGCGGGAGTGTTCCTTTTTACCCGCATTTTCATTCCAGACGTCCTGCTCAGCCTGCTGATCGCGGGATCACTTTTTTTCTGGTTATCTGCTCTCGAAGACCGCGGTCCGGCGTGGAAGTGGTATGCGGGTTACGTCTGCATCGCCCTTGGCGTGCTGACCAAAGGCTTGATCGCATTGGTGTTTCCGGCCGGCACCGCTTTTTTCTACCTACTACTCACAGGACACTGGCGGCGCTGGAGAGAATTCCGCCTGGCCTCCGGCCTTGTTTTGTTCCTGATGATAGCTGCCCCCTGGCACATTCTCGCGGGAATCCGCAACACGGGCGGACAGGCGGGACACGGATTTTTCTGGTTCTACTTCGTCAACGAGCACTTCCTCAGGTTTCTGGGCAAACGCTATCCGCGTGACTACAACAAGCTTCCCTGGGCGCTGTATTGGTCCTTACATCTGGTGTGGCTGTTTCCGTGGAGCTTCTACCTTCCGGCGGCGATTCGGACCGCGGTGGAGACGCGAAAAAACACAGCCAACTTTCAGCATCGCACGCGCCTCATGTGCTACATCCTCGCGGGATTGGTGCTGATTTTCTTCGCTGTCTCCACGAATCAGGAGTACTACACGCTTCCCGCCTACTTCCCGCTGCTGATGCTGCTGGCCGAGGCCGTCAGCCATTACGAACGCAAGGAATGCGACACAGGAAAGCGCGAAGGATGGGTCAGGTTTTCGGCTGGATTCGTGGCTGCTATCGGAGTTGCAGCCGGCATAACTCTGCTGACTCTGCTGTGGCAATCACGACAGTTGCCTTTTGAGCCCGATATCGGAACCGTACTGGCTAAGCACGACATGGCAACCGACACGCTCTCGACCTCGCACATGCTCGACTTGAGCTATGCATCGTTTGCCGCACTGCGTCTGCCTGCGGCACTGGCGGCAATTGCGCTCCTGATTGCGCCAATCCTCTCCTTCATTCTTCGTCTTCGCCGGAGGCACTACTCTGCAACTTGGATCTTGGGCATGGGGATGGCTGTGTTTCTGGTCGCGGCGCATATTGCACTGGAACGTTTTGGACCCTACTTGTCCTCGAAGGACCTGGCCGAAGAAATCGCCGCCCAACAGCGGCCCGGGGATCGCGTCATGATCTACGGCGACCAGGCGTTTGGTTCATCCCTATTGTTTTATCTGCAACGCCCGATCGAACTGGTGCAAGGACGAACCACTTCCATGTGGTTCGGTTCCACGTTCCCAGACGCACCGCATATTTATCTTTCTGATTCCGACTTGCTGCAGGCATGGAACGGGCCTGGGCGGATCTTCCTGTTTGTTCCTCCGCATCTGAAATCCAAGGTCGATGCCCTGCTGCCGCAACGCTCTGTAGTGGCTGAGGTGTCGGGCAAGTACGTCTATAGCAACCGGCCTTGAAGCTGGTAGACTGCTTTTTTTCCAGGAGGAGTCCAGGTTGAGCAAACGCATCCGCTTGTCCGCCGTTTTTGTTGTTGCCGCCGTGCTCGCAGCCTCAGCGATAGCTCTCAAGCAGGACAAGGCCGAGGCTCCCCATGCCGCGCCCCCGCCGGTGTCGCCCGCCAACTCGAGTACGAAGAAAGCAGAAGAGCAGTTCAAGAACATCCAGGTACTCAAAGGCATTCCGGCTGAGCAACTAATTCCCACGATGCAGTTCATCAGCGCTTCTCTGGGCGTGGAGTGCGAGTTTTGTCACGAACCCAAGGCCTTCGACAAAGACGACAAGAAAACCAAGCAGACAGCACGCAAGATGATGGAAATGATGTTCGCCATCAATAAAGAAAATTTCGAAGGCCATCGCGAGGTGACGTGCTACTCGTGCCATCGCGGAAACGCGCACCCGGAGGCCATTCCCGCAGTAGCAACCGAGCAGGCCTCGGCCGCTCAGCCCCAGCACGGAGAGGCTGAAGCAGCAAAAGAAGCGAAAGAAAACTCCGGGCCCACTGCCGATCAAATACTCGAGAAGTACGTTCACGCCTTGGGAGGATCCTCTGCCATCGACAAAATCACGACACGGGTGATGAAGGGCACGATCGATATCGGCGGCAAGTCTTTACCCATTGATATCTACTGCAAGGCTCCAGACGAGCGCATCTCGTTTACGCATATGCCGGAGGGCGACAGCGTTACCGCGTTCAACGGGCACGAAGGTTGGCTGGGAATGCCCACGCGTCCCATCCGCGAGATGCACGGCAGTGATCTGGATGGAGCTTCGATCGACGCCAACCTGCATCTGGCAACACAACTGAGAGAGATGTTTACGCAAATGCGAGTGCACGGAATGGAAAAGATTGGAGATCAGGAGGCGTACCAGGTCATCGGACAGCGCGAAGGAAAACCGCCGATCCGCCTCTATTTCGACCAGCAATCGGGCTTGCTGGTGCGAATGATACGTTATGGGGATACTGCGCTGGGTTTGCTTCCAACACAAATCGATTACGCTGACTACCGTGACGTCAGCGGGGTAAAAGTGCCTTATCGCTGGACCTTGGCCCGGCCCGGCGGACGCTTCACCATTCAAGTCACTGAAGTGCAGCAAAACGTCCCGGTGGACGACGCCAAGTTCGTGAAACCTGCGCTACCCGCAGCGCCGGCAAGTTGACCACAACTCGCGCAGGCCTCAAACAGGACGCGGGGATTTTTCTCCGTCTCCAGTGCTCGTCACCATTGCATCCGCCTCGATCTTTACATCGACCTCTGCACCCTCTTTGAGTTTGACCTTCTCCCCATTTTCATTTTCGAGTGTATTGGGAACTCGAATTTCACGATAGAGGTGATCGGCACCCTCAACCGCAATCTGGGCCTTTTCGGGTTCTCCGGTGTGAGGGTGAGGACGAATTACCTTCTCAACCCTGCCTGGGAGCGTAGTGCTTGCTTTATTCTTTTTGAAGGACACGAAGGTTGTACTCTCCACAATTCCCCTGCAGCAATGTTTTGCGCCTGGAGGTTCGATTATGGTCAAAGTATCTCAGGCGTTTCATGTACTGGCATATAGGGGAAAGACCGTAGAGAGCGTTTTCAGACGAGCTTCAGTTCGTCCAGCTATTCTCCATTCGGAGGGCTTGAGCAAGGTTCTGGTGTGATGCACGAGTGCTTCTCCTTCATTGCTGCTGTTGTTTTACTCATGGGACCCATTCGTGTCGGGGCGCAGGAGCTTCCTCTCCCTGCCCGGGGCTCCGCACCTGCCGAGCTTCGGGCGTTGAAGGGCAGTGTGATGGATCCCTCGGGCGCTTCCATCCCCAATGCCCGGGTTACGCTCACTCACGGTGCGAACGTCGTGGGCGAGACGCAGACTGACGCTGTAGGCGGCTTTCGGCTGGCAAATCTACTTCCAGGAAGTTACCAGGTCGCCGTCCATGCGGATGGGTTCGTCGATGCCCATTTGGAGGCATCGGTCGGCGAAAAGAAAAGCAACGCGATTCGCGTCGTGCTTCAGATTTCCGTGAAGGCGGAAACGGTAACGGTTGCAGGCGCCAATGTTCCGCTCGTCAGCACGGCCACCGCCGAGAACCAGAACGCCAATACGATTGATCGCAATGCCCTCGACCGCGTGCCTGTCTTTGATCAGGACTACATCACGGCCATGTCGCGCTTTCTCGACGACAACGCGATCGGAACGAACGGAGTGACGCTGGTGGTCAATGGCATCGAAGCCAACGGGCCAGGGGTAACGCCATCCGCCGTGCAGGAAGTCAGGATCAATAACAATCCATACTCTGCGCGATTTTCGCGGCCGGGGCGCGCCCGGTTGGAAATTATCACAAAAGGTGGCACTCCCAACTTCCACGGCTCGTTGAATTTTATGGTTCGCGATTCCGTCTTCGACGCCAGCAACGCCTTTGCGCTGGTGAAACCGCCGGAGCGTCGCCAGTACTACGAGGGATCTGTGACTGGGCCTCTAGGCCACAGCAAACGCACCAGCTTCCTGCTGGCTCTCGATGACGATCTGCTCGATCAGCAGGCAATCGTGGATCCTAGCGCGCTCTCGGCAGCCGAAGCGCTGGGCTTCGGGCCTATCACCCAGAGCGTTCCCAATCCCACGCACCACTTCTTCGGGTCGGGACGCGTTTTTCACGATCTCGCTAACGGCGACCAATTCTGGATCGGCTACTCCTACGAGCATCGCTCGTCGCAAAACCAGGGAGTCGGAGGCACCGTCCTGCCCAGCGCGGCAACTGACGCGCGTTTCCTCGAACACGAAATTAACATCAGCTATCTCCACCAGATCTCGTCGCACTGGCTGCACCAGACCCGATTTCTGGTCGGCCACTACGACAGCGTGGTGAATAGCTTGAGCCCCGATCCGCAGATCGCGGTTTCCGGGCTTTTCACGGCCGGTGGAGCGCAAGCCGATTCTCGCCGCACGGAGTACCACTTCGACGGCACCGATTTCGCGACTTATGCCAACGGCAAGCACCAGATCAGCTTCGGAGTTGATGTGCCGGATATCAGCCGACGCGGCCTCGACGATTTCACCAATCGTGGCGGCGCCTACACCTTCGAGAGCGCCGCGGATTTTTCCTCTGCCAGTCCTTCCACCTACTTCCTGCAGACCGGCCGAGGTCACGTCACCTTCCTGGAAAAAGTGCTTTGCGGATTCTTTGAAGACGATATCCGCTTGCTTCCGAACTTTTCTCTCTATGTCGGAATGCGCTACTACTGGCAAAACTATTTCCACAATGATCCCAACAATTTCGCTCCCCGCGTGAGTTTTGCCTGGGCCCCATCCCGCAAGGGCAAGACCGTGATCCGGGGAGGCGCCGGAGTGTTTTACGACCGCACCGGCCCGAGTCCGATCGGAGATCTACTGCACTTCAACGGCGTGAACCTGTTGCGCTTCATTGTCGATCCCCCGCAGGTTACTTACCCGGTCACTCCGGCTGCGCTGTCCCAGACGCCGGTCAGCGTGGCCGTGCTCGATCCTCGCGCCCGGATTCCTTACGCGCTGCAGTACAGCATAGGCATCGAGCGGCAGATGACCGCGAAGACGACGTTCAGCGCGACTTATATCGGCAACCGGGGTATCGGCTCATTCCGTTCCATTGACGCCAACGCTCCCATACTCGTCAACGCCAATTTGGTCCGGCCCAATCCGAATCTGGGACAAGTGCGGGAGATGCAGTCCGAGGGATATGTAAAGGCGAACGCCCTGGAATTGACCTACCGCGGCAAGCTGAACAAGTATTTCTCCGGGCAGGTCGAGTACACCCTCAATCGCACCGACAACAACACGAGCGGCATCACCTGGTTTCCCGAAAACAGCTATAACGCAGCGGCTGATTGGGGCCGCGCTGACAAAGACCGCCTGCACAAATTCGATCTGCTAGCTTCCACGCAGCCGACCCGGTTCTTCACGTTCGGCGTTGCGCTGTCCCTGTACTCAGGACAGCCGGTGAACATCGTGACTGGGGGCGACAACAATCAAGATGGCATTCTCAATGATCGTCCGGCGCAGGTGCCGCGCAATACCATGGCCGGCCCGGGCACGATCGATCTGGATCTCAATCTCTCGCACGACTTCATGCTCTCGAAGGGAAAAAAAGAATCGAAAGTGCTGTCGCTGTCTCTGAATTCCTTCAATGTCTTGAACCATCCCAATTACGTGACCTACATTGGCACGATCTCTTCCCCCTTATTCGGCAAGCCGGTGGCCGCCCAACCGCCCCGTCGCATGCAGCTGGACGTGGAATTCAAGTTTTGAGTTGAATGCCGCTCGAAAATTGATAATAAAACCTGATAGGCCGCATAAATAGTTTCGATTTCCGCCCAGCCCCGCCGAACGTTACATTGATGCGTCCTCGATTGCGTGGGAAACCGAAACCGCCAAAGTGGAGCCACAGTAGTGCCTAACCGCAAAAGGCTGATCGAATGCTTGTTGACAGCCGTAGTCATGATTTTTCTGGCGCAGCTCGTATGCGCTCAGAATAGTGGAGCGCCTGCGCCCAGTCCCTCCACCGACACGGCCTCGCGCCTGGCAAAACTGGAGCAGCAAACTGCCGATGCCAAGAGTTCTGCCGACAATGCATGGATGCTGACCAGTTCCGCTCTCGTGCTCATGATGACCGGCCCCGGACTGGCGCTGTTTTACGCGGGCCTGGTGCGCAAGAAAAACGTGCTGGGCACCATGATGCAGAGCTTCGCGCTGATGGCCATTATCACCGTCCTGTGGGGGCTGTTTAGCTACAGCTTCTGTTTCGGCGCGGGCAACGGCTTTATCGGCGGCTTTCATAATCTGTTCCTGAATGGCGTAGGTTCCGCGCCGGACGGCGATTACGCCGCCACCATTCCGGCCCAGACTTTCATGGTGTATCAGTTGATGTTCGCCATCATTACCCCAGGCCTGATCGCTGGAGCTTTTGCCGAGCGCATGAAGTTCAGCGCCATGGTGGCCTTCACTGTTTTGTGGTCCATCCTCGTCTATGACCCGATGGCTCACATGGTTTGGGGCAAGGGGGGATTGCTGAATGCCGCTCTCGGAGGAAGATTTCCAACCCTTGATTTCGCCGGTGGAACCGTGGTTCACATCACCTCGGGCGTTTCGGCTCTGGTCTGCGCCCTCTACTTGGGCAAGCGCGTCGGCTACCCGAAAGAGTCGATGCCTCCGCATAGCGTAGTTCTTAGCTTCATTGGGGCGTGCCTGCTGTGGGTAGGCTGGTTTGGATTCAATGCAGGAAGTGCGTTGGCCGCCGGAAGCCTGGCAACCAGCGCGTTCGTGGCCACACATTTCGCTTCCGCCGCGGCCGCAATTGGATGGGCAGCGGCCGAGTGGATTCGCAACGGCAAGCCCAGCGTGCTCGGAGGAATCTCCGGCGCGGTTGCCGGGCTGGTGGCAATTACTCCCGCATCTGGATTCGTCAAGCCCATGTCTGCGTTACTAATCGGATTGATCGCAGGAGTGTTCTGCTACTGGATGGTCGCCAAGGTGAAAGCGAAATTCGGCTATGACGATTCCCTCGACGCCTTTGGCGTTCATGGCGCAGGCGGCACTTTGGGCGCGATCCTGACCGGAGTCTTCGCCGTCGCAACCGTCAATCCCATCTTCAAAGATGCCCAGGGAAATCCCTTGCCCTCGGGCCTGCTGGAAGGCAATGCGCACCAGCTACTGAATCAGTTGGTAGGTGTCGTGATCTCATGGGGCCTCGCCATCGTGGGCACGCTCATCATTCTCAAGATCGTCGACGTGACCATCGGCTTACGAGTCTCGGAGGAGGAAGAACTGCAAGGACTGGATCTCTCGCAGCACGGCGAAGAAGGATACTATTGGGAAACGCCTGCGTGAGTTCGGGTCAATCGGTGTTGTTGGGCCCGGCCGGTGGGGCGTGAAAATGCAGGGAAGGACTTGCAAACACCATGACCAAGATTGAAGCGATCATTCAAAACTCCAGGCTGGAAGCGGTCAAGACCGCGCTGCAGGAGATTGGCGTCGAGGGCATGACGGTGCTCGAAGTTCGGGGCCACGGCCGACAAAAGGGGCATACCGAGGTGTACCGCGGCCGCGAGTACAGCGTGGATCTCATTCCCAAGACCAAACTGGAGATGGTCCTGCCCGACGCGCTGGTCGAAAAGGCCGAGCAGGCCATCGTCAACGCGGCCCGCACCGGCAAAATTGGCGACGGCAAGATCTTTCGTTCGCGCATCGACGAGGCCATCCGAATCCGTAACGACGAGCGCGGTGAAGGCGCCTTGTAGCGCGGCTGTTCCTTGCGCCGGAGCTGGCGCAACTTGAACGGGGACGCGACCGCAGTGCATGCAACAGCCGTTTGGTAGCTGAGTTCAGCCGGATACAGAAACTGCAGGGCTGAATATCTTTATGGTGGCAGCGTCCTCATTGATTGGCGAGCTACGGGGTTCCATTAACGATGAGTCGTCCCGCATCCGGCGCGAGTTTGAGGCCACTGGAGACGGCCGGGCCTGCATTGCCCAACGCACTCATCTCGTCGAAGAGATTCTCGAACGGCTCTGGCGCGAAATCGTCTCCGCCGACTCGTCCAAGCCCCCGAATTTAGCCCTCGTAGCTACCGGTGGATTCGGACGGGGCTGGCTCTTTCCTTATTCCGATATTGACATCCTTTTCCTCTACGGTGATCGCGACGCTGAACAAGCGTTTAAAGACCCCGTGCGCCGATTCTCGCAGGAACTCTGGGATCTGCGATTGAAGCTGAGTCCTGCGTCGCGGACGCTAGCGGAATGTGACCGCTACGATCCTAACAACACCGAGTTCACCATTTCCCTTCTCGACTGCCGGTATCTGCTAGGCGATCGTGACCTTTTTCGGCGTTTGCACGACAAGGTGATTTCGAAGCTGGTGATGCGGGAATCGAAGTCCTTACTCCAAGGATTGGCTGAGGTCACGCGCGAGCGTCACGGCAAGTACGGCATGACCTTGTATCATCTGGAGCCCAATCTGAAAGAGGCTCCAGGCGGATTGCGCGACTGCAACGTGGCCAACTGGCTTGCCCTGATTTCAGCTATGGACAAGCTGCACGACTGGCCGGACGCCACCTCACTGCGCGCTCCCGTACGAAAGCAACTGGAATCGGCACTCGATTTCGTGATGTCGGCCCGCTGTTTCCTGCATTTCCGGCAAGGACGAGATGACAATACGCTGAGCTGGGAGGCCCAGGACGAAGCCGCTGCTCGCAAAATCGGGGCCTCAGATGGCGAAGAACTCACCGCTGCGGATTGGATGCGTATCTATTTCAGCCATGCCCGCGCGGTGCAGCGTACGGTCACGCAGTTGCTCGAAGAGATTCCAGAGGCATGGTCGGCTTTGTATCGGCAGGTGCAGAGCTGGCGCTCCCGGCTGACTACAGCTGATTTTTCGGTGGTCGATGGTCTCATTTTTTTGCAGCAGCCGTCCGCCTTGCAGGATCCGGAAGTACTGCTGCGCCTGTTCCATTTCATGGCCCACCACGGCCTGAAACTCAGCGCGACCACCGAGTACCGCATCGAGCAGGCACTTCCCGCTCTGGCCGCGACTCCTCCCCGGGGAGCGGAATTGTGGCTGTACCTGCAGGAAACTCTGCTGCAGTCTCATGCTGCAGACGCACTGCGGGCCATGCACTCTCTCCGCCTGCTCACCCTGCTTTTGCCCGAGATGAAGCTGATCGACTCGCTGGTGGTGCGCGATTTTTATCATCGATTCACGGTTGATGAGCACTCATTCCTGGCCATCGAGAGCCTGCACCGCTTGAAGCAGTCGCAATCCGAATGGGACAAGCGTTATGCCGAGCTTCTCGCCGAACTTGAGGATCCGCAACTGCTCTACCTTGCGCTCTTGTTGCACGACACAGGCAAAGGAGCCTCATCTGGCGAGCACGTGGGAGCGAGCGTGGACGTCGCCAACCGTGCCATGGATCGCCTGGATGTGGACCCGAGGGAACGGGCCGAGGTGCTGTTCCTGATTGCGAGTCACCTGGAGTTGTCGGCGGCGTTGCGCCGCGACATCTTCGATCCCGCGACCGTAGCCGCCTTCGCGGAAAGGATGGGCACACCCGAGCGCCTCAAGATGCTCTGCCTCATGACTTACGCCGACATAAAGGCTGTGAATCCGGAAGCTCTGACGCCCTGGAAGGCCGAGAATATCTGGCAGCTTTACATCGCCGCCGAGAACTATCTGAACCGCAGCGCCGATCACCGCGTCCACACCGATGTCGGCGACGAAAAGCTGGCTCGCCTCCGCTCGCTCGCCCCGGTGACTGGCTCGAAGTTCAAAGCATTCCTCGAAGGATTTCCCCAGCGTTACCTTTTGGTTCACACTGCCGAAGAGGTCATGCGTCATTTGCAGATGGCGGACGAACTGGGCCAGCATGCGGTGCAGGTCGAGTTGAAACGCGGTCGCCACTGGTATGAACTGACCCTGGTCACGGGAGATCGGCCCTTTGTCTTCGCCAAGCTGGCCGGTGTCTTGGCCGCATGGGGCATGAATATCGTCAAAGCCAACGCGTTCTCCAACCAGGCGGCAACCGTCGTCGACACTCTCTACTTCACCGATCGCTTCCGCACCCTGGAGCTTAATCTTTCGGAATGGGAGCGCTTTCGCCGAAGTGTGGTTAGCGTACTGCTGGATGAAGCTGACCTGGACAAAATGCTTCGTGATCGCCAGCGATCGGAAAAATCCGCCATCGCCAAAGTCAAGGTGGAGACGAAGGTCGAGTTCGACGATCTTTCCTCTGCCGCCACGACTATCGTGCAGGTGATCGCCCAAGATCGTCCCCGGCTGCTGCACCGCATTGCTTCCTCCCTCTCGGCGCAGGATTGCAACATCGAGATTGCGCTCATTGATACCGAAGGACAGATGGCGATTGATACGTTCTATCTCACAGCAGAAGGGAAGAAGCTGACGACAGAGCACTGCCGCAAAGTCGAGAAAGCCCTGTTGGATGAGCTAAAGGCAGAGTAGGTCAGCAGGGCGCTCCCGTTCCTGCTCCTGAATTCCTCTCCTAGTTAAGCTTCCTACTTGGCCGAAAACTTAAAGACCGTCTTCTGGTGGAATGTCTCTCCCGGCTTGAGGATGGTGCTCGGAAATTTGGGGTGATTGGGAGAATCCGGGAAATGCTGCGTCTCCAGGCACAGGCCATAGCGACGCTTGTAGACGTGGCCTTCTTTACCGGTGACCGAGCCGTCTAGAAAATTCCCCGAGTAGAACTGCACTCCGGGTTGCGTGGTCGAGACTTCCAGCACACGCCCAGTGGTTGGCTCCGAGACGCGCGCCGCCAGCACCATCCCGGGCCCTTTCCGGTTGATGACAAAGTTGTGGTCGTACCCATGCCCTAGCTGCAATTGCTCGTAATTGTCATCAATGCGGGCACCGATCTTCGTGGGCGTGGTGAAATCCATCGGCGTTCCTTTAACCGCCTGAAGCTCGCCCGTGGGAATCAGGTTCTTATCCACCGGGGTGAATCGATCGGCATTGATCATCACTTCATGATCGAGAATGTCGCCGTTCCCCTCGCCCTTGAGATTGAAGTAACTATGCTGGCTGACGTTGATGGGTGTCGCTTTATCGGTGGTCGCTTCATAATCGATCACCAGTTCGTTATTGTCGGTCAGCGTGTACGTGACCTTCATCTTCAGATTGCCCGGAAAACCATCATCTCCATCTTTGCTCAGGTAACTAAATGCAACACCATTCTTCCCTTTGAGCGGCTCGGCGTCCCACACCACCTGGTTGAACGTGCGGGTAGTGCCGCCGTGTAGTGTGTTCGGCCCGTCATTTTTTGGCAAAGTATAGGTCTTGCCCTCGAGCGTGAAGGTACCGTTCGCAATGCGATTGGCGTAGCGTCCCACGATCGCACCAAGGTATGGCTTGTTGGGAATGTAGCCTTCGAGCTTGTCATGGCCGAGCACGATGTCGGCGAACTCGCCTTTGCGGTCGGGCACCCGGATCGACAGAATGATGCCGCCATAATTCATGGCCTGAATCTCAACGCCGTGTGCGTTCTTGAGCGTGTACAAGTTGACGGGCCTCCCTTCATGCGTCCCGAACTCTTTTTGCTGAACTCCGTGGCTGCGCTTCGCCGATTTCGTTTGGGCGAACAGCAGCGCTCCACTCACCATAGCAAGAACGATAATGTAGACAACTTCGCGGTGTCTTGGCATCATGGCGGAAAGTGTACTACGAAGCTGAGAGTTTGTGGTGGCTGCCGTAGCCCAACTGCAAACTTCGGCCATCCTCAATCCGTGATCGGCAGGACTCGCACAAGGTGCTCCCGCGCAAGTCAATCCACTCTACCGCGTGCGAAGACGCCATGGCACAGCGGTAGTCCTGACAGTGGCGCAAATCAAGAGTATGGCCCAACTCGTGGACGCACTCCTTCAGCAGGCGCTGGCGAAGCAGGTCCTCATCCCTCTCCAGTCCATAAAATTCCTGCCGGAATCGAAACGCCGAAACCACCGCACAAACTCCGGCGATCTGCGCTTCACCAAAAACGTAGGTCAGGATGGGGATATAGAGATCGACATCGGCAATGGCGAGCAGCCGCCAGCAGGGCGTTGCCAGCGGTTGCATTCGCTGGAGAATTTCTGACGAGTGAAACTGCTGCCGCTCTGCGTGATAAGCGGCCGCCGGATCAAAGCGGGAGGCCAGAATCTCGCAGCGCACCGGCAGCGATTCCGGCAGCGCGCCGGAGATACTTTCAAGCAACGCCCTGTCGATGTTGCCGACCGGAAGCAAATGAACCAGGTTCATGGAAGCCAGCTTGGGCTGAATCAGTTTCTGCTTCCAGCCGGAGTTCGGCTCCAACCATAGCGTTTAAGCTTGTGGTGGAGCGTCACCCGGTCGATATCGAGAATGTCCGCCGCACGGCTCTGATTTCCGCCACACTCTTCGAGCACGCGGAGAATGTGCGCGCGTTCTACATCATCCAGGCTCTTTCCTGCCGCGGCAAAACCGTTCGGCTGTTTGAAGATGAAGTCCTGGTCGCGCAGTTCGGGCGGCTGCGCCATTACCATCGCACGTTCGACGGCATTCTCCAGTTCGCGTACATTTCCCATCCAGGGCTGCTGCTGCAGCTGTTGCATGGCAGCCGGGGCGACCCGGGTAATTTGTTTGTTCATTGCCAGCGAGAATTTGCGCACAAAGTGCTCCACCAGAATCGGAATGTCCTCCCGCCGCTCGCGCAAGGGCGGCAGTTCAATATGAAACACGTTAAGCCGGTAGAACAAATCGGGCCGGAACGTGCCCTCCTCGATCATGGCCTCGAGATTTTTATTGGTTGCGGCCACACACCGGAAATCCACCTTGATGACCTGGTTGCCACCCACCCGCGTGATCTCGCGTTCTTGCAGCACGCGCAGCAGATCGGTTTGGGTCTTCAGGCTGATGTCGCCAATCTCGTCCAGAAAGACGGTCCCGCCTTCGGCGATTTCAAATTTCCCTTTCTTGCGGTACTGCGCACCGGTGAACGCCCCTTTCTCGTGACCGAAAAGCTCGCTTTCGAGCAGAGTCTCCGTCAATGCGCCGCAATGGATCGCCACTAGCGGATGAAACCGCCTCAGGCTGGCGGCATGAATCGCCCGCACCACCAGCTCTTTGCCGGTGCCGCTTTCACCAGTGATCAGCACATTCGCGTCCGTCGGACCCACCGTTTGGATCGCATCTATCACCTTGCGCATCGCCGCGCTCTGGCCCACCATTTCGTCCGGGCGGGTTGCTTCTGCCACGGTCTCCCGCAGCCGCACGTTCTCTTTCTCCGCGTGCCGGTGTGCCAGCGCCTTCTTCACCAGATGCGCGATTTCGTCCGGGTCCAGCGGCTTGCTCACGTAATCGTAGGCCCCGTTTTTCAGAGCCGTGACCGCGGTTTCCACCGACGCATAGCCGGTCATCATGATGACGATAAGGTCCGGATCGAGTTCATGCAGCCGTTTCTGCAGTTCGATCCCGTCCGTTCCCCGCATTTTGATGTCGAGCAGGGCGGCATCCCACTTGCTCTCTGCCATGCGGGTTAGGGCGTCGCTCGCGTTCTCGGCCGTTCCGATTTCATACCCTTCTTCGCGAAACCATTTGCCCAACGAATCACGCACGCTGAGCTCGTCGTCAACGATCAAAAGCTTTCCTTGTGTTTCCACTTCAATCACCTCCCGCTGAGGACAGCGGACATCTCTTTCGGCGTGGAAGTTTTTGCCGATTCCTTCTCCCACGGCAACGTCACTGTGAACGTGGTGCCCTTTCCGACCTCAGACTGCACTGCGACGCTTCCGTTGTGGCGCTCCAGAATGCTGTGACTGATGGCTAATCCCAGCCCTACGCCGCGGCCAGTTTCCTTCGTGGTCAGAAACGGTTCAAAGATGCGGGGCAAGATTTCGGCCGGAATTCCCGCGCCGTCATCGCGTACGACGATCCGTAGCTGGCTGGCTTCAGCATCGGATGTGCTGCTAATCCATAGATTCCCGCCTTGCGGCATTGCATCTATGGCATTCATCAGCAATGCGAGAAGGACTTGCTCGATCTGCGCTCCGTCGCAGTCAATGAGCGGCAGGTCAGCTTCGAGGTGCTCTTCCACATGGATTGTGCTGAGTTCCAGTTGGTGCTGAATCAGCCGCAGCGCCTGCTCGATTACCGAGTTCAGGTTTGTCGGCTGCAAGTTCATGGGTGTCGTGCGCGAAAAGGTCAGCAGGCTCTTGACCAGGTCTCCGCAGCGGCGGCTCTCGGACGCGATCAGTTCCAGCGAATCGCAAATTTCCTGCCGCCGGTCCCTGCCCTTGTCCGCGTGATCCAGATACTTGCGCAACAGCTTCGCGTACGTGAGGATCCCCGACAGGGGATTATTGATCTCGTGCGCCAGCACCGCCGCCATCTTGCCGATGGACGCCATCTTCTCCGTGTGCAGCGCATGTTCATGGGCCCGCCTCAACTCGCGAGTCTTTTGCTCGACCCGCTGTTCGAGGGTATGAGTCCAGGCAACGTTTTCCGTGTGCTCGGCTTTCAGCTGGCTGCTCATGTCGTTGAAGGAGCGCGCCAGATCGCCAATCTCGTCTTCAGATTCGACCTTGATCTGATAGCCGAGATCGCCGGCCTTCAGGCGATCGGTACCGCGTTCCAGCGCTTGCACCGGCCGTCCTACGACTCTCCACACGAAAAACCAGCTGAGAACGGCGATCAGGACCAGACCGCAAGTCGTATACGCGATCATGATCCGAGTGCTCTCGGCCAGTTGAACGTCAGCCTTCGCCAGCGACAGGTTAGTGTCGAGTACGCCTAGAATCTGCTGCGCCGCGGGATGCGCGTGGCAAGCGGCGTTCGAGCAGGATGGCTGGTTCTCGATGGGAGTAATGATCCCGAGCACACGGCTTCCGCCCCCGTTGCGATAAATCCGGAAACGATCGGGACGATTCAGCCGGGCCAGCGGCTGCGATTGCGCGTGACAGACGTAACATGCCTCGGCCGTTTTATCCACGACATGGTTCTGCTCACGGGGAGTGGTGGTGTAGGTAATCCGGCCTTCCTGGTCGAAGATGCGAATCTTGTAAATGCCGGGTTCAGCTGCCATCGTTTGAATCGACTGATACAGACCGCTGCGGTCGTTGCGCAGCATGTAATCGGTCGTACCCTGCTTGATGACGTCACTGATGCGCTCAGCCGCCTGGAGCGTGTTTTGCTCCAGGTGCTGCCGGTGCAGGCGAACGTTGAGATACCCGAGCAGCGCAAAAATCACCAGCATCGCGCCCAGCAACAGCAGATTCAGCTTGGCGCTCAAGCTGTGAGTCAGCCGAAACCACCGGCTCCGCTTTGCTTCAATCCCCGCCATGCTCCATCACCGCACCCACCGCCACGGCCGACGCCTCGGGTGACTTCTCCACTGCGACTTCTTCTTTGGGAAAGATGGGCAGATATTTCACCGCCAGCCCGAAGGCGGCGAACCCGATCCCGATGATCATTCCGGTCACCGCCAGTTCGCTCCACTTGGGGAAGTACCGTACCCCCGTCGATCCCTCCATGCCCGTGATGCTGACGTTCATCCGGTTGGTGATAAACCCGAGCACGACCAGCACCGCGGAGAGATACAGTCCGGTGGCACTGTTCCTTACTTTTTTCTGCACCAGCAGGGACAATGGGAGGATGATCGCCAGCATGACTTCCAGCCAGAACAAGTACGTCTCATAACCGGCGTGGAATGCCAGTTTCAGAGCACCGCGATTGGCCAGATCTTCGATTCGCAAAATGCCGTACACGCCTAGTACGACGACCAGCACTCTTCCGAGTTCCTGCAGCACTGGCAACTCGAGGTGCAAGCCAAAATGCCGAGAACTCAGCGACGATTCGAAGATTGTCATCGCCAATCCCACAGCAATTGCCGACAGGAAGAAAAAGACCGGCAGCAGCGGGCTATACCAGAACGGGTGCAGCTTCTCCGGAAGGATCAAGTACAGGGTTCCCAGCGAGGACTGGTGCAGCGTTGACAAAATGACTCCGCAAATCACCAGTGGGATCAGGATCGCGCGAACCACCTTCAAGGGCTTTTGCAGGTTGAACCTCTCCAGGACAATGGGTGAAAACTCCAGTGCGAGAACGGTCGTGTACAGCATCACGCAATACGCCACCTCAAACATCACCGAGTGCGGATTGCGCATGATCAACGGATGCCAGATGTTGTAGGGCTTGCCCAAGTCATACATCAGCGCGGCGCAGACCAGGATGTAACCAAGAAAGGCGGTCAGAATCGTGGGCCGGATAATGGAATGCAGGCGCTTGATGTTGAGAATGTGAACTGCCGCGGTTAGCGTAAAACCGCCGGCCGCCAGCATCACGCCGCACAACACATCAAAGCTGATCCAAATGCCCCAGGGGAATTGATCGTTGAGGTTGGTGGATGCGCCCAGCCCCTGGGTGAATCGTATAAACGTGGCGTAAAGCCCGCCCGCCATCAGAAAGAGGAAAACCAGCTTCCAGAACGTGAATCGAAAAGTTGGGCGCGCCATTATCGCTCTCCTCCATTTTTCTTTTCGCGGCCTTCCACCTCAGCCACTTCTTCCCGGCGATGAGTGATCCACCACAGGCCGCCCAACAACATGCCGCCCAGAGGGACGAAGTCGGGAATGTGCGACAGGACCCGGTAAGTCAGCATGGGCAGTGGATCTTTGGCGATATCCGTCCGATATCCGAAGGTCTCGAACGGAACCGCGGACAGCAAGAGCACAGACGTGCCTCCAACTTCTTCCAGGCCGTAGATGTGATTGACGTATTGTCCCGGATTGTCACGAATGCGTTGCCGGGCCTCGGCAACTAGTTCTTCGCGCTCTCCAAGTTTGGTCGCGCCCGTCGGACAGATCTCGGCACAGGCCGTGGGCTTGCCTTGCGCCACGCGGTCCGGGCACATGATGCATTTCTGTACTTTGGGGAACAGCTTTCCCCACTCGTACTTAGGGACACTGAAGGGACAAGCCACCATGCAATAGCGGCATCCCATGCATTTCGAGGCGTCATAGGTAACCGGGCCTGGCGCCGTCTTTGTAAGAGCGCCTACTGGACAAACCGACGCGCACGAGGGATCCGCACAATTCATGCATAGCCGGCGCATGAATTTGTCGCCGTGCGTCACCACGGTGGTCAGCTTGTGGGCAGACTGATATTCCTCACCCGCGATCGCATCGTTGTATTCCAGGTGGTTTTGAGTGGCGCAGGCTTGCTCACACTGCTTGCATCCGATGCAGGCCGTCGCATCGTATAAGAGTGCTTTGCTCATGGAAGTATGGTTCCGGTCATCTCTGTTCGAGCACACAGGCGACGAGCGGCATATCCTTTCGACCGATGCCTGAGCTGGAGGAAGAGGTATGGAGCTCCCGCGATTACCGCGGAACCGCCACAAGCTGCTTACCTCATCAAGAGCAGAGGCTGTCGCGAAATTCAGCAGCTTCAGACAGCTTAGAGTTTCATCAATTTGGCGGATTTCAGCCGTGACCCCTGTCACTCCTCGACGTGATGGTGGTCAATAACGTTTCCTGGCGGCAAAAAGCTGAATTCGGTGTTGCCAATTGCATCGACGTCCAGATGCGGATTTCATCACCGCTGAAATCGCCGGCAAAGCTCTGACCCTGTGGGGATTTCTCAGCCCAGAGTGACACAGCACGTGGTCGCGGTGACCTTCGCTGTTGTGATCTTCATCGGTAGGCCGCAGCATTTCTCTACAATCCGCTCGGCGATTGTTCTCCCATCTCTAGCCTAACGCTATTGCTTTCTTTCACTTAAAGCTTCGGTGGGCTTGGCAGCTTACATTGGCCCCGTGATTGCCTTTATGCCTGTGTGAGTGACCGAGAAATCAAGAGGCGCTCCGTGCGAGGTGGGTTATGACAGTCATCATGGTGCTTCTGACGTTCGCAATCTTTCTATCGATCGACTATGTTCGCGGCCATAAACAATTGGCTCGCCAGTCTGACGCGCAGCCAACGCGGCGTCCGAGCCTCTCCCAGGTAGTTCCGGCATTAGTCGCGGGCTTCGAAGTTCCGGAGAATGTCCGCTACCACGCCGGACACACTTGGGCACTCGCCGAAAGCCGCGAGTTGGTGCGCGTGGGCATGGACGACTTTGCCTCCAAGCTGGTCGGCAAAATCGAAAGCATTGCGCTTCCGCAGCGCGGCCGCTGGGTGCGCCAGGGTCAGAAGCTATGGACGATCTTCCGGGACGGAAAGTCCGTAGACATGGTGTCCCCGATCGAAGGCACCATCACCGACGTGAACGAAGCCGTCGCCAGGAATCCAGAACTGGCGCGCAAGGATCCTTATGGGGAAGGCTGGCTGGTGACGGTGCAGGCCCCGGATTCGAAGCTTAACTTCCGCAACTTGCTGAGCGGCACGCTCGCGCGGCTATGGACCGAGGACTCAGCCCTGCGCCTGCGCAGCCGGATGCCGACCCCGGCGGGCGCACTTGCCCAGGACGGCGGCGTGGCCGTTGACGATCTGACCGCCCTTATGCCGAACCAAGACTGGGCCACAGTGGCCAAAGAATTCTTTCTGTCATAACCGGCGTGGGCAACTATCCTCGCCCGGCCTCCTGAGGGCAGCCGCCCGGAATCATCCCGGGCGGCTTCGTTATGTTTGGGTGCGATGTGCTATTCGGAAAGCGCTGCTTCCCCGACCTGACGGGAAAAGCTCCTCACGATCAACCCACCCACCGCAACCGCAGTGCTCAGCATGATCACTCGTAGATATTGCGCCGCCGGCAGGCTGCTGTCGCCGAAGACTGTTCGCAACAGCCCAAAGCTCGCGCTACAGGCACAAAGACTGAAGTAGACGCGCTCGATCCCAGCGCGAGAAATTCCCACCAGCCACGCCAGGATTGACGCCACGACCAGGTAGATAATGACCAGCGCGAAATCACCGCCCGGACCACCATGAAGAATCCCGCCCTTCGGAGCGAAGAAACCATGGATGGCGATCCCCAGAAAAACCAGGGAATGTATGAGAGCGATCAAGGCACGCTTACGATTAGTCAGGACCCCAAAGTGATTCATGCGAGTTAGTCTCGCGCAGAAGGGAAGCATCTCCCGTGACCTGCCTAACCCAGATTTGTGATTCAAATCACAGATTACGCCGGCGTAGTACGTGTAGACCCGGGCGCCCCCGTCCGGGTTGCGCACGAAGCGCGCCATGCGAAGCAGTGGATGCAGCTTTCGCTATTGTGGCCCCGAGCCTTTCCACGGTGATACCATCGCGGCGTTATGACGAAGCCCAGCGCTGGCTTAGTGTGTCTTCTCCTTCTGACCCCATTAGCTGCAGCCCCAGCCCCCGCCGCAAGCCCTCATCCGATCGTGCTGCATGCCGCCCGCATGCTCGACATCAAAGCCGGACGCATCGTCAGCCCCGCCGAGATCCTGGTGGAAGGCGACCGCATTGTAGAAGTAGGCTCAACCGTCAAACATGCCGGCGGAGTCGAAATCATCGACCTCGGCGACCAAACGTTCATGCCCGGCCTGATCGATGCGCATATCCATCTCTTTCTTCATCCCGGCGCCGAGGACCTGCAGACTGTGCAGGAATCTGTCGCGGAGCGCACCATCACGGCGACGCTGGCAGCCCGCGACGATCTGATGGCCGGATTCACCGCGGAGCGGGATATGGGAACCGAAGGTGCGGGATCAGCCGACACTGCGGTTCGCGATGCAATCAATGATGGCCGCATTCCCGGTCCCCGCCTGCGCATCAGCGGCAACGCCATTAACATTCTCGGCGGACACGAAGACGCCATCGGCTATAACCCCGAGCAGCACGTGCTCCCCAACGCCAACTATGCCAACAACGCCGACGAACTGGTGGCGGTGATGCGCCAGCAGTTCAAGGAAGGCGCGGACTTCATCAAGATCTACGAAACGGGAGCGGATTCGGTCAAAGACGGCAAGCTTTCCACGCCTTATCAGTACAGCGAGCAGCAACTGCAGGCGGCAGTGAAAGAAGCAGCCAGACTCGGCAAGCACGTCGCCGTGCATGCAACCGGAGAACCGGGAACGCTCTATGCGGCGCAAGCGGGAGTGGTTTCGATCGATCACGCCGATCAATTGAGTGACGAGACCATGCGGGTGATGAAGGACAAGCACATCTTCGCTGTGCCCACATTTACCATTTTCGAGTACTTCGCCGAGCACGCCGCGACTGCGGCCCAAGGCGCGCGCGAGCATCAGATCCTCGACCTCAAGATTCAGGAATTCAAGAAGCAAATTGCGGCAGGAATTCCGTTCGCCGTCGGCTCCGACGTAGGTCCCTTCCCGCACGGCACGCAGGCGCGCGAGTTTGTGCTGATGGCAAAACACGGAATGTCGCCACTGGCCGTGCTGCAAGCGGACCTCATCAACGGAGCAAAGCTACTGGGTTGGGAAGGACAGATTGGCGCTTTAGAGCAAGGATATTACGCCGACATCGTTGCAGTACCTGGCAATCCTCTGGAAGATGTGGGCGTGCTTTCTAATGTTAGTTTCGTGATGAAGGGGGGCGCTGTTTATAAGAAATGACCACAAACAGCCGGAATGATTTGGAGTAAAGCTGCATTAGAATGCACACGCGCCACCGGCGGTAACCACCGAGCGTTCCCAACGAGATGGTGTTAAGCCATTTATGACGGGCCTTATCAGGTAGCCCATGGTAGCCTGATTGCGCTCTTCCCTAGTGTTCGTCGCCCAGGACGAAAACGATGCGAGCTAATGACACTTCTAATCTAATCCGAGTCAGCTTTTTACTTCTCTTTGCAAACGTGGTGTTTCCGACCATGTTGTGCGGGGAAGGGCCGCTTCCAGAGGCACCCATGCCGTCGTCAGCCGCGGTTGCGCCGATGATGGTCGCCATGCAGCCCAGAGCAGAGGTATCCCATAAATTCTGGGATAGGCAGAACAAGTTGCTCTTCATCGCAGCCGGTGCGGGCGCCGCCGCGGACTTCGCAGTGACGCGCGCCAACCTGCAAAATGGAGGGCGGGAACTGAATCCCATGGTGCGTCCCTTCGGCCGCTCCAGCGCAGGCTTGGCCTTGAACTTCGCGGGAGAGACGGCTGGAGTCATCAGCCTAAGCTACTTCTTCCATAAGACAGGGCATCACAAAATGGAGAGAGCGGTGTCGATGGTAAACATCGCATCGTCCGCGGGAGCGGTGAGCTACGGACTGATGCACCGCTGAGCGAAATTTCTTCCTTTCGAGAGTACCCCCCCCCACCCCTCCGGTGTAATGGAATCATGTACTTAGCGGGGTAATTATATACTTGACACATGCGAACAAACGGCGTATATTTTAACCATGAAAACGCCACGGACCCTCCAAGAAGCGATCATCTACTTCGCAGATCCCGACAGGGCTTTCGAGTACGCTTCGATGCTGCGCTGGCCCGATGGCAAGGTGGTCTGCCCTCGCTGTGGCTCCGACCGCAACTACTTCATCAAGACGCGCAAATTGTGGCTCTGCCGTGGCTGTGACCGCCAGTTCACTATCAAGGTTAAGACGATTTTCGAGGATTCGCCTATTGGACTGGACAAATGGATGACAGCGTTCTGGATGCTGGTCAACTGCAAGAACGGCATTTCCAGCATGGAGATTCACCGCACGCTTGGCATTACTCAAAAGTCGGCATGGTTTATGCTCCAACGGCTTCGCGCTGCACTGCACAACAGAACGTTTGGTCGCACGTCGAAACTGGGCGGTCCTGATACCGAAGTCGAAGCCGATGAAACGTTCGTCGGCGGACTTACTAAGAACATGCACAAAGACCGCAAGCTGCGTCTTGTACAGCAGGGCGGAGTACATGGCGGAAAGACCGTCGTGCAGGGAATCCTTGACCGCAACCTTCGCGAAGTCCGCGCCCAATATCACTCGCGAAACTCTCCAGAATGCGCTGCTCAAGAACATCAAGTACGGGACTAAGGTCTACACGGACGATGCAGTCGGATACGACAAGGTGAGTTACAACTTCGTGCATGACGTTGTGAACCATGCCGAGCGGTACGTTAACGGGCGAGTCCACACGAACGGACTTGAGAACTTCTGGTCGCTGTTGAAGCGTGGCCTTCGCGGCACTTACGTTGCTGTGGAACCGTTTCATTTGGCTCGCTACATCGACGAACAGGTTTTCCGTTACAACAATCGCAAACGATCTGACAAATCTCTGGTCTCCGACGTTGACCGATTCAAACTGGCGATGAGTCAAGTGGTTGGCCGTCGTCTCACGTACTCTACCCTTACAGGCAAAGACGAATCGCCGCGCCACGTATCGACAGGGGCGGGGGAAACGCAACAAGTCCCCTTCTAGTCCTTGTCGGAAACACGAGGTTTGCGTACACTCTGGGCGCGGGAGGCACGCTTCCGTTTCGCCTTCTGCTCGGCCTTTACAACTGCATCTTTGGGAACTCTAAAGAGGGCCTTCATTCCTTCTTCAAAGTTCTCAGTCGCCTTTGCGCCTTCGATATATTCCGGTGCCTTCATAGTCTATGACTCCAATGCAGCGCATTTCAGGCACGCTTGCGCCGATGTCTCTGCCAGGTTGCTCAAGTTCCAGCAAATAATCTCAATATGTTGTCCGTCGCCGGAATACGCCCAGTCCTGTTTCCCAGAAATTGAATATGTTGCCTTCAGAAAATAGAGCCATCTCCAGCAGTGGTTGGGAGCGCTTTTAATCTCATCTGTAAGCTCTAGATTCTGCGCTTTACCCAATCGTTTCCCTGCCAGCGTGCAAAGCGATTGCAGCACATCTTCATCTGCCAATGAAGTTCCCTGAAGGTCCCACTTGTTTTCTTTAGTCGAGCAATAATGAAAATGGTGAGCACGCGCACCGGAATGGACGTATTGTCTAAATCTATTTTCTAATTCCTTCCAGTCGGCTACTGCGGGGGTATTTGCAAGTTCGAGTGCTTCTTCTTTTTCTATCCGCTCCTGGTTCCATACCTCAAATTGCGCTATAAAAATCAGTAAAACCGAAATTCCTCCACTCACGTAAGAGGCCAGCTTTAGAAGCCAGACCGTTGCAGCGGGATTATTCGCATAATGCGCGTAGGCAAAGGCGAATCCGATGGAAATGACGCCGAAGATCGGTCCCGAAACATGCTTCCCCCATCTGGAGAACGCCATTAGCGTATACCTCCATGCGGGATGCTTCGTTTCGCGGGGCATATTATTGGCCATGGTAACCGATAGACACACTTGTGCCAAGTATATAATTGCCCTTAGCGGAGAATCTGGGAAAAATCTCTAGCGCACAATCACTTGTGGGCAAAATCTTGAATTCAAAGTACTTGCCGACACGTTAGCCCTTCGGGTGCGTACCAAGTCCGCCTTCCGAGGATGCGCTTCTTCAGTGAAGTGGCGCAAGGGCAGATGTCACAAACTTCGAATACATGTCTGTGGAAGAAACAAAGTCGATAAAAACAGATAAAAACAAAAGAAGGCCGCGCTTTGCAGCGCGGCCTTGAAGTTCAGCAGGCGCCCAGAGAGCGCCAGAGTTTCGGTTAGAAGCGGATGCGAGCGCCGATTTGAATCTGTCTCGGTCCCGCTTCGCCCTGCAATGTGCCGAACCCCCCATCGGGCGAAGATCCGTCAAAGAGCCCAGTCGCAGCATTGTATTGCGGATCCAGCCACTGCATGTGGTTGAGCACGTTGGCGACGACACCTTCGAACTCCAGACTTACGCTCTCTGCCACACGGACCGTCTTCCGCAAGCTGAAGTCCATGTTCCAGTAAGCCAGCCCGTTCAGAATGCCAGCACCGCCATCTCTGGTATCGAGGCCCAGAATCGGGTTACGATACTGGTTGGCTGCAGCCGTACCGTTCTTGAAAATGTTATACGGTAACTGGCCTGTGCAGCCAAAGCAAGACGCGTTCTGTGTCGGGTCGAAGTAAGCATGGCCGCTTTCAACGTGCCCGATGGGTATGGCGTTCTGGTTGCTGAAGAAGTTATTGTTGTCGCCGGAGCCGAACTCTTCGCTATCGCCGGTCGTGGTGTACACCTCGTTGGGCGTTCCCGACCCGGCAGTGAAGATGCCCGCCACGGTCCACCCACCTAACACACGCCCCATCAAGCCGTGCTGTCCCTTGTAGAAGGGAGGTGAATACACCACAAACATGTTGTAGACAAATTTGCGGTCATAGCCCTGGCGGCCGTACATCTGCTTCAGATTGAAAACATCCTCGGCCGTGTATTGGCTGGTTGCCTGTGCGAACGCTCCCATGCCGAGAGCCTTCGACCAGGTAAAGTTCGACTGCGCGGTAAGGCCATGCCAATCGTTCATCTTCAACGAAGCGAAACCAGCATTGTAGTTGCCGGAACCGACGCTGGCGTTAATGCCGATGCCGGAGGTCAACTGACCCTGCGCTCCGCACGGCGTCAAGTCGGTTGACCCGGGGCAGGGTGCGGTTCCGGGGAGCGGAGTGTTCATCATGCTGCGGGGGAAGTTAAATCCGCCATTGTCCAGATCGCTCCACAGATCCCAGACCAAGGCATTGGTGAGATTGCTGGTTGCACTCCCGTTCACCGCGGCGCAGGTGGAACTTGCCGACGGATCACAGCCAGCTCCGTACTGGTTCCCCTCATTGAAGACGACTGCCTGGGTACAACTGGAGAAGCCAGTACAGTAGCCCGTTCCTTTGAGGGCTGCTTCGAAGAAAGGCTGAGGCGATACCGGTGTCGGCCCCGTCGCACTGGCGCCAGCGCAACCGCCACCCGCTAGGCCTGCGATTCCACCGCAGTACTGCAATACAAGATTTCTGTATGCATCAGAGAATTTCTGTCCACCCTTGGTCATCATGTATGGCACTGCGTTGATGTTGAGCGGCAGATATTCATGGGTGATTCTGCGTCCGATGTAGCCGAGTTCCATCGTGAATTTACGGGACAGCTGACGCTGAATGGTGAGGTCGAACGAGTCGATCACGTTAGGCCGGAAGTGCGGGTCCAAGCCTTCACCCGCGCCCGCCGCGATGGCGTTGAAGCCGGGGAAGTCGGGTTGAGGCAACGTGGGACTCGCGGCCGGAATTGGTGCGTTCAATCCATCAATCCCAACGCGGAACGCGGTGGTCGAATCTGCAGAGTGGTTTGAACCACAACCCCCGACAGTAGCGCCTCCGATACACTGCACGGGCTGGATCAGACCAGTGCCGAGCAATGGCACAAGCACCAGATCCACGCCATTAAGGCGTCCATACTGACGCGAATAGCCGCCTCGAATCACAGTATCCTGAGAGCCGAAGATCTTTCCGCCCATCGAATTCGCGTCGAAACGTGGGTTCCACGCAACCGCGACGCGGGGACTGAATTGGCCGTAGAACGGGTTGTAAGGGTACTTCAATCCGCTGCCCGTATTGCCTACCAAGGCAAACCCGACTTCGGGATTGTAGACCTGCCCCTGCAAGGCCGCGCGCTCACGTTGTGCCAAGTAGGCCACAGCGTCGAGTTGCTGGCCAGAGGCGTCCACCGCTTCGATCTGCTTGCCTTCCTTCTCCACCGGCGGCATTTCCAGCGCCCAGCCCAAGCCGTACGTCAAGGTGAAAGTCGGCTTCATGTGCCAGGTGTCGCTGAAATAAACGTTGTAGTAGGGAATAGTAGCCTTATCAAAAGCTGGGGTGAGCGGGGGATTCAATGCCAGGTTGGGGCCACTGCGCGTATAGGCCTGCTGTGAAATGGACACAATG
Organism: Candidatus Sulfotelmatobacter sp.; assembly: GCA_036376495.1. Lineage (GTDB taxonomy): Bacteria > Acidobacteriota > Terriglobia > Terriglobales > Acidobacteriaceae > Sulfotelmatobacter. Next base: position 22,698 of record DASVAE010000035.1, on the reverse strand, counting down.
CCCAGCGCTCCCGCTACCAGCGAATTGCATTTTCCGGATGAAGTCATGATGCTCGCGCTAGAGCAGATGCTGAAGGTATCTGCCAGCTGCGAGCCGGAAGATCCATTTCCCAGGATATACACCGGCTGATAATTGATACCGCCACCATTGTCGGTGCGCTGGTGCCAGTTGAAGTTGTGCTGATAGATACCGCCGATCTGCAACAGGTGATTCCCTTTGAGCATCGAAAGGTCATCGCGGAACATGTGGTCTTTGCCATCCCAGAAACGGGTGCGTGTCTGCTGGGTGTTTACGTTGTAAGGAACAAGAGCCTGCAGTTTCGATTCGCCGCTCTCGATTTCCAGCGCCCCGCCCAGGCCAGCGCAAAGCGTGCAGCCCTGAATGACATCTCCGGCGCGTGTCCACGCCCACCAGTTACGCAAGAAGCTGTAATGGAAGTCGTTGGTTACGTTGTTGCTGATATTCGTGGTCATGCCAGCGACCAGGTACCAGGGTTCCACCGGGGCACCTGACAACGACGCTGGTTTGCCCAGCGTGTCGCCCTTCAAACCGCCGCCGATGTCCACCTGATCATCGGTTGACTGCTGCTGGTTGAAGTATCGGTAACTCGACATGAAATGCCATTTAGCGCCGAAGTCGTGGTCCAGTCGAGCTACTCCAAAGTTGCTTTTCAGGGGCAGGCTGAGCGTTCCCTGAAAACCTTGGACGTTCACGCCATCGCACTGCGATCCGGCCTGGCAGGTTGAATTTGCCGCCGGCATATTGTTGTTCCAAATCTGCGCCACGATGGGATTCAGTCCCAAGCCGCGCGGATCGACAGAAGCGAGACTGTACGTCTGCCCGGTCTCGGTGTCAGTCAACAGACCCGCTTTCAGATTTGCCGAGGGCACGTTGCGGTTAAACGTTTCCGCGTTGGGAAAGCGGAACCCTTCGTAGTTCACGAAGAAGTACGTCTTTCCGCCAAGAATCTCCTTGGGAATAAGCGGCCCGCCGAAAGCAAATCCGAAGCGGCTGAAGTGATAACTGGGAAGACCGCCCGTCGGTGGGTCGCCGTTTACGCGGGCAACAAGAGCGTTGTAGTTATTCTCCCAGGTATTGGCGGACCAATTATTATCTTTGTAGTACTCGTAAGCTGTCCCGTGAAAGCTATTGGTTCCGCGCTTGGTCACGACTTTGATCTCAGCCCCCGAGGAACTGTTGAAGTCGGCGGTCTGATTCGCGGTGTTGACCTTGAACTCCTCGACGCTGTCGGCAGGAGTCGGCATAACGCCCACGGGCTTGTTGTAGCTTGTATACTGCGCGGAAACGCCGCCTGTGGGATCACCGACGGTATTTTTCTGGACGCCAGCGGTATACACGCTGCCGGCCCCGTCCATGTCGTTGGTGTTATTGCCGCCATCCAGGCCGAAATAATTCTGATCCACAACGGCCCCGGCCACGCTGCCGTCCGGTGCCACTCCAGGCTGCAGTTCGATGAACGAGTTCACGTCTCGTCCGATGCTGGGCAGGTTCTCAAGGGCCGCAGCGTTTACTGTGTTTCCGATGGTGGCGTTCATCGTCTGCAATTCATTGCCGACCGCAGTGACCTCAACCACGACGTTGCTGCCGCCGACTTGCAGCGCCATATTTATGTTTGTCGCCTGCCCGACGCTGATGGCAGTTTGCGTCTTGCTGGTCGAGAACCCTTGCTTTGTGAAATTAAGATCGTAAGTTCCGGGCGTAACGTCGACGAAGATGTATCGTCCTTGGCCATTCGTGGTGGCCGTGCGCGTAGTTTTCGTCGCAGTGTCCGTTAAGCTGACCGTCGCGCCGGAGACTACGGCGCCGGACGCATCGGTCACTATTCCGGCGAGAGTTCCGGTGCTCGTGGACTGGGCGAAGACCGGCATAGAAGCCAGGCTGAGAAGCAGCAGGGGCAAAAAAATGGTGACAAAAATAGAAATGGTATTTCCGCGGCGGACGAGCATTGCAAAGCCTCCTGGGAGTTCTTCCCCCGAATGGCACGCGATTGTGAATCTAGATTTTGAGACCCCTAGCATTTGGGTCAGGTGCTTGAGTTTGAACCACATCACCTAATCCAAACGTTAAACCCACTAACAGGTTGGACACACTACCACCAATGACTGCGGGAAAACAAGTATGTAGTGTTTTGATTCGATAATTTGCTTGCTTCGGCCCTAAAGGATTAACGCCCAGAGGGATGGAAACGAGCCTTAGGGGGGGTATCACGGCTGGTGAAACAAACTGTCTCGAACCGTTAAGTGGTGTCTATCCTTACATTGTTGTGCCGTTTAGCTGGAATTCTGTACCTTGTATTCAGCCGGAAATCCGGCAACCACGAAAGCCGCCTATGAAAATCGCGAAAGATGCCACGGAACTGATCGGTCACACCCCTCTTGTCCGGCTGAACAAAGTCACCGAAGGCTGCGTCGCCGAAGTTTTGGCGAAGCTCGAAAGCCAGAACCCGCTGAGCAGCGTGAAGGATCGCATCGGCGTGAGCATGATTTGCGAGGCCGAGCGCGCCGGCAAGATTCATCCAGGTAAAACTGTTCTGGTGGAGCCGACCAGCGGGAACACGGGGATCGGACTAGCATTCGTGGCGGCTGTGAAAGGCTACAAACTCGTGATCGTCATGCCCGACACGATGAGTCTGGAGCGGCGCGTGCTTCTGCTCGCGTTCGGCGCTGAGCTCGTACTTACTCCCGGACCGCGCGGCATGACCGGCGCGATCATGAAAGCTAAAGAAATTCTCGCCAGCGTTCCCGGCAGCTACATGCTGCAGCAGTTCGATAATCCCGCGAATCCCAAGATTCACTTTGAAACCACGGGCCCCGAGATCTGGAACGATACCGACGGTCGCGTCGACATGCTTATTTCCGGCGTGGGCACGGGAGGCACGATCACCGGCGTTTCCGAGTACATCAAGCCCAAGAAGCCTTCTTTTAAAGCGATTGCAGTCGAGCCGGCAGATAGCGCGGTGCTGTCGGGGGGCAAGCCGTCTCCGCACAAGATTCAGGGGCTTGGCGCCGGGTTCATCCCCAGCATTCTGCGGCGTGAATATATCGACGAGGTCATTACCGTCAGCAACGATGATTCGATTGCCATGGCGCGCCGCCTTCCGCTGGAAGAAGGACTGTTCGTGGGCATCTCCTCCGGAGCCGCGGTGGTGGCCGCATTGCAAGTGGCTCGACGAAAAGAGAACGCCGGAAAAATGATTGTGGTGATTCTGCCGTCTTTCGGCGAGCGGTACCTGAGCAGCATTTTGTTTCAGGAGCTGCGCGAGAAGGCTCTGCACATTCCCACGGCCGAACTCCCACCGGCCTGATCGTCGAATGCGATGCCGCATCTGCTCTCTCTAATTCGCGAAGACGTGGCCAACGTGATGGAGTCGGATCCGGCTGCCAAGTCTCGCGTGGAAGTTCTTCTCTGCTATGCGGGCCTGCATGCAGTGTGGTCTTACCGCGTCAATCATTGGCTGTGGAATCACGGTCTCGGTCTGGCGGCCCGCTGGCTCTCGCAGTTCGCTCGATTTCTGACCGGCATCGAGATTCATCCGGGAGCCAAGATCGGTCGCCGGCTTTTCATAGATCACGGCATGGGAGTCGTCATTGGCGAAACCACAACCGTCGGTGATGACGTCACCTTATATCAAGGAGTGACTCTCGGCGGTACGGGGAAAGAGCACGGTAAACGGCATCCCACGATCGAAGATGGCGTTGTGGTGGGCGGAGGAGCGAAGATCCTGGGCAACATCACCATCGGAAAGAACTGCCGCATTGGCGCTGGATCCGTCGTGTTGCGCAACGTGCCCGATAACTCCACTGTGGTCGGCGTGCCGGCGCACATCATTTTTCGCGAAGGCAAGCGCGTCGTCATCACCGATCCCAAGCAGATCAACGATCCTCTGTCCGAAGCGCTCGCCTCGGTCGCCTCGGAAGTTCACAGCCTTCGCGAACGCGTGCGTCAACTCGAAGGCTCCGCGGATAAGCCGGAGTCCCTCTCTGAATCCTTGCAGCGCATCATGGACGACCTCGACTATCAGATTTAGGGGCGTATGATGGTCGGCGAATCGGGTTAGCTCTGAGACCAATCAACTCACCTGCCCAAGGTCTCAGGCCCCCGCATCGAGGACGCCTGTCGAGGAGGATCGAATCGTGAAATGGACCGTCCCAGCCATTCTCATCCTGTTCTGTGTCTCGCTCGGCGTAGCGGCCGATAAGAAAGAAGAAGAGAAACCCAAGCCCGCGCAATCCATCCCCGAGTTGCAGCAGCAGCTGGAAAAAATTCTCAAGGATACGCACACGCCCGGGGTTTCCGTGGCGATTGTCCGCAAAGACGGGCCAGAATGGATCGCCGGTCTCGGGGTAGCCGATGTCGCCAGCGGGCGTGCCAATGCGCCCGACACTCTGTTCCGCATCGGCTCGACCTCCAAGGCATTCTCATCCTTATCTATTCTGTTGCTGAAGGACCAAGGCAAGCTCAGGCTGCAGGATCCCGTTCACAAGCTGGTGCCGGATGTCTTTTTCGAAAATCGATGGGAAGCTACCGACCCCATCCGTGTCGTCAATTTGCTGGAGCACACAACCGGCTGGGACGACATGCATTTGCGCGAGTACGCAAAACAAGCTCCCGACAGCATGAGCGTGCGTGATGGACTGGAGTACGACCACAGTTCCCGGGTGTCGCGTTGGCGTCCCGGGACTCGCATGGCCTACTGCAACTCCGGGCCTCCCGTGGCCGCCTACGTGGTCGAGAGAATTACAGGTCAAAGATTTGAAGATTTCGTCCAGCAGAACCTGTTTCTTCCCATCGGCATGAAGACGGCAACGTACTTCGAACCCGCTGCCGGAAGCGCGACCACTCTTTACCACGAGGACGGCAAGACCCCGTATCCATACTGGCACATCCTGTTGCGGCCCGCAGGATCGATCAACGCTTCGGCGAATGACATGGCGGCATATGTGCAGTTCTATCTAAACCGGGGTTCCGCCGCGGGCAAGCAGGTCGTTCCCTCGGCTGACATCGATCGCATGGAGATTCCGGAAAGCACCTGGGCCGCACAACAGGGATTGAAGGCTGGCTACGGGCTGAGCAATTACTGGAGCATCGAAGACGGCTTCGTGTATCACGGCCATGATGGCGGCGTGGAGGGCGGCCTGACAAATATGGCTTACATGCCCGATTACGGCGTGGGCTACTTTTTCAGCATCAACAGCGGAAACGGAGGCGCATTCGAGAAAATTGCTAAAACAATTCGCGCCTACATCACGCACACTTTGCAGAAGCCCGCGGTTCCTCCGGTGGCGTCCTTGCCAGCCGACGCCAGCGATTATGCGGGATGGTACGAGCCCAACTCTCCGCGCGTGCAACTTACACAATTCATCGAGCGCATCACCGGACTCACCTGGCTGCAGGTGAAAACTGGACATCTGGTGCTGACGTCGCTCGGCGGAAAGGAAGTGTACGTGCCAGTGGCTGGCGCGCAATTCCGCCATCTCCCCAAAAAAGATCCTCCTGATCCAGTACCATCGCTGCTGTTGTTGCCTCCCAATCCGGACGGCCGCTTTGTGCAAGGCGGAATGATGGAGACGCTGAAAAAGATTCCGGGATGGTTTGCAGTTTCCGAAATTCTGCTCACGGCCTACGTCGCGCTCTCGATCATTGCCATTGTGATTTATGCCCCGTTCTGGCTTCTCGGGGGATTAAGCAAACGCCGGCGCCGAACCGCAGAGCGGGCGATACGTTTATTTCCCCTGCTGGCTGTGCTCAGCCTCTTCGCATTCGTTGCCATCTTCATGGTTTGCAGTGCCGACCTGATCGGGCGAATGGGAAACCATACTCTCTGGTCAGAAGCTCTGCGACTCACCACCCTGGCATTCGCAGTAGCCGTGCTCGTGAGCGCTTATGCCTGGTGGAGAGCACCGAAAGAGAGCGTACGTCCCGGGGTTCGCATCTTCTCCCGCGTGGTCACACTGGCCCTGCTGATCCTTGCGGCATACCTCGGTTACTGGGGGATCATCGGCTTGCGGACCTGGGCATGAGAAATCGTGGTCTGGGGAGGTGCGGGTCGTGCCAGGCTCGACCGAAATCTTTGACAAAGACGGCCCGTGCGTTTAATGTTTCCCCTTGCGTAAACGTTTACGTGATAGTTTTTCAGCAAAGAATTTTTCCAGCAAAATGCCAGAGTCCCAGCCTCTAGCCCGCAAATCCCCGGCCAAGAATTTGCGCGAACGCACGTTTCCAACTCCCCGTTTCGGACAGGTTAAGACGCAATGAATCCTGCTCTGCTCTTGCTTAATTCGTCCACCCTGGTGCATTTGTCGCCGGTTGATCTGGTGATCATCGTCTTCTATTTTGCGTTGGTCCTGGGAATCGGCCTCTACCTCAAGGGACAGGCCAACACCGGGGAAGACTTCTTCATGGCCGGACGCGAGATGACCGCGTGGGTGGCCGGGCTCGCATTCTTGTCAGCGAACCTGGGATCGCTGGAACTGATGGGCTGGGCGGGAAACTCCTATAAGTATGGAATTCTCGCGGCTCACTGGTACTGGATCGGCGCCATTCCCGCCATGCTTTTCCTGGCGCTGATCATGATGCCGTTTTATTACGTCTGCAAGACGCATTCCGTGCCGGGCTATCTCAAGCTCCGCTTCGGCACCGGGGCCCAGGCCATCTCTTCCATTTCATTCGCCTTCATGACCGTGTTGATGAGCGGCATCAACATGTACGCCATGGCTGTCGTCATGCGCGTTGTCCTCGGCTGGGATCTCAATTTCAGCATTCTGGTTTCTTCCCTGACCGTCGCCGCGTATGTCGCGCTGGGCGGCCTCCGCTCCGCCATATTTAACGAGGTTCTCCAATTTTTTCTGATCTGGGCGGGAGCCCTTCTGATTCCCATTCTCGGGCTCATCGAAGCCGGCGGCTGGAGCGGCATGCAGGCCAAGATCATGCAGAATTTGACCGAACTGCACGTGGCCAATCCCGGATCCTATACCCACTTGTGGTCGACGCTGGGCAGTTTCTCCACCAACCCGATGGGAATCAATTGGGCGGGGATCGTGTTCGGCCTTGGCGCGGTGATTTCAATGGGCTACTGGACTACAGATTTTCTTGTGATCCAGCGCGTTCTGGCTGCGAAGGATTTGCGCTCCGCTGAAATGGCTCCGATCATCGGAGCAGCCTTCAAGATGTGCGTACCTTTCATCGTCATCCTCCCCGGACTTCTCGGCTTGGCCCTGCTTCGCGATCCCAATACCGGCCACTTGCTGCGCCTGGTGCCCGCCGATGTCGCATGGTCTCCCGCCGGGCAGGCCCAGGGATTGCACGGATACGACGAAGTCTTGCCTTTGATGTTGGCTCGCTACTGCGGGCCCGGACTGCTGGGGCTTGGTATCACGGCGCTCATCGCCGGCTTTATGTCTGGCATGGCGGGGAACGTCAGCGCTTTCACCACCGTTTGGACCTACGACATCTACGGCACGCTGCTGAATAAGAATGCCTCCGATGAATCTAAAGTCAGGATGGGCCGCTGGGTCACGGTGATCGGGGTCTTCATCAGCATCGGTACCGCCTATCTCGTAATGCATGCGCAATCGATCATGGATTACGTCCAGGCGCTCTTCAGCTTCTTCATCGCCCCGCTCTTCGGCACAGTCATCCTGGGAATGCTTTGGAAGCGTGCGACTCCCGCCGGCGGCTGGACGGGCCTGCTCGCCGGAACCCTGTCATCGGTCGGGATGTACGCCTGGGTCAAAGTCGATCCGGAAGCGGTACGCTACGTGGCTCTGTCCATGGATGCGCAGGATCAGGCACAAAACATGTTTCGCGCGCTGTGGTGCTGCCTTATCTGTGTAGTCGTGACCGTCGTCATGAGCTACCTGACAAAGCCAAAGCCGGATTCTGAACTTAAGGACGTTGTCTACGGCCTCACGCCGATTCCAAAAGCGGAGCACGCGACTATCTTTCACAGCCCGGTTTTTTGGGCGGCTGTGGTAGCGGTCATATTCATTATCTTGCAGATCATCTTCTGGTAGGAGCTTCTCATGAAGACGGGCGGCGAATTGTCCATCTGGTTTTTCACCGGGCTTTGCCTGGGAGTGAACGGCTTGCTGATTTTCATCACGGGCATCTATGAGATCATCCATCCCCCTCAGCAGCAAGTTGTGCTCTCCAACCTCCACGCCAACGTATGGTGGGGCGGAATCCTACTAGTTTTGGGTGCCCTGTACGCCATACGCTTTTCACCCGCGCGCGAACGAAAGCGAATCTCCGGAAACTCGTAATCGCTATCTTTCATAGCGCAAGAAGGATTTATGCCGCACAAGAAAATGACCATGGGAGTGATCGTCGGGAATCGTGGATTCTTTCCCGACCAGTTGGCCAAAACCGGCCGCCAAGAAATTATTGACGCGTTGGCCAAGGCGGGCATGGACAGCGTGGTACTCGGCCCGGAAGATAGCAAGCACGGCGCGGTCGAGACTCACGAAGAGGCGAAGCGTTGTGCAGCCCTGTTTCGAAAGAACAGCGACCGCATCGATGGTATAATCGTTACCTTGCCGAACTTCGGCGACGAACGCGCGATCGCCGACACAATGCGCCTGGCGCGGCTGGATGTGCCGGTGCTGGTGCAGGCTACGCCCGACGATGCGTCCAAAATGACGATCTTGCACCGGCGTGACAGCTTCTGCGGCAAGATGTCGGCCTGCAACAATCTCCGCCAATATGGGATTCCTTATTCTCTGACGCGCTTGCACACCGTCGCGCCGGACTCGGACGATTTCCAGAAAGACCTTGCGTGGTTCGCCGCAGTCTGCCGGATCGCCAATGGTATGCGAAATCTTCGGCTGGGGAGCATCGGCGCGCGTCCGGCCGCCTTCAACACCGTTCGCTACAGCGAGAAACTACTGGAAGCTTCTGGCATCACGACAGAAACGGTCGACCTCTCGGAAATTATGGGGCGCATCGCCCGCTTGAAAGATGAGGACTCTGGAGTTCAAGGCAAGCTGGCGGAAATTCGTAAATACGTGACCACTGGCGGCGTTCCCGATGCTGCCCTCATCAAGATGGCCAAACTCGGCTACGTCATCGATCACTGGATGCTGCAAACCGACGTCAAAGTCAGCGCCGTTCAATGCTGGACCGCGATGGAAGAATATTTCGGCGTGGTCCCTTGCACCATCATGAGCATGATGAGCAACAACCTGCTCCCGGCTGCCTGCGAGGTTGATGTCTGCGGCACGCTCAGCATGCACGCGCTCGCCCTGGCATCTGAAACGCCCAGTGCCCTGCTCGACTGGAATAACAATTACGGCGAAGATCCCGACAAGGCCGTTTGCTTCCACTGCAGCAATCTTCCCAAACACTTCTTCCAGGACGTTCGCATGGACTTCCAGGAGATCATCGCCGGCACCGTTGGCAAAGACAACACCTTCGGAACTGTCGTGGGACGGGTCAAGCCAGGGGCTATGAGCTTTGCCCGCTTCTCCACAGATGACCGGGCTGGAACCATTCGCGGCTATGTCGGCGAAGGTGAGTTCACCAGCGACGCGTTGAATACCTTTGGCGGAGTCGGCGTGGTACGAATACCCGAACTCCAGAGCTTGCTCCATTACATCTGCGAGAACGGATTCGAGCACCACGTAGCGGCCAATTTCTCGACCACCGCCGCAGCGGTGCATGAAGCCGCCGTTCGCTACCTTGATTGGCCCATGTACTGGCACCAGAACTAGTCCTGCGTTCCGCAGTAAGCTCTCAGCCGTTAGCTGTTGGATCTTAGCTGCGGCTAGCCGTACCGAATCTCCGTCTCTCTCTGACTTTTCCCGCTACTCCATCTATTTCAGCAACTTACACACTGAGAATTTCTTGATACCCATTTGAGTCCCCGTCCATTGCACCCCTCGGTCTTCCGGATGAGAGTGGTCGCAGAACTCGGAGATCGTGGAGGCAAACATGGCAACCCTTGAGACCCCGAACATGACTCACCTTGGCGAACGGGTGAATCCCGCAGTACGGATGGAGGTGAAGCCGATGGGTGGGCCAGAGGTTGTGCGGGTGCAGGAGAGTTGGATCGCTTCGTGGGAAAAACGTGTTCTGGTCTGGGTTGCTGAGCGAACTCCTAAGCGAATTGGGCCCGATCACCTAACTGTGTTGGGATTTCTGGCGCAGGTCGCCGCTGGCGCCTGTTACGCCCTCGCGTATTGGAATCCTTTCTGGCTGCTTGGAGTCATCGCATGCCTCGCCCTTAACTGGCTCGGCGATTCTCTAGATGGGACCCTCGCCCGCGTACGACACATGCTCCGACCGCGATACGGGTTTTATGTGGATCACATGGTGGACAGTTTCGGCGCGCTCGCCCTTATGGGAGGCTTGGCCCTGTCCGGTTATATGCAGCCTTGGATTGCGATCGGGTTGCTCATCGCGTTCCTCATGCTGTCGATCCAGACCTATCTGGCGACGCACACGTTGGGCGAGTTCCGTCTGTCTTTCTGGAAGTTCGGCCCGACGGAATTGCGACTCCTGCTGGTGGTTGGAAATCTGGCCCTGTTCTGGAAACCTCGGGTGCATTTCCTGGGCGGTCAATACCGGCTCTTCGATGTGGGCGGCATTATCGGGCTTGCCGGCATGGCGATGATGCTTGTGTTCTTCACGGTGCAGAACACGATCCGTCTTTACCGCGCGGAAAGGATTCAGCCATGAGCGCCACCAGAACAAATTGGTGGGCGCCGAAGATCGCGCGATGGTGCAAGTTCAATGTGGTGGGAGGAATCGGGATTGGGGTGCAGTTTGCCGCCTTGCTTCTTCTTAAGACCGTGCTCCACTTTGACTACCTGTTTGCCACCGCCATCGCCGTACAAGCCGCAGTGGTGCACAATTTTGTTTGGCATGAGCAGTTCACGTGGGCGGACCGTCCGCAGCCTAGCTGGCGGTTATCCTTCAGGCGCTTCCTCCGCTTCAATATGACGGCAGGCGTTGTCTCCATCATCGGGAATCTGGCGCTGATGAAGGTCTTAGTTGGCATTGGCGGAATGAATTACCTCGTCGCCAATGCCGTCGCCATCGCGTTGTGTTCGGCCGCGAACTTTCTGGTCAGCGATGCCTGGGTATTTGAGTCTGCGGATTCTCTCGAACTGAAAGGTAAGTGAAGCAAAATGCCGGGGTGCTTGAAGCGCAGCTTCTGAACCTGCTCTAGCTCGCGATCTTCAATACTATCTTTCCGTAGTTCTTTCCCTGCTCGAGAAGTTTGTAGGCTTCCACCGCGCGCTCGAAAGGGAACACTTCACCGATTTGCGGCGTCAGCTTGCCTTCCTTGATCCACGCGGAAAGCCGCTCCCACGCTGGGTCCATGATCTCCGGTTTTTGAGATAAATAGGTGAGCCACAATCCCTGGACGCTGGCCGACTTTGCGTACAGCGCTCGCACGTCGAGCTTCGGCTGGGCTCCGGTCGCAGTGCCGTACTGAATGACCTTGCCGAAATCGCGCAGGCAGCGGAGGCTCTTTGCCGTGTGCTCGCCGCCTAACATTTCGAACACGGCGTCTACGCCTTCGCCGCGAGTGAGATTCTTAACCGTCTCTTCGTAGTCGTGACGTTTGTAGTTGATGCCGTGCTGCAGCCCAAGTTCTTTTACCTTGCCCAGCTTTTCTTCCGATGAAGAAGTTCCGTACATTTCCACGCCCAGAAGCCGCCCAATCTGAACCGCAGCGGTCCCGACACCGCCAGCCACCGCATGAATGAGGACCCGATGCGTGCGACCTGGCCGGGCAGCTTCTGTCATCCCCGCTTGCCAGTACCCCAAGTAAGCGGTGAAGTAGTTCACCGGGAAAGCGGCCGCCTCTTCGTCCGACCAATGGTCGGGAACCGGCCACAGCATGTGGGAGTACGCCGGCGTCCGTTCGGCAAAAGCAGCCCACTGCGTATATCCCATCACCCGGCGGCGGCTGGTTTCTTCCACCCCGGAAAACTCGCGGCCAACAATCAAGGGAGGCGGCGGAGTTCCCGGGTAGCCTCCCTTGGAGGTCATGATGTCGGCGAAGTTGAGCGCTCCGGCGCGGACCCGGACCAGGGTCTGGCCGGGCTTCGGAGTCGGATCTGGGAATTCTTCAATTGAGAGAGCTTCAGGTCCGGACAAGCTGGACAGGACTAACGCGTTCATAGACAAAATTCTAGCAGGCTGTCGCGGCGAGCTCTCAACCAATAGATTCGACCGCTCGGCGGTGTCGCGTTCGCTGGCCGAGCGGCCGTTTAGTTTCTGCAAGCTTTGTCTCTTGCTACTCCACCACGAAAAGCGCGATGCGCATTCCGGGATGCATCAGATCGTACAGGTAATAGTCGCCGTCCATATCATCGACGTAGTAGCCGTCGTCGTAAGCCCAATCTTCCGGCCAAGGGTCGAGAAACACAAAGGTGTAGCCGCTATAAATAAAGCCTTGCTGGCCTCCGGAGACCGCGATCGGGCGGACAGCGAAGCTGTGGCTTCGCCCGAACTGCTGTCGAAACCGGTCATCAGGGATGCGGGCGCTCCTGCCCGCGCGCCTCTGGTGCCCGTGCCCACGTTCGGGTGCGGGGCTCATCTGATCCCGCGAGCGCTGATCTTCGCGTCTCTGCTCCTGCCTGTTTTGCCTTGGAGGTCTGGCCTCATCCTGGCGCGGAGCATTGGTCTCATCGCGGCGGGGTTCAGGTCGGGGCTCCGGGCGGGCCTCAGGCTGCCGGGGTTCGGCAGTCCTCGGCTCCTGCTGCCGCGGTGCTCTGTTTTCCTCCTGTCGCGGCTCCTGTGCGTAGGTGAAAGCGGAACACGCGATCAACAAGCAGAGAGCGATCAAATTCCAACAGCTGCTAGTTCGCATAAGTACCTCCAAGAACTCTGTTGCAGACAGCTAGCGTTAGCAGGTGGACGCTTCTGTCTTTCAGATGCAGCAATGTTGCCCGCGAGAACAGGGTGTTTCGCTGTAGCGGAGGGCGGGAGCAGACCTTAGAAAGCAGGTCAAGCACGCCTCCTCGGAGAGGTGCTATATGACCGAAGGCGATGTGCGCCGGGTGCTCCCCAGCCTTAACCCCGGGGTATATACTCTTACCGTTACTTGTAGATATCCGGCCGGGGCCCCTTACGGCCGGACGGGGCGTGCATTCATTCCCCTTAATTCATGCGCCCCGTATCCGAAGGGCCGATCCCGCTGGGGCGGCGAGAGCGGCACGGGTGCATTTCCCCAGTAGTTGGGCAACCTGCATCCGCGGGAGGTTTACCGTGGATATTGCTTTTGTACGTCTTCTTTTTGTCATCGTTGTAGGGGCCACCTGCTTCGTCATTGAACCCTTCGAACTGACTCGCCTGTGGGATGGTGTGGTTGGTCTCGGTATTGGAGGGGCCATTGTGCTGTTCGAATGGAAGCTACGTACCGTCAGCCTGAAGCGGCTGATTGGCGCGGCCATCGGCAGCATTCTCGGCATTTGTGGCGCCTACCTGTTTGCTCTGGTAATCCGCAGCAGCGTTCCTGAAGGACACACCCAGAGCTTCCTGCAGATCCTCGTGATGCTCCTGATGGCCTACGTGGGCCTGATCGTGGGCGCCAATAAAGGGGACCTGCTTAACCTCTCGGCGCTGGGCGGAATTTTCGGCGGCGAGAAGCAGAGCAAGAAGAGCTATAAGATTCTCGATACCAGCGTCATCATAGATGGTCGTATCGCCGACATCGCGGAGACCGGCTTCCTGGACGGCGTTATTGTGACTCCGCAATTTGTGCTGCGTGAGTTACAACTCGTAGCCGATTCCGCAGACTCGCTGAAGCGCAACCGCGGCCGCCGGGGGCTCGACATCCTGCAGCGCCTACAGAAGGTCGCCAACCTGCAGATCCAGATCGTGGAAGATGACTTCCCCGCCATCCGCGAAGTCGACCTGAAACTGATCGAACTGGCCAAACTGTACGAAGGCAAGATCATCACCAATGATTTCAACCTGAACAAAGTGGCGCAGTTGCAGGGAGTCGAGGTGCTGAACATCAATGAACTGGCCAATTCCCTGAAGCCCATCGTCCTGCCCGGCGAGACCATGCGCGTATTCATCCTCAAAGAAGGCAAAGAATACAACCAGGGGGTGGCCTATCTCGACGACGGCACAATGGTGGTGGTGGACAACGCTCGCAAGATGATCGGCAAAACCATTGACGTTTCTGTGACCTCGGTCTTGCAGACTACTGCCGGCAAAATGATTTTCGGAAAATGGGACGAGCGTGCCGCCTATTCGCGGCAGGCCGTGCCCGTACCGGCAACTTCGGCTGGAGTTTCCGTACCGGCGGCAACACCGGTTGCCGCGTCCTCCGTCGGAGCCGAACCAAAACCAGCGTCATAGTTCTTGTTAATCTCAGGCGAGGATTGGCTAATGTCAGTCCTCGCCATCTCTTTCAGACCCGCGCTTGCCTTGGCGGACCAGGTTGGCTGCATGCGCCAGACATTCGTCTCGCTCGCGCGATTTGAAGTTGCCGTTCGGCATCCGTATACTTACACCCCGCAATGAAGGTCATCGTCATCATTCCGGCTGCTGGACTCGGAACCCGCATGGCTCCCGTTCCCAGTGGCAAAACTGCGAAGGGCAAGCATCCGCACCCTTCCAAGCAGTTTACGGAGCTGGCCGGAACTCCCATTCTGATTCATACGCTGCGCAGGTTTGTCGCCGTCGATCCGGTGAGCGAAATCTGGGTAGCCCTTCGCGAAAATGAGGTTGAGGGTTTTCGAGAAAGGCTCCAGGCCGAAGCCCAAGATGTACTCAAGAAAAAAGTTGAGTTCGTAGCCGGTGGCGAGCACCGTCAGCAATCGGTGGAGCACGCGCTGAACGCCATTTCCGCCGGTCCGGACGACATCGTGCTGGTGCATGATGCCGTGCGGCCCTTGGTCTCCGCCGAGATCATCATTGAAGTCATTGAAGCGGCGAAAAAATACGGCGCTGCCATTGCCGGACTTCCCGCTGTAGACACCGTCAAACAGGTGGAACGAACTGCGGAGGGCGCCATCATCAAGACCACAATTCCGCGAGCCAGCATAGTTTTGGCCCAGACTCCGCAAGGTTTTCGCTACAGCGTTATCAAGAAAGTTTTTGACGAGGCGGTTGCCGATGGCTTCATGGGCACCGACGAAGCGTCCCTGGCCGAGCGCTCCGGACATGACGTGTGGGTAGTCATGGGATCCCCCCGCAACATCAAGATCACAAGTCCCGGTGATATGGACCTGGCACAGTTCTATTTGGGACATTAGCCAGGCTGATTCTTGCGTAATTTCGAATGCCAACCAACAAAGCAAAGCCTGAGACTCGCATCGGCTACGGATTCGATTCCCACGAATTCCGCGCAGGCGTTCCCCTGAAGATTGGCGGGGTAGCGCTGCCGCACGACAAAGGGCTAGGCGGACATTCCGATGGAGACGTCCTCCTGCACGCAATTACTGACGCGCTTCTCGGGGCCATTGCCGCGCCTGATATCGGAGTTCTGTTTCCCCCTTCGGATCCCAAATGGAAGGGCGCGGATTCCGTTGTGTTCTTACGTGAGTCGCTGGACCGGGTGCGGCGCTCCGGATACCGACTTTCGAACCTGGATTGCAGCCTCATTCTTACCGCTCCGAAGATCGGCCCTCATAGCATGGCGATCCGCCAGCGAGTGGCAGATTTGCTTGCCGTCCCAAGCAACTGTGTGGGCCTGAAGGCGAAAACTCCTGAGGGGCTGAACCTGGAGAATACGGCCGTCGCGCATGTCGTGGTCTTGCTTGAAAGTACCGGCAAAATTTCCGCTTCTCGCAAGACCTGGAAGAAACCGGGCCCGCGGGGCAAGAAGACGTGAGAAGCATCGGATTAATTTCCATTCAAGACCTGGTGCAGCGGCTTAGAAAGCTGGACGGCGCTGTCTTCCACGAAACCGAGCCTCTGCGCAGCCTTTTACAGCTCAACCCGGTCGATGTGGGTTCATTAGCTCCTTATCTGACCTGGGATCGGCAGCACTACACGCGCAATCTGATTGTCCGTACGCCTCTCTACGAATTGATGGCGATCTGCTGGGAAGTCGGTCAGGCCAGCTCAGTGCATAACCACCGCGATCAGAACTGCTGGATGGCCGTTCCCATGGGACGCCTGCGCGTCGAAAATTTTCATCTGGTTCATCAGGATTTACAACGCGGCACGTGCCAACTGGAGCCGCTCAACACCGTTGAGATGAATCTTGCCGAGCCCTGCGCAGTCAACCCGGCCGATCCAGTACATCGCGTGGTCAATCCTCGAGAATTCAATCAACGTGCCATAAGCCTGCACGTCTATTCCCGTCCTTTCGATACCTGCGTCGTCTACTCTCCCGAACAAGGCACGTGCGGCGAAATCAAATTGCACTTCAACACCGAGTACGGCACCTCCAGATAGCCACGAGGTTACTCTCGACATCTACCTATCCCGCTGAAGGACTCCTAACATCGTCTTTTTAGGCAGTAGGAGTCGTATGAGAAGTTTGTTTGGCCTCTTGGTCGTTGCATTCGTCTTTATCGTGGGTGGGTTTTACTCGTATCGCCGCATGCAACAGGTTCCCCTCATCGCTCCCGCGGTTCCCCCAAAACCATACGAGAATCCCAAGGACTATACAGAAGCGAAGCAAGCCGCGCAGGCCGTGAAGATAGTCGGTCCATTGGCCGACTACATGGCGAACCAGGAAGGGTCCACACCCGCGGCGAAAGATGTGGAGACTGTTACCTGGATCCCCACGGCAAGCGACCACGTAGGCGGATCCGTCGTTGGTTCTACGGTTCCGATCTTGCGTAAGAGTTTCACGGTGCGCTCCGCGGTGCAGGTCGCCTTCCAGGTTCCGGCGCATGCTGCCAGCCCGCAGCTGCGCGGCACCTTCCAATCCTCAGCCGCAGCCGGCGCCGATGCTCCCATCGAGGTTCTGGTTCTGAGTGATGACGAGTACTTCGTGTTTGTGAACAGGCGCGCGGGAGACGCGATCTTTATCGCGGAAGACGCCCCCGCCGCAAATATCAATACCCGCCTTCCTCCGACCATCAATCAGCCCGCCCGGTATCACCTGATCTTCCGCAACAACTCTCGCGCAGAAGGCAAGAAGTTCGTGAAAGCGGACTTCCGCCTGGAGTTCTAGCTCGCGTTCCTGCTGCTAAACTAGAACGGTTGTCTCCTCGCTCCAAAGCATCGATCGCCAGGGCACGAGCGTCCTCCGCAGCCGAGAGAGACGTTGCCAGCAACGTCTCTACAGCCACGCCCGCGTGTGTCGAGGACAGTACTTCGGCCCCCGGTCGGATTTTCCTGATCGACACCATGTCATTCATCTTCCGCGCCTATCACGCCATGGCGCGGCAGCGGCCCATGTCCACCAAAACGGGCCTTCCCACCGCCGCCATCTACGTTTTCGTCAACATGCTTCGCAAGTTGCGTGACGACTTTTCTCCGCAATATCTTGCGGCCGTCTTCGACGTGGCCGGACGCACATTCCGCGATGAGCAGGCCGACAGCGTGACTTCCATCCGCAAGTTCGACATCAAGACCCAGACGTTCACAGAAATCGAATACAAGGGATACAAGGCGAACCGCAAGGAAATGCCCGAGGACCTGGCCCAGCAGGTTCCCTACATTCGCCGCGCGCTCGAGGCTTACCGCATTCCCATGATCGGCGTCACCCGCTTCGAGGCCGACGACGTGATTGGCACCTTGGCACGCAAGGCTGCCGACACTGGCCATCCCGTTTACATCGTCTCGAGCGACAAGGACATGATGCAGTTGGTGAACGACAAGGTGCACATCCTGAATCCGCCGAAGGACAACTTGATCTGCGATGCTGCGAAGGTCGAGGAGATCCTGGGCGTGCCTCCCGAGCGCGTGATCGATGTCATGGCTCTGCGCGGGGATTCGATCGATAATATTCCTGGAGCGCCGGGAATCGGCGACAAAGGCTCTGTGGAGATCATCAAGCGCTTCGGTTCGGTCGAAGCGGCGCTTGATCGTGCAGCCGAAGTCGAGCGCAAGACTTATCGCGAATCGCTGCAGAACAATCGCGACACCATCCTGTTCAGCAAGAGCATGGCGACTATCGACACGAATGTGCCGGTGGAACTCGACATCGACTCCATGCACGCGGGGGACCCGGATATCGACGCGCTACGCTCGCTGTTCACGGAATTGGAATTCACGTCCCTGCTCAAGGAACTGCTGCCTGTGGCCGAGGTGAGCGACACTCACTACACCGAGGCCAGTTCGGCCGCGGATATCGACCAGATACTCAAGTCCCTCAGTGCGGAAACTGCCCTGTCAGTCGCGGTTGAGCACGAAGAATCGCCTGTCTCCGTAGATCAAGAGAGCCAGCAGGAGGAAGAACCCGCG
The DNA here is from genome assembly GCA_036376495.1 of Candidatus Sulfotelmatobacter sp. Classification (GTDB taxonomy): domain Bacteria; phylum Acidobacteriota; class Terriglobia; order Terriglobales; family Acidobacteriaceae; genus Sulfotelmatobacter. Next base: position 4,350 of record DASVAE010000035.1, on the reverse strand, counting down.
CAGCAAGAACAGCTTTCGCTTATGGGAGGCGCATTGAACGCGCCCGCACCCAAAACTCCACAGCGGATCGCTATCTCCGTGGCGACGGGATCGTCCACGGTGGTGAAGCTCGATTCCAGCGACGCGGCTTCCCGGCTGAAAGCAGTGTTGAGTGATTCCAAAATCCCGAAAGCGATTCACGATTACAAGTCCGCTCTGCATGCGCTGGCTCCCTTGGGCATCAGCATTAATGCCGTGCAGCACGATCCCATGCTCTATTCGTACCTGCTCGATCCCACCTATTCATCCCATGACTTGGCCGAGGTTGCTCTGCGCCGGTTCAATCTCAAGCTCTCCGGTACGCTGGCAGAAGCAGCCGATATCACTGGACGGCTGAGCAGTGCGTTGCGCGCCGAAGTCGAGCAACTGGGATTGAGCAAGGTTTATGAAGAGATTGACATGCCGCTGGTTCCAGTACTCACGCGCATGGAGCAGGCCGGCGTGAAGATCGATGTGCCCGCGCTGGTGACGATGTCGGTAGAACTGGAGCGTGAAATCCGGGCAAAAGAAAAAGAGATCCACGAAGTTGCGGGAACGGAGTTCAACGTGGGTTCGCCCAAGCAACTGGGGGACGTACTCTTCAATCGCCTGAATCTGCCGAAGCCGGTGAAGTATGGCAAGGGGCGCACCATCTCCACCGCCGTCGATGTGCTCGAGGAGCTGGCTGAAAATTACCCCATCGCCCGCATGGTGCTCGACTACCGCCAGCTGACAAAGCTAAAATCGACGTACGTCGATGCACTTCCGGCCCTCATCAATCCGGCCACAGGAAGGCTGCACACGACCTTCGCCCAGACCGGCACCGCCACGGGACGCCTATCATCGGCCAATCCCAATCTGCAAAATATCCCCATTCGCACCGAACTAGGCCGGGGCATTCGCGCAGCGTTCATCGCCGAGCCTGGGCATGTGCTGCTCACCGCGGACTACTCCCAGATTGAACTGCGCCTGCTGGCGCACTTCTCGGGAGACTCGCTGCTGGTCGAAGCCTATCGCCGCGGCGACGACGTGCACACGCTGACCGCATCCCAGGTCTTCGGCGTGCCTCCGTTGATGGTCACGGCAGATCACAGGCGCCAGGCTAAGGTCGTGAATTTCGGCATCGTCTACGGACTGTCGCCCTTCGGCCTTTCTCAGAATCTGGGAATCGATACCAGCGAGGCCAAGCAATTCATCAACGCCTACTTCGAAAAGTACAGCGGCGTCCGAGCTTTCATCGATAGGACGCTCGAGGAAGCCCGTCGCGACATGAAGGTGAAGACCTTGTTTGGGCGCGTTCGGCCAATCCCCGACATCAACAGCAAGAACTCCAATCAGCGTGGCTTTGCCGAGCGCACCGCGGTGAATACTCCCCTGCAGGGGACGGCGGCCGATCTCATCAAGATTGCCATGATCCGCATTGACGCCGCACTCCGCGAGCGTGGCCTCGAATCGCGCATGACATTGCAGGTGCACGATGAACTGGTCTTCGAGGTTCCCGAAGCGGAGATCGATGCCATGAAGTCCCTGGTCCGCGAGCACATGGAGAAAGCACATCCGCTCGCGGTGCCGCTCCTGGTGGAGATGGGCGCAGGCATGAACTGGCGCGATCTGGATTGAACTCCGTCAGCCACGGCCTCCAATCTGCCCTGGCGAGCCGCCGGCTGAAGCCTCGATGCAGGGGCGGACGTCTCGTCCGCCCTCGCCGAAGGCGATACAAACGAAACCCGAACCCTACGGTTGTCTCTCTGGATTGGTGTAGAATCGGAAACGAACCCCTCCGCTGCACCGTGCGGTACAGCGGAATCCTTTCCAAGTCGGGACGTGGCTCAGCCTGGTAGAGCACTCGCTTGGGGTGCGAGGGGTCGGCAGTTCAAATCTGCCCGTCCCGACCAATCCTACAGAATCAACGGCGTACAGAAACGGCTTCCATTTAACAGGGTCGGTTGACCCTCAGCATGGAGGAAGACCGTGTTACCGAAATTCGCTCAATCTATCAAGGAACGTCAGTATCTCCACAATGTCAGCCCCGCAACTGTCGAGTGTCATACCCGGAATATTTGAGGCTTCACAACACAATGTTTTTTCCCGCCGAGGGTCACTCTCGGGCAGGATGCTCGGGTTCTGGTCAGGTGGCTTAAAGAACATCCGCAGAAACTTCACGAAGATGGAAATCTGCTGTTGGGCTACGCTCTACGTGATGCCTTCCCTTGCGAACCGGCGCCGCCGAAGTCACCACCATCGAAGCAGGAGCAGAAGATGCTAGGACTGATTGAACCATTGGTCAAGGGATACGCTCTCATCAGACGAGGCGGGAATATGTCGTGCCCACCTTCAACTTCAAATTTTCAGCTTGAGGACGTTATCGGGGGAATCTCAACGCAGGAACGAAGTTGAGTATTAACTTCTGGGTCTCTGTGACACAGTTTTCACAGGCGAAGGTGATGGCAACTTCGATGCCCGAGTAAGTCTTTGGCGGTATGGCCTGAACCGTTACTTTGGGGACGTAACTGTGGCCGAGTATGTGCTCGAACGGAATCGCTCTGTCCTGTTCATCAGAACCGGGGAGATGCTTTGAACCATCCGGCTCTTTGCCGTACTTGCACAATGCACAAAGTTTTACAATTATGTCCCCCCTCAAAGCGGCGGTATCCCCGGAATTTAGAGCCGTGATGTCGAATGTGACAGAACCATCTTTCGCTTTGACAACATCCATTTCCTTCTTTGACCCATTGAGACCCAAGTCCGGTACCCAGAAGGAAGCAGTCAGCCGAGGCTTCGGCTGGGTCAATTTCTCCTGTGTTGCCTTCAGTTCGTCACGGGTCTGTTTGATCTCCCGCAAGAGGTCTGCGTTTTGAACTTTCGCTAGCAGTTCTGAATAGCGTTGGTAGAGCGAATCGAAAGACTTGCTGGCATCAATACGGCTCTGCTTGTTCTCCTCACGTTCCTGCCGTATCTGGTCGGTTAGATCGTCAGTATGTTTCTTGCTCTCAACTTCTCTGCGGCCTGCTTCTTGTTCCGTGTTCCTCGCTTCCTCTCTGGTGTTGTAGGTGTCGAGCATCGAAAGAAAGACAACTGCAATCGTGCCAACGAGCACCGCAATTCGGACGGGATGTTTGTATTTGCCTGATGCTTCTCCATAATCCTTCCAGTCTTTTATTAGGGCGACGAGGGCGATGAATCCCAGCAGTCCCTGCAGAAGATATGGTATAGCCGCCCGAACGAAATTCATGATATTGCGGATTGTAAGACGACTGAGGGGGTGGGAACACCACTTCAGTGCCGGATTGACCTCCGTAACTTGTGAACCCCTCCGACAACACAGATGATTCATCTGTCGGAGTCACTATGTCCATCGGTCCAATAGCTTTCTACCTCCTCCAGCTCATCTGGTCTGGGCTGCGTGCCATCTGGCCCTTCCTCCTAATTGGCATCGGCTTTGCCGCCCTCGATTGGTCAATTAAAGATGCTGTGAGAACAGGCGTCCGAGAAGGGTTGCGGGAAATTTTCAATGAGATTGACATCAGTGCCGCAGTCGCCGAGGGCATCAAGAACGCAAGAGTCGCGCGAGACATCAGCTATGAACTCGACGAGTGATTTTCTGCTGTCCTTTTTACCCCACTTGTGGCGTCTTGCCGGTGAAGTCATTTTCTCTAACGCGTTGACTCCGTGATGTCTGGTCAAGCGAAGCGTCATCTCGCTTGGGCTGGGAGCGGTCGGCAGTTCAAATCTGCCCGCCCGACCAATGATCTTGTTGCCGCCTTTTTTCAACAGCCTGCTGCAGTAGTCCATCCGGTGTTTTGAATTAGACGCTGGCATTAGCGCTTGAACCAGTAAAGCAGAATTCCATACCCTACACCGGCAGGATCGCTTGTGCGCGCGCTCTGGAATGCCATGAAGCGGCCGTCGGTTGAGATCACCGGATTCGACGCCTTTCCTCCTTCGTAGTCGTTGAAGTGCGTAAGCCGGGTGAAATCTTTTCCGGTTCCATCGAGCCTGAGCTTCCAAATGTCAATATTGCCCGAGCCTCGCTGTCCTCCGAGTTGTTCGCACTGACGATCCGCCTCAACGGCTGTGTGGAGGCCGTCGGGAAAGATTCCTTCGGGCTCATTGTAGCTACCGGGAGCTTTGGAAAAATTCGTGACTTCACCAGTCTGCAAGTCGATGCCCATCACCGATGCGCGTCCTTCCGGTTCGTAGCAGGTAAAAGTCATCTTGTGGTCGTTATCGTAAAAATCCTGGGCTTCAATCGTGCAGCTTCGGTCTTTGCTTTCATAGACCACTTTCTTATTGATTAGCTTTGGTGCGCCGGAGAGATCGAGGTCAGCTACG
>DASVAE010000034.1:0-17759 GCA_036376495.1 Candidatus Sulfotelmatobacter sp. | reverse complement strand
AACCAGCGCTTTGCTATAGACCCTTGCTTGCCCTCCTTCTCAACCTTGCGGTCAGAGAAGGTGACTTCGCTTGAGCCCCGGACGCCGCACCAACCGGAAAAACTTAAGAAGCTGTCAAAGAACGATCCTGTTGTACTCCTTCTATTTTTTCAGTCAACGAAAAATACGCCTTTGTAAGTACACGTCTTTTCAATGCAGTGCACGCCATCCACAACCCCCTGACCGGAAATAGTGCAGCATTAAAATCAATTCTCCCCAGAAGCCGCGCCTGACACGGCTTTCCCCTGAATTCATTCCAGTAAATGAATCTTCTGAAGAAGTCGCGGCCGTGCAGCGCTCCTGTGAAAATCGCGCAAATGCCGCGTCTGCTAAGGATTTTGGAGGAAAAGGAGCCCAGGGCTGAAATGCAGCCGGACTTTTCTCACTGCAATAAGGGTCGTATCCCTACGCGCTCGGAACCACTGAAATGGTCGGTGCCGCAGCCGCTAGATCGGCGGAATCGCTCGCAGCTGCCGGAAGAACAGCGGTCAAATGGGTTCCCTCGTTGCTGGAACGAATATCCAAAGTCCCTCCTAAATTCCTCAGCCGTTCTCGCATCCCGAGAACTCCAACGCCCGCCAGCCTCGATGCCGCGAAGGGGATCCCTTTGCCCGCATCTTCTACCTCAACTCTCACATAAGTTTTCTCTCGAGTCACCCGGACCGCCGCCGTCCGGCTTCCAGAATGCCGGTGTACATTAGTCAGGCACTCCTGCACCACTCTAAAAATGCAAATTTCCGCTTCCTGCGGCAAGCGGCCCAGGTTCGGCGAAATCTGCAGGCTCACCGCAATGTCGCTCCGCTTGGCAAAGCCATCGACAAAACAGCGAAGCGCAGGCTCCAACCCGGCCTCTTCCAGCAATGGCGGATGCAGCAGGTACGAGATGGTCCGGATCTGTTTGCTGACCTCCTCGACCATCCCGACGTTTTCCTGCAAACACTGAGCTGCGCGAGCGCTCAGTCTTTCAGACTCCGATTGCACCGCAGAGTGATTCATAGAGATCGCCGCCAGCAATTGCCCGATGCTGTCATGCAAGTCCCGCGCAATGCGCCGCCGCTCTTCTTCTTGCAGCAGCGTCATTTTTGCGTTTAACGCTTCCAGCTGTCGTGTCTTTCGGTGTAAATCGACTAGCGTTTTTACTTTTGCCCGCAGCAGTTCCGGTGGTGCCGGCACCGGAACATAATCGACCGCTCCGCATCGGTATCCCTTGAGCCGGTCCATTTCCGTAACGCAAATCCCGGACACGAACACGATCGGCGTATTTTCAAACCGCGGATGCTGGTGAATCATCTCCGCCGTTTCAAAACCGTCCATCCCGGGCATGCATACGTCCATTAGCACTAAAGCGACGTCATTCTTCAGCAGTTGCTCCAGCGCTTCCATCCCCGAATGGGCTTCAATCAGGTTTTCCCCCAACTCGCCAAGCACGGCCTCATAGGCCATCAGCTTGGTCGGTTGGTCGTCGACCAGCAGAATGTTCAGTTTTTCGTCCATAACTTGAATGTTGGTCCTATGAGGCCTTCACTGCATTGGCCGCAGGCTCACACGGTAGGACGAATGTCGCCCAAGTTGAATACAGGAAACAACCTAAGGAGGCATAACAGAACGGGTACGGAATTCGCCCCAGGAAAGGAATGTCCCCCGTCGGTTACTTACCCGCTGCTTAAAGCGTGAATTTCACCGTTTCTTTCCGCTGGCCACCGCGGCTTTGGCCCCGGCTGCTCTTTTCGCCCTGCCCCGAGCCACCAGATCTCCCACGGTAGTATTCTCCAGAATCTTCGCTGCCGCATCGCGCACGGCCAAGAACACCTCATACAGCGCCCGGTGATCCTCATCCTTATCGATGAGCCCGCGTAACTGTTCCGCATCTCCCATGGGAGCCAGTGGCCCATCCACCAGGCGGATAATATCGCTCAGCGGAATTTCAGAGGGATCCCGTCGCAACTGATATCCGCCGCGCGCCCCGCGCACGCTATCCACAATGCGCGCATTCTTCAATTCCAGCAGAATCAATTCCAGGAACTTCTCCGGCAGATCGCTCTCCGCGGCAATGTCCCGGATCTTGATCGCCCCCTGCTCATGCCGCCTCGCCAGCGTCATCATCGCCTGCAGCGCATATAGCCCTTTTTGCGATATTTTCAACTCTCGACTCCGCCGTCCCGCCCTGCATTGTGCCCCATTTCAACCTCTTTGCCTAGAACCATGCAAGGTGCGCAGGAAAACCCAAGCTGATCCCTGAACCCCAGTCCCTATCCCCTGTTTTTGTAAGTTGCTGCTGACGCTTGCCTACAAGGAATGTGCTGCAGTCTCGGCGCAGTGCAAGCATGATGAGACAACGAGAGCGGCACCGCGCTCCAGCCGATGGGCCCATCGACGCCAGATGCCGCTCTGTCCTGCTTGCCTTCCTATATCTTGAAAAAGAAAACCAACGACTGGTGCCATCGAAGGGACTCGAACCCCCACACCGTTGCCGGTACATGGACCTGAACCATGCGCGTCTGCCAATTCCGCCACGATGGCAAGTGGACTTCATTCGCCGGGCAGCCCGCAAGCCGCCGGAAAGACTTACCCACACATTTTACAGACACTCAGAATAATCCGCCAGCAGTGCTATTCCAGCTTCGCACTCATCGTGATTTTCGCGTTCAGGACTTTGGACACCGGACACCCTTTCTCCGCCGCCTCCGCGTACTTCTGGAACGTTGCCGCGTCCGCACCCGGCACTTTGCCCACCACATCGATGTGACTCTGCGTGATCGTCCACCCGGAATCCAGCTTCTCGAACGACAGCGTCACACTGGTGGAGATGCTTTCGGGCGTTAGATTGGCCCCGCCCAGTTGTGCCGACAGCGCCATTGAGAAGCAGCCCGCATGCGCCGCCGCAATCAACTCCTCGGGATTGGTCCCCGGAGCATTCTCGAACCGCGTAGTAAATGAATATTGCGTATTGTTCAGCACCCCACCCGGAGCCGACATCGTCCCCTTCCCATCCTTCAATCCGCCTTTCCAAACCGCACTCGCCTTGCGTTGCATGACGTTCTCCTCAATTTTTAGAAATAAAGTCGCCCTGCCATTCTAGACGGAGTGCCGTGAACCCGTCACGGGATCGCGCCAGGTCGGTTCTCAATTGTTCGATTGTGGAAGGGAATTAGGAGGTCGCAGCCATGGATCTCAGTAAAAATCCGAGCAGCTCAGATAAAAGCCGCACTGCGGGCACTTCAACTTGCAGCGGCTCTCCCGCAGCCGCGAGGAGCAGTTTGGGCAATACTGGCCCGGGTCAGCCGTCTCCGCCCTCGAGCCAGTGCTCGCTTGCGCCGCGATCCCATTCTGCTGCTCATCACTCATCGAGAACACCCCGCCCTCTTTCCTCTCGAACGGAACACATCGGCTCGGATTTTTTTGGAAGGCCTAGCCTACCCTATCGGCGCATTCTTGCCAACCCACCATAGCGACTTGCATCTGGATCAGCCTGCTTCCAACTCCTATTGGCTCCAGAGGTACATGGCCTTCCTGACCGTTGAGCCCCTGCCCGAATTCCACGAGAATCTCGAAGTGTGCGAATTTCTGTCGCGGGGGCGAGAGTGTTCTACCGTAAAGCCTTAATGTTCTTGTTGTTCATCGCCACCGCCGGAGTGTCATTGGCAACCGCCCGCGATCTCGCGGTCGTCTCCAACAAAGCCAACTCCGTTTCCGCGCTGGCCATTCCCGACCTCATGAAGATCTGCAAAGGCCAGACCAACCGCTGGCCCGATGGCAAATCTGTCACTTTCATCATGCGTTCTCCTGCCAATCCCGCAATGAAGATAGTGCTGGAAAAGCTCTATGAGGCTCCCGAACCGCAGGTCAAAGAACTAGTCTCCACAGCTAATCACGGGCGCGCTGGCCACCCCGCGATCATAATCGTCGAGTCCGATGAGGACCTCGTGAATAGAGTCGCATCCATCCCCGGCGCGGTGGGTGTCGTGGACGTTTACTCCATTAATAGCAGTGTCTCTGTCGTCAAGCTCGGGGGCAAACTTCCTCTCGAGCCCGGGTACCTGCTGCACGGAAATTAGAAAGGATGAGCGCGGTGCCAACCTGTCCGCGTTATCTTAGATGAGCACCCATGACAAAGCCCGCGCAGCAGCCGCCGCAGAGACGGGTGCTCAACCCAGCTCCGGCCATCGTCCGAAGGCTCAGTACACTCGCCGCTTTCCGCGCTTCGCCATCGATGTCCGCTTGCAGGTCAGAATGTTTCAAGCCGGAGAATTCCGCAGCTGTTGGGGACGCTCCACCGAGATGGGCCAGGACGGCATCGGCGCCACCCTCACCGGCAGTCTCGAACCCGGCGAAATCGTGACTCTCGATATCCCGCTTCCGCTTACGCCCTATCCCATCAAGGTTCGTGCCATTGTGCGCTACCGCCAGGGCCTCCGTTATGGCTTCGAGTTTTTGACCCTGAACGATCACCAGCGCGACACCATCCGCCGCGTCTGCGAATACCTCGCGACCAAATCCTGAACTGATCCCTGTACCCTATCCCCTCTCCCCTGATCTATTGCACTCCGGCAGCTCAGTTATGGGCGGGACGATGAAGCAGGAATTGAGATTGGTTTGACTCAGGCTGCCGCATATGCGGCGCGCCGGAAGCTCTGTCCAAAAATCGGATGAACCTCCTCTTCTCGGGCGAGCAGGTGGGCTTTCAAAAACGCGACACGGCTGGCCCTCTCATACAAGCTGGCAAGCGTCTGCGCCTCCACATCGGCGCGCATCCGCTCCGCCGTGAAGGCAAACGTGGCTGTGAGTTGCAGGGCTTCGCGGGAAGACAGGAAAGACATCTGGAGAAAATCCTTCTGAGCGGGTACAAGCATTTTACCTCTTTTCCCTCAGAAAGAAAATCGGCCGGATTCTCCCTTTTGTAAGATGCCCTGCAGTACGTCCCAACAGCCTGCAACCCAACCTTTTAGCTTCCGTTTCGTTAGTCCCTGCAGTCATTTCTCTGTGCGAACTTCGGTTCCGTCGTACAAACCGCCGCTTCGCCGCCCGCATCCCACCGTAAAATACTCTGCAACCGCATGCGTGCTCTCCTCCTTACGCTCGTCCTGGTCAGCACCGCCGCGGCTCAGTCCGCTCCTACCCCCGCGATCTCCGTCGTCGACGAAAACGGGGTAGCCGTCAACTCCGCCCGCATCACACTGCAATCTCCCACACAATCGGAAGTGCGCTGCCAGACCAGCTTCACCGGACGCTGCCTCTTCCCCTCACTTGCCCCCGGTCTCTACCACGTCCACGTCGAAAAGGAAGGCTACTACGCCCTGGACCAACCCGCCCTCCGGATCGATCCCAGCTCTTCCATCGAGGTCACCCTCAACCACCAGCAGGAAATTCGTGAAGTCGTCGATGTTCGCGAATCCACCCCGGCCATCGATCCCACGCAAGTTTCCTCTCGCGAGACGCTCACCGGGCTCGACGTTATCAACATCGTTTTCCCCGCCACCCACGATTATCGCAACGCCCTCAACTTCATTCCCGGCGTAGTGCAGGATCAATTCGGCCAGCCCCACATCGCCGGAGCTCAAACCTATCAGACCGAAACTCTGCTTGATGGCTTCAACGTAACCCAGCCCGCCAACGGACTGCTCCTCCTCCGCGTCAGCACCGACGCTTTCCGCTCCATCCAGGTCGAACCCTCCCGCGAGCCCGCCGAAGCCGGCAAAGGCTCTGCCGGACTGCTTATGCTCAACACCGGGATTGGCGATGACCATTTCCGCTTCTCCGCCACCGACTTCCTCCCGTCCTTCATCAACCGCCACGGATGGCGCTTCGACCAATTCCTTCCCCGCTTCACCTTCTCCGGCCCGATCGTTAAAGGAAAAATCTGGTTCTACAATGCCTTCGACGGCGAATACAACAACCAGATCTACACCGAACTGCCCCGCGGAGCCGACAACGACCACATCCTTCGCCTCGGCAATCTCACCAAGCTCCAGGCCAACCTCACCAACCGCAACATCCTCACCACCAGCTTCCTCATCAACGACCTTCACGATCAGTACGTATTTCTTTCCCCGCAGAGTCCCCAGCTTTCCAATCCCAAGGACGACGAGTCCGCCTACGTCGCCTCCATAAAAGATCAGCACTATTTCCAGAGCGGGGACCTTCTTGAAACCGGATTCGCATTCGACCAATACAACACCCGCTACACTCCCTACGGAACTAGCCCTTATTTCGTGAACACCGACACTACGGGAGGGAACTATTACCTAAACCAGCAGACCAACGCCACCCGCTGGCAGGGGATTGCCAATGTCTATTTGCAGCCGCAGCAATGGCAGGGCCGCCACGACTTGAAGTTCGGCGTGGATCTCGACCGCATCGACTACGATGCCCGTTTCTTCCGCCGGCCCATTTCATTTCTCACCGGCAACAACCGCGTCACCGCTCCCGACCTTTGCTTCACCGCCCCGCAGGACAACAACTTTCCCTGCACCCGCTACTCCACCTTCACCGCGGCTCCTCTGCATGAGCAATTCAACAACGAGGTCGCCGCTTACGTCGAAGATCGCTGGAGCATTACCAACCGCTTTCTGGTTGAACCAGGCGTCCGTCTCGATTGGGACTCCATGATCCACCGCTCTGACCTTGCCCCCCGCCTCGCCGCTACCTATGTCCTCGACAATTCGGGAAACACGAAACTCTCCGCCGGCATCGGATTGATCTATGAGTCCACGCCTATCTTTCTGATCGCCCGCCCCTACGCCGGATCCCGCCAGGACACCTTCTTCTTCACTGATCCCACCTGCACCGCGCCCACTGGATGCGTCACCACGGCTGGCCCGCGCACGACCACATTCACCGCCAATACCAGCGCGCTGCAATCTCCCCGTTTTGTGAACTGGAGCATTGCCCTCGAAAAGAAACTCCCCGCCGCCATTTACGCCAAGGCTGAATATTTTCAGCGGCGCGGTTCCCGAGGCTTCGTTTATGACGCTCCCGCTGCCTCCAGCGGCGACTTCATCCTGCAGAACACCCGCGATGATCACTACAACTCGTTCCAGATCACGCTCCGCCGTAATTTCCGCGAAGCCTACATGCTCATGGGTTCCTACACTCGTTCCAGCGCAACTTCCAACCAGGCCCTCGATTTCAACGTCGACAACAACATCCTCAGCCCCCAGCAGCCCGGCCCTTACCCCTGGGATACCCCGAACCGCTTTCTCTCCTGGGGATATCTTCCGTTTTTCAAGCTGCCGATCATCCACCGCCTGGAAATTGCCTACTCCATGGAAGCCCGCACCGGATTCCCCTTCAGCGAGTTCACCGACCAGCAGCAACTCATCGGCAAACCCGGAGCGCATCGCTTTCCCGAGTACTTGTCCCTGAATCTGCAACTCGAGAAGCGATTCCACTTCCTGGGCTACTACCTTGCGCTTCGCGGAGGCTTGGACAACATCACCGGTCGCTGCAATCCCTTCGTAGTCAACAGTGTGATCGACGCCACTCACCCACAACCCACCTTCAGCGCCTGCGAAGGCCGCGCCTTCACCTCCAGAATCCGTCTAATAGGCCGCAAATGAAGCCGTGTAGGGGCGGACGCCTCGTCCGCCCCACGAGCGAAAGCGAGCGGGTAGTTCCGAGCATGCCCGCGCGAAAGCCGTTTCTAAGTGCAATTCAGCGTGCGCTATCCGAAATCCAAGCGATTACAAAATTGTCCTATTCACAAATTACAAACCCCAGTTCCCCAATTCCGCCCTCTTTTGCCGCCCCCAACCCCGCGTTCTATAATCATCTCACTGCATCGAATTCGAATCTCCCGTCATCAGACCCTCTGGAGGATAACAATGGCTCACGAACTGCCCCCCTTGCCGTATTCGTACGACGCACTGGAACCCACCATCGATAAGCAGACGATGACCCTGCACCACGACATGCATCATGGTGCCTACGTGAAGAATCTGAACGCCGCCATCGAGAAGCATCCCGAACTGGCCAGCAAATCTGCCGACGAATTGATCCGCGACCTTAGTGCCGTTCCCGAAGACATCCGCACCGCAGTCCGCAATAATGGCGGCGGCCATGTCAACCACAGCATGTTCTGGAAAATTATGAAGCCAAGAGGTGGAGGCGACCCCAGCGGTGAAATCGCCCAAGTCATCCAGAAGACTTTCGGCAACTTCAACGATTTCAAAACCAAATTCAACGATGCCGGCGCCAAGCAGTTCGGCTCGGGATGGGTCTGGTTGGCTGGAAAATCGAGCGGCGAAGTCCAGATCGTCACCACCGCGAATCAGGACAACCCCCTCTCGCAAGGCCTGTTCCCCATCTTCGGCAACGACGTCTGGGAGCACGCCTACTACCTCAAGTACAACAATCGCCGCCCCGAATACCTGTCTGCCTGGTGGAACGTGCTGAACTGGGAAGAAATCAACAACCGTTACCAAGCTCTGAAATCAGGAAAGACAACCCAGGAACCAGCCCTGGCTCACCGCTAGAAGAGCCATGTCGGGGCGGACGCCTCGTCCTCCCCGCTTCGCGAAGCGAGCGCCCGGGATGGACTCGTGTAGCGACGTACCCTCGTCCCTCCCGCGAGCAAACTCAAGACAAAAAGGCCCTTGCCAAAAGCAAGGGCCTTCGTACCGAAACCGATTTTACCTCCGGCTCCTCTAAGCAGCCGATCGCGCATACTGCTCCGGATGCTGCTCAAACTTTTTCTTGCACTGTTCCGAGCAGAAGCTGTACTGCTTTCCGTTGTGCTCTAACCGATACTGCGAATTATTCTCGTCCACATTCATTCCGCAAACAGGATCTTTCGTCACGTGTCATCTCCAGTGTAAGAATTTCCCTGAATCTAATTTCGATCGCAATCGCAACAACTTCCCTCCGGTAGTTGCTGTAAATCCAGAGAGGGAATCACTCCCCCTGCGATTGGCGCCGCTTGCGGCTTTTCTCGACGCTAAGGGCGCCGTTCCACCGTCCCGCCTTTCATCACAAAATCCACCTTCTCCATAAGCGGGATGTCGTTCAATGGATTGCCCGGCACGGCCACAATATCCGCCAGCTTCCCAGCTTCAATCGTCCCCAGCGAATCTTTTTCGCCCAGTAACTCCGCTGCCATCGAAGTCGCCGACCGGATCGCCTGCGCCGGCGTCATTCCGAACTTCACCATGGAAGAAAATTCCTTCGCCGGATTCACTTTCCAATCGAATCCGCCAGCATCTGTCCCGAAGGCGATCTTTACTCCCGCCTTCATCGCCCGCCGAAACGTGTCTTCATGAATCTGAATCATCTTCACCCAGACCGGGGCTCCCGCCGCCGCTCTGCCCTGCGCCACGTACTCTCCCACAAAGATTGTTGGCACATAGAAGATCCCGCGCGCCGCCATGGTTTTCAGATCTTCATCCGCAATGTAGTTGCCATGTTCAATCGAATCCACGCCGGCCTCCACCGAATTGTGAACTCCATTGAGAGCCATGGCATGCGATGCGACTTTATGACGCTCCCGGTGCGCTTCGTCCACAATCGCGCGCAACTCATCCAGCGTGAAGGTTGGAATGTCATCGAGCACGCCGTCTTCCCGCACCCGGTACGACCGGTCGCTGTATACCTTGATCCAATCCGCGCCATGGCTGATTTGCTCGCGTACCGCCTGCCGCCCCGCATCAGCCCCATCCACCACCTGTACTCCATGCGGCACCGCCACTGCCGGCGCATACCCCAGCAAGGGATAAGCCCCAGTGACATCCAAAGCCCGCGTCGCAACCTGCATGCGCGGCCCAGGAATCACTCCGTTGTTGATCGCCTTCTTCACGTCCGCATCGGCGTAGCCGGCGCCCTCGGTTTCCAGATCGCGAATGGAGGTGAATCCATAATCCAGCGCACGCCTCGCATTCACCGTCGCCACGATAGTCCGGTACTCCGAACTTTGCTTCAGCAACTGCTCGTCATAGTCCGCCGCAGTGATGTCCCCCTGCAGCAGCACGTGCGTGTGCGTATCGATCAATCCCGGCAAACACGTCTGGCCTGACAGATCAACCAACTCCGCGCCCACAGGAGCGTTGCTGGAGATTTGTTTGATCTTGTCTCCCTCAATCACCACCACAACATTCTTCTTCAACGAATCCCCGCGCCCATCGAACAAGCTCCCGCAGCGCAGGGCAATGGCTTTGCTGGAGCTCTGTCCCAGCGCAGCCAAAACCGCAAAGAAGAAAATAAACCCGCAAGCAAAACTCCGCATAAGCCTCCAATGAGTCCTGAGTCCCGAGTCCCGAGTCCAGAGCACTAAGCAGCGAGCCCTGGAACTGAGAACTGACAACTGATTCTGCATTTCCTGTGCGCCGCCTGTGGATATTCCGGCGCTCACTCTACCAGATTTCCCTTGCATCTCAGCCGCAACCTGAGAACACTCCTGCTGGCGCGCCCCATCTCGCGTGTTTGAACGCACATCGAGCGGTGAATATTTGTGCTGATGCATGCCCACATTTTTCCTCACTTGCACCAAAAATACTGAATTGACCCCCGCCCGATTCGCTCGTACATTCTCTTCACCTCACGAAAGAAAAGCTGCTTTCGGAGTCCCAAAGACAATCGGCAGCAGCACTCAATAGTCAAAACAAGAGAGCCGTAGCCGGATACCGCACCATGACAGAAAATGAATGGAAGACATACCGCACCCGATTTCTGATTAAAGCCAAACAGCTCACCTCTAATCTCAGCTTCACCGATGCTCTCGGTCGTCAGCACTGCGGCCGTAAGGGGGACTACCTCGTCGAATCCTTCGAGGGAGTTCTCAGCATCGCTCCTCGCCAGATATTCGAAGACATTTACGTGCCCATGAGTGATATCCCCGCAGATTCCTCGAACACCGGCACAATCTCCTTGCCGGATCTGGCAGCGGGGAAATCCAGCCAGCCTACAGTCGAGGCGTTTGACCTGAACACCCTCGCGCCACCCAATTTCCCTCGCCGTCGCCGCACCGATCCACCCGCACCGGCTGCTCGCCGAAAGTCTCCCCAACCGGTTCGTACCCCGCGCGTCTCCACTCAGCTCGGCCTGATGTGAACACGGTGTGGAAAACTTGGCCCTCCTCGCGCATCAGGGCCGTCATTGCTGACGATACAACATATGGTGTTTATCTCTTGACAGGCACCATAAGCGGGAGTAACTTTGCAATCCCAAGCACTGAATTTCGGCCCACGGGAATGGGCCGGAGTTCTTCGAAGTGAAGGCAAGCCATGCGGCGGAGTGCCCGGCCAGAGGTGACCGGTCACAACTTCGCAGGCCAGGAAAGGCTCAGGCGCCCGGGCTTCCGATCCGTTAGCCCGGCGCCGAACCCTTCCAGCTTGAACTATCTGCGCTCTCGGTAGCCCGATGCCGGAAGCCGAAAGTCGAGTCGAGTAGAAACGCGGTGGCCGTTCCCGACCCTCCCCCGGGGACGACACAACGTTGTACGTCAGACATAAATACCTGCTGAGCGGAACCGGGGGAACTTCCTCGTGCTCGCCGCCAGCAACATCAGGAGCCCAAATGGAGAGCTTAACCCGCCTCGTCTCAGAATCTCTGGCGCGTCACGGCTTTGACCGTCCTCTCGATTACCGTCGCTTGCACTGGTCGCGCTGGTTCCGTTGCGAGTCCCATCGCAGCCTCCTCTCGGTCCCCAGCAAGCCCGGCGTTTTTGCAGTCGCAGAAGAGATCATGAATGTAGGCTCAGGCGCCATCGGCTCTCCGGCCCAGCAAATCTCGGCTCCTGCCCGCACGCCCAAGGCAGCGATCCCTGGCCCGGCAGCCGGCGAATCTCCACGCATGCTCGCGGTCACCAAGTTCTTCGAAGACGACGACATGGCTTTCACCCTCGACCGCATGCTCTCTTGGCAAAATCCCATGCGCGCCCGCCTCGAGTCTGGACGTTACTTCGTTCGCTACGTAGTTATCGAAGATCGCGCTCAGCGCCGCAGCATCTGCAGCGCTTTGAATCAATGGATTGCGTCGTCCACTGAAATCGCCACCGGCATCGGCACCCATTTTGCCGGCTCATTGGAACTGACGCCGGGCGAGGCCAGCGGGCTGCAGGAAACCCCGGTGCAGCCGGTTGCGGCATTGTCTTTGACCCCGCAGATCGAGGCCGCCACAAAGATTTGTCGCCCACCGGCGTTCCCCTCTGGTTTCTAAGTGGAACGTTCTGGGAGAAGTTCTGGTGCGAGAGCGGCGCTTTAAAGCCGCGTCTAGGATCTTGAAAGATGGGGCCTTTAAGGCCCTGAACGAACGCTCTTTACAATACAATCCGCAATCCCCGCTCCAAACCGATGCGGGCCCACCCGGACCCTCGAATCGGCCGCAACACCATAGAATCTAATTAGGAGAGCCCCGAGATGTCCGAAACCAAAACCATGAACCAGTCCCCCTCCACAACCTCGACCCCTGCTCAGACCCCGTCGAAAAAGAAGGCTCCGGGCCTCGGCTTCCGCCGCTTTTTCACCAAGCCCGGCGTGTCTCCCTACGATGAAGTCGAATGGGATCTCCGCACTGCCCAAATCACCGACGCCCAAGGCAACGTGATTTTCGAGCAGAAAGACGTCGAAGTTCCCAAGGATTGGTCCATGACAGCCACCAACATCGTGGCCAGCAAATATCTCCACGGAAAGCTTGGAACTGCGCAGCGCGAAACCGGAGTCCGTCAGCTCGTCTCTCGCGTCGCCGAGACGATCCGTGACTGGGGCATGGCCCAGGGCTACTTCCGCACTCCCGAAGACGGTGCCACTTTTCACGACGAACTGGTTCACATCCTGGTCCGCCAGTACGCCGCGTTCAACTCCCCCGTCTGGTTCAACGTGGGATGCGACCGCATCGAGCCCAACTCCGACGGTCAGAACTGGCACTGGAACCAGCAGACCCAGCAAGTCGAATTCGGCGTCACCGGTTATCGCAAGCCGCAGTGCTCCGCTTGCTTCATCAACTCGGTAAGAGATTCGCTCGATTCCATTCTGACCTTGGCCAAAACCGAAGGCATGCTCTTCAAATGGGGATCGGGCACAGGCACCAATCTCTCGCCTCTGCGCGGATCCACCGAAACGCTCTCCGGCGGCGGCACCGCCAGCGGTCCCCTCAGCTTCATGAAAGGATTCGATGCCTTCGCCGGCGTTATCAAATCCGGCGGCAAGACCCGCCGCGCCGCCAAGATGGTCATCCTGAACGTCGATCACCCCGACATCCAGGACTTCATCGAGTGCAAAATGAAGGAAGAAGCCAAGGCCCACGCCCTGGTCTCGGTGGGATACGATGGCTCCCATCCCGATTCCGACGCTTATTCCAGCATCTTTTTCCAGAACGCCAACAACTCCGTCCGCGTGACCGATGACTTCATGTACGCCGTGGTCCGCGACACCGATTTCTCCACTCGCAGCGTGACCGATCACTCAGTAGTAAAGACGTACAAGGCCAAGGAACTCCTGCACAAGATTTCCGAAGCCACCTGGCATTGCGGCGATCCCGGCATGCAGTACGACACCACCGTCAACCGTTGGCACACCTCGAAGAACACGGCCAGAATTAACGCCAGCAATCCCTGCAGCGAATACATGTTCCTCGACGATTCCGCCTGCAACCTGGCCAGCCTGAATCTTTTGAAGTTCGCGCCCAACGGTACCTTCGACGTCGAAGCCTATCGCCATGCCGTAGATGTCCTGATCACCGCTCAGGAAATCCTGGTCGACAATGCCGGATATCCCACGCAAGCCATCATGGCCAACTCGCATGACTACCGTCCGCTGGGCCTGGGCTACGCCAATCTAGGCGCTCTGCTAATGGCCGCAGGACTCCCCTACGACAGCGATGCCGGCCGTGACTACGCCGCCTGCGTTACCGCCATCATGTGCGGCGAAGCCTACCTGCAATCCTCTCGCATCGCCGAACAGTGCGACCCGCTAGTCCCCGCAACCGAACCAACAAAGAAGAATCTGGCAGAAAAAAATCTGGGCTCCAACGTCATGCCGGGCGGAGCCTGCCCCGGCTGGTACATCAACCGCGAGCCATTCTTAGACGTAATCCGAATGCACCGAGCCTCCGTGAATGGAATTAATAAGGGCAACGTCCCGACCCCGCTCTTCGAAGCCAGTAAGCAATGCTGGGACGAGGCCCTCTCCCACGGCGAAAAACACGGCTACCGCAATTCCCAAGTCACAGTCCTGGCCCCCACGGGAACCATTGGCTTCATGATGGACTGCGATACGACGGGGATTGAGCCGGATTTGGCTTTGGTGAAATATAAAAAGCTCGTCGGCGGAGGCATGATCAAGATCGTCAACAACACCGTGCCCACGGCTTTGTTCAAGCTTGGTTATACCCATGAGCAGACGGATGCGATCGTCAGTTACATCGACGCTACCGGAACGATTGAAGGTGCGCCGCATGTTAAGGATGATCACCTCGCCGTCTTTGATTGCTCGTTCAAGCCCGCGAAAGGCACCCGCTCCATTCACTACACCGGCCATCTGCGGATGATGGCGGCGGCGCAGCCGTTCATTTCTGGAGCTATATCGAAGACGGTCAATCTCCCTGAGAACGCGACGATCGAGGACATCAGCGACGCCTACCTGCAGGCCTGGAAGCTGGGCCTGAAGGCAGTCGCGATTTATCGCGACGGCTGCAAGAAGAGTCAGCCTCTCTCCGCGGCAGGCACAAAGACTGCCAGCTCAGAGAAGTCCTCCGCGGCCTCTGTGCTCCCTCTGGTCGAAGAAGAAGACCTGAACGCTCCGCCACGCGCGGTGCGCCACAAGCTGCAGGAAGAGCGCGCCTCGATCACCCACAAATTTAAAGTCGGAGATCATGAGGGATACATCACCGTCGGCCTCTATCCCAATGGCAAGCCGGGCGAACTCTTCATCACCATGGCGAAAGAAGGATCCACGGTCAGCGGCCTGATGGACAGCTTCGCGCTGGCGGTCTCGATCGCGCTCCAGCACGGGGTTCCTCTCGAGCTGTTCTGCGAGAAATTCGCCCATACCCGCTTTGAGCCCAGTGGATGGTCCGGCAATCCGGACATCGGCTACGCCAAGAGCATCATGGACTACATCTTCCGCTGGCTGCAGCTGCGCTTCCTGACCGGCCAGCAGCAGATGCTGTTCGAAAATTTCCGCCCGAAGTTGTCAGCAGCAGCACCGTCTGCATCGGAAGCGACAGGAGAAGCAGAAAGCGCCCAGACGTCACTGCGAACTGAGAACCGAGAACTGAGAACTGGCTCCGTCCACGCCGCCGACGCGCTCTCGAGCATAGTCGACTTGGGCGACGCCCCCACCTGCAGCTTCTGCGGCAGCATCATGACCAGAAACGGCAGCTGCTACCGCTGCATGTCCTGCGGCAGCACCAGCGGCTGCAGTTAAGAATCTTGTGTAGGGCGGACGCCTCGTCCGCCCCCTGTAGTGTGAGCCACTCGATCGAAGCTCGAAATCGGGACCGCACCCGGAATCGATAACTCATCGCAATGCCAGGCTTGCAAAGAAGAACGCAAGGGTCAGCCTGGCGGTGGCGCTTTTGGGTGGCGCAGCAGTTTACCGCTGCGCTTTTTGGATGGCGCAGCAGTTTTACCGCTGCGATTTAGGGTGGCGCAGCAGTTTACCGCTGCGCTTTTGGATGGCGCAGCAGTTTACCTCTGCGCTTTTTGGGGGGCGCAGCAGTTACCGCTGCGCTTTTGGGTGGCGCAGCGGTTTACCGCTGCGATTTAGGCAATCATAGAACCCAGCGGCTTTAGCCGCTGAGGTGAGTTCAGAAATCTCGAGCCAGTGATGAACTGGCAACTCAATCCCGTATTGCCGAGGGAGACGGCCACGGAGGGCACCTCAGTGGCTGAGCGCTAAACCGCTGCGCCACCCAAACGCGCAAGGTATCCGCCGTTCTCAGTCCAAACCGTGCAACAACTGTGGCCGGGTTCCATCTGTCCCGGCATTTAGAACCCTTCTACTCTTCAGATGGCCTCGACCCCAAGCTGCCTTGCTCGTTCAACGCCCTCTTTCATCTTCTTGAGTTCTTCGGCGGAGTGGCCTTGCCACTCGATGACCTCGCCGATCACGCGCAGCGGTTCCTTCGAGCGATAGGACAATGTCGGATTGCCCGGGTACTTCTTGTCAGTCAGATTGGGATCATCTTCAACAGGGCCAGTCGCCTCCACAACGTAGATTCTGCCGGCTCCCTCGCCCAGCGCCAGCTCGGCACCCCAGATCGCCGCATTTAACGTGCCTGTCAGATACACGTAGGCAGCCGTCGCCCTTTGGCCATAGTTGGACGTGTAACCCGCTCCAATGAGATCTCCGTTTTTCAGGTTGGCCTTCGTACCGTGAAAGAAACTTCGACCAGGAAACAGATGATGGCTCACCGATATCTCCTATGATCCGGGCGGAGGTCCCGGCCTTTGCGCTGTTTGCCAAGGATGATTCCACCAGGCTTCAGTTGCGAGTCTACTCAAGGTCGTGCGTCACATGGAAGAGGAGTTAGCCTGTGAAAAGGGGAGTGAGCAAAAGATGAAACGCGACGCTTTGTGTACGTGTAGGGGCGGACGCCTTCGTCCGCCCCGCCGAGCGAAGCGAGGCGTGTCCGCGATGAATCTGGTGACATCCAACAGGGGCACGACTTCAGTCGTGCCGCGGCGGGTGGCCCACCCTTCGTGCCTTTCGAAGGGTGGGGGACCACATGCTAAAGTCATCCCAACAATGAACGTTCTCCTCATCGTTCTCGTTGTACTCGCAATTGTCGTGGTCATTGTGGTCCGGCTCCTGCACCGCAACCTGCCCACCGAAACCGCTGGAGAGACAAGAATCCCGCTCCCTCCGGCAAAGGTTTCCAAAATCGAAGCCTTTACCGTCTCCCTCGAAATCGAGAAGCAACCCAGCCTTTTTCTCTTGCTGAGCGACGACGGCAGCATCAACCGGATGGGAACTGGCACTGCCAATCCTACTGAACGCGACCTCTTCATCGGCAAAACTGACCCGGCGATATTCAAGACCGCCTGCTCGCATTTAACAAAAGAAATGCTGCTGAGCTTGGGTCAGGGATACCAGGCACTGGACCCACGAGGGGCCTCCTGCGAACTGACCATCACATTCAAGTTCAAAGATGGAAGATCAACTGGAATCGTGTATCGCTACGGCTCGGAATCAGAAGGCCCGCCCAAAGACGTGACTGACTTTGTGATCGCCGTCGTTAGGCAAACGGACTCGTGGTACGAAGAATTCCGCCGGAACGCGCTTCGGCGAAAACAAGGTTAACCCACGCTTTGTCAGCCGCGGTCCGATCCAGCCCCCGCGAGCACGGATCCACCCTCGCCGCCGTGGGGTTCACCCTTCGCGATTTTCGAAGCGTGGCGATCACTCACCTGGAAGAATGTGAGTCGAGAATGCGGTGACAGTCGGAAGTGCCCAATTCTTTTCTCCCTCCCGAAGTGCCCAATTCTTTTCTCCCTCCCAGAGAGCATCCCACCTCAGAAGTTTTCCACAGCAAATATTTTCAAAGTGTGACGTACAACCTGTACTGAGAAATCTGGATGTGGAACTTTGGGACTATGCATCCCCAAGGTCCCAAGAACTCCGAGGCTCAACCCAAGCCATCAACCGCCCCAACCACTCCCTGGATTCCCAATTCGGCACTCCCTCCCCTCCACCCGGACTCCATGAACTCCATTGTTCGCAAGACTTTACTCGCAACTCCTGAGTTCCCAAGACTTTACGCCGACCTGGTCCTCTCCACTCGCCCCAACTCCG
>DASVAE010000033.1:0-11412 GCA_036376495.1 Candidatus Sulfotelmatobacter sp. | reverse complement strand
CCCGGTCCCCCAGGCGCACACGGGCGCTGGCTGGGGGCTTGCTGATTTTCTCTGCTTGCTGTGTTTCCGCCACGGCGCATCAGCAGCCAAGGCAGGCGTCCCCAGAACGGGTCGGCTCGTACAGGCAAACTCAGTTATTTTACCGTGGCTTGCGGAAATCGGTCAAACAAACTCGTGCACCACGCGTCAACCGTTGCTGAATCTTCCGGAAATCCGGTAGAATCAAATGATCTGAATCGAGGTTAGGATCCCATGAAAGCTGCCATTCATCCTTCGTATCATGAAGTGCGGGTGCACTGCGCCTGCGGCAACACGTTTACCACCCGCTCCACGCACCGGGGCGACATCGGCGTTGAAATCTGCTCCAACTGCCATCCATTTTTTACCGGCAAGCAGAAGCTGATGGATACCGCCGGACGCGTCGAGCGCTTCCGCCGGAAGTATGCCAAGGCCGAAACGGCCAAGAAGTAGGCCACATATCTGCACGGATTCAGACAGATATACCGTCAGAGCCCTCGCTAGCGCGGGGGCTTTTGCTTGCCGGCTCGAATAGAATGGAACGATCGGCTAACGCCTCGCCACATGCGTAAATTCTGGGACAATTCGGGCAACGGCTCACCCGGTTTTGGGGCAGGCGCCCGCGGCTCAGTCCCGCCGCAACGGGTGCCCGCAAGTCTGCAGATCGGGTCCGTCACCATTCGTCCCGCGACCGTTCTGGCTCCTATGGCTGGCGTTACCGACACGGTCTTCCGGCGCTTCGTCCGCAATCTTGGCGGATGCGGCCTCATCATGACCGAGTTCACCTCGGCCGATGGCGTCCTGCGCAAGAAAGATCAGAAGGCCAAGCGCTATCTCCACTTCTACGAAGATGAGCACCCCATCTCGGCCCAACTCTTCGGCAGCGACCCGATGGTCATGGCTGAAGCCGCTCGCATGGTGGAAGGCTTGGGCTTTGACCTGGTCGACCTAAACTTGGGCTGTCCCGCAAAAAAGGTGGTGAAGTGTAACGGAGGCTCTGGCCTCCTCCGCGATCTTCCCGCCATCGTAAAGATTTTCGAAGCGGTGCGCGCCGCCGTCAAGATTCCCTTCACCGTGAAATTCCGCGCCGGATGGAATGATGAAGAAATCGTCTGCGTGGAACTGGCCCGCATGGCCGAGGATTGCGGCCTGGCGGCCGTAGCCCTGCACGCCCGCACCCGCGAGATGGGCTACAGCGGCAACGCGCGCTGGGAATGGATTGCCGCCGTAAAAGACGCCGTGAAAATCCCGGTAATCGGCAATGGCGACATTCGCACTCCGGAAGATGCCTGCGCCATGGTCACGCAAACAGGATGCGACGCGGTGATGATCGGCCGCATGGCCCCGTCAAATCCGTGGATCTTCCGCCAAATCGAGCAATACAGCGCCGCAATCACCACCACCCACGTAGGGGCGGACCCATTGGTCCGCCCAGTCGAGCGACGCTCGACTGATTTTGACCTTGGTGCCGTCTGCGAGGTACAGCAATCGGACCTTCGGCTCGAAGGGCAGCGGGTGGGGGGCGTCCCAACATCTCTCTACGACCATCCCTCAGAAGCCGACCGCTACCAGATGATCCGCACCTACTTCCAGATGCTGATCGAAGAAGAGCTTCCCGACGCGATCGGCAAAATGAAGCAGTTCGCCAGCTGGTTCACCCACGGAGTCCCTGGCGGCGCGGCCCTGCGCAAAGCGATCTATGAATCCAAGGCAGCTCCAGACGTTCTGTCGCGCGTAGAAGATTTCTTCGAAGCGAGACTGCTATGCGCTGCGGACTTGCCCCGAGCGACAGCCGAAGACGCCATCGTCCGCTAGAGCTGGCAATTTAGGACTTTCCTTTCGCACCACCTTCTTGCGCTGCAGCTCTCTTCACATCAACCGGGCCGCCATCGTCGCCGGCGCTCCACGTTCCCACCAGGTTGTCGCCATTCGCCTCCAGAGAAATGGTTCCCGACGTACCCTGGGCATCAAATTGGAGCGTCACCTTTTTTTCCTGGTGAGAACCGCTGGTGATTGGAAAATCGCCGTGGGACGAGTTGATCGTACCGGAGATCGCACCGTCTTTTTCCGTGAGGTCGAGCGTCACCGTGATGACCTCCCCCGCGGCGTTCTTCGCCGTGCCTTCATAGCGGCCGGTCACATCTGCCTTGTTCTTACCCTGTTGGGCCACGGCACAAACGGCAACAAAAAGCGCCACGGCAGCTAGCACTTTCATAGCCTTCGCTCGCGACTTCATGCAACCTCCTTTGCGATCATCTTTCCCGTGTCGTCCTTCTGCAAGCGAGCCCAGGGAATCTTTGGATCGTGCGTGAACACCGTGATCCACTTCTCTGGAATCGCCCGCGCGTAATACTGCTTCTTGCTTTCGATTGTTTGTAGCGGATACAAGTCGAAACTCATGCCCCAGGTAATGTCAATGTGCGCAGTAGTTGGAATCAAATCCGAAATGTAACAAGCGGTGAGCGGAGCATGATCGTTGAATGGCCCGCCTTTAGCCGTGCCCTTAGGCGTCGTGGAAGATGGGGCTTTAGCCCCTGCGGGCGGATGTACGATGATCCCCATCATATGCGCCGTATGGCCGGCAAAAATCTGCACCGAAATGCCCGGGACGATCTCCTCGCCGCCATCGAGCAAAGTCATCTGCCCACTTTCGACCAGAGGATCATAATTTTCGGAAATAAAGCTGATGGAATCCCGCTCACTCGGATGGCGCGCGTACTGCCACTCGCCTCGGGGGGCGTAGTACTTTGCCCGCGGAAAGGTGGGCACGATCCTCCCGTTCTTGTCGCGCACTGTATTCCAACCGCAATGATCGAAATGCAGATGGGAATTAATCACGATGTCGATATCCTCGGGCCCGACCCCGCCCGCTGCCAGATTGTCGAGCAACTGCGCAGGTTGACTGTAGAATTTCCGCATCCGCTCGGAAAGCTTGTTGCCCATTCCCGTCTCAACCAACACGGTTTCTCGCCCGGTACGGATCAGAAGTGAGTTGAGCCCAGCCGTGCAGTAGTTCCTGTCGTCGGCAGCAACTTTCTTCGACCACATGACTTTTGGTACAACGCCGAAGAACGCTCCGCCATCCAGCGGATAGATCCCATCCGAAAAAATACTGAGTTCAAAATCGCCAAGCGTAGTCCGATGCATGAATTCAGTGTGCCACACCAGCGCTGCGAGTTCCTCCCCTGTAGGCTTCTCATCCTCCGCATCATTGTCATCCTGAAGCCCGTGTTTTTGCGGGCTGAAGGATCCGAGCAGTCTCCTCACAGCGCCGGGTACGATGCAGAGACCGATTACCGGATAGTAATCAGATATCCACAGCGGAAGTGTCGTCGTATGTGACGTCTGCCCTTGCGCCGCATTCCCCGGTTCTGTCATCCTGCGTGACGGCGGCGCCGTGGCGGAGTGTGGTGCCTGAAATTCGACCGCACCTAAGGTGCAGCGGCTCAAGATTTTGCCCGCAAACTACTGAATTTGTTTGATAAAAGCGGAAATTCCCCTGTAACTCCATGAACCATATAGCAAAGGGGGGGAGGGGTAGAGTTTCTTGATCGTGTGACTGCCCGAATTGAACTCGATTCTCCGCTCTTCCGCAAAGAAAATTCCGTGATCTCGGGCCTCTGATCCCTACCGCATCCCTGACGCATCTAATGTTTATCAGTTCAATAACAGTCTGGGAACATGGGAGCACGTCATGATTCAGATTCGCCCGGCCAACGAGCGCGGTGGCGGAGACCACGGTTGGCTCAAAACTCACCACACCTTCAGTTTCAACGACTACTGGGATCCGAAGTGGATGGGATTCCGTTCCCTGCGCGTCATCAACGAAGATTGGGTCGCGCCCAACACAGGATTTCCCACGCACCCGCACCGCGATATGGAAATTATCACCTATGTTCTCCAAGGCAAACTCGAGCACAAAGACAGTCTGGGGACCGGTTCAGTGATTCTTCCTGGCGATGGGCAACGCATGTCGGCGGGCAGCGGCATTCGACACAGTGAATTCAATCCCTCGACGACCGAGCCCGTGCACTTGCTGCAGATTTGGATTCAGCCCGAGCGCGCCGCTTTGCCTCCGAGCTACGAACAGAGGAGTTTCCCCGAATCGGAGAAACGAAGCAAGTTACGCGTGATCGCATCGCGTGAAGCGAACGACGGCTCGGTGAAGATCAATCAGGACGCGAAGCTCTTCGTCACGCTGCTGAAGCCAGGAGAAGAAGTCAGCCACGAACTCACCAACAGGCGTCATGCCTGGGTACAGGTCGCCAAGGGCGCAGTCGAGTTGAATGGGAACAAGCTGAATCAAGGCGATGGGGCTGCAGTAAGCGACGAGCCTAAGCTAACCATCAAAGGCAGCGTAGATGCCGAAGTCCTGCTCTTCGACCTGGCATAAGCCATTTCAGCCAAAGCATTGTCATCCTGAGCGAGGCGTAGTTTGCCTCGCGCCGGATCCCTACATTTTGCTCAGCTTACGACATCACGGCGATCCTGCGCGGCAAGACACCGCTCAGGATGACAATCTGTAAACAGATGCCTGAATGGGCGATTTTTATTCTTCGTGCAATTCTCGAATCCAGATATTGCGGAAGCGTAGCGGATTTCCGTGATCCTGCAGCTGCAGCGGCGCTTTTTCCGGACCAGGCTTGTACGGCGGACGCTCACCGTGAGCGGTCGGCCCAGTGAGTTCGACATTGTCCTGCACTAACACGCCATTGTGCAGCAGCGTGATGCGAGCGGGATGCTGCAATTTCCCATTGGCAAATCGAGGGCGGTGGAAGATGACGTCGTATGTTTGCCACTGTCCGGGACGCCGCGATGCATTCACCAGCGGCGGATATTGTCCGTACACCGCACCCGCTTGGCCATCCGCATACGTCTTGTTTTCGTAGGAATCGAGCACCTGGATTTCGTACGTGCTCATGAGAAACACGCCGCTGTTGCCGCGCTCCTGGCTTTCTCCTTCAGCCGGAGTCGGCTCCGAGAACTCGACGTGCAGCTGGCAATCGCCAAACGAATCGCGGGTAGAAATATTCCCGGTTTTAGCGACGACTTCCATGTAGCCACTCTCGACTTTCCATGCCGCAGGCTTGCCATCTTTGTCGATCCACTTCGAGAGGTCCTTCCCGTCAAATAGCACTACGGCGTCGGAAGGAGCGGTTCCCGCCGTTTCCCGCGTGCTCGCCGTTCCCGGAGTGATGATCGGCGGATTCGGACGATTGAGATCGTGAATCTTCCATTTGATAGTCGGAACCTGTGCCATGGAGAGTTGGATGAGGGACAAAGAAAGAACGATCAGCAGGAACAGTTTGTGGGTCATCAGTGCGCCTCGCGGAAAACATAATACTCCCCTGAACAGCACTGAACTTCTTTGCCACGGATTCACGCGGATTTACACGGATCAAAACATAAAGATCTGCGTAAATCCGCGTGATCCGCGGAAGAGAATTTATCGCCTTGCCGAAGCTTTCTCGCCCACGCGTTCGCTGACCTTGAAGGTCATCTTGCCCGCCTTCTTGTCTGCATCGACCACGATGTGGTCGCCGTGCAGCACCTCGCCGTCGAGGATTTTCAGCGCGAGCGGATCCTGAATCAGCTTCTGGATCGAGCGCTTCAGCGGACGCGCTCCGAAGTTCGGATCGTAGCCCTGGGTGAAGAGCAGGTCCTTGGCAGCATCCGTGAGCTCGATCGAGATCTTGCGATCCGCCAGCAACCGCCGAACGTCTTCCAGCCGCAGCTCGATGATCTTGACCAACTGCTCTTTGCCGAGCGGGCGGAACACGATGATGTCGTCCACGCGATTCAGGAACTCGGGCTTGAAGTGCGTGTGCAGCAGGTTCTGGACTTGCTGCGCGGCCTCGTCGAAGTCGCGATCGGTCTTCAAGCTCTCGGCCTGCAGCAACTGCGAGCCGATGTTGGAAGTCATGATGATGATCGTGTTCTTGAAATCGACGACGCGGCCCTTTCCGTCGGTGAGGCGACCATCATCCATGATCTGCAGCAGCACGTTGAATACGTCCGGATGTGCCTTCTCAATCTCGTCGAACAGCACAACCGCATACGGACGCCGACGAACTTGTTCGGTCAGCTGTCCGCCTTCTTCATAGCCGACGTATCCCGGAGGCGCGCCGATCAGGCGTGCCACCGAGTGCTTCTCCATGTACTCGGACATGTCGATGCGCAGCAAGGCATGCTCGTCGTCGAACAGGAATTCGGCCAGTGCGCGCGCGAGTTCCGTCTTTCCAACGCCCGTGGGGCCGAGGAAGATGAAGGAGCCGATCGGACGCTTGGGATCGCTCAATCCGGCGCGCGAACGGCGAATCGCATTCGCAACCCGTTCCAAAGCGGGATCCTGTCCGATTACACGCTGCCGCAAACGATCTTCCATGTTGACCAGTTTCTTGACCTCGCCTTCCAGCATCTTCGAGACGGGAATGCCGG
Source organism: Candidatus Sulfotelmatobacter sp. (assembly GCA_036376495.1). Classification (GTDB taxonomy): domain Bacteria; phylum Acidobacteriota; class Terriglobia; order Terriglobales; family Acidobacteriaceae; genus Sulfotelmatobacter. Next base: position 4,956 of record DASVAE010000033.1, on the reverse strand, counting down.
TCCACTTGGAGACGATGCGCGCGACATCTTCCTCGTCCACTTCTTCCTTCAACATTCGTTGGCCGGACTTGCCGTCCATTTTTGCCGTAAGTTGCCCCAGTTCCGCCTGCAGGCGCGGAACCTCACCATATTGGATCTCAGAGGCGCGGTTGTAATCGCCTTTGCGAACCGCAGCCTGTTCATCGGTCTTGAGCTGGTCGATCTTCGCCTTGAGCTCCCGCGTGCGCGAGATCAGGTCCTTCTCTTTCTTCCAATTGGCTTTGAGCGCGTTTGCCTGCTCGCGAATGCCGGCAAGTTCTTTTTCGAGGACTGCGAGACGCTCCTTCGAGTTACGATCATCCTCTTTCTTGAGCGCCTGTTTCTCGATTTCGAGCTGCGTCGCGCGGCGTTCGAGTTGGTCGATATCCGTCGGCATGGAATCGATCTGGATACGCAGCGATGCCGCCGCTTCATCGATCAGGTCGATTGCCTTGTCGGGCAGAAAGCGGTCAGAGATGTAGCGATGTGAGAGCGTCGCCGCGGCAACAATCGCCGAGTCTTTGATCCGCACGCCGTGATGAACCTCATACTTCTCTTTCAGCCCGCGAAGAATTGAAATCGTGTCTTCGACATTGGGTTCACCGACGAAGACGATCTGGAAGCGGCGTTCGAGAGCGGCATCTTTTTCGATGTACTTGCGGTATTCGCTCAGCGTGGTTGCACCGATGGCACGCAGTTCGCCGCGAGCCAGCGCGGGCTTCAGCATGTTGGAGGCGTCGATGGCGCCTTCCGCAGCACCTGCTCCGACTAACGTGTGCAATTCGTCAATGAACAGAACGATCTGTCCCTGCGAGTCTTCAATCTCTTTGAGCACGGCCTTGAGACGGTCTTCGAACTCGCCGCGATACTTGGCGCCGGCCAGCATTGATCCGAGATCGAGCGCGACCACACGCTTGTTTTTCAGGACCTCCGGGACGTCGCCGGAGATGATGCGCTGCGCGAGACCTTCGACGATCGCCGTCTTACCCACGCCCGGTTCGCCGATCAGCACGGGATTGTTCTTGGTGCGGCGCGAGAGCACCTGGACGACACGACGAATTTCTTCGTCGCGCCCGATGACCGGGTCCAGTTTGCCGCGACGGGCCTGCTCAGTCAGATCGCGCGCGTAGCGTTCCAGCGCCTGGTACTTCGCTTCGGGATTCTGATCGGTAACCTTCTGCGAGCCGCGAACCACAGTCAGAGCTTTCAGGATCGCATCGTAGGTGGCTCCGCGCTGGGCGAGGATCTGCTGAGCAGCATCACGCTTCAAGTGCGTAATGGCCAGCAGCAGGTGCTCGGTCGAGACGTACTCGTCTTTGAAATTGGAGGCTTCTTTAAAGGCCTGCTCCAGCAGGCTATTGGCTTCGTTTGACAATGCTGGCTGCGCCGCCTGGCCCGAAACTTTGGGCAGTTTTTCGATCTGCGCATAAACATCGCTCAGCACGGCTTGCGGCCCGATGCCGATTTTTTCCAGAACAGGCGGAACGATATTTTCTTTGTCTTCTAACAGAGCAGCCAGCAAATGAATGGGCTGCAGCTCAGGATTGCCGTGCTCGGAGGCGAGCTGGCTCGCGCGCTGGACGGCTTCCTGCGCTTTCACGGTAAATTTGTCCCAACGGATGGGCATGATGAAACCTCGATTTAGTAATTGAGTAATTTCGTAATTGGGTATTTGATGGTGAAATTGGCGAAGTGGCATACCGTTTAATCGGATTTTGAACGTACGCCTCTGTGTCCTCCGTGGTGATTCCCTTCAAATTACCCAATTACAAAATAAAAAAGAGGCGGTCACCTCTGCCGCCTCCCTGTCTTTAGTTCTAAGTTCTAATCGGTGTGAATCCGGGGCAACGAAGTTTGCTTCCGCAGAGCCAGCTTTCACGATTAGGCGGCTTTGCCGGGGCCTTTGCCTTCGAGAGTGCGTTCACCCTTTTGACTGCCTATGTGCACCTTGATCTGCTTCGGCTTGGCTTCCGCCTTCTTGGGCAGGGTAATCTTCAGGACACCCTTGTCGTAGTTGGCCGAAACCTGCTCCGCATCCACGGTCTGCGGCAGGGTGAAAGTGCGAGTGAAGCTGCCATACTGACGCTCCACGCGACGATAGTTCTCTTCCTTCTCTTCCTTTTCGATCTTGCGCTCGCCCTGAACCGTCAAGGTGTTGTTCTCGACGCGTACGTCGATGTCTTTCTCCTCGATTCCGGGCACCTCGATCTTCAGAGTGACCTGGTGCTCGTCCTCGTAAACATCGACGGCTGGGGCAAAGCGTGAGGTCGTCAGAGACTCGTCTTGGCCGGCATCATTGTAGGATTCCCGGAACAAACGGTTCATTCGGTCCTGCAAGGTGGCGAATTCACGGAACGGCTCCCAACGGGTTAATACGGTCATGACTTTAAATTCCTCCTTCAGAAATTGGCGTTCATCAGAACTGGTGGTTTCGTGACGGCCTTTGGGGCTGCGATCACTTAGTTGGTTACATCATTAGCGTGATAGAAGCATAAAACTTGAGTGTGTTAATGTCAAGTATTATATTAAGCTTGTTTTCTTTAGCTTACGGTAGCAATCACGCACTTTAAATACGCTGTTTCGGGGATATTCAGCAGCACAGGATGGTCCTTGGCCTGCCCACGCACTTCGATCAGGCGGAGGATCCTGTGGGCGTCGACGGAGGCGGCGCCAAGCATTTGCAGGAAGCTGCTTTGACTCACGTGGTAAGAGCAGGTGCAAGTCACCAGGATGCCGCCGGGACGGAGCATCTTCAGGGCGCGGAGATTCAGTTCCTTATAGCCGCGAACGGCGGCGTCGAGGTCGCGTTTGGTTTTGGCGAATGCCGGGGGATCCAGGACGATGGTGTCGTACTGGCGTTTTGCCGAGGAGTAGTCCTTGAGCAGGTCGAAGGCGTTCGCCTCGATCCATTCGATGTCGCGGTCGTTCAGGGTAGCGTTCTGGTCGGCGATTTCCAGGGCAGGACGGGAGCTGTCCACGCCAGTGACCTGGGAACAGTGCGGGGCGAGATGAAGGGCAAATCCCCCCTGGTAACAAAACACATCGAGCGCCTCCCCTTTGGCGTAGGTGGCGGCAGCGGCATAGTTTTCCCGCTGGTCAAGAAAGGCCCCAGTCTTCTGCCCTTCCAGCGCATCGAACTGGAAGCGGACGCCGTTCATAGTGAACGTGGTCGCGCTCTTTTGCCCGTAGAGCAGCCCGGAAGGGGGCGGGGGCAAGCTCTCAAGTTCGCGAACGCGCGGGTCGGTTCGCTCAACCATGGAGGCAGGGTGCAAGTGCTCGGCTAAGGTGGAGATCACGGTCTCGCGCACGGGGCTCAGGTCCATCCCCTGGGTGAGAACCTGCAGCGAGAGTACATCGTTGTAGCGATCGACGATGAGTCCGGGAAGAAAATCGGCTTCACTGAAGGTCACGCGGTAAGCGTCGGTGTTGCGGACCAGAGATTTCCGGTAGGCGACGGCATTGGCAATGCGCTCGCGGAGCAAGGCAGGGAAGTCCGCCACCGGGTCAGGAGAGATGAGGCGGATCGCGATCTGCGAGGTGCTTGAATATAAGGCCGTGCCCAGCATTTTCCCGCGCTGGTCGGTGACGGTGACGAGGGAGCCTGGGGGGATCGCATGGGCAGTGAGGACGTCCGAACGGTAGACCCAGACGTGGCCAGTCTTGAGGCGCATAGCGCCGCGGGGCGAGATTTTTACTTTTGGCAAATCAGATCGCTCCGTGCTCAGGGACATGCGGACATAGTAATCCCCGAGGCGAGAGAAGCCACGTGGGCAGAGTCAATGCAGGGACCGCCGCTACCCGTTCGGCTATGCAAGCGAAGGCGGAGCGGAGTTCGATCACTGGGTGGTCCGAAAGTTGTTCTCCATTCCTTTGGGTGCTGTTATCATGACGTTAACTCTGGCCTCGCTCAGCCTGGGCAGTTGCAGCCCGATTCGCATTCTGCCCTCTGTCACCTCGATTTTTCGCTGGATCGCCATCTGGCCAAGGGATTATGGGGACCAATTCTTCGCTGTCGGCACGAATCTCCCGCAGCACTCTTCTTCGCTATACGCTGGCAGTTGTGTCGGCTCTGCTGGCGGCAGCGGCGTGCACTGCGCTGCAGCATTTTGTCGGCGTTGCGGGATGCTACGCGGTCTTATTGGTGGGCGTGACGTTTTCCGCATGGTATTGCGGAGTGGGACCCGCCATTCTCACCGTCCTGCTTTCCCTGATTGGGGCCAGCTTTGGATTCATTCCCAACTTGCACGCCTTTGCCGCCTTGGATTTGCAGCGCTGGGTGGGAATACTGGTTTTTCTCGCAGGCTCGATGCTGGTCATTCTCATGGGAGAGTGGCGCCACCAGGAAAATGAGCGCCTGCTGCGGGCGCAAGACGAACTCGAGGAGCGCGTTCGGGAACGCACCGCAGACCTGGATGTAGTCAACCGCAACCTACGAGAGTTATCGGCGCGTTTGATGCAACTGCAGGATGACGAGCGGCGCCGCATCGCCCGCGAGTTGCACGACAGTGTGGGACAGACCCTGGCGGCGTTGGGAATGAATTTATCGTTGGTGCGAAACGATATCGAACGTCTGTCGGGTATTGTTTCCGCCCTGAATGACAGCGAGAACCTGGTGCGCGAGATGAGCAGCGAGGTCCGTACCATCTCGCACTTGCTGCACCCGCCTCTGCTGGACGAGGCCGGCCTGTGCTCCGCCGTTCGTTGGTACGTCGATGGCTTCGCGCAGCGCAGCGGGATCAAGGTCGATCTCCATCTTCCCGAGGACTTCGGCCGCCTTCCGGCCGAGATGGAGACGGCAATTTTCCGCGTCATCCAGGAGTCTCTCACCAATGTTCATCGACATTCGGGGAGTTCGGTAGCGAGAATTCAGCTGCGCAAGGTTGGGGACCAGATTGCCGTCGAAATTTCCGATAAGGGCAAGGGCATTCCGCGCGACAA
>DASVAE010000032.1:0-33423 GCA_036376495.1 Candidatus Sulfotelmatobacter sp. | reverse complement strand
AGCGTAGTAGTACCTCTTCTCCTTGCCCCAGGCCAGCACCCTTGCCTGATACAACAACCTGCGCACTTGTGCTTGTCTTTGATAGACCCTCTCCCACTCGGCTACAGGAATTTCTTTGGTTCGATCGCCGCCCCCTCGCCGCGCAAGTCGGTCCTGAAGCGCTCTCGCTGGATGCCTGAATAGGCGTTCATATTCTTCGCGTTCTGCGCGAATATCGAAGCGCACCGCGGGTTGTTGATGTGCCCAATCCATACCTGCCTGCGAGTGCCACGAACTGGGGACTGAATGCGATGATGAGAGAAGTTCTTGGTATGAGACCCGAGGCTCTTAGACGGATTGAGAAACATCCTCCGGGGCAATATCCACGTCGCCATCGGCCGCCGTCGCGACAGAACTGGCTGCCTTGCCCCGGCGCATGGCCACGATTCCGGTGCGGACCATTTCCAGCACTCCGTAGGGGCGCAGGACTTCCAGAAGGCCATCGATCTTGTCCTCAGCGCCAGTGATCTCGATGGTGAGGGAATCGGGGGCGACATCCACGACGCGCGCGCGGAACACGCTGGCCAACTCCAGCACATGGGAGCGCGCCTCATGCGTAGCAGCCACCTTGATCATCGCCAAGTCACGCACGATCGAAGGCTCATGGGTGATGTTCTCGACCAACAGCACGTTCACCAGCTTGTACAGGTTTGCCTCAATCCGGCGCGCCTGGTCCTGGTCGGCTTCGACGGTGATGGTCATGCGCGAGACTTCCGGCTTTTCGGTCCGGCCGACCGTGAGTGAATCGATATTGAAGGCACGCCGTCGAAACAGCGAAGCGACTCGGGTCAGCACGCCGGGCTTATTTTCCACGTACACCACGTATGTGTTCATCATGTCTCGCCCCTACTCGTCAGCCGCCGTCTCCACGATCTTGCTGGGACGCCGGATCATCTCGTGCAGCGAAGCTCCCGCGGCGACCATTGGGTAGACGGTATCCTCTTGCTCGACTTTGAAATTGAGCAGCACGGGTCCGTCGTGTTCCCGCGCCGCGCGCACGCTGGGCACTACCTGCGAGCGCTCGGTAACAGTCATGCTGCGGATTCCGTAAGCGTCCCCGAGCTTGGCGAAATCGGGATTCAGCAGCGGGGTGGCGGCATAATTGCGCTCGTAGAAGAACTCCTGCCATTGCCGCACCATGCCGAGAAATCCGTTATTGATGATGGCAATGTTCACCTTGAGTTTCTCTTGGACGATGGTGGCCAATTCACAAAGGGTCATCTGAAAGCCGCCGTCGCCGACCACGACCCAGACTTCGGCCTCGGGTCGGGCGACTTTCGCGCCAATTGCTGCGGGGAGCGCGAATCCCATAGTTCCCAGTCCGCCAGACGTAATCAGGCTGCGCGCCTTCTCGTGCTTGTAGTATTGCGCCTCCCACATCTGGTGCTGTCCGACGTCCGTCACGATGACAGTGTCGCCATCGCGGGTCTCGCGCCACAAATCGTTGATCACGTGCGCGGCGTAAAGATGCCCGCTATCGGGAAGATTCTGGATGTCGCGCACGGCGGCATCGCCCTTCAGCTTGTCGATGCAATCGAGCCACTCGCTGCGGTCGATCGACTCCACATGCGGCAGCAATTGGTGCAGCACTTCCCTCAAATCGCCCACCAGCGGTACATCCACTTTGACGTTTTTGTTAATCTCTGCCGGATCAATCTCGACGTGGATCTTCTTGGCATTGGGAGCATAGGTCTTCAGATTTCCCGTGACCCGGTCATCGAAGCGCATGCCAAATGCCAGCAGCAGATCGGCTTCCTGGATGGTATGGTTCACCCAAGCTTCGCCGTGCATCCCCATCATGCCCAAATTCAAAGGATGCGCTGCGGGGAAGGCGCCGATTCCGAGCAGGGTCAGCGCCACGGGAATTCCGGCGCGCTCGGCAAAGTCGCGGACCTCCTGCATCGCTCCTGAAATGATGATCCCGTGCCCGGCGAGTATTACTGGGCGCTTGCTGTTGTGTATCAATTCCAGCGCCTGCTGGTACTCCTCCTGCTCGGGCGACAAATCCGGGCGGTAGCCGGGGATTTGCGGCTTGGCCGCATCCCAGTCAAATTCCGCGGAAGTCTGCTGCGCATCTTTGGTGATATCGACCAGCACCGGGCCAGGCCTGCCTGATTTGGCGACGTAAAAGGCCTCGCGAATCGTGCGCGCGACTTCGTTGGCATGCGTGACCAGATAGTTGTGCTTGGTGATGGGAAGCGTCACGCCGGTAATATCGGTTTCCTGAAAGGCGTCGGAGCCGATGAGCTTGCTTCCGACCTGGCCGGTAATGCAAACGATAGGAGAAGAATCGAGCATGGCCGTCGCAATGCCGGTGACCATATTTGTGGCACCCGGTCCCGAGGTCGCCACCGCGACGCCAACCTTGCCGCTGGCTCGCGCGTAGCCATCGGCCATGTGCGTAGCACCCTGCTCATGCCGAACGAGTATGTGATGAATCTTGCTGTGCTTGAGCGCGTCATAAGCCGGTAGAATCGCGCCGCCGGGATATCCGAAGACGTCTTTGACGCCTTCGCGTTCGATGCATTCCCAAAGAATGCCGGCGCCGGTCATGGTCTTGCCCGCCGTTTTCGGTTTCATACGCTTTCCTGTTCCCCTAAAATGCAAAACCCACCTGGCCGGTTTTTCTGGCGGGGCGGGATTCGGGAGCTTCTAGGATTTTCTATTTGTCAGCTCGCTGCTTCCCTCCACACCGCCTCCAGCCGGCGCAGTCGCGCGCGGCCGACAATAATGCTAACTCGGTGCAGGTAGCTGTTCATATGATGTTTCAAGCTGTGCAGAGATACTACCGAAGGTGTAGCGGCACCGCAAGGGGAAACTCCTCAAGCGTCCAGCGCACATTCCATCGCAGGACGGGTGTGAGGGCCCTTACCTACAGCTGCACTTCCCCGTTCTGAATGTCTTTTTCGGCTTGCAGCAGATTTTCTGGCTTGCCCAGATCCTGCCAGTAATAATTGTCGGCGCGAAATGCTAGAAGCCGTTCTCCTTGCGCGGCTAGTCGACAATAGGAATCGATGATAGAAAAAGTGCCTTCTTCGGTGATCATTGCTAGCAAGCGCGGCGAAATCACATGAATGCCCGAAAACGCTAACGCGAGCCTTCCCGCGGGGACTTCGCCTTGCTGTCTCCGGCGAAGCTGCCCTTGTTCGTCAAACAGAAGAGATCGCGAAGTGTTTCTGGCCTGCACCGCGAGCGTGGCCAGCGGCTCATGCTCGTGGTGGAACTGAACCATGCGCAGGAGATCAATGTTGCTGATTACATCGACGTTATGTAAGAGAAATGGCTCGGAATCACCCGCAAAGAACCATGAGGCCTTCTTCAGTCCGCCGCCGGTGTCGAGCAATTCCTCTTCGCGCGAAATCTCGATGCGCAATCCGAAGTTCTGATTTTTTTGAAGGTATTCGACGATTGCGTCGGCGAAATGATGGGCATTGACGATGAAGTCGCGAATGCCGAAAGAAGCTATCCTCTGCAACGCAGTCTCGAGCAAGGTCCGGCCGGCGATCTCAACCAATGCTTTTGGACAATGGTCAGTGAGCGGCCGCAACCGGGTTCCGCGCCCAGCCGCCAGGATCATGGCCTTCACCGCGCAGCCTTCTGCACCTGTGTCGATTCGGCGGCCATTCTTTCCAATTCGCGATGCGTGACGACGACCTCGATGCCAGGCCGGCCGCGCAGCCGTTTTGCGACCTGCTCCGCGAGATATACAGAACGATGCTGTCCGCCGGTGCAGCCGAAGGAGAGCATGAGGTTCTTGAAACCTCGCTGCTGATAATTGCTGACGCTCGCGTCCACCAGCGACATGACGCTTGCGAGGAACTGGTGAACGCTCTCCTGCTGGTTCAGATACTCGATCACGGGCGCATCTTTTCCCGACTGCATCTTGAACCGCTCTTCCCGCCCAGGATTCGGCAGGCTGCGTCCATCAAAAACGAATCCTCCTCCATTTCCGGTTTCATCCTTCGGCAAGCCGCGATGAAACGAGAAGCTGAAGATTCTCACCACAAGATTGTCGGCATCGGAAGCCAGGCTCGATAGCTTCTCCGAGCGGAGCATGTTGTGAAAAGCGTCGAGCAACGTGGGCAGGGCGACCGGCAGGGTGACATTGTGCAGCAGCCAGCGAATGTTTTTCAGAGCGAACGGAACGCTTTGCAGGAAATGCACTTTGCGCTCATAGAATCCGCGAAATCCATAAGCCCCGAGCGCCTGCATGATGCGGATGTAAACGTAGGCGTAATAATGCTGCAGGAAGGCTTCGCGGGACACATCAACGTAGCCGCGCAGAACATCGAGGTAATGATCGAGCAACTGCTGCCGCAGTTCGGGCGGAAGATCGGCCTTGGCATCGTACAAAAGCGAGGCGACGTCATACTGCAGCGCTCCTTTGCGCCCGCCTTGGTAATCCAGAAAATACGGCTGTCCGTCGCGGAGCATGATGTTGCGCGACTGGAAATCGCGGTAGAGGAAGAAATCGCGGGGCGCGGAGAGCAGGAATTTCGTGAGCCGGCTGAAGTCATCTTCTAGCGCCTGCTCGCTGAAAGAAATACCTGCGAGCCGCAGAAAATAATATTTGAAGTAATTTAAGTCCCACGAGATCGACTGCCGGTCGAAACTTGCTCGCGGGTAACAGACTTTGTAGTTGAGGTCGCGCGCCGCCTCAACCTGGAAGCGGGGCAGCGTGGCAATGGCCTTGCGATAGGCTTCCACGACCTTAGGGGCGATCTGTTCTCCTTTGCGATTTTGCGACAGCAATTCGAAAAGAGAAATGTCCCCAAGGTCCTCTTCCAGGTACGCACCGTGATCGAGATCTACAGCGTAGATTTCGGGAACGGGGAGACCATGCCTGCGAAAGTGGCGGGAGAATTCAAGAAAGGCGACGTTCTCCTCGCGAACGCCGTAGAGAATTGCAATCGCCGTCTTGCCGGGCGCGGTCAGGCGGACGATCTTGCGTCCCGAACCACCGAGTTCGCCCTGCACCGGGACCATACGGTCTACCGGCACATGGAAATGTTGTTCGAATAAGCTGTGGAGAACGTCCATGAGTACGCCCGCGCGGCTTGGCCGCTGCAATCTCACAAAGATATCATCGAAGCGAGTGATTGGATGGCAGTGGGGATTTCCGGCGGTAACCAGGGCGATTCTTGTAGAGGAGGCACGATGAACTTTCAGGATTTTCGCGATTCTCTCACCTCGTGCGAGCCGCCGTCGAAGTTGTCCCGCGCGCTCACGGCGCTATGGTGGGATGCCAAAGAGGATTGGTCGCGCGCCCACGAATGCGCCCAGGAAGAGGACACGACCGAGGGCGCCTGGGTGCACGCCTACTTACATCGCAAGGAAGGAGACCAGAACAATGCCGTCTATTGGTATGGCCGGGCAGGCAAACCAGTCTGCCGCCAACCGCTAGAAAGCGAATGGCTGCAAATCGCGCAAGCGTTGCTGCAATAGATGCGGAACTTGTATTTGAGACAGTTTGAAAGGGGTTTGGTGCCAGGAGTTTTGTCCGACGGTGCGGCGATTGAACGTACAAGAATTAAGAGGCGGGCCCCCCTCCCCCAAGGTGGTCCCGCTTCAAGAGCCGCTTGTTTTTCACAACGACTTCTCAAGAGGGACTGTAGCACTGCACGCGAGCGGAAAGAATCGTACGAAGGTGCCAGTGCATGTCTCCAAAGTGCTAAGGAGTTCGCCTGAAATTGTCAGCTGGATGACGTCGGCGAGGCACGGCCGCGCAGATTTTGCGCCTTGCCCGATTCGTGCGATTGGTGGCGGCGGTTGGACTCGAACCAACGACCTACGGATTATGAGACCGTCGCTCTAACCACCTGAGCTACACCGCCACTTGCCTGTAATTCGGGAATTCGCGAAAGAAACCGGCCAGCATGGAGCCCGCCATTCGCGGCACGGAAGCAACGAGCCAGGCGGAGCGTTACGTCCGATTTCATTCTAAGAAAGCGCGCAAAATTGGTCAAACTGCGATGAGTCGACCGGATATACTCTGGCACATGTTTACTGGCGCTCATTTTCTTTTCTACAGCAAGAATCCGGAAGCCGACCGGGCCTTCTTTCGCGACGTTCTCAGCTTGCGCTTCATTGAGATGGGTGAGGGCTGGCTGATCTTTGCCATGCCTTCGTCCGAAGCGGCGATCCACCCCAGCCAAGAAGCGTTTTCCCAGAAGCACGGCGGACACGATTTGCTGGGCGCGGTGCTTTACCTGATGTGCGACGATCTCGACTTGATGATTAATGATCTCAGGGCGAAAGAAATCCAATGCACCGCGATCCAGAGCGCACCCTGGGGAACGTCGACAACGATTCCGTTGCCCAGCGGAGCTCACATCGGACTCTACCAGCCGTCCCATCCCACCGCTCTGAATTTGCGCGCCTGAAAATTCATGAAGACCATCGCCGTCATTCCTGCACGCCTGGCCTCGACTCGCCTACCCCGCAAAATGCTACGCGATGTGTTGGGCAAACCGCTGATCGGGGTGGTTTACGAAGCTGTGCGGTTATCACCGCTGCTCTCCGAGGTGATCATTGCGACCGATTCTGACGAGATCATGTCCGCGTGCCGCCAGCATGGCTGGAACGCGCGGCTGACTTCATCCCAGCATCGCAGCGGAACCGAGCGCGTGCACGAGATATCCAATACTGAGCCGGCCGATGTTTACATCAACGTGCAAGGCGACGAACCGCTGGTCCGCGCCGAGCAGATCGGCAGCCTGCTGCAGGTTATGGAGAACCCGGCAGTACAGGTTGGAACGCTCGCGACGCCCGCCGCCGAACCCGATATTGCGAATCCGAATGCCGTTAAAGTAGTTACCGATTTTAAGGGGCGCGCGCTGTATTTTTCCCGCGCTACCATTCCCTTCGACCGCGACCATTCCCATCCGCGATACTTCAAACATCTCGGGCTATATGCCTATCGCAAGCCTGCCCTGGAGAAGTTTGTGAGCCTATCCGAGTCTTTCCTGGAAAAGAGTGAGCGGCTGGAGCAGTTGCGTTTCCTGGAGAATGAAATTCCTATCTATGTGGGCGAGACGCCTTACGACAGCGTTGGCGTGGATACTGAGGAGGACCTGAGACGGGTCATGGAGATTCTCAAGACACGCTGATCCACTTCGGCATCACTTGGAGTGATGCTTGCCCTGCACGTGCTCTTCGGCCAATCTGTCTCGCAGCGACGCGCGTGCCTGCCGGGCGAGTTCCCGGCATGCCCTGAGGTTAACCATGGGATCCGGAGTGAGTCCCTTGTCTCGCGCTTTAAGGCGATCCCACAACGACGAGGCTTCCGGATGGGTTGTGATCAGGATATCGCAGGGCACCGTCTCCAAAAACGTAAAGCTCTTTTCGAAGTCCGGGAGCGCCTGGGGATAATCGCTGCTGCTGGAAAATCGGAACCCGTCGGAGGAAATGGGTGCCAAACTGTCGGCATAAACCATATTCCGGCAGACCGCTCCCTCACAGGATTTCCAGGTCCAAGTTGTGCCTCCCGGTGTGTGCCCGGGGGTTAGACGAGCGGTGATCACGATTTCCCCGACTCGAATCTGCTCGCCATCGCGAAACGTTTGGACGTTCGCCACGGGCGAGATGGGAATTCCTCCTGCAAATTGCGGGTCGCCTTTGCCGATCCCGCCGTTGCTCAGCACTTTTGCGCTCCACTCGCTCGCTTCCACTCTCGCGCCGCTCATGCGTTGCAATTCAGCGATTCCGCCGGCGTGATCAAAATGGACGTGTGAGTTCAGTATTAGCTTCACATCTGCCATACGGAATCCCAAGGACTGGATATTCGCCGCAATCTGCTTCCCCGACTCGGGAAGTGCACCGTCAATCAATACGTGGCCGCGGTCAGAGGTAATCAGGATCGAACTCAGCCCATGAGGGCCGACGTAGAACGTGTTTCCCCAGATGCGGAAGGGTTTCTGCGGCCGGTTCCACTGCACGCACCTTGCACAAGCAGTCGTACGAGTTTGTCCAGAACACAAACTAGGGGAATAAAAGCACAGCAGAAGGGAAAGGAAGAGGGCTTTCATAGTTACGAATGCGCATGTTGAGTCTTGCCCCATTGTTCTGCCGCCTCCAGACGCCGGGAGATCGAGGGGTGCGAGTGAAAGAACCATTCCACCCACTTCGAGGGCGTGCGCTCCGCCAGATTTTGTTCCGCCAATTTGTTCATGGAAGAGATAAACGGCTCCACGCTGGAGGTGGACTCAAAGGCGTAGCGATCTGCCTGGCGTTCATTGAATCGTGAAAAGGCGTTGAGCAACGGCATCAGCAGAAACGACAAGACCACCGAAACCAGCGCGAGAAGCGGCAGGTTGGCAAAATCCGACAACTCCTCAAACCTGCGCTGGTCCACGGCATAATGCAAGGTCCAGTTGGCTGCCCAAAATCCGAACAAGGTGATGCCAGCCTGCACCAGAATGCTTTTTAAAATGTGCTTGTGCACGTGGTGGCCGAGTTCATGGGCCAGCACGGACTCGATCTCTTCCGGCGTGTAGTTATCGAGCAGGGTGTCGGCGAGAATAATTCGCCGGGTGTTGCCCAGACCGGTGAGGGCGGCATTCGCTTTCTTGCTTTTCTCCGAAAGTTTCCAGCGATAGATGCCGCGGACGCGGGTGCCCGCGCGCTCGCTCAAGATCACCAGCCGCCTTCGCAGGTCCTCGTTATCGAGCGGCTCAAATTTGTAGAAGATCGGAAACAGCACTACTGGCGCCAGCTGCGCGAGCAGAATAAACAGGCCCATGAACAAGGCCCACGCCAGAATCCACCAGTGCAGGGGCCATTGCCGGATCGACAAGTAGACCAACTCGACGACGATGCCGCCGAGGACTAATCCGAGCAGAAAACCTTTGATCTCGTCCCAGGCCCAAGCCGAGAAGCGCTGGTTGGAAAGCTTGAACTTGCGCTCCAAGCTGAAGCCGTAATAATCCAGCCCAATTCCCAGCACCTTGCTGATTCCCAGCAACAAGACCAGGTAGACGAAAAGGGAAAAGGAGTAATTTTGAAAGCCCAGTCGATAAGCCAGATCGCGCAGAGAATCCGACCATCGGGTCACCAGCAGGATCACGAGGAATGCAAAACCAAGAGCAAAATCGCCGATGCCAAGCCAGCGTCGAATTCGGTTGTAACGCCTCGCTTCCGGCGAATCGGGATGAATCGAGCTGTGAGCGTCTGCCATGATTCCAGTTAGCAGTATCGCATGCGGAGGAACATCGGGCTCGCCGCCCGCTGGGTACCTTTAGTTACTCTCGGACGAAAGTCTCGCCGATACGAAGAAACTCACTGACCAATTCGGGCGAAGAAGCTTCGGTATAGAGCCGCAGCAGGGGCTCGGTTCCGGAGGCCCGGAACAAGACCCAGGCGTTCGCGCCGTTGCCGTTCGTGGATGCATCGAGAAAAAACTTCACGCCATCCATGTGCTCTTTCTTCAGCACGCGATAGCGCCCCAGGCTTTGCGTGGCGTCCGCGCGAGCGCGCTGAATCGCGCTTTGCTTTATGTTCTCCGGAATGTGCAGGTCGCTCCGGCCGTAATAGTGAGGGCCGAATTCACGCTGTAGATCGGCCACCAACTGCCCGAGAGGTTTGCCCTCTTCCGCCATGACATTGGCGAGCAGAACAGAGTTCAAGACTCCATCGCGCTCGGGCAGAAAACGTGAATAGCCAATTCCGCCGGACTCTTCGCCGCCCATCAGGATCTCGCGTTCCATCATCAGGTCGGCAACGTACTTGAAACCGATGGAGGTCTCGTGCAGTCTGCGCCCGTGTTTCGCGGCAATGCGATCGATCATTCCAGTGGTGTTGAAGGCGCGCACCACCTCGCCGGGCCATCTCTTTCGTTCCAGCAGCCAACGCAACAATACGCAGAAAATCTTGTGCGAGTCGACGAAGGTGCCATCCTCAGCGACCGCGCCGATGCGATCGGCATCCCCATCGATGGCCAACCCGGCGTCGCATTTCTCGCGCACAACCGTTTCCTGCAGCATGCGGGTATGGGGCTGGATGGGCTCGGGATTGATCCCTGGGAAAAGCGGGTTTATTTCCTGGCGAATGGCCACATGCTGAACGCCGCGATCGGCGAAGATTTCGGGCAGGATTCCGCGGCCGGAACCGTGCATGGCGTCCACCGCGAATTTGAATTTGGTTTTTGCGATGAGGTCCATGCCGGCGAAGGCGCAGACGGCAGTCACGTACTCCTTCTTAAAATCAACTTCCTCGACCGCAGCCTTGGTTGCCCTGGGCGCAGCGGCCGCCGCCAGTTCTTCTTCAATCTTCCTCATGATGGCGGGAGTGGCAGAACCGCCGAAGTTGGCCTTGAATTTCATGCCGTTCCAATTCCATGGATTGTGGCTGGAAGTGACCATCACTCCGCCCGCGGCTCCCTGGCCCTTGACCGCATAGGACACGGCCGGGGTCGGGGTGTAATCGTTGGCGAGTTTCACTGGGATACCCGCGGCGGCGATCACGTCGGCGACCACCCGCGCTGCCTGCGGCGAGGCAAAACGCGCATCGTAGCCGACGATCACTCCGCGTTGGGCGTTCTCATATTTCTGCACATATGAGGCGATTGCTCCGGCAACACGGCGCACGTTCTCAAACGTAAAGTCGTCAGCGATGATGCCGCGCCAGCCGTCGGTGCCAAATTTGATTTCTTGCGTCATATGAGTTCGGTTTCGAGTTTCAGGTTTCGAGTTTCGAGACCGCTGAACAGCAGCTATCGTTCTGCTCACTCGAAACCCGAGACCAGAAACTTGAAACTACGTGAGCTTGTTCATTTTCTTTTCGTCGAGATACTTCACAACCTTTCCCACATCCTGGGCCTGCTGGCGGGTGGTGATCAATAATGCGTCCGGCGTCTCCACTACCACCAAATCGCTGACGCCGACTGCCGCCACAAATTTCCCCGGCGCATGCACGTAATTGCCATGAGCATTCAAAAGGAACATGCCGGATGAAAGGATGACATTCTCCTCCGGGGGGCTGCTCTTGGTGGTTTGGTGCTCATGCAGCGCGGTCCACGATCCGAGGTCGTTCCAGCCAAAGTCCGCGGGGATGCAGAAGATGTTGCCCGCCTCCTCCCCCTTCGCGGAACGGGGCTCGAGCACTCCATAATCCACGCTGATGTTTTCACATTTGGGGTACAGTCTCCGGAACGTATTTGGAAACCGGTTGCTGCCAAAGCTGGCGGCGATTTCCTCCAGCAAAGTCGCAGTCACTGGGAGATGTTCCTTCATGGCGTCGGCCAGAGTACGCGCACTCCAGAGAAACATCCCGCTGTTCCAAAAATAGTTGCCGGCGTTTAGGAATTCATCCGCCTTCGGGGCGTCAGGTTTCTCGGTGAAGCGGCGCACCCGCAAGGCCTCGCCTTGGTATGCGCCTCCGGCCTCGATGTATCCGTACCCAGTCTCAGCGCGGGTCGGACGAATACCGAGCACAACGATGTTTGCACCGCTGGCGGCAATCTTAATGCCGTGCTGCAAAGTTTCACGAAACCGTTTCTCATCGGCGATGACGTGATCCGAAGGAAACAGGCCCACCACAGCTGAAGAATCCTGTCGTAGAAGAAGAAATGCCGCCAAGCCGATGGCCGGCGCTGTGTTCCGGGCAATCGGCTCGGCGATCACCTGATTTTTGGGCACGCGCGGCAGTTGCCTTGCGATTGAAGGCCTTAGATCTTCATTGGTGATAACCCAGAATTTCCGCGCCGACGCGAGCGGCAACAAGCGCGCCAGCGTCTGCTGGATCATGGTCTGCTTGCCGTCGAGCGCCAGCAACTGTTTTGCTCGCTTCTTGCGGCTGAGCGGCCAGAATCGCGTGCCCCGTCCGCCAGCCAATATCACGGGATAGAAATTTGATTCTTTCTTCAAAGTGGTACCAGTTACTAGAGCCAGTAAATCCCGAGCTGAAGACCAGAACTAGAGTCTGGTCTCGGGCTCTGGATAAGGCGTCCCAGGCACATACGCCCGCAGCAACTCCAAATTCCATTGCGGACGCACCGCAAATTTCTCCAGGCACGCAGGAATCACCACTGCATCACCTTTCGCCAGAGTGACTGGCTCGCCACCCGGTACTTCGACGACCCCGCAGCCATCAACGGCGACTAGAATCTGCACCGAATGCTTCCCGGAAACATCGCGCGTGACCAGATTGAGGCGCTCCTTAGTCTCAAACATCTCAACCGCAAAATACGGAGCGGCCACTAGCGGCGCATACCGGCTCTTACCACTCTCACTCGCGGTGGGCGCGGGCCGTAACACTTTACCGGATTTCACCTTCTCTTTCACCGCCGCCAAACCGTCTTTCAAATGCAATTCCCGCGGACGCCCGTAATCGTAAAGTCGGTAGGTGGTATCCGACTGTTGCTGGGTCTCGACGATAATCGATCCTGGCCCCAGGGTGTGCACCGTCCCGCCCGCCACGTAAATCATGTCTCCCGCATAGACGTTGATCCAATTCAGCAGTTCTTCCGCCCGCTTCTGGTGAATCGATTGTTCCAGTTGAGCGGCGGTGACTCCCGGCTTCAAACCCAAAGCAATCTGTGCTCCCGGCTTGGCATGCGCTACATACCAGCACTCCGTCTTGCCCCAGGGCTGTCCCGCCCGCTGCGCCTGCGCGTCGTCGGGATGCACCTGCACAGAGAGCTTCTCGTGCGGAAAAAGAAACTTCAGCAAGAGCGGAAAGCGTTTGGGGTCGCGTGCAGCCTCCCCCACCAGCTCGCGCTGGTATCGCTCGCTGAGATCGGTCAGGCTTTGACCGCACAGCGGCCCATTCGACACCTTGCACTCGTCACCCGTAAGCCAGGCTTCGCCAATTTTCTGCTCAAATCTGTGATTCGGATAGATCGGCGATAAATTTTGCGTGCCCCACGGCCGGGGATCGAAGCCCGGCTGCATCAGCAATGGATATAAAGTGTCCATGCAAAGTTGGCTAAAAAAGAAAGACCGCTCGCAAACGGAACGGCCTTTGCCGAACCCAAATTCTTTCGCTTATGACCGCCGATGCCCTCTGGGGTGAAAAGCTCTTCCAGCGGCTACAGCGCGGCAAAAAACTTCCGCATCCGTTCCAACCCGCGATCCAGTTCGGCCTTTGAGGTCGCATATGAAACGCGGATGTGCTCGCTGGTCCCAAACCCCTCTCCCGGCACCGTGGCCACATGCGCCTCGCGCAGCAGCCTGCCGGCTACATCAGATGCAGATTTGAGGCCTCCGCGTCCGAGAAAAGATGAGATGTTCGGATAGGCATAAAACGCGCCCTCCGGCTTGGTACAGGTGATCCCCGGAATGGAGCGCAATCCCTGCACCACGTGATCGCGCAAGTAGATGTACTCCTGCCGCATCTGTTCCACGCACTCCTGCGGTCCCTTGAGCCCTGCAACTGCAGCTTTTTGCACAATCGAGGTCGGGTTTGACGTCGACTGGCTCTGCAATTTCGCCATGGCGCTGGTTACCGCCGCAGGAGCCATGGCATACCCAAGCCGCCATCCGGTCATGGCGTAGGTTTTGGACAACGACCCGAGCACGACAAAGCGCTCCTTGTATTCGCGCAGACATCCCACGGAGAAGTTCTTGCCGGTGTAATTCAGATACACATAGCACTCGTCGGATAGCACCCAGATGCCGCGCTGGTGTGCCAGGCGAATCACCTCCGTCATGTCCTCCGGGCTCATCACCGCGCCGGAAGGATTCGATGGAGAATTCAGAATGATGGCCTTCGTCCGTGGCGTAATCAGAGCCGCGACCATATCGGCGGTCACGCGGAATCCCTGCTCTTCGTCCGCATGCAGCAGGACGCAATTGCCGCCCGCATAGCGCACAATGTCCTTGAACGAAACCCAGTACGGCACCGGCAGGATGACGTCGTCGCCGTGATCCACCAGAACCTGGATTGCATTGAATAGGGCATGCTTGCCCCCAACCGAAGCGATGACTTCCTCGCGCCGGTAGTCAGAATCAAAATCCACATTGTGCCGGTGCGCAATGGCGTCGCGCAGTTCGGCAATTCCGGCAACGGCGGTGTACTTCGTGAAATTGCCCTGGATGGCCGCGATGGCGGCGTCCTTGATGTGCTGCGGAGTGGCGAAATGCGGCTCTCCCGCCCCGAAATCGACCACGTCGATTCCCTGTGAGCGCAGCTTATCGGCTTCGGCAACGACCGCCATCGTTGCTGAAGGTTCAATGCGGTTGATACGTTCGGTGAGCCTGAGCGCTTCTGTCGTTGCCCTGGTCATGCCTTCTTTTTCCTTCTCCTTGGGACTTCAATCACATTCGCATCCTGCAACTTGTAAGCAGGGTCAAGCTTCTCGCGCAGTTTCTGCTCCACCACTTCAGGGACGAGTCCTCTCACCGGCCCTCCCGCCCGCGCTACTTCCCGCACCAGGCGTGAACTCACGTAAGAATACTTGTCCGCCGGCATCATAAACACCGTTTCCAGCGTCGGTTCGATCTTGCGGTTCATCAGGGCCATCTGCAACTCGTATTCATAGTCGCTGACGGCGCGAATTCCCCGCAGCACGCAACTGGCGTCGATCGATTTCGCGTACTCCACCATCAGCCCATCGAAGGTGTCGATTCGCACGTTGCTCAGGTCTGCCGTCAATTCCAGCAGCATCTCGCGGCGTTCGGCAACGCTGAACATCGGGACCTTCTCTGAATTCCGCAGAATGGCCACCACCAGATCATCAAAAATCTGGCTCCCCCGCTGGATCAAGTCCAGATGCCCGTTAGTGGGCGGATCAAACGACCCCGGGTAGATGGCCAGGCCCTTCTTCAATGTTCCTCAGTTCGACCGATGTCGGTGAATGGCAGCCAAGATGCGGCAAGGAGATTCTATTCGGGCAGGCATAAGGATGGCAATTAAACACCGGCGCCCTCGGCGAGGGTTTCTGTCCGCCTCAACCGGTTCCTTTTCTGAAAACAGTCCGGAGTTGCGCGCCGATCAGCGCAACCAGCTCGCTTGCTGGTCCTTTCCTGGAAGTCGGTGCTCTGACGTAGAATGTGCGCCTCTTCTTTAGTATGGGGGAACCAAATGGCCCAGGCCCGCACATGCTTTGTTCTTCTTTTTTGTGTCACCGTTTTTGCCCTGATGCAAACGACACCCCCAGTTGCCGTCGAACGCGACCGAAGCCTGCGTGCCCGGGTCACGCTTCAGAATTGGGATAACGGCGGCGAGCTGTCGCGATTCGTGTATCTGAATGCGACCGAAATATTTCCAGCCGCTTGCGTCCGCCGAGCGGGTACGGTCAGGGATCTGCCCGTCCATCTCCGTCCTGAGATTGGCAACTTCGTCGTCGACCAGCAAGCGGGCAAAAACACTACACTGCACGAATTTGTCACCGGCCAAGACGTGGACGGGTTCATAATCCTCCGCCACGGCAACATCGTGTACGAGCAATACCCGCACATGCTGCCCTCCCAAAAACACCTGCTGTTCTCGGTGACGAAGGCCTTCGTTGGAACCGCTGTGGGGATTCTGGAAGCGCAAGGCAAAATTGAAATGGACAAGCCGATTGAGCAGTATCTTCCGGAACTAACCAGTGGCGCCTGGGCAGGCACCCGTGTACGCGACATCGCCGACATGGCTTCCGGGATGGAAGGTGTCGAGGACTCACTGGCAGCATACAGCGATGCCAACCACAAGCATTACCAGTTCGAAGCATCGTTGGGTTGGCAGCCGCTGACCTCCGCCATGCCGGAGTCGGTCAGGTCGTACGAGACGTATGATTTTCTCAAAACGTTCAGGCGCGTCCGCAAGGCCGGGGAAGCCCAACTGTATACCAGCGCTAATACCGAAGTCCTCAGCGCTCTTCTGGAACGCGTGACCGGCAAGCCGCTGCCACAAATCATAGCCGAGATGCTATGGAGCAAGATGGGCGCCGAGAATGATGCCTACTTCCTGCTGAACCCGAAAGGCTTTCCCATCGCGCACGCCGGAATGGGGATGACATTGCGCGATCTCGCCCGCTTCGGACTGCTATTCACCATCTCGGCCCAATCGGTGAACGTCCCTGCTATCCCGGCTGCCTTCATGAAAACCTTACTGGAGAAGAAACGCCTTGAGCTGCAAACAGAGAAGCATCCGGCTTGGTTTAGCCATTCCAGTTATCAGTGGGACGGCATTACCAAGTTCGGCCAGATCTTCAAGGGCGGATTTGCCGGTCAATTGCTGTTTGTGGATTGCAAGCGAGACGTTGTGATCGCGTATTTCGGCACCAACGCTAACGAAGACTGGCATCCCATCCCACTGCCGCTGGTGCGCCTGGTCGAGACAAATTTCTGAGGGTCTGATATCAGACTGCAGGCCGCTGAGTGAGCAATCGCGGTGCACTAGTGGTTGAGCTGGCCACTCATGGTGCTGCCACAAGTAATGCTGAAGTTAACGCTTACGTCTCCCAAGAGGAGGCCCGGGCGCGGCTCCGTGAGAGAGAGACTCGAACCGCGCCCGGGAGGCAACAAAAGCTATCGTTTAGCGGCCGCAATCGGCGCTTTCACCGGTTCCGGCGGAGGCATGGTCGCAACCCGCCCGTTCCCGCTACTGCTCGTCGCAGCCGCTGCGGGGGCAGCAGCTATCAGTCCCAGCGCTTTCCGCACCTCGACATCCAGCTTCGCCAACACGTCCTTGTTGTCCTTCAGGAACTGACGCGCATTCTCGCGTCCCTGGCCGATGCGCTCACCCTTGTAGCTGAACCAGGAGCCGGACTTCTCAAGAATGTTGTTGTTCACCGCCAGATCGAGCAGATCGCCCTCGCGAGAAATGCCTTCACCGTAGAGAATGTCGAACTCCGCCTCGCGGAATGGCGCCGCCACTTTGTTCTTCACCACCTTGACCTTGGTTCGCGACCCGGTGACCATATCGCCTTCTTTAATGGCGGCAATACGGCGGATATCCACGCGCACCGACGAATAGAACTTCAGCGCGCGGCCGCCCGTCGTCGTTTCCGGATTCCCGAACATCACGCCGATCTTCTCGCGAATCTGGTTGATGAAGATCAGGCAAGTGCGGGACTTGGAAACCGTGCCGGTAAGTTTTCGCAGAGCCTGCGACATCAGGCGGGCCTGCAATCCCATGTGGCTGTCGCCCATCTCGCCATCGAGTTCGGCCTTAGGCACCAGCGCCGCTACCGAGTCGACCACGAGAACGTCAATCGCGTTGGACCGCACCAGGGCCTCCGTGATCTCCAACGCCTGCTCGCCATAATCCGGCTGCGAGACCAGAAGGTTGTCCACGTCCACGCCGAGTTTCTTGGCATAAGCGGGATCAAGCGCGTGCTCAGCATCGACAAATGCGGCCATTCCTCCCGTCTTCTGCGCTTCGGCAATCACCTGCAGGGTGATGGTCGTTTTGCCTGAAGATTCCGGGCCGAAAACTTCGACCACGCGGCCGCGTGGAAAGCCACCTACCCCCAATGCAGCGTCGAACGAGATCGACCCCGTAGGGATTACCGAGATTGGGACAATGGCCTCTTTTGATCCCAGGCGCATGATCGATCCTTTGCCAAACTGCTTTTCAATCTGAGATACCGCCAGGTCAATCGCCTTGCCCCGCTCGTCTGCCATGGAAGTGGCTCCTTTAATGAGTGCCGATTATGAGTGCTTTCTAAGTGTGGTCGGATTATACATAGGAATGAAAGCGAATAAAAGGCGAATCAACGCAATAAACCTGTGGAAGGTTCCGAAATGGGTCTATATCGGCAAGCGGACGCCTTGGCTGCTCAAATTATCCGCCCACAGGTACCAGGTGCCGAGCAATCCACTCGTGAAGCAGGGCAAAGTGAAATTTGCCTTCGGCCAACCTTTTCATTTAGCGCTGCAGCAAATCCACCGGCGCGGTGACATCGTGCACGCGGAAATACTTGGCCAGAGCAGGATACTTCCGCGCCACGGCCTCGTACATGGCATAGGCAACGTTGCGATAGGAAATGTGCCCGGCTGGGGTGGTCCGCAGTTCTGAGATATAAACCGCCTCGGCGAAGTCCATCTTGAAGAGCGCTCGTTTGCGGAACGCTAGCGGGATGGCGTATTGCGAATTCTCTTCGGCTTCAGGAGTGTTGCGCGCAGCCAACTTTTCGACTGCAGTCTGTACCCGCCCCATGGCGGCTTCAAACCTCGCGCGCACGCCCGCATCTTCCATATCCAGCAGCATCTCGTAACCGTGTCGGGTCGTGAATCCCTGCATCACTTGGATGCAGCGGCGGTGGCGGTGCATGTCGCGGAAGCCGCCGGTATCCATGAGGATATCGAAGCGGAACTGCTGCCCGGCGCGGAAGCCGCGCAACATCTCGTCGTGCTTGCCGCGATGGCGCAGGCCCAGATCGATAATCTCCCTCCGCCGGCGCTCCCCCGCAACCTGCACGGCCTGCCTAATCTGGCGATACGAATAATGGCAATGTTCGTACAGAAGAGTCGTCGCGATCTCCACTTCCAGCGGCTCTTCGTCCAGCAGATCGACAATGGCCTTGGATGGCGCAATCGGCTCCGAGCTCATTAGTTCCCGCGCGGCCTGCCGCAACTCGCGGCGCGCCTCCATCTCATATGCATTCGGATCCGCATACTTCACCAGCGTCGGCGCCACCCGCACTTCGCGCAGCAACTCCTGCTCCGCGCGGGCCCCCAACTCAGGACTCACCTTGCGGATCTGCGCCACCAGATCCTGCAGCGATTCCGCATTCACGTTGTATGCTGCGCCGGTGGCCGCGCTCTTCAGCGATTCCCCCAACTGCCGCACTTCTTTATGCGTGTGCGATAACAGATGGGCGACCTGGTTCTCCAGGGTGCGCGCATTCACTATCTCTCCCAGAGAGGTATTCGTGGCCAGCGGCAACAGGTATCGGGTGATATCGAATGCCCGCGCCTTCAGCGTCCGCTCATAAGCGTCCTGCTTCATGTCGGCGGGCTTGGGCGTGATGTTGATCAGGTGCTGGGTCATGTGCGCCGAAAGCGCGTCGTACTCGGCGAACAGAAAATCCACTGTCTCCTGATATATCCTCCGTCCCTCATCATCGGATCCGAAGTCCGGGGTGAAGTAGCCGCTCTTGCGGAAGTCCTGATACCGAGTCGACCTTTCCTGCCCATCCCAGCGCTGCTCGTCGGCCAGTTCAATGGCCGCCAAAATCGAAAGCCGCTCGATGGCCAGAGCGAGATGCGCCAGATCCGCGATCGACCGGTGGCCATACTGGAAGTAAAAAGTGTTGAGAAACTTTTCCGCTTTCTGTGTGCTGATCTCGCGCAGTGATTCCTTCATGGAGAGCGCTGAGCGCGAGTATTTCGCCATGGCGTAAGCCTGGATCTCAGGCTCTACCCCGAACACGGCAAACACCTGGGTGGAAGGCGTAGACGATGAGGAACGTGTCTCGCCCGGATCCCCCGGCTTTTCCAACGCCGGGCCGCGATGCGTCGACCTGTGCCCCGCTTCAGCATCGGGAGAGTTTGGGTTGGAAGGCTTGGGCATGATCACAACATTGGTTGAAGGGGACATGGGAGTGCTGGCATGTTACCCGCCGCCCCTGTTAATCCGCAATGGCCATTTCGTGGCTGGAAGTAAACTGATGTCTTGCACCCACTGCTGCAACGCGTGGCCCATCGCCCCTGGCCCCTAGCCCCTGGCCCCTGGGTCATGAAGCAAACCTGGAATGATCTCCTGTTTGCGCATTGGCCGATTCCGCTCGCAGAACTCCGGCCCCTTGTCCCAGATCAGCTGACTCTCGACATCTTCGACCGCCAGTGCTGGATTGGCGTAGTTCCTTTCTGGATGAGCGGCATCCGGGCCCGCGGCCTGCCGCCTCTTCCAGGACTCTCGCGCTTCCCCGAACTCAACGTGCGGACCTACGTGACATATAACGACAAGCCGGGTGTGTATTTCTTCAGCCTGGACATTACCAGCCGCTTCGCGGTCTGGGGAGCGCGCACGTTTTATCACTTGCCGTATTTCCATGCTGCCATGGATACCAGCGAACAACGGGGCAGGATTGTTTACTCTTCCAAGCGCGACGCCCGCTCGCTTCGCTCGCGGGGGCGAGAGCGTCCGGCCCTACACGAGCCCGATCCGCCAGAATTCCGTGGCAGTTATCGTGCGCTGGGTCCTGCCCGCGTTCGCGACAAGGGATCGCTCGAGGATTTCCTCACTGCCCGCTATTGCCTCTACACCATGCATGAAGGCCAGATCTACCGGTGCGACATTCATCATCTTCCCTGGCCGTTGCAAGACGCCGAAGCCAGCATCGAATGCAACACCATGGCAGCAGCGGCGCAAATCGCATTGCCCGACGCGGCTCCTCTTCTCCATTTCTCCAAGGAGCTCGACGTCCTGATCTGGCCGCTCTGCCGGGCCGACGAACCGGACTCCCGCGTATAATTCCGCCTTCCAACGCATTCATTACTTGCACGGAGAATTTGAATGTCGCTTGCTCAACGCGTCGCCCTGATCACCGGAGCGTCTCAAGGCATTGGCCGCACATGCGCCCTTCGTTTCGTCAAAGAAGGCGCCGCCGTCGCGCTGGCCGCGCGCAACCAGGAAAAATTGAACGAACTCGTGCACGAGATAGCAGCCGCTGGCGGCAAAGCCGCAGCTTTCGCTCTCGACGTAGCGGACGAAGAACAAGTCAAATCCGGCATCAAAGCGGCGATCGCCCAATTCGGCAAGGTCGACATCCTGATCAACAACGCCGGCATCACCCGCGACCAACTCGTCATGCGGATGAAACGTGCCGACTGGGATGCGGTCCTCCAAACCAATCTGACCTCCGCCTACCTGTGCATTCAAAACGTGATCCCCTCAATGCTGAAGCAACGCTGGGGGCGCATCGTCAATATCACCAGCGTATTCGGCCAAATGGGGCAGGCGGGCCAAGCCAACTACGCGGCGTCCAAAGCCGGACTGATCGGCCTTACCATGGCCATCGCCCGCGAGGTAGGCTCGCGAAGCATCACTTGCAACGCGATCGCGCCCGGCTTTATCGAAACCGCGATGACCGCCGTGCTCAGCGACGAATTCAAGCAGAGCGCGATCAAGCAAATCCCCCTTGGCCGAGTCGGAACTCCGGAGGATGTAGCTAGCGCCGCAGCGTTCCTGGCCTCAGAGGAAGCCTCTTACATAACGGGCCACGTGCTCGATGTAAACGGCGGCATGCTGATGGGATAAGAGCAGTAGCGCCAATTGAAATGGTTTCGGTTGCACGGAGTCTGGTTCTCTAACCACATTTCAAAGCCCATGCAATACGTCATCTACGTCTTGATCAAGTTAGCCTGCTACACTGCATGGTGCTGGCTGGGACTTCGTCTCTGGCAGCCAACGTCTTCGGGGTGGCGAAAAGCGACAGGATTCGGGTTCCTCCGACTGCTCATTGGCGTGGTGTTCGGAGTCAGCATTTTCTTCATCGTCTCAATTCAAGCAGACGACGTCCTCTGGAAATACCTCACTATCTATGCCCCGGTTCGATTAGTCGAATGGCTCATCCTCGCCTGGATTCTCCGGCGAAATTTGCAGGGCAAGAACCTGGTCACAACCCTCGGTTGGTGCGCCGGTGGTATCTTGGTCTCATTCGTCGCCGACTTTGCTTCGCCGGAAGGCGTAGCCGGACACTTCTGCATTGGTCGTTGTTTATGTTGACGCAACCTGATCTTCACAGGCCCTCCGTCGAGTTCCTGCAAGCTGCGTCTGCCGCGCAGATCGCACATGCCCGCGAACTGTTTCTCGAGTACGCACAGTCTCTCGGGTTCAGCCTGTGCTTCCAGAATTTTGACAAGGAACTGGCGGAGCTTCCGGGCGATTACGTGCCCCCGAGCGGCCGGCTGCTGCTGGCGGAATACCAGCGCCGTCTTGCCGGGTGCGTGGCGCTGCACAAATTGGAAGACGGCATCTGCGAGATGAAGCGACTCTACTTGCGACCGCAATTTCGCGGAAAGGGACTCGGCCTCGCTCTGGCGCATCGCATCATCGCCGAAGCTCGCCAGATCGGTTACCGGCGGATGCGCCTAGACACGGTTGAATCGGTCATGAAAAACGCGGTCGCGATGTACCGCAACCTCGGATTCCGCGAAATTCCCCCTTATTGCTCCAATCCCATTCCCACCGCTCTCTACATGGAGCTGCGGTTGTAAACCGGCATGCTCTTCGCACAGAATGTGTACCCGGATCGAGAAAGGCCCGCCATGAAGAAACCCATCCTGTTCGCCCTCGCGCTCCTCCTGACAGCAACGTCGTTGTTCGCCGCCGAAAACAAAACGGTCACCTACAAGAGCGGTGACGAAACCGTCAGTGGGGAAGTCTACACACCCGCGGGCAAAGGCCCATTTCCCGCGCTCATCGTTATCCACGAATGGTGGGGATTGAACGATTGGGTCAAGGAGCAAGCACAAAAATTATCCGAGCAGGGATATGTAACTCTCGCCGTCGATCTATATCGCGGAAAAGTTGCGACCACTCCTGAGGAGGCGCACGAAATTATGCGGGGTGTCCCGGAAGACCGGGCCAAGCGCGACCTGCACGCGGCTTTTGAATTCCTCGCTTCGCAGCCGAATGTGAAGAAGGATCGCATTGGCGCCATCGGCTGGTGCATGGGCGGAGGCTACGCACTCGATGTAGCGCTGCAGGAGCCCACGCTCGCCGCGGACGTCATCAACTACGGCCACCTGGCGACCGATCCCGAGTCGATGAAGAAGATTCATGCACCGATTCTCGGCATCTTTGGCGCCCAGGACAAAGGCATTCCTCCCGCCGACGTCAGAAACTTTGGGGAACAACTCGACAAGCTGGGCAAGAAGATTGAGATCAAGATCTACGACGATGCCGGACACGCATTCGAGAATCCCAACAACAAAGAAGGCTACCGGGCCTCCGATGCTGCGGACGCATGGAAGCTCACTGTGGATTTTCTCACGTCCACATTGAAAAAATAAAAAACTGCTTAGCTGCTCCGGTAGACACGTACCTAGCCACAGCTCTACGCGGGGAGCGCAAGGTGAGGCGCGAAAGCTCGCTCGGACTGCATGCTGGATACTTGTACAACGTATAAGTATTCGAGCAGGCAACCCAAATTCATGCGTTCGTCCCCCCGGTTTTGTATGGCACCGTTGTCCTAGTCTGTGGCACAAATTTCCCCTTGCCAGAAGTTGCCGCTCTGGTTACCATGACCCATCCTGCAATGCTCCCAACGATGAACATCGGCGAGACCATCCGCAATTACCGCCTGCAAAAAGGAATGTCACAAGGCGATATCGAAAAACGCACCGGGTTATTGCGCTGTTATCTGTCGCGGGTGGAAAACGGGCACACCATTCCGTCGCTCGATACTTTATCGAAAATCGCCGGCGCCATGGAGCTGCCGCTGTCGCAGTTTTTCGCCGAACCGGGTCATAGCAATGGCTCCAAAGGACTGCCGCAACTTTCCGATGACGAAGTGCGCTTCCTCAGCCAGATCCGCCGCTACGCCACGAACCTGAACGACAGCGACCGTAAACTGGTTCTCGCCATGGTGAAAAAGATGGCCTCCAACGCCAAATAAGGTCTTGCAACGTCAAAAGCTTTAGACCCCTACCGCTTACTTTCGTACCATCCCCTTCGTGTCCGACCGGTACCTCGCTCTTGCCTTATCTGCTGACCTACACTGGCTGCGGAGATACCTGTGACGATCGACGAAGAGCTGAACATACTCGATACCCAATTGCGGCGTCTAAAGATCGAGTACGAGATTTTTTTCAGCAATCCGCAAAAGCGTCCGCCCACCGACATCGAGTGGAAGGTGCTGGCGATGCTCCGGAAATTCTCCGATGGCGGGCGCATGAATTTCTCTCAGCGCTATCGCTACAACGAAATGGCGCAGCGCTACGCGATTTACAGCGATCTCTGGCGCAAGAAGTCCCGCATCCGGGAAGAAGGATATCGCCGTCCGCAAGACGCGATTCTCTCGATTCAGGGAGTGCGGGAAGAAAAGGAGCACCAGCCGCAGCACCATCCGGTGTATGGCGTGAGCCACGCTGCGGCGGCCGTTGCAGCCGCCGGAGCAACGTCCTCGCCACATTTCACGCTGCACAGCGTGGACCAGTCCGAGCGCGAGCAGGTCGAACGCCTGTACAACACGCTGGTAGCGGCCAAGAAAAAAGCCGGAGAACCGGTCAGCGGCGGCATCGATTCCTTCACCACCTTCGTACAAAAGAAGACCGAGCAAATTCGCAAACAATACCAGTGCGAGAACGTTGAGTACTCGGTTGAAATCACCGAAGGGCACGTCAAGCTTAAAGCCAAAGCGAAATCTTGAGCCCCAAATAACTACCGTGCTCTCTGAGCGCCCTCCTGCTCTATCGGGGTTCGAGCATTTGCTTTCACCACTCCAGCAACTGGTAGAATCTTCAGTCACGATTCACTGAAAGCACGTCCTGCCAGTGTTCCAAGACTCCGCGGCGGACGACGTCTATTTGCAGACCCGTGTTCATCCGTGCACATCCGTGGCAAAGAATTCGAATAAGTAAGGACCTTGATGCCAGCCAATCGCAAAATTCAACGTGCTCTGTTAAGCGTGACCGACAAAACCGGCCTGGTTGATTTTGCCAGGCAGTTGTCTGCTCTGGCCATCGAACTCATCTCCACTGGGGGGACGGCCAGGCTGCTGCGGAATTCCGGCATCGCGGTCAAAGATGTCTCCGAACTGACCGGTTTTCCGGAAATGTTAGATGGCCGGGTCAAGACCCTTCACCCCAAAGTTCACGGAGGAATCCTGCATCGCCGCGACGACCCAAAGCATATCGCCGCGGTACAAGAACATGGCATTGAGCCGCTCGATATGGTGGTGGTGAATCTCTATGCCTTCGAAAAGACCGCCGCCAAAGGGGGCGTCGGATTCCAGGAATTGATCGAGAACATCGACATCGGCGGCCCATCGATGATTCGTTCGGCAGCAAAAAACTTCGAGGACGTAGCCGTCGTGACCTCCCCGGCCGACTACGAAGCGATTGCGGATGAACTGCAAAGAGAGAGGGGCGCGTTATCGAAAGCGACGAAGTGGCGCTTGGCGCTCAAAGCGTTCGCCACCACGGCGGCGTACGATGCCGCGATCGCGTCAACCCTGGAAGGCATCAGCTCTGGCAGCTTCGAGGTGCAGCCCCAAGGGGTGACATTTCCGCAAGCCATCCGCTTCTCGTTCCAGAAAGTCCTGGACCTGCGCTATGGCGAGAACCCGCACCAGAAAGCGGCGATGTACTCGGACGGCTCCGGCGCGGGCGTGGCCAATGCGCATCAACTGCAGGGGAAAGAGCTTTCGTATAACAATATTGTCGATCTGCAAGCCGCCTGGGACCTGGCCCAGGAATTCGACGAACCGGTGTGCGCCATCATCAAACATACCAACCCTTGTGGCACGGCAACTGGCAAGACGCTGGCACAAGCCTATAAACGAGCTTTAGAATGCGATCCGGTTTCGGCCTTCGGAGGCGTCATCGGAGTAAACCGGCCTATCGATCTCGAAACCGCCGAAGAGATGCACAAGCTCTTCCTTGAGGTAATCGCCGCCCCCTCGTTCGAGGAAGCCGCCAAAACAAAGTTCGCCTCCAAGAAGAACCTTAGGCTGGTAGAAATCCAACCCGCCAACCAGAAGTGGGTATTGAAGAATGTCTCCGGGGGCATGCTGGTGCAGGACGTGGACAACCGCCCACTGGCCCCCGCCGATCTGAGAGTGGTCAGCAAGCGCGCTCCCACTACGGAGGAAACCCGGGCGCTACTGTTCGCCTGGAAGGTGTGCAAGCACGTAAAATCCAACGCCATCGTCTACGCACGTGACGGACAAACCGTGGGGGTGGGCGCCGGACAGATGTCGCGTGTGGATTCCGCGAAAATCGGCGCCATGAAAGCTCAATTGCCGCTCAAGGGGACCGTCGCCGCTTCCGACGCGTTCTTCCCATTTCCCGATGGGGTGGAAGAGATCGCTAAAGCCGGAGCAACCGCCATTATCCAACCCGGTGGCTCGCAGCGGGATCCCGAGGTCATCGAAGCCGTCGACCGGCTCGGGCTGGCTATGTTGTTTACGGGAGTGCGGCACTTCCGGCATTAGGGAGCGAGGAGTATGTAGAGATTACTGCCGTCCGTTATTATGGAGTCCTGCAGTCCTTGTGCTTCCACACTGCCGAGCTACGCTCGGCTGGACACCCGATGGCGGTCCTAACACGTTGCACGCCGTCCAGAGCTGTCGTCACATGCTGCCGGTCCACGAGTCCCTGACCTTCTGGTGGCCTTGGTTTTTTCGCGTCCGACCCAGCCTTCACGGTAGAATAAAAGCACCTCTCCTTTGACGACTTTGCATCCAAACAAGTTGAGGTTACGGAAACGCGCTGTGTGCGCAGTCAGGTTCAGAATGAACAGACTTTTTCGGCTCTCTTTGATGATGATTGCAGTGGCCTCGGTCGCTGTCGCCCAAACCAGCCAGCGTTCGGAATCCAGCCCGGAGGCCAAGCCGGCGCAGCCCACCCAGCCCGCAGCCCAGCACAAAGTCGATAAGTCTGCTGCCTATTATCACTACACGCTGGCCCACATGTACGAAGAGATGGTGACGGCTTACGGCCGCAGCGACCTGGCCGCGAAAGCCACGGAAGAATACCGCCAGGCCATCGAAGCCGATCCATCCTCCGAATTCTT
Organism: Candidatus Sulfotelmatobacter sp.; assembly: GCA_036376495.1. GTDB lineage: Bacteria > Acidobacteriota > Terriglobia > Terriglobales > Acidobacteriaceae > Sulfotelmatobacter. The sequence continues at coordinate 6,777 of DASVAE010000032.1, read as the reverse complement.
GACTTCCGCATTGGCGGAACTCTACGTCAAAACCGGCCGGATCGCCGATGCCGTTCGCGAAGCGCAAGACATCATCAAGCGCGATCCCAAGAACCTTGAGGCCCATAAGTTGTTGGGCCGCATTTATCTGCGTTCTTTGGGCGATATGCCGGGCGGCTCCGGCTCGGACAACATTCTGAAACTCGCTATCGACCAGTACGAACAGATCACGAAGCTTGATCCCACCAGCGTAGACGATCATCTGCTGCTGGGCCGCTTGTACCGTTTGAACAACGATCTGCAAAAAGCGGAAGCTGAGCTGCAAACCGCCATCAAGCTGGATCCCAATTCAGAAGAAGCTGTCACCACCCTCGCCATGCTATACACCGACGAGGGTGACACCGCCCACGCTCTTAAAGTCCTGAGTTCGATACCGGACTCCGCCCGCTCGGCAAAGCTCTACTCGGCTCTGGGCGCTGCCTATGAGCAGCGCAAGGACTACAAGAACGCCATCGATGCCTATAAGCACGCCATTGTGCTGGACCGAGACAACCTGGATGCGATCCGCGGCCTGGCGGAAAATGAAATGAACGACGGCCAGTTCGAGGCCGCGCTTGAGCAATATAAAGTCATCGCCGATTCCAATCCGGAAGACGCGCAGACCTATGTGCGAATGGCCGACATCTATCGACGGCAGGGCAAGTACGACCTGGCGCTGGAGAATCTGAAGCGCGCGGAAACGCTCGTTCCTGACACCATGGACGTCCCCTACAGCATAGCCGCGGTCTACCAGGCGCAGGGACGTTACGACGAAGCCGCCAAGATTCTGCAGGACCTAATCAAGAAAACCGAGAAGAGCGAGACCGGCACCAGCCAGGCCGACCGCAACAATCGCGCCATTTTCGTTGAGCGCCTGGGCATGATCTACCGGGAACAGGAAAACTACACGGCGGCGATCGAGACCTTCCGCAAGATGCTCACCTTGGGCGATGAGAATGCCCGCAGCGGCTATCAGGAAATTATCGATACCTACCGCGATGCCAAGCAGTGGCCTCAAGCTACGGCCGCTGCCCGGGAAGCGGTGCAGAAACTGCCGAACGACCGCGACCTGCGCATGGTGCTGGACGCTCAGCTGGCCGACACTGGACAAATTGATCAAGCTGTAGCGGATATGCGTTCGATGCTGAAGGGTGGCGCGGAAGATCGCGACGTCTATGTCCGCCTCGGAATCGTCTACACTCGCGCCAAGCAGTGGAACGATGCGCTCGAGGCTTTAGCCAAGGCGGAAGAGGTCTCCACGAAAGCCGATGACAAGGCGTACGTGCTCTTCCTGCGCGGCGACCTTTACCAGCGGCAAAAAAACTTCGACGCAGCTGAAACCGAATTCAAGAAAGTGCTATCGATGACTCCGCCAACCGATCCGCAGGCGGCCGCTACGCTGAATTACCTGGGCTACATGAACGCCGATCGCGGCGTGAAGCTGGAAGAATCGCTGAACCTGATCAAGCAGGCCCTCACCTTTGAGCCCAACAATCCTGCGTACCTGGATTCCTTGGGCTGGGCGTACTTCAAGCTGGGCAAGTATGATCTTGCCGAAGACAACCTCAACAAAGCGGCCTCGCATATGGGTTCGGACCCGACCGTGCAAGAGCACCTGGGCGATCTCTACCAGAAGACCGGGCGCCTGAAACTGGCGGCCGCCCACTGGGACCGCGCTGTCCAAGAGTGGAACAGAACCGTTCCCGCAGAACAGGATAGCGACGCCTTCGCGAAGGTTCAGCAAAAGCTCGATGCCGCCAAAGTAAAGCTGGCGAAGGAAGATTCCAGCAGCAAACAGCAGCAGTGAGAAAAATTTGTAATTGGGGAATTTGGTAATTGAGTAATTGAAAACCAGTAAACCGACTTTCAATTACCAAATTACTCAATCACCCAATTACCCAATTCTTTAATTTTCCTCTATTCTTTTTCCATGCTCGCCGCCTACGCGGTGCACGTCACTCAATCGCGCGGACGCCGCTTTCCGGAGCCTCACCATCCTTACCGCAACGACTTTCAGCGCGACCGCGACCGCGTCATTCACGCTCGAGCCTTCCGCCGCCTGGAAGCCAAAACGCAGGTGTTCACGCGCCGCTACTCCGATCATTTCCGAAATCGCCTGACGCATACGCTGGAAGTTTCCCAGGTCTCGCGCACCATCGCCGGAGCCCTCGGCCTCAACATCGATCTGGCGGAGGCGCTTGCCCTGGTGCACGACATCGGCCACCCGCCCTTCGGCCACGCGGGCGAAAAGGCTCTCGATGCCGCTATGCGCGAGCACGGCCTGTTCTTCGATCACAATTTACATGCTCTGCGCATCGTGGAAGATTTCGAGCAGCGCTACGCCGCTTTCCGCGGCTTGAATCTCACTTTTGAAGTGCGGGAAGGCATCATCAAGCATTCGCGCGATTACGATGAACGAGAGCACCCCGAATTATCCGAGTACCTGTTGAACCAGCGCCCTCCGCTGGAAGCTCAACTGATCGATCTGACGGATGAAATCGCCTACAACACCGCCGACCTCGATGACGGGTACGAAGCTCACCTACTCTCGCTGGATCAAATTCGGGAAGGGGTTCCGGTGTTCGAACGCTTTTTTGGAGAGGTGGCGCAGACATATCCCGATGCGCCGGGCAAGCTGAAGTTCAACGAAACTCTCAAACGCGTGCTGAACCTGTTTGTGGATGATCTGATCCGAAATACGCAACGGCGCGTAGACGCAGCCCGCGTGCAGAGCGTCGACCAGGTCCGCAGCCATCCCGAGCGCCTGGCAGCCTTCAGTCCGGAAGTCGAAGCCGAACGCAGGCGGAATAAGGAATTCTTGTACGAGAATTTGTATTTCAGTCCATCGCTGGCCGACGAAAAGGATGATGCCGAGCGCATCATCCGCGACCTGTTCGCATTCTGGATGACGCGTCCCGAAGCGCTGCCCCGAAGCTACCGGGAAAAGGCCGAGGACGAGTCACTGCCCCGCGTCATCTGCGACTACATTGCCGGGATGACCGATCCATTCATCTTCGAACAGCACGAAAAGCATTGCGGATAACGGGACATGTAGGAACTGCGACGGTGTGAAAAAAACCGTCGAGCTTCGCTCGACTGGACAGCCGATGGCGGCTGTCCCTACATGGCTTATCCTCAGTGAGCCGCCACCTTGGCCACTACGTCGAACAGTATCTCTGGGCCTCGGCGGACTTCTTCTACCCTGATCCGCTCATCGTTTCCATGCTCTGTGTGGCCCTCCTCCTCGGTCGCGGCATACGGACTGAATCCGTACGCCACGATCCCCAGAGGGCGGTAGCGCTGGTTCTCGGTGTAGCCGCTGGTGATGTGCGGCACTACAGGCGTACCCGGGAAATATTTGGCCGACGCGGTCTTGATCGCCTTATACAGCTCATTGTCGGTGCCAGAGTAGTTGGCTACGCGGAATTCCGCGTTAATGGGCTCGATTGTCACGTTGGGATCATTCACCAGCCGCCGCAAATCCTCGGCCAGAGGCTTGGGGTCGCCTCCCGGCAAAATGCGCACATCCAGATTCGCCCAGGCATCCGGAGGAATCACGTTGGTCTGCTGCGAGCCGCCGAGCATGGTGAGTGAAATCGTGTCGCGCAGCAGAAAGTTCAAGGATTCGTCCCGCTCGACTTCGTCCTGAAATTTCTTCTCCTGAATCGCTTTCTTCACGTCCCGGTAATAGGCGGCGCGATCGGGCGTTTCGTAGGGCGCCATATCCTTCAGAAATTCATCCACCACCGGCAACACCCGTAACGGCGTTTTGTAGGCAATGATCTTGTCGAGCGCATGTACCAGCCGGTTGGCGGCTGAATCCGGATTGGGCCTGGAGCCATGTCCCGGCCTGCCATGCGCCGTCACCTTCAGCCAATATGTCGTCTTCTCGCCAACGTCGACGCCGACGTACTTCACCTTCCCATTCTCCAGCAGATTCTCCCCGCCTTCGTTGATCAGGAACTCGGCATTCCCCAGCAAGTCCCGCTGATGGGCGATGAACCAGTCGGTTCCGGTACCCTCCGCCTCTTCGTCGGACACGGCCAGGAAGATGACGTCCCGGTCCAGCGGAACCTTCTCCCGCTTGAGCATCACCATGGCGACGAGTTGGGCGAGTCCTTCGTCCTTCATGTCCTGGGCTCCGCGTCCCCAGATGTACCCGTCCTTGATCTCTCCACTGAAGGGAGGCACTTTCCAGTGCGCTGCATCGCTGGTGACCACGTCCATGTGGTTGAGCAGGACGATGGGGCGCCTGGCGTCGGACGTGGTATGCGGCAGGCGGGCCCAAAAATCTCCGCGGCCCGGAGCATACTCGAACACCCGGTTTTCAATCCCCTCCTGATCGAGAATCTTCTTGAAGAACGCAATCGCCTTCATCTCATTGCCGGGCGGATTGGTGGTATCGATACGCAGGTACTCCTGCATCCACGTAACGGCCAGGTCGGCATACTGCTGTTTATGGGCGGCGGAAATTCGCGAGGATGGCAGCGCCGGCTCCTGCCCAAAGGTCAGACCAGAGGAAGCGAAAATCAACGATCCGAGTAACCCGATCTCAGTTACCTTTCGCAGAACACCCATTGGCAGAATTCCTTTCTTTGTGCAGTTCTTTTCACTTGATGTGAAGCCGTCGAGTGATGACGGTTACCGAAGGCGTTCAATTTCCACGCAGTTTTTATATCAGGTTTGCCAAAATTACCCTGCCCCGCGCTGGCAGGCCTGACTTTGCTGCAACATGGAGACTATAATAGGCATAGTTTCCAAGTGCTTAGCCGTTCAACCTCGAGGGCCGATTTGGCATCCCACATGTAATAGAGAAAGGCGGCGCGTGATTCTGGCGCCGAGAGTTCAAGGGCTCCGCGTAGCGTCACCGCGGGCCAGCTTAGCGAATCTGCTTAGCTTTCTTTACTGTTCAGGGGACGCATATCACAATTCAAGCACGCCAAGGCGTGCCGGAGTGGAGCGCCAACGCTCCCCCAACTTGGAGGAAGTCACCATGAACCACCGTCTCGTCGTTGCCCTGCCTCTGGCCGCAGTGCTCGCTCTGCCGGCCCTAGCGCAGACCGCCCAGGACCAGAGCCAGCCTGCCAACACGCAGCAGACGCAGTCGACCGACAACAGCGGCGGCAACGCCACCGGCAAAGCTCCTCTGGCCGCCCCGTCTCGTGAAGGCTTTTGGGGACGGATCAATCCCTTCGCCCGCAAAAACTACGTGAAGCGGCAGACCGAGCCCATCCGGGACCGCGTCAATGAACTCGATGAGCTGACTTCGCAGAACAGCAAGCAAATCAAGGACGTCGATTCGCGCGCCCAGGCCGGCATCAAGCTGGCTTCGGACAAGGCGAACGAAGCTGACCAGCATGCGGTGGACGCGGGCAACAAAGCCACCCAGGCGCAGAATTCGGCCCAGCAGGTCACGACCCGCGTGCAGACCGTCGAGAACGTGGTCAGCAACATCGACCAGTACAAGGCGTCGAACCAGACCGAAATCCGTTTCCGCGCCGGGCAGACCATGCTGAGCAAGAATGCCAAAGACGCTCTTGACCAGATGGCGGGCAGCGTAAAGGGACAGCGCGGCTACATCATCGAAGTCCAGGGCTTCTCGTCCGGCAAGGGACAGACAGCTATCACGACTTCACAGAAGATGGCCGAGTCCGTGGTGCGCTACCTGGTGCTCAATCATGAGATCCCGGTTTATCGCATCTATCTGGTCGGCATGGGCAATGCCCCTGTGCCTTCGACCGATGAGAACGCGAAGACCAAGCGCTTGTCTGGTGGCCGCGTTGAAGTCAGCCTGCTGAAGAACGATCTCGAACAGCTCTCCTCGAATAGCGGAGCACCCATGAGCTCGGACACGCAGCAGCAGCCAAAGTAAGTTTTCCGGACCAGCGGGCGGAGACGCCCAAAAGTCCCTCCCCCGGAAAGCCTCTCGGAAACGAGAGGCTTTTTTGTTGTCAGTTGTCGGTTGTCAGTTGTCAGTTGTCAGTTGTCAGTTCTCAGTTCTCTGTTCTCAGTTCTCAGTTCTCAGTTCTCTGTTCTCTGTTCTCTGTTCTCTGTTCTCAGTTCTCAGTTCTCTGTTCTCTGTTCTCAGTTCTCAGTTCCCAGTTCTCAGTTCTCAGTTCTCTGTTCTCAGTTCTCAGTTCTCAGTTCTCTGTTCTCAGCTCTCTGTTCTCAGTTCTCAGTTCTCTGTTGTCAGCTCTCAGTCATCTCGCCGTGTGCAGGGGTCCTTTCATTTTCTTTGCGGGTACTTCCGGTACCGGGGTTGGCGGCTTGCGGGGTACGCTGGGGGCGCCGGAGTTCGTTGGATTTGAAGGCCGCGACGGCTGTGCGGCGGCGGTGGCGGAGTTCCTGAAGTCGTGCGGGGACAGCGCGCTTGGGGCCACTGCGCTGCGGACCGGTACTTCCGGTCCGCCTGGACGGGCCAATGGGCCCGTCCCTACGTGGGGTGGGGTGGGTTCGGCTTTTGTTGTGGGCTGCTGGGCTTGGGTGTACGGGGTCCAGCCGTTCTTTTTTGCGGCGGCGTGGGCTTCGGCGGTGGGGAATCCGTAGTAGTTCGCGATCATCTCGTCTTTCTGCTTCTTGAATTCTTCCGGGGTCTGGTAGCTGCGCTGCGGCCTCGACGCGCGCGGGTCCTGGCCGAAGCTAGCTTCGAAGGGGACGTTCAGGTCAACGAGTCCGTCGGCGGTGTGGCTGGGTGCGGTTTCGTCGTACTGGGGAACCTCTTTGACCATCTCGCGCTCGGACACGCGGACGCTGGCGCGG
>DASVAE010000031.1:0-14193 GCA_036376495.1 Candidatus Sulfotelmatobacter sp. | reverse complement strand
TGAGAATCCGCGCACCAGCTTAACCCCGATCAGCGTTCAAACACTGATCGAACATTATCGGGAAAAGGAGCTGGGCCCGAATTGCAGCAAAACTCGGAAGACGCAGGTCACCTACGAAGGCTACTTCAACAAGTGGATATTGCCTCGCTGGGGAAGCTATCGCGTTACCGACGTTAAGGCAGTCGCCGTGGAGCAGTGGCTCCGTTCGCTGCAATACGCGAATGGCAGCAAGGCCAAAGCTCGAAACATCATGAGTGCGGTTTTCAATCACGCTGTGAGATGGGAATGGCTCGATGTGAATCCCATACGCATGGTTCGGCAAAGCGCCAAGCGCACAAGGATTCCTATCGTGCTTTCAATCGAGCAGGTCGCGGCACTTCTCCGCATCTTGAAGGAGCCTACACGGACGATGGTTTTTGTCGCCGTGTTCACAGGGCTTCGAGTCGGCGAGTTGCTCGGTCTCAAGTGGAGCGACATCGATCTTCAGAAGATGGTGGTCCATGTCGTTCGCTCGATCGTCATGCAGCATGTTGGCGACTGCAAAACGGAAGCCTCTCGCAAACCGGTTCCACTCGATTTGCGATTGGCCAAGGTCCTGTGGGACTGGCGGCTGCAAAGTCCGTATCCTACCGATGAGGATTGGGTATTTGCCAGCCCTCACAGCGGAGGGAAACTGCCGTACTGGCCAGGCTCGCTCTACAAAGCGCACTTGGAACCGGCGGCGAAAGAAGTCGGAATCGTGGGCCACTTCGGCTGGCATACGTTTCGGCACACATACGCAACACTCCTCAAAGGCAACGGCGAGGATGTCAAGGTTGTGCAAGAGCTCATGCGGCACGCGAACATCTCGGTCACGTTGAACATCTACGCGCAAGCGATCACGCAGTCGAAGCGCGACGCGCAGAGCCGGGTAGTGAGCCTGTTGCTCGACAAAAACGAAAAAAAACCAAGCACCGAGGCTAATCGGACGTTAACGGACGTACGAAATTCTGGAGGGGATTTGCAAGTTGTTGAGAAGTTTGGCGTCCCCGACGGGATTTGAACCCGTGTTACCGCCGTGAAAGGGCGATGTCCTAGGCCGGGCTAGACGACGGGGACGATCTGCAGCAGGAGTGCGGGAAAACAATTCATCGTAGCAGTGGCATTCGAGCGGTGTCAAAGTCCTAAGCTTTGGGTTGCGTGAGCTATTCAGAGCACCTTTGCCGTCATTCAAGAGCCTCTAGCCCAGTCTCGTAAATCCCGTCATCCGTGGTTTCTGAAATTCCGTTCGGTTCCCTATATTACTTTCGCCGCTTGACCGCTGCTCTGCCTTGTCGGTTGCCAGTTGGCGCCGGCGCAGGCCCGGCAACAATGGCATTTCGCTTCGCTACAGAAACTAATGTATTTACGAGCTAGCGTCGGATCAAAAATCATGGATCGAGCGCCCTCTTTCCGCTTCGCGCAGAGTGGGTTTCGCGTGCCATATCAACTCTATGACAACTTCGAATGACTTGCAGGCCGAGCAGTCACCTCCGACCATAGCCCGATGCAGTTCCGGGTCTGCCGGGCTCGATGATGTGCTGGGAGGCGGTCTCCCAGCTGGCCATGTTTATCTGATTGAGGGCGAACCGGGGACTGGTAAGACGACTCTTGCGCTGCAATTCGTCGCCGAGGGAATCAAACGAGGCGAAAAAGTTTTATATGTAACCCTGTCCGAATCACGCCAGGAACTTCTTACGATTGCGCGGGTGCACCACTTAGCCGTAGATGATTCCGCTGTACTGGAAGTGCGGCCCAGCGAAGAAGACCTGAGGCCCAATGGACAGTACACGGTCTTCCATCCGGCGGAAGTCGAGTTGAGCGATCGGGTGCAAGCGATCATGGCTGAGGTAGACCGCCGCAGGCCCCACCGCCTTGTCATCGACGCTCTTTCGGAAGTAAGGATGCTGGCCAAGGACCCGCTGCGCTACCGTCGCCAGATCCTTTCCCTGAAAGAATACGCTCCGGAGAACTGCACGGTGCTGTTGCTGGACGACCGCAGCAGCCGTTATGCCGATCTGGAATTGCACAGCATTGTGCACGGGGTGGTCACCATGAGCAGAGTGGCCCGCGAGTATGGGAAGACCATGCGGCGTCTGGAGGTCACGAAACTGCGGGGCTGCGCTTTTCGCGAGGGATACCACGACTATCTGATTCGCAGCGGAGGCATTGTCATATTCCCGCGGCTGGTCGCGGCGGAATACAGTAATGGCCACGCGCAGCAAGGCCCGGCCCTGAGTGGAGTCCCTGAGCTCGACACTCTAGTGGGAGGCGGGCTGGATCGCGGAACCAGCACCCTGCTAATCGGTCCGGCGGGGTGCGGGAAGACCACGATTGCCCTGCGCTGGTTGATCACGGCGGCCGAACAAGGAGAAAATGCCGCCGCTTTCGTTTTCGAGGAAACCATCGAAACCCTAATGGGCCGGGCTGCCGGTCTGGGGATGAATCCCAGCAAACATGTTGAAGCCGGGCGCTTGATGCTTTCCCATCTTGATCCCGCCGAAGTTTCTCCCGGCGAGTTCGTCGATATGGTCCGCGACGCTGTCGAAAATCGAAACGTACGCAGCGTTTTGATTGACAGCTTAAACGGCTTCCTGCAAGCCATGCCCGGGGAACAATTCCTTGCTCTCCATCTCCACGAACTGCTTACCTACCTGAACAACCGCGGAGTGGTAACGCTGATGATATTGGCGCAGATGGGACTGGTCGGCAGTTCCATGCAGACTCCGATCGACGTTAGTTACCTATCTGACAATATCCTGATCCTCCGCTATTTTGAGGCGGCGGGAGAAATTCGCCAGGCCATCTCGATGATGAAGAAGCGGAGCGGAAGCCACGAGCGCTCCATTCGCGAACTTCGGCTTGGTCCCAAAGCAATTCACGTTGGACCGCCACTGTCTGATTTTCAGGGAATTCTCTCCGGCAGTCCCACCGCACTCGTACCATTGCTCGAGAAGAGGACGCTGAATGAATGACACTGCTACCTTTGAGATGCCGGTGCTCGTCTTTGCTCCTTTTGGAAAAGACGCAGTTCTGATCGAAAAGGTTTTGCAGCAATCTGCGTTCAGGGTTCAGACGGTCCCGACAATCGAGCAATTATGTGCTGCGATCTCGGAAGATGCCGGGGCGGTGATTCTGACCGAAGAAGTGCTGCACAACGGAACCATCAGCGCCCTGGCGGAAAGAATATCGGCGCAGCCACCGTGGTCGGACTTTCCGGTGATGGTGCTGACCGGCGGCGGACTGAGTACGGCCAGTACGGAATCCGCGGTTCGGTCGCGCGCTCCGTTAGGGAACGTGACGCTGCTCGAGCGCCCACTGCGTCCTGTCACTCTAGTCAGCACGGTACGCAGCGCGCTGCTTGCGCGCCGGCGGCAATACGAGGTGCGCGAGCACCTGAAGCAACGGCAAGCGGCAGAAGAGGCTTTACGCCGCGCTCACGATGCGCTGGAGTCTCTGGTGGAAGAGCGAACCGCCGCGCTGCGCCGCTTATCCGTAAAACTGCTTCGAGTTCAGGATGAAGAGCGGCGGCGCATTGCCCGCGAGCTTCACGACAGTCTTGGCCAGGATCTCACGGCTGCCAAAATCACCCTCGACATGCTGGCCCAAGAGTCGGAGTTGGAGTCCGCCCATGTACGCGAGGCGCAGAAACTGGTAGATCGGTGCATTTCCGACACCCGGACTTTGTCTCACCTACTGCATCCTCCCTTGCTGGACGAAGCAGGGTTCGTATCCGCAGCCCGGTGGTACGTGGAGGGTTTCGGAAGGCGCAGCGGAATAGGCACTAACCTTGAGCTTCCCGAACATCTAACCCGGCTGCCGCGCGGCGCCGAAACGGCGCTGTTCCGCATTCTGCAGGAAGCGCTCACCAATGTTCATCGTCACTCCGGGAGCCGCGCGGTGGATGTGCGAGTTATGGAGAGCGATGCCAAGGTGATTCTCACCGTGAAGGATTACGGCATGGGAGTGCCGCGTGAAATTCTGGATCGTTTCTGGAAGACGGGGAATACTGGCGTTGGACTGGCCGGGATACGAGAGCGATTGAAAGAACTCGGAGGTTTTCTCGAAATCGAATCTAACCTGGACGGGACCCTCCTGCGTGCCACGATCCCATTTCCATCTTCCCAAACGAAGGAGCGAGGCGCAACAGAGCCAGTTTTTGTGCAGGACGGGACTCCGCATGCGCTTCCCCTAAAATAGAGGTACTCGGCCGGAACTGCGGTTCAGCGCATTAGAATAGAAGTGATAGCGATAACGTGCGAATTATGGCCGATCCTCTCTACCTGAGCCTGTGGTTTACGGACTTCAACGGGCCAGCCATAGTGCTCCATATCAACGCGGTGCTGCAGCAGTTCCCCTTTTCCGAGCAGCGTCCCGGAGTTACGTATGTGGCGGTGCAACCGGTTTCGTGGAACGAAGCCAGCATTCTGGAACAACGCTATTCGCCGGGAATTCCGCCGGAACAGGCCATGGTTGTCGCCGCGGATTTGATTCACGATGACTATGCATACATTTTCGAAGCCTATTGGGACCTTTGGACACCGAACGAACAGGGAGAATGGCTGCTCGTACCGAGCCTAGTCACCTTCACTGCTCAGGGGGAGGAGTTTGAGGAAGGCACCCAACAAGAGACCGGTCACATCCAGATTGACTTCGGCCTCGATTCCCTGTTTGTGCAGGAACAGGTCAAACTCACCGAAGAGACTCAGGCAAGAATCCGGGAGAATGTTCTGCGGCTGCTGGAATTCACGAAGAAAATCGAAATGAAAACGCGTGCGAGTTCGCGCCGACTCTGGTCCGAATCGGATGAAACTTTACCGCAAAAGCTTATTGCACGGCTCCAGAAAGTGCAGTGAAGGCCGCCCTGAAGTCTCTGCATCTCCTTTGTATCATGCTGCCTCTAACAAGATAAGACCATGCTAGTATCGGTGACACGCTTGCGAGTCCGCTGCTGGCGGCACATACCGGCATTCATGTGGTATACCTTCGCCTCACAGCGGCAGGTCGTGCGCGCCCCCGGATTCTGCGGTGGGCGCCTGCTGATTGACGCCCGGCGGACTTTCTGGACCCTCACCGGGTGGGAGGATGAACGCGCCATGAAGTCATTTCGCGGCGCCGGAAGTCACGCGCGGGTTATGCCGCGACTGTTTCACTGGTGCGACGAAGCCGCTTATGCGCACTGGACGGTTCCCGATGGAGAGATTCCCGACTGGTTACAGGCTCATCAGCATCTCTGTAGCGAAGGCCGACTCTCGCGGGTGGCTCATCCATCGGACGATCACCGGGAACGGTTCGTCCCCAAACCTCGCCTCCAGCCGCTGATTGGACAAGATGTAAATCCTATTTCGGCCAAAAAAGTTGCGGCTTGAGCACGGACGCTCAAGCCGCCTAGGAATCCAGTATCCGAGTGGTTACTTCGTGCGTCCGCCCTCGACTTTGAGGTTCTCAGCCGCTGCCGCTTGCGCCGCTGCCAATCGGGCGGTAAGTACGCGGAACGGTGAACACGAAACATAATTCAGACCTGTGCGGTAGCAGAATTCGACGGAGGAAGGTTCGCCGCCGTGCTCTCCGCAGATCCCGACCTTCAGGTTGGAACGAGTCTTGCGCCCGCGTTCGGTCGCCATCTTGACCAACTGTCCGACGCCTTCCTGATCGAGGGCGGCGAACGGATCCTGCTTCAAGATGCCTTCGGCAAGGTAGGTTGGCAGCACCTTGTTTACGTCGTCGCGCGAGAAGCCGAATGTGGTCTGTGTAAGGTCATTGGTGCCGAACGAGAAGAACTCCGCTTCTTTGGCGATCTCATCTGCAACCAGCGCCGCGCGCGGCAACTCAATCATTGTCCCGACCATGTAATCGACTTTCATTCCCTTCTCTTTGAAGACCTCTTCCGCCACACGACGGACAATGGCGCCCTGGTTCGCCATTTCCTTCAACGTGGCGACCAGGGGAATCATGACTTCCGGAAGCACCTTGATTCCCTTCTTCGTGCAATCCACAGCGGCTTCAAAGATGGCGCGGGCCTGCATCTCGGTAATCTCGGGATACGTAATGCCAAGGCGGCAACCACGATGTCCGAGCATGGGATTGAACTCGTGCAACTGCTCCACACGCGCCAGCAGCGTAGGGAGTAGCTTCTTCAAGTCACCGACAGCCTTGGCGCCGTAGTCCTTGTATCTCGCCACTAGCGCCTTCTTGCCGTTCGCATCAACCGTGGAGAGAGTTGCAATATCTACCATTAGGTCTTCACGGCGGGGAAGGAACTCGTGCAGCGGCGGATCCAAGGTGCGGATCGTAACCGGCAGGCCATCCATAGCCTTGAAGACTCCGGCAAAGTCGGCCCTCTGCATGGGAAGGAGCTTCTTCAGAGCGGCCCGGCGATCTTTCTCGTTATCGGCGAGAATCATGGCGCGCATGTGCGGAATCTTTTCCGCGCCAAAGAACATGTGCTCGGTGCGGCAGAGTCCGATACCTTCGGCTCCGAATGCGCGCGCCTGGATAGCATCCCGCGGTATGTCGGCATTGGCGCGAACCTTCATGCTCCGGTGCGGATCCGCCCATTGCATAAATTTCTGCAGTTCGGGATCCTCGGCATTCGGGGGAATGGTGCCAAGTTTGCCTTTGATCACCCGGCCGGTAGTGCCGTCGAGCGAAATCCAATCGCCCTCCTTGAAGACCTGTCCCTTGACCCGCATCTCACGCGCTTTTTCGTTTACGTCGATATCGCCGGCCCCGGCGACGCAGCACTTGCCCATACCGCGCGTGACGACAGCAGCGTGACTCGTCATGCCACCGCGCGAAGTGAGGATCCCCTTCGCGACTTCCATCCCGTGAATGTCTTCCGGCGTGGTCTCAGCGCGAACCAGAATCACGGGATTTTTATTGCTTTCGTGTCCAGCTTTCTTCACGGCTTCGTCCGCGGTGAACACGATCTGTCCAACAGCAGCACCGGGTGATGCGGGCAGCCCGGTCGCGAGCACTTCAACCTTCGTGCTCTTCTCATCCAGCCGGGGCACCAGGAAGTCATACAGCTGGTTCGGCTCGACGCGGAAAATTGCTTCTTCCTTGGTGATGAGCCCCTCGTCCACCATTTGGATTGCAACCCGCACCGCTGCCAGCCCGGTGCGCTTGCCGTTGCGAGTCTGCAGCATGTACAGCTTGCCATCCTGGATGGTGAACTCGAAATCCTGCATGTCTTTGTAGTGTTTCTCCAGGCGTGTGGTGATTTCGCGAAGCTGGTCGTAAACATGAGGCATGATCTTTTTGAGTTCGAGAATTGGAACTGGAGTGCGCACGCCCGAAACGACGTCCTCGCCCTGCGCGTTCATCAGGAACTCGCCATAAAACTCGTTGGTGCCGGTGGCAGGGTTGCGAGTGAAACCCACGCCCGTGCCGCTGGTATCGCCGAGATTGCCATATACCATTGCCTGCACGTTAACCGCGGTGCCGAGCATGTCGTCGATGTTGTTGATGCGGCGATAGTGCTTGGCGCGATCGTTCTGCCAGGAGCGGAAGACGGCATCTCGTGCCATCACCAGTTGCTCGCGCGGATCCTGCGGGAAGTCGCGCTTGGCATGCTTCTTGACGACCTTCTTGTATTCGGCGATGACTTCCTGCAGGGCTTTGGCATCCAGGTCGGTGTCGAATTTCGTCTTCTTCTGCTTTTTCTTGGCGTCGAACACTTCGTCGAACGCCGACTTCTCAATGTCGAGGACAACGTTCCCGAACATTTGGATCAAGCGGCGGTAGGAGTCGGCCGCGAACCGCGGATTGTTGCTCCTCTTGGCGAGTGCCTGCACGCTCTGATCGTTTAGGCCAAGGTTCAGAATCGTGTCCATCATCCCGGGCATGGAAAACTTCGCGCCGGAGCGCACACTAACCAGCAAGGGGTTCTCTCCCTGCCCCAGCTTCTGTCCCTGCAAAGACTCCAGCTTGGCCAGTGCCTCGTCCATCTGGCGATCGACGTCCGGCGACAAGCCGCCGCGCATGTATTCCCGGCAAGCCTCGGTCTGGATCGTGAATCCCGGAGGCACCGGCAGCCCGGCGTTGGTCATCTCGGCCAGGCCTGCACCTTTTCCGCCGAGCACGTCTTTCATCTTGCCGTTGCCATCAGCCTTGCCGCCGCCGAAAAAGTACACGTACTTCGTTGCAGACTGCTTGTTGGAGATCTTTTTTTCTTTTATTTCAGCTTCGGGGAGAGTTACTGTTGCCATTGGATGAGTCCTTTGTGGATCAGAATTTCGGTCGAATTTCGTAATTAAGTAATCGGGTAATCTGAGGTGCTCCTGAGCCGCGGGTTTTAAATTGCAACAATTACCAATCACCAATTACAAAAATGGTTCTTTAGCTTTTTCCTTCGGTCACGATCTCGGAAAAATCCGCGATCGTGGAGAATTCCTTTAACAGCGTCCGCAGCAATGCCAGGCGGTTGGCCCGGACTCGCTGATCTTCCACCATCACCATCACCTTGTCGAAGAACTTATCCACAGGTTCCCGGGCCGTGGCCAGCAACTGCAAGGCGGGCAGATATTCTTTGCGCTTGCGATAGTCTTCCACATTGGCACCGCTCTGCTGCAAATAGGCGAAGAGATTTTTTTCTTCCTGCGCGGAATCGGGTAGAGGTTCGGCGCTCACGGCAGGCGCAATTCCCTTCTCCTCCGCTTGCCGCAAGATGTTTCGCATGCGCTTGCAGGCAGCCCCGATAGCCTGAAACTCCGGCATATGCAGGACGCGCTTCACCGCCTCGACGCGAGCGAGCGCATCGACTACATCGTCGCTGTCGGCTCCAAGCACCGCTTTCACCACGTCGTAGGCATAGCCGCAGACATCGCGCAGGTAGAACTCCAGTCGCTCGCGGAAGAAGGTCTCAATCGACTCCAGGTATTTCCGGTCGTCAACGAATTTCTTCTCTGCTTGCGATTTGTGGTACCCGGTGCGCGCATCCTGCATCAATTCGCCTAAGTGCAGCGGCAACTTCTTTTCGGCGATGACCTTCACGATGCCGTTCGCCTGACGACGCAGGGCAAACGGATCTTTCGACCCGCTCGGCACCAGGCCGAGAGCAAACATGCCTGCAATCGTATCGGCCTTATCGCCAATGGAAAGCACCGCCCCCTCCAGCGATCGGGGGATGGAATCGTCGGTCGACTCCGGTTTATAGTGGTCGTAGATCGCGTCCGCGATGGCAAGGCGGGTAGCCTCAGGCAGAGTCGTATCCAACTGCTGCACTCGGGCGTACAAACCGCCAACAATACCCTGCAGTTCGGTAAACTCCTTTACCAGTTCGGTAGTGAGGTCGGTCTTAGCCAGGCAAGCCGCTTTGTGAACTACTCCGGGGCGCACAATGATCCCACGCTGTTTCAATTGTTCGTTCAGCCAACTGCACAAGCGCTGGACGCGTTGTGCCTTTTCGTAATAACTGCCCAGATCCTTCTGAAAGGTCACATGCTTCAGCGACTCAAGCCGCTCGAGCAGCGACTTCTTTTGGTCTGTCTCCCAGAAAAATCGCGCATCATTGAAGCGCGCCCGTAGCACCCGCTCGTTGCCATGCCGGATCAATCCTTGCGGATCGCTATCCGTGTTAAGCACAGCAAGAAAATGGGGCAGCAACTTGCCGTTTGCGTCCTGGATAGCGAAGTACTTTTGGTGATCGCGCATCACAGTGACCAATACTTCTTCGGGCAGTGCCAGGAATTGGGAGTCAAACTCGCCCAGGATGGCGGAAGGAAACTCGGTGAGATTGACGACGGTGTCCAGCAGGGTCTTGTCCTCGCGCCAGCGGGCGCCGGGAATCGTTCGGGTAGCGGCATCCAGAGCCTTGCGGATCTGCTGCTCACGTTCCGGGCGCCCCAGCACCTTGGCAGATCGCAGAGCGTCCACGTAGGCCGAACCGGCTCGAGAAATGTTAACCGCCGCCTCCGTCAGAATGCGGTGCCCACGCGACTGGCTGCCGGCGGAAATGCCGTCGAACTCAAGCGGAATGGTCTGGCCATCCAGCATCGCGACTAGCCACCGCACCGGACGCACAAACCGTTCGTTGGGTTTGCGCCAGTACATGTTCTTGGGCCAATAAATGGTGGCGATTTCTTTCGGCAGAGTATCTGCCAGGATTTCCGCGGCGGACCGGCCTTTCCTGGTGACCTTCGCAACCAGGTACTCGCCTTTGGGAGTGGAGACTCTTTCCAATTGCGAGACGTCAACTCCAGCCTTTTTCGCAAAGGCGTGCGCCGCCTGAGTAGGTTGGCCATCCTTGTACGCAACGTGCGCCGAAGGGCCCGTCACCTGCTCGATGACATCCTCTTGAGCGCTGGCGATCCCAGGGGCGACGATCGCGAGCCGGCGCGGAGTTTCAAACGTAGTAATTGCATCGCCGCCCAAACGTTCGCGAACCAACAATGCTCCCACTCGTTCGCGCAGTTCCTGCGACGCGGCGTCGATCATGCGCGCCGGAATCTCTTCGCACCCAATCTCTAGCAGGAAATCTGGCATGCTATATTCCGTTCAGTCTCTCAAACCGTTAGTCCCACAGAATGTGATGTGAATCACAAGCGGGGACGCAGTTCCCATTCGGCCCCACTCGAAACCTCAGGAACCAACGGGCGAAAGCGCTTCCTTCTTGATCTTCTTCTCTGAAGCGGGTTCAGCGAGGGTAGAGCCTTCGTGCGGCTCCGTTCTCTGCTGATCCACCCAGGCTTTGGCGATGCTCACCGCGAGCGCCCGCACGCGCGCAATCACTCCTACGCGCTCGGTGACAGAAATTGCACCGCGGGCATCGAGAATGTTAAAGGCATGCGAACACTTCAGGCATAGGTCGTAGGCAGCTAACAGCGGGAATCGGGATTTCTCGCGAGCGAATCCGTCGGTTTTCCCCTTGTCTGCGGCCAAACCCGCATAGCTGTCGAGCAGGCCCCGGCATTCTGCCTCGCATAATTCAAAGTGCTTCCAGGTTTTCTCCACATCGGCGAGTTCGAAGTTGTAAACGGAAAACTGCAACTCATCCGCAAGACGCACGTCGCCGTACTTCACCGCTTTGCCCGTTTCCGGATCGCGTGCCCACACGATGTCGTAGATCGAATCGACATCCTGTAAGAAGGCCGCAATGCGCTCCAGCCCGTAAGTCAGCTCAGCGCAGATAGGTAAGAGATCAATGCCACCGCATTGTTGGAAGTAGGTGAATTGCGTGATCTCCAACCCGTCGAGCATCACCTGCCAGCCCACACCCCACGCGCTCAGCGTCGGCGCTTCCCAGTTGTCTTCTTCAAACTTGATGTCATGTTGCCGCAGATCAATGCCGATCGCGCCCAGCGATTGCAGATAGAGCTCCTGAATATTCTCGGGCGGCGGCTTCAGAATCACTTGCAACTGCATGTGCTTGAACAGCCGGTTGGGATTCTCGCCGTAACGTCCATCCGCCGGACGCCGCGAAGGCTGCACATACGCGACTTTGTAAGGTTGCGGCCCAAGCACCCGCAGGAACGTTTCCGGAGCCATGGTCCCCGCGCCCACTTCCGTGTCGTAGGGCTGCTGCAGTACGCATCCGCGCTCGGCCCAAAAAGCCTGCAGCCGCAGGATGAGTTCCTGGAACGTCAACGGATTGGACGAGGTCGATTTCATGAACGACTGCCAACTCCCGCCTTCTAGCCAAACGATATTGTTGGATAGAGAAAGAAGCTCGTGCTGGAACTCTCTGTTGCGGGAAACCCCAGCAGATTAACTTCTGATTGTAATTGAAGCGGACGGCATACGTCAGCCCGCGAACGGGATTCGTTGACGCAGTGGGTTCCCGGCCACGGTTGCAGCTTGAGTAATGCAGGTGCGGCAACCTCGAGCTCAGAAGTCGCTTTTCTGCAGCATGCTGGCGGTCACCAGCTTCTTCTCGATATGGCGCTGCAGGATCTGAATGGCAAATCTTCGCAGGTCAGCTCCCTGGGCCTTGGGCCAGGGGTCGCCCAGCAGGGCGTCCACAGGGGCCCGAAACATCTGCCCGGCCAAAAGGCGGGATTCCGAAGAAAGCTCCGAAGAGGCTAAGCGCTTATCATCGGCGCACATCAGCCCATCCGCGAGGGCATGGAAGTAAGCGCGGGATCCATTCAGATTGCGGCCGCATACGACGCATTCATTCAACTCGGGCAGAAACCCCACGAGCCGCGTCATCCACAATTCGAAATATGTAAGGGGCATCCAGATGTCCGGGCCGGGCAAAGCATGGAGTACCGAAAGAGTGAGGCGGAAAATGGCATCGTTCGCCTCGTGATCGGGGAGCAATTCGTCCAGCAGTTCCGCGATGTGCCCCAGGGCCAGCGCGCGGGGATAACTCACTTCGGAAGCCAGGGGCGACTCCAGAACGTCGCAGGAATCAAGCCGCGCCAGTTCCTGACGTTCGCGAACATCGTAGAACGCGCGTACGTAGGTAAGCGGCTCGAGCGCGCCTCCGAAACGCCGCCTGGACTTCTTCGCCGAGCGCGCTACGCCGTGAACTTTGCCTTCCAAGCGGGTGAACAGAGTCACTAGAAGGTCAGCCTCGCGCACAGTATAGGTGCGTAGCACGATCGCTTCTGACTCTCGAAGGGCCATGGGGGTGCAGGAAAAGAAAGCTTGATTCTATGGTACGGCACTTGGGATACGTCAGCCCGACCGAGGCGGTCCGATATACTTTCAAGGACCGTGAAAAGAGTCATCCCAGTCCTGTTAGTAATCCTCAGCATCATTCCGCACTTGATGGCGGTGGATCAATCGTTCTCCCGGGTGAAAGTGCCCGATTCGAAGGGAAAGCCGGTCAATGCGGTGCTGACGTTCAGTGATCAGAACCAGGCGGTCGAGATACGTCCGGCCAAAGTTGCCGGGCTGACGATTCCTTATAGCCGGATTTATAAATTCTCCTACGAATACACCAAACGCCATCGCGTCAGCGAGGGCACGCTGGCGACCGCGCCACTCGGGATCGGAGCTTTGATGATGCTTACGAAAGGGAGAAGCCACTGGTTACAGATCGACTACGATGACCCACAGAATGTTCGCAAATTCTACGTACTCCGCATGGATAAGCACGATTACCTCCACATTTTGGAAGCGGTAAAGGCTCACACTGGAAAAGACGCCGATGTGCTCGGCAATGCCAATAAACGGTAGACAGACAATTGCCTGCAGAGTCACAGATGTCACGAAGGATTGTTCCTCGCCATCAAAAAAGGAAGCCGATTATGCGCAAGATCTCTCTCTCACTCTGCCTCCTGGCTGTATCTCTTTGCGCTGGCGCGCAGGAGTCACGCCATTTTATCTTCCACTACGCATTTACGGTGAACAGCACCGCGGGAAAGAAAGTTCGCGTTTGGATCCCCGCCGCGCAGTCCGATGCTTTTCAGGATGTGAAAGTGATCTCGGCAAACGGTGATCTGCCGTTGAAGACCACGCGAGAATCAAAGTACGGAGACGAAATCTACTTTGCCCAGGGGAACGCTCGGCAACCCGAACTTCACTTCGATATTGAGTACGACATCGTCCGTCATGAGCGTAGGGCCTTGAACCCGTCCCCTCATCTCGTGAGGACCACTCTTAGCCGGAGAGAGCGTGAACAAGATCTGCAGGCTGACGAACTGGTCCCGATCACGGGCAAGCCAGCCGCTCTGGCGGCCGAAGTCGCACAGAGTAAAACTGCGCCGCTGGATAAAGCGCGGGCCATTTACGATTACGTCTTCACGACCATGCGTTACGAGAAGACCGGCACGGGATGGGGACGAGGGGACGTTCTCTACGCCTGCGATGCCAAGAAGGGCAACTGCACCGATTTTCATTCGCTATTCATCGCCATGGCGCGGTCGCAAGGCATCCCAGCGCGCTTCGAGATCGGCTTCCCCATTCCTGAGGACAAGCATGCGGGAGAGATTGCCGGTTATCACTGCTGGTCCGATTTCTATGTCGGCGGAAAAGGCTGGGTTCCGGTAGACATTTCTGAAGCGTGGAAGCATCCAGACAAGCGCGATTATTTTTTTGGCTCGCACGACGTCAACCGGGTGCAGTTCAGCATGGGACGGGATTTGCACCTGAACCCGCCACAAGACAGCAAGCCGCTGAACTACTTTGTGTATCCCTATGTAGAAGCGGACGGGAAAGAGTACTCCAACGTCTCGTTAGGTTTTTCGTTCGCGGACGTGACCGACGAGAAGGTCAGGACGTAACGTC
>DASVAE010000030.1:0-28956 GCA_036376495.1 Candidatus Sulfotelmatobacter sp. | reverse complement strand
TGACACCTGCGCTCGACTGTGCAAATACCGCGCAGCTCCACAAAAGAAAAAACGTCATCCCAAACCGCGAACATTTCCTCATTGCCATCATCCTCCGATCACCGCATCCGCTTCGATTTCCACCAGAATCTCCGGCGAGATCAGCGCGCTCACCTGCACCATCGAGGTCGCGGGCCGAATATCGCGGAAGAATTCGCCGTGAGCTTTGCCCACCTTCTCCCATTCCGCGATGTTGACCACATACATGCGAGTGCGGACCACATCTTTCATGCCTGCACCCGCCTTCTTCAGCGCGCTCTCAATGTTTTTGAGCGTCTGCACGGTTTGGGCGTAGACGTCGCCCACTCCGACGATCTTCCCGTCAGCTCCCGTGGCCGTCGTGCCCGACACGTGCACGTACGAGCCTGCCTTGACCGCACGAGAGTAACCTACGACCGGCTCCCATGCAGTCCCGCTCGAGATCAACTGTCGTTCCATGAGTTCCTCCCCGAGAGCGGTAATTCTACCGCTTTGCCGCGCTATTACCCCCCAACTTTGGCAGCCAGCAGCTTGGAGTGCCAGCAGAGTACCGGAATCTCCGGCTACTGTTACTAACAAAGTTCCCTTCTTCCTAAGGATTCATCGCACAACGCATCTGTATGTCCGTCTCTTCTAATCAATCGAGGAAACGAATCGTGTCGATAAACAAAAGTCACTTGCGTCTATCACGAAAGTAAGTTATCTACTCACGCAAGTAGTTGGAAAATTTTGCTAAGGGCGCAGGGCTCAGGGGGTTCAACCAATCATGATTCCGGAATCGCATCCCTTACAGCAGTTGTTTGAAGATCTGGTGGGGCAACATTACGCAGACGAAGTTGGCATCCGCGATCCGCAGGTGGTGGCCTATGTTTCGCACCTGCTGGCCGAGTTCTGCGAGGCGGACCAGTTGTTCAAAATCAAGGACGCCTGCAATCGTCCGCTGGACGACGTAGGCGAGATGCTGCTGGAAACGGACCCGGTATACGGCCCGGCGCCATCATTCGATCGCGAGCGTCAGGTGCGTAAGCACATCGGCGATTTCACCCTGTTTTTTGCCGGCATGTTCCCGGAGAGCATTAATCATCTGCGGCTTCGCCGCCAGCGCCTGGAGAATTTTATTGACTGGATGAAAGCCGGGAAAGAGAGCTATTTCATCGTTTCGAAGTTTGAGCACTTCGAGTATGCCAAGGTGGCCCCGCTTTTCGCCTGCCTCTCGCGCAACTTTGAAGGCTGCGTTTATGGGCTGAACATGGTAAAGAACGATCTCCAGGAGATGCAGCACCCTATCGTTCGCCGCACCGACGAATTGATCATGTAGGAAAAGTAAGTTTCGAGTTAGAACTTACTTCATTCTAGTCCCTAGTCCCTGGCCCCTGTTCTTGGCCTGGACTACAGCTTTAAGTTTCGTGAACCCGAAACTCGAAACTGGAACTTCGAAGCCGTCCTGCTCTTCCTAAACTCTTACCTCGTTCACATTTCCCATGCGATAAAAGCTGAGGGCAATGCTGCCCTGCACGAGCAGGCGAAACCGCCGTAGCGCTCCGAATTCTCCCCCCGGATCGAATTTCTTTTCATGTTCGGCAATGACCACCGACATCGCCCAGATTAACGAGGAATCCGCCAAGGCCCGCAGGGTGGCCGGATAAGCCTCTTTCATGCGATACGGCGGGTCTATGAATACAACATCGGCAGCAATCTTCTGCCGTTCCATCCGCCAGAAGGCGCGAGGCAAGTCGTCTTCCACGATGTGCGATCCCTGCGCGATCCCGAGGTTTTTAAGATTCCCTCGTATAGCTTCCGCGGCCGCATGGGAATTCTCCACGAAGTACACCTCCTTTGCCCCGCGGCTTAAAGCCTCGATGCCGATCGCCCCGCTCCCGGCGAACAAGTCTAACCACACACTGCCCTCCAGCGCTTTGGGATTGCCCGCGGTCAATACGTTGAATAGCGTCTCCCGTAACCGGTCCAAAGTTGGACGCACATCCATACCGCGCAGCGAATGCAGCGGACGGCTGCGATATTTGCCCGCGATCACGCGCATGGCTCTGTCCTGTCGAATACCTCAAGCCCCACATCCATCCATGTAGAATAAAAGGAGCGGCGAATTATGCGAAGCTGGTCCATTTCGGTGGGGCGACTCTTCAACGTCGATGTTCGCATTCATCTCACCTTTTTGATCCTGCCCATGTTCATTTACTGGACGGATTACGCCGCTCATCAGGGTGCCGTCAATGGCAGCCGCGACATGGCCCTGGTTGGCATTATCCTGCTTGCCGTCGCCGCCCACGAGTTGGGACGCATGCTCGCAGCCCGCCGCTACGGCCTGGTCCCCAAAGCCGTGATTCTTTTGCCTCTCACCGGCGTCGCTCTCTACGACGAAGCGCGCAGCGAGAGGCAGAATGCAACGTTGGCTAGGGCGCGGGAGATCCGCCTCGCCATCGTCGGTCCGCTCGTAAATCTTGCCTTCGCCGGCCTGGCCGCGGCCGTCATTGGCGCCATGGGCCGCGGCATCGACCTTTGGAGCTGGCCCTGGCTGTACGCCCGCAACCTGCCCCGCAGCCTGGTCTGGGCTAACCTATACATCGCGCTGCTCAATCTGATGCCTGCCTACCCTCTGGACGGCGGTCGCATCCTGCGCGCCTTCATTTCGCGCTCCATCGATCTGAGCTCCGCGACCCGCCGCGCCGTCTCGATCAGCACGGCCATTGCGATGGTTCTGATCCTGGCGGGCCTGTTCAGCGACAGCTGGCTGACTATGGTGGGAGTCATTATCTTTTCCGCTGCCCAGCTGGAAGAGCGCGCCTTGGTATTTCAGTCGGTGCTCGACAATGTGCGCCTCGAAGAAGTGATGCTCACCGACTTCGCCACGCTCTCTCCGGCAGACACTCTCCAGGACGCCCTCGACAAGGCCGTCCATTCTCTCCAGGACGATTTCCCGGTCGTCCGCGGCAGTGACATGGTTGGAGTCATCTCCCGGCAGCGGATCCTGGACGCGCTGCGCGCCGAGGGAAATGGCTACGTGCAGGCTGTGATGAACAAAATTTTCGAGGTCTCGCTGCGCAACGACTCGCTCGGTTCAGCCTTCCGCAAGCTGACGGCCCGCAGCTCGAGCATCATTCCCGTGGTAGAAGACCAGCGTCTGGTCGGAATCGTTACCCTGCAGAATCTCATGCATTCGATGACCCTGCTGGCCGAGACCCGCAAACTACAGCGGGACGAAATCGAATCCTGAGTTTTTCTAGCCGGCCTGAAGACCTCAGAACAGCCTTACTGCCTTGGCCTGTTGCACCGCGGGAATTTCCTTCAGCCTCTTCAGCACCTCAACCGGCACCTGCCCGTCGATATGGACCACCGCAATCGCTTCCCGCTGCTCTGAGTCTTTCTCGATCACGCGTCGCCCCAGCGAGAAATCAGCTATGTTGATCGACTCCTCCCCTAGAATCGTTCCCACCTTGCCGATCACACCGGGCACATCGCGGTTGCGCATATAAATCAAGTTGCGCTCCAGGGGCGCCTCCACGTCAATCCCATCCACATGTAGCAGTCGCGGAGCCTCTCCGTGGAGCACAGCCCCCTTGACCATGTGCTCTTCCGTCGCGGTCTTCAGAAAGATCGACAGCACGCTGCCTGCGCCACCGGTCGAAGCCTTGGCCTTGTGCGACTCCAATACGTGTAATCCGCGCTCCTGCGCAATCCTCGCGGCGTTCACCAGGTTGGCCTTTTCTTCCAGCGCTTGGTTGAGAATTCCCTTGATCGCGCCGTTGCGGATCAATTCCGTTTTCCACTCGGCAATGTGCCCGCCATAGCGGATTGAGATTTCCTCCAATGACCCTTCCGAAACCTGCGCGAGGAATGCTCCCATGCGCTCCGCGAGCACGATATAGGGTTGCATGGCCGCATACTCCTCAGCGGAAACCGAGGGCACGTTGACCGCATTCTGAATGACTCCGTGCTTCAGGTACTCCTTTACCTGCCGAGCTATCTGCACCCCCACAGCTTCCTGTGCCTCCGCCGTGGACCCACCGGTGTGCGGCGTCAATACCACGTTCGACAGCGCCAGCAGGGGAGAGTTCTTAGGAGGCTCTTCAGTGAAAACGTCGATCGCTGCTGCCGCTACATGTCCTCGCTGCAGAGCTTCCGCGAGATCGGCCTCGTTCACCAATTCGCCGCGGGCGCAGTTCACCAGCCGGACGTTCTTTTTCATCTTTGCGATGGATGCTTCGTTGATCATCCCCGTAGTCTGAGGAGTCAAGCCGACATGGAGCGTGATGTAATCGGCGACGGCGTAAACATCCTCCAACTCCGCCAGTCGGATTCCTTGCTCCTTTGCCACCGACACGGAAACGAACGGATCGTGTCCCACCAGCTCCATGCCGAAAGCCCGCGCCCGACGCGCCACTTCCATCCCGATTCGCCCCAGGCCGATGATGCCCAGGGTCTTTCCTCTTAGCTCCGTGCCTTGCAGGGATTTCTTCTCCCATTTCCCCGCGTGCATCAGCCCATCCGCGCGGCACAGGTGGCGAGCCATCGCCAGCATCATCCCCATGCTCTGCTCGGCAACCGCGACCGCATTCGCACCCGGCGTATTCATGACCGCGATTCCCTTGTGCGTCGCGGCTTCCAGATCGATATTGTCCACCCCCACCCCGGCGCGCCCGATCACCCGCAGTTTATGAGCATGCGCCAGCAGTTTGGAGTCCGCTTGTATCGCCGAACGCACGATCAGCGCATCCGCGGTTTCCAGTTGCTGCGGAAGTTTTCCATCCAGTTGGTCGGCCGTAATCACCACCCATCCCGGTTCCTGTAATTGGGCTACCGCTGACGCCGAAATCTTCTCCGCTACAATGATTTTCACGAACCCATTCCTTCACTTCCGGAATTCACTGCCCACGCTTGACAACTATTGACGCGAATATGACACCCTTCTGACACGCCCGCCCCGCCGGCTTCCTAGACTCACTCTCAATGGGCCATCAGCCCTTGGGAGAAAAGCATGAAAACAATCAGCGCAATCTCGATGTCCTTACTGATTGCCCTCACCGCAGCTTGCGGGTACAGCAAGAAAGCTGCTGCGCCGCCGACTGCCGGCAATGTTCCCGTAATCTCGCAGCTCAGTCCGGACTCGACAACCTCCGGTGGTCCAGCTTTTGCTATGACCGTAAACGGAAACAGCTTCAGCGGTAAGGCAGTGGTCAATTGGAACGGTACGCCCCTGACTTCCACAATCATCAGCGCTAAGCAGATGACCGCGACCGTACCAGCTACCATGATCGCTAGTCCGGCCACCGTTCAGATCACCGTGACAAACCCTGGGACACCCGGCACCGGGCTGTATGGTGGCGGTGGTACTTTGGCGGAGACCTCCGCTCCCATGAGCTTCACCGTCAACTGATCCAGCCTGCCGGACGTCAGGCGCTGACCAATTGACGCTTTTCTGACTGCGTGCGGGCATAAACCTCTTGGGCCGCCCGCACCGCAGCGCCATAATCGACGCGCTTCTCGCTGACCCGCGCCAGCACATGTTCGAGCGCCCCCAGGATGCCGATGGTGTCGAGGTAGTCGTAGTACCCGATATGTGCGATTCGGAACAGCTTGCCTTTCATTTCGCCCTGCCCGTTGGCCACAACCGCGTCGAAACACTCGCGGAATTCCTTCACCATCTTGCTTGAATCGACGCCCTCGGGTGCGCAGATCGCGGTTAGCGCCGCCGCCGGACTGGAAGCAAAAAGCTTCAGTCCCAACGCTTTCGCTCCCGCGCGAGTCATCGCCGCGCAGAGTTCGGCATTGTTGACCAACTCTTCGCGGCCCTTCCCCAAATCGCCCTTCCCCATTCCCCGCACGAATTCCAACGCGGCTCCCAGCGCGGCAAACAGCGAGGTCGCCGGCGTGTACGCTGTCTCTCCTTTCCCCGCGGATTTCCGCTCTTTGCGCAGATCAAAGTAATACCGCGGCGACGTCGTCTTCTCCATGCGCTTCCACGCCCGCTCGCTCACTGCGCAGTACCCCAGCCCCGGCGGCATCATGAGTGCTTTTTGTGATCCCCCAATGATGACGTCCACGCCCCACCCATCCACGTCCAGATGCGTCGTGCCCAGTCCGGTGATCGCGTCCACCACCAGCAGGGTCTCGTCTCCCTGGGCCCGCACGATTTTCGCGATTCCCTCAACGTCGTGCCGCGCCCCGGTCGAACTCTCCGTCCCCTGTACGAACACAGCCCGCACTTTGCTGTCGATCCGCGCCCGCACTTCGTCCAGCGAGAAGGTCTGGCCATACGGGGCCTCCAGCACTTCCACATTGCACCCGAAAGCTTTCGCCAGCCCCGTCCAGCGCTCGCCGAATTTGCCCGCAGTGAGGACTACCACCGTGTCGCCCGGCGATGTCAGATTGGAAACGGAAGCTTCCATGACGCCGGTACCCGAACACGCCAGCACGAGCACGTCATTCTTTGTGCCGACAAACTCTTTCATGTCGCCCAACACGCGCTGAAATAGCGCCTTGAAATCTGCCGTACGATGATGCGCCGTGTAAGAAGCCATGGCCGTCTGCGCCGCCGGCAAAAGCGGCGTCGGGCCGGGTGTGAATAGACGATTCTTATGCAACATAGCCGTGTCCTTATGAATGGGATGGCTATTAGTATACGAGACCGGGGATTCTCACTTCCGTCTATAATCCGCTCATGCCTCTAGTCGATCAGATTCAGAAAGATATCGTCATCGCCATGAAGGCGAAAGACGAAGCCCGTTTGTCCACCTTGCGCATGGTCAAGAGCGCGCTCCAACTGCGCCAGGTCGAAAAGATGGGGCCCCTCGACGACAAAGAATCACAGACCGTACTTGCTACGCTGATCAAGCAGCGCAAGGACTCCATTGAGCAGTTCACAAAAGGCGGTCGTCAGGAGATGGCCGACAAAGAAGCCGCCGAGATTACGGTGATCGAATCCTATTTGCCGAAAGCCGCCAGCGAAGCCGATATCGAGGCCGGGGTCAAGACCGTCATCGCCGAAATGGGCTCCCCCACCATGAAAGAGATGGGCACAGTAATGAAGAACGCCATGGCCCGTTTCAACGCCGCAGGAATGCGGGTCGACGGTAAAGTAGTAAGCGACTTGGTGAAGAAAGAATTAACCGGAAAGTAGCGCTGCCCACGCCGCTGCTTACGTAGCCTCTTAGGCTGGCCAGGGTTGGCCGCCATTCTAACTCCCTGCTTCATTTCTCCCGCTGCATCTCCCGATACGCCTCGCTCTTAGAAATCCCTCGCTCCTTCGCCACTCTCTTCAACGCCGCTTTCTCGTCAATCTTCTCTTCCCCCACGATCTGTTGCACCCGCTGCCGCACGGTGAGCCGGCCCGCGGTCGCGACCTCTGCGCTCTTCTCCTCAGCCTTCGCGATGAGCAAAGTGATCTCGCCCTTCACAGTCTCCCGCGCCTTGAGTTGTTCCAGGACCTCGCCCGCACTCCCGCGCAAGAATTCTTCATGCAGCTTGGTTACTTCTCGCGCCACCACGACATTCCGTGCGCTGCCTAAAACCTCGACCAAATCCACCATTGCCTCGACAATTCGATGCGGCGCCTCGTAGAAGACTTGGGTTTCAGGGGAATTCTTGATGCCTTCCAGCGCCACTCGCCGCTCCCCGCGCTTGGCCGGCAGAAATCCGCTGAATCGGAATGAATCGGTAGCCAGCCCGCTCGCCACCAGTGCCGCAAGGAAAGCCGATGCCCCAGGAACCGGCACCACCGGAATCCTATGACCAATCGCCAATGTAACCATCCGGTATCCCGGATCGGAAATTCCCGGCATTCCCGCATCGCTGACCAAGGCCACCCTGGCTCCCCCCTCCATCTCTTTCACCAGTTCCGCTGACCGGGTGATCTCGTTGTGTTCGTGATATCTCGTCGTCCGCGCCTGAATGGCGAAGTGATTAAGCAGTTTTTGTGTCTGGCGCGTGTCCTCGCAGGCAATCACATCCACTTCCTTCAGGATGCGCAGTGCGCGCAGGGTAATGTCCTCCAGGTTTCCGATCGGCGTGCCAACCAGGTAGAGTGCCGGTTCGAGGTCCGATGCCACCTGCGCCCGGCTTGGTATCTTCTGGCGCTCCGCAGCGTGATCTTCACCGTCGAATTCCGCGTCCCTCATCCGTCGAAGTCTATCACCGGGGTATCTGCCTTTGGACTTGCGCCACACTTCCCCGCTTCGGCAATCTCTTAGCTCTGGAGAATTCCCAATGCTGACCAACGACTTTCGCATCGCCAAGGTGCAGAAATCTTTACGCTGGTTTGAAGAGGACATCGCGCTGCTCGACATGCGCGTGAAAATGCTCTCGAAAGAGCGGCAGGAGACGGCGCGCAAGTTCGCCGCTGCCGTCATCACTCAGACGCGCGCCGAATTGGAGCGCCTGCTGGGCGAACCACCAGAAAATGACAACGATGCATCTGGCTCACCCTGCGAGCCTGCAGACTAACGAAGGTTGATCTGTGAAACGAATCTCACGATCCGTGAAAATCAGTGGAAATCCGTGGCCAACTACCAGGACCCGGCTGCCGCTTCCGCGGAACGCCTGGCTTCCTGCTCCGCCTGCTCCTGATCGGAAACGCTGACTTCTTCCCACATGCTCTTGTCGCGCAGGATACGCGACACCAGCGCCGTGTGCATGGCGTGACCGGCTCGGTCAGCCACCACTTTACCCAGAACCTGCTTGCCCAGCAGCGCAAGATCGCCCACCAGGTCGAGAATCTTATGTCGCACAAACTCGTCCGGAAATCGCAGCGGCCCGTTCTCCACCCCGTCGCGGGTCAGCACAATGCAGTTCTCGCGTGACGCCCCGCGGATCAATCCCATGTTGCGCATAGCTTGCTCATCTTCGCGCGATCCGAACGTTCGCGCTCCCGCGATCTGGCGCAAGTAGCTGCCGTTCGTCAGTTCCACCTCAAACGTCTCTTTTCCAATCAGCGGATGGGGAAAATTGATCGAATACGAGACCGAGTAGCTGTTCGCCGGGTACACCGCAATAAATTTGTTGCCCTCGCGCATCTCCAGCTCACGGCCAATTTTCAGATACTTGCGCGGTCGCCGCTGCTTGCGAATCCCCGCTTTTTGAATCATTTCCACAAAAGGCTTGGCGCTGCCGTCCAGGATCGGCAATTCCAGGTTATCCAGTTCGACGATGGCATTGTCGATCCCCATCCCGATGAATGCCGAAAGCAGGTGTTCGGTAGTCGAGATGAACACGCCTTTCTTCATCAAGCTGGTCGCGTAACTCACACGCGCCACATTGCGGCTGACGGCTTCAACCTCGTAGTCATCGAGGTCGGTGCGGCGAAATACAATCCCCGTACCCGACGGCGCAGGAAGCATCCGCATGGAAACCGGAGCGCCACTGTGCAGCCCGATCCCGCTGCAAGCCACCGCAGCTCGGATTGTCTGTTCGTATGTCAAAACGGGAATGAGACTATTAGGGTACCGTCTGGTTCAAAAATCCGTCTGTGGCAATAAAGCCACAGTTAGTGGCACCTCCAGGTAGCTCCGAATGGACCCCCTGCCCTTTAGAGTCAACAGTATAGGCGTGAACCAGCTTGTGGACGATGTTTCGAGGATTGCAAGTAGACTGGAATATTTCTGGTCAAAGCCTTATTCCTGAGCCCTGATCCCTGATCCCTGTTGCTATCCCTACTTCTTGGCCTTGGCAGGCTTATTAGGGTTATAGCCAGAGTTCGGATCGAACATCGCAGCATCGAGCCCCTGATTGATGGTCACCGAATTGAAGAACCGCTGGCTCGCCATGTCCCCGTTGAAATAGCGCGTCACATTGAAGGGTGCCATGATTCCCGACACCGACCGGTAATTCTCGTAGATCTCTTCTTCCAGATTCTTCTGCCGGTCCACGGGATCGCGCCATTCGAACGACTTCTTTACCGGCAGATGGGTATCTTCATCGAAATAAAGCGTAATGCTCTCGTTCTGCGCATTAATCAACGTAACTCGCTGCGCCGGATGTTGTGCCGCGATAGAGTTGCCCTCATACAGCAGGATCACGCCGGGCGTGTTCACCCATGTCCGCAAAACCGAGTCCAGCGAAAAATGACGCCGCCGAAGATATTGATCGAGATCTTTCGGATCCAGCGGATGCGGGCCCTTAAACGTGATTTCCCATCCCTTGTTGCCCACATAAAGCTGCGCGATGTCACGTTCCTTCGTGATCTCCACTCGTTCCCTGTCGGGAAACTCGATGAAGTCCCAGAAAACGTTCCCTCCGCCCTCGGCGCGCCCGTGATGGAATCCATAGCCGCGGCCCTGCTGCTCGCGATCCCGAATGTTCAGGTAAGTTTCGCCTCCCAAGGCCGCGATCGCCTGCTCGATCAATCCCTTGGCCTTTTGGCTGTTTTCATCCGCCGGATTCGAACTTTGCGCATTTCCAGCCGAGGTTCCCGCTGTCTGCCCGGGCGTACCCTGGCCCTGCTCCGGCGCCTTGGCCAATGCACAACACACCAAAACCATGATCGGGAGAAACTGTTTCATTCCTGGTAAGGGATAGTATTTTGTAATCAGAATTGTAGCGTCTTTACTGGATCTAGAGCGCCGATCTCGATGACTTCCTACTCTCCTTCGATGCAGGAAACCCGCTGAAAGCAAGCTCCGACCCCCTATTTTCGCTACTTTTTACCCCACCAGAACGGCGCCGCCATTCACGTTGAACACTTCTCCCGTGATGAAACTGGCATATTCGCTGCACAAAAACAGCACCGGTCCCGCGATCTCTTCCGGTGTGCCCACACGCCCCATCGGTATTGTCCGGCGGATCTCTTCGCCGCTCTTCGGATCCTGCAGCGCTTCCGCGCTCATATCCGTGTCCACCCACCCCGGCGCCACGGAATTCACATAGATGCCCGCCAGGGCCAACTCCGTCGACAGTCCCTTCACCATGCTGATGAGAGCGCCTTTGCTCGCCGAGTAATCACAATGGAAAGCTTCACCTCGCTGCCCGCTGGTAGAACTGATCAGCACAATGTGCCCCGCAGCACCCTGCCCGCGCGGCTGCGATTTCATCTGTGCAACCGCGTGCTTCACCAACCCAAACACGGCATCCAGATTGATGGTTAATGTTGATCGCCACTGTTCGTCCGACATGCGCTCAATCGGCACATCCTCGACTGGCCAGACTCCATGGTTCGCCACCAGAACATCCAGCCTCCCAAAATGTCTTACAGTTTCCGCTACCAACGACCGGGACGCTTCGGCACTTTTGAGGTCGGATGCGACTGGATGGCACACTGCCTCGCCGCATTCTTTCGCCAGTGCTTCGGCTTGCCCTTGCGCGCTGCGATAGCTGAATACAACCTTCGCGCCCGCTGCTGTGAACATGCGAACCGTCGCCGCGCCAATGCCGCGCGACCCTCCGGAGATCAGCGCGACCTTTCCTTCCAGCGAGATCGGGATGGACATAGCTGAACAGCCTATCCCAGATTTCCTTGCTTCCGCCAGACGTGGCCTTCCTGGTTCGTTGAAATGGGTTCAGAGACTCGGGTTGGAAGAGGCGCGTTCCGACTTCAATCCTCGCAGCAATACGCGTACCAGCATGCCGTCAAAGCGCGTGCCGCTCATCTTGACCAGCTCGTCGAGCGCCTGGTCCGGTGTCCGTGCCGAGGAGAACGAATGCTCCGTCACCATATTCGCGAAGGCATCGGTCAGCGCGATGATCCGCCCCCAAAGCGGAATCTGCTCCCCTCGCCGTCTGTCCGGATACCCTGACCCGTCAAAGCGTTCATGGTGAAATTCCAGCGCCTCGCGCATCATCTTGGAGTGCGGAATAATGCCCACGATCTCCGCCCCCATCCGCGGATGCATCATGATCTGCAGAAATTCCTCGTCGCTCAGCGGACCTGGCTTGTTCAAAATGCCTTCCTCGACAAATATTTTTCCCACATCGTGTACCCGCGCCGCATACACCAGATCGGCGGTTTCGTCTGAGGACAGTCCCAGTCCGCGCGCCACCACCTCGCTATACCGCGCCACCAGGTCGCCGTGTCCGGAGCTCTGTATCTCCCGCGATTCTGCCGCCCGATTGAGCGATTCAATCGCCTCCTTCAACAGCCCGATATTGCAGCCTTCTTCTCCACCGCACAGCTTGCGCAGGGTGGAAGTCAATTCCTCCAGGTGCTCGGGCCCGTTGCGCTCCCGTTGCAGAAAACCCTCGATGTAAGCCGAAATTTGCTGCCGCTGCCGGGCAAAGTCCTCGCCTTCCACGAATTCCTGCGCCGTCGAAACCAGGTTGCCCCCGGAACGCTTGGAAACGTACATGCCCGCGTCCGCCACGCGGATGATGTCTTCGATAGAGAAGCCGTGCATGGGAAAACTGGCCACTCCAAAGCTGCCCGTGATGCCGTGCTCCACCAGCATGGGATCGCCCGCCAGCCACTGCCGCAGGCGTTCCGCCAGCACTTGCGCCTGCTCCGAGTCCGTATCCGGCATCAGAACGATGAACTCATCCCCGCCATAGCGTGCGACAACGTTGGATTGCCGCGACTTCTGTTCGAGCAGTCGTCCCACCCGCGCCAGTACCAGGTCGCCCTCGAAGTGTCCCATGCTGTCGTTCACTTCTTTGAATTTGTCCAGATCGATCAGCACCACTGAGAACGGACGTCCCGAGCGTGAAGCCCGCTTCCACTCCGCCGACAGCGCTTCCCAGAAAAACCGCCGCGTCTTAATCCCCGTAAGTCCGTCGGTAATCGACTGCTGCTGTAACTTCTGAAACACAAAGGCATTGTGCAGCGCCGTCGCCAGCAGGTCGGCCAGCGTATTCAGGATGAGCACGTCCTGCGGCGAAAATGCATTCTCGCTCCGGCTTTCCACGTTCAGCACACCGAGTAGTTGCTCGCTGTAAGTAATCGGGATGCACAGTACCGCGCGCGAATCGGGCAGAACCCCGTTCAGATTCCCGGGCAGCGCATTCTGTACCAGCGCGCGCTCTCCGGTCCGCGCTACTCGCCCCAGAATCCCTGTGCCTATTGCAATCCGCTTCCCCGTAGCATGGCCCGTCGTTCCCGCCTCGGCTTTGATCTCAACTTCCTTGGTCCCGTGATCCAGCAGCCCAATCCCGATGTGGTCAAAGGTGAAGTTTTTCTGGATTTCGCTCGCGATCTGCCCCAGCATGTGTACCGGGTCATCACTGGAAATCGCCATGCGCGAAACATTGTTGAGGAATGCCAATTGGCGCGAGCGCCGCTGCTCGTCCGCGAACAGCTTGGCATTTTCCACCGCCACCGAAACCTGCCCCGCGGCTGTGACCAGCACGTCCAGATCGCGTTGCTCAAACACGTACTCTTTCTCGGGATTCATGGCCACCATGATTCCCGTCGGCCGGTTGCCCAGCAATATCGGCGCCGCAATCAGGCACTTCGCCGGACGTTGTGGCACATGCGTAATCCCCAGCCGCTTTCGCGCCGTCTCCAGATCGGATCGGATTAGCAACGCCTCTCCGCTGCGGATCACATATTCGGTAAACGCGTCCTGGGTTGCGCGTTTCCTCTTGGGCAGCACCCGCCCGTCCCGCACCTCCAGCTCAAACCGGATCTCGTCTCCCTCCTGAAACGCGATATAGAAATTGCTGGTATCAAAAATCTGTCCCAGCTCGATCTGAATGGTCCGCAGAATTTCATCCTGATCCAGTCGCGAGCTGATCGCTTTCCCGATGTCCGTCAGCAGTTCATACTCTTTCGTTCGCCGGTGCGCATCGTGGCTGACCACGTAATTCTCCATCGTCAGCCCCAGTTGTAACGACAAGCCCACCATCAGGCGCGGCCCGGATGCACCAAATACTCGTCGCTCCCGGTGCGGAAACACAATCACTCCAAAATTATTTTCCCGGGTCTGCAGATTCACTGCCGTCAGGTTCCTGACTCCAGCCTCCAGCAAGATGCGCTTCAACTCCGAAAACTTCCCCATGGAACCCACAGGCAAAGGCTCCGTCATCTGCGTCAGTTCGTGCACGGTAAAGATGCCGCTGTTACGGTATGCCAGGTCGCTCAGGTAATCCCCAGCTCCGCTGCTTTCCAGTTGCTCCAGGAACCTCTCCGAAAAACCCTGCTGCACCGATGGCAGCAGGCTCCGCCAGCGTTCGCCGATCACGATAGCAGCGCAATCCATGTGCAATGCCGTTCGCAGTCGCTCCAGCGCCGCCTCCATGTTCGGCACCAGATCGTCGGCGAACAACAGGCTGCCCGGATCCACACCCAGTGTGGAAAGCGCCAGCGTGTTTTCTTGCACCGAGTTTCGCTGGTTCTCGAACAACACCATGACCATGGCGATGCCCAGCAACATCTGCGGAGCCGGTCCAAACAGTCGCAGGGCGTTCCCGAAAGTATCGATCAGCGGATTCTCCAGTTGGCCTACGCCCATCAGCACTCCCCAAAGGGCTAGGGCAATCGCCAGCACTTGAAAAGCCAGTGACCTCCGTCGATGACCATTCAGCAGGAATACCGCCGAGCAATACAGCAGAATAGCTGCCAGTCCGAGCCCCAGCCGCGTGGAAGGCTGCACGTCCGGTCGAAAAGCGCCATTCATGATGTGACCGTGCAACGTGAGCAGCGCCAGCACCACTCCCACCGCACCCACCGCGGCGTCATACCAGCGGAACTGCGAAGGTCCGCGCATCATTCGTGTTGAAACGAAAATGCACAACGCCATCGCCACCAGGAACAACTCGCTCACGAAGAACGCAACTGAAGAATCGGGAAACGCGTCCAGAATGTAGTGCAGCGAATACGCCGCCCACGCCAGTTGCCACGCGCGAAAATATTGCTGCCGGCTTTGCTCGTACAGATAAGTAAAGACGAGGAAAAGCAGAAGAGAAACCAGGCCCGGTACCAATACGGTCGTGATGACGACGTCATTCATATGATCTCTGCAGATACCTCAAAGGCCGAATTCGTTGACGTCAGTCAGGGAGGAAGTGCTGCTGCAATGGCGCTTCTACAATGGTTTCACAGCCAACCCCAAAATGACAATACGATTTAAGTACAGGATGTCTGCCTCCACTCGCCGGGTGCGCAGGTTTCGCCGCCTCTGCGAGACCTGGGACTAGTTGCCCAGACCCGTTGCCTTGACGATGCTTTCAAATGGCCCGTACCATCGAAGGCTTACCAGATCATGTCTAACTCCCCGAACGCTCCATCTTCCCCCAAACCTCGAGTCCGTTTCGCCCCCTCGCCCACCGGCTTTCTCCATGTAGGCAGCGCTCGCACTTTCATTTTCAACTGGTTATATGCCCGGCGCACCGGCGGAACCATGATTCTCCGGCTTGACGACACCGATGTCGAGCGCAATACCGACGCCTCGGTGAACTCGATATTCGACGGCCTCAAGTGGTTGGGCCTGGGCTGGGACCAAGAGTACAAGCAGTCTGATCGTGGCGCTCTCCATCGCCACATGGCTCAGACAATCTTTGACAAGGGACTCGCCTACCGGGACTTCACTCCGGCCCACACCGGCGACAGTGAAAAATCCGGTGTCCAGGGCACCTGGCTGTTCAATCCCGGCATGCGCGAACTGTCCCGTCAAGAGAGCGACCGCCGCGCTGCTACGGGAGAGCCCTTCGCCCTGCGATTCCGCGTTCCCAGGGACGCCGGCCAGCTGGTTCGCTTCACCGATGCAGTCTATGGCGAACAGATCAAATCCGGAGCGGATATCGAAGACTTCGCTCTGCTCCGCTCCGACGGCATGCCAACCTATCATCTGGCCTCATGCGCCGACGACGCCGACCTGTGCATCACTCAGATCATCCGCGGCCAGGACCATCTCTCCAATACCTTCAAGCACGTGCTCATCTTCGAGGCAGCCGGTTACGCTCCGCCGCAGTTTGCCCATCTGCCCCTGCTGGTCGCGCCTGACGGAACCAAGCTCTCCAAGCGTCGTCACGGACCCGTGGTCAGCGTGACCACCTATCGCGACGCCGGTTTCTTGCCGGAAGCTTTTATCAATTTTCTCTGCCTGCTGGGCTGGTCGCCAAAGAATGACCGCGAGCACATGAGTGTTCAGGAACTGATCGATGCCTTCTCCCTGGAAGGCATCAACCGCGCCAACGCAGTCGTCAATTTCAAGGATCCAGCACCAACTCCGGAGGAGGCCTTCGATCCCAAGGCCGTCTGGCTGAACGCCGAGCACATCCGGGCTCTGCCCGTTCGAGACCTGAGCCAAAAATTGCTGCCGCTCGTTCGT
Organism: Candidatus Sulfotelmatobacter sp.; assembly: GCA_036376495.1. Taxonomy (GTDB): domain Bacteria; phylum Acidobacteriota; class Terriglobia; order Terriglobales; family Acidobacteriaceae; genus Sulfotelmatobacter. Next base: position 12,733 of record DASVAE010000030.1, on the reverse strand, counting down.
GACGCTGGCTTCGAAATCTCGCCCGAAAGGATGCTGCAGATCGCTCCACTGATCCGCGAACGAATCAAGCTCCTGCGCGACGTCCTGACCGCCGCAGATTTCTTCTTTGTCGATCAGTTGCCCCCCTATGATCCTGCCGAATTGATTCCCCAAAAGGGAGACGCAGCCATGGCCAAGAAAGTCTTGGCGAAGGCACATGCCATTCTCCCCAACGTGGAGTTCAGGCACGATCCTCTCGATCAGGCTCTGCGCGCCGCCGCCCAGGAGCTTGGACTCAAAGCCGGACAGATGTTTCAACCCATTCGCGTCGCCGTATGCGGCCGCAAGAATGCTCCACCGTTATTTGAAACCCTGGAGGTTCTAGGAAAAGAAAAGACGCTCCGCCGAATCGAGCAAGCGCTCAAGAAGCTGACCTAGTTATTCCGCAGCTGGGCGCGCCGGATTCTTCCGCCGCAACTCCACGCCAACAATTCTGTGCAACTCCGCAGCACGCTAACCGATCTATTTGGAGGAGTACTGAGTACTCAGCTCTGTGCCATTCGCCGCTGCTCCGACGAACTCTTCTGAAACATATTCACCAGCTTCTCCTCGAAGGAGGGTCTCCCATGAAAGCGGTTCAAATCAGCAAGCCCGGTGGAAATTTCGAACTGGTCGAGCGTCCCATTCCAGAACCGGGCCGTGGCCAGGTCCGCATCAAGGTTGAAGCCTGCGGCATCTGCCACAGCGATGCTCTGGTGAAAGAGGGTGCCTGGCCCGGGCTGCAATATCCGCGCGTTCCCGGACACGAGGTCGCCGGACGCATCGATGCTATCGGACCAGACGTCACTCTGTGGAAACCGGGCCAGCGTGTCGGTGTGGGTTGGCACGGCGGACACTGCTTCCAATGCGATCCCTGCCGCCGCGGTGATTTCATCAATTGTAAGTTCGAAAAAATTACCGCCATCACGTTTGATGGCGGTTATCAGGAATACATGGTCGCTCCCGCCGAGGCCGTGGCTCTGGTTCCGGAAGATTTGCCCGCCGACGAAGCCGCCCCGCTGCTATGCGCCGGCATTACCGTTTACAACGCTCTGCGCAATTCCGGAGCGCGCGCCGGAAATCTGGTCGCTGTCCAGGGCATCGGCGGCCTCGGCCATCTCGGAATTCAGTACGCCCGCCATATGGGCTTTCGCACCGTCGCGATTGGCCGCGGCGCAGACAAGAAGGCGCTGGCGCAAAAATTGGGCGCTCACGAGTATATCGACACCAACGCCGGGCCGCCTGCCGAGGCCTTGCAGAAATGGGGAGGCGCTGACCTCGTTCTCGCAACCGCCCCTGACTCGAAATCGATGTCCGCGCTTGTAGATGGCCTTGGCCCGAATGGCACTTTGATGATCGTAGGAGCCGGTTTCGACTCCCTGACCGTTACGCCCCTTCAACTCATCAGCGGCCGCAAATCGATTCGCGGCTGGGCTTCCGGCACCGCTAAAGATTCGCAGGATACGCTCGAGTTCAGCGCCCTCAGCGGCGTGCGTCCCATGATCGAGCGCTACCCCCTGGAAAAAGCCGCCGAAGCGTACAACCAGATGATTACCGGAAAAGCCAGGTTCCGTGTAGTTCTCACCATGGGCAAATAGAGGCCGGGTACGAGTTACACCTGCTTTATAATAATTCTCGTACGATAATCAACCGGCCATCACAGCAGGATGGTTCGGCCCCTTTCCCGAGCGACCTCCGCACGCTCCCGATGCATCTGACCTGACGCACCCGGTACCGCCGGTCCGCGCCAAAAAAAATTAGCTCCAACTCAAACTCGAAAGGAAGATTCCATGGCTGAAAAAGATGTTCCCGTCGTCAAATATGGAGACGTCACCCAACGCGTCGGCGTAGAGGTCATCCGTAAGCGCGGTGTTGATGTCGAGAAGTTGATCAAGATGCTGATAGCCAACGCCGCCGCGGAGTTCGCCAGCACGTATTACTACTACACCATCCTTCGCATGCACCTCGCCGGCCACGAGGACTACAAGGAAATTTGTGAGGACGCGAGACTCGAGGATCGCGCCCACTGGGAGTTGATCGTCCCCCGCATCTATGAACTCGGAGGAGAACTGCCCAACGATCTGCCCGCCTTCCATGACCAGGCGGGATGCCGCGCCGCCAAGCTTCCCGATCCTCCCACCGCGGTCAACATTCTGACTCTGCTCTTGGAGTCGGAGCGTTGCGCTATCCGCAGTTGGATCGAGATCTGTGACATGACCTTCGGCAAAGATCCTCGCACTTATGACATGGCTTCGCGCATCCTGAACGAAGAAATCGAGCATGAGGCTTGGTTCATCGAACTGCTGGCGCACGAGCGTGATGGCAAGAGCATTCCCTCCGGCCACTTCCGCCGCGGAGAGCCCGGCCACGCCCCCTATAGCAAGAATGCAGGTTTTTACAATCCGTAAGAACCGTGTCGGTGCCCCACTTCTCGCTGCCATGCGGGAAGTGGGCGCCACTCACGTTCACCCGCCGGTGTTCTTTCCCGCGACTTGGCTTCTCCATCGCAGGAAGGCTACTTTGGATATATGCCCGCACCCGATCTCTTCCAGGTCGAACTCCTGCATGACGAGAAATCGCAGAACATCTCGGTAACTCCGGAAGAGCACATCTGGGACGCCGCTTTCAAAGCAGGCATAGTTTTGCCCGCCATGTGTCATCAGGGATACTGCCTGACTTGTGCGGCGCGCCTGGAGAGCGGCGAAGTAGATCAGGCCGACTCCGAACAATATTATCCCGCCGATCGCGACGCCGGTTTCGTCCTGCTCTGCACCGCCAAGCCTCGCTCTGACCTCAGAATCAAAACGCATCTGGCCAAAGCAATGCGCGAATTTCGAAAAAGCAAGAACCTTCCCGCCCCCTACTCCTGGAACGTGGGCTAGTGCTGCCGATTTCGGCCCGGTGTGATACGAAGCAGTGCCTCATCCGCTCGCCCATGTTTTAGGAGGTGTGAATCTCGCACTGTGGCTTTGCCGCTCTCTTCTGCGCGTCCGCCGTTCTGCCCACCATTGCGATAAGATCAAACAGTATGAATCCCTCAACAACTGAGGCAGAAATGGCGGAAAACACCGCTCCCGAGCCTCGTCCCTCCAACTTCCTTCGCGATCGTATAGCCGAAGATCTGAAAACCAACAAGTACAACGGACGCGTGCAGACCCGTTTCCCTCCCGAGCCCAATGGCTACCTGCATATCGGGCATGCCAAGGCGATCTGCCTCGATTTCGGTCTTGCCGACGAGTTCGGCGGACACACCAACCTGCGCTTCGACGACACCAACCCCGAGAAGGAAGATGTCGAGTACGTCGATTCCATCATGGAAGACGTGAAGTGGCTTGGCTTCCACTGGGACGGGCTCTATTACGCTTCGGATTATTTTGACCAGCTCTACGAGTGGGCCATCAAGCTGATCGAAAACGGCAAAGCCTACGTGGACGATCTCTCGGCCGACGAGATTCGCAAATACCGCGGCACGCTCACCGAGCCGGGCAAAGACAGTCCGTATCGCAACCGCTCGGTCGCAGAGAATCTGGATTTATTCGAGCGCATGAAGGCCGGCGAGTTTCCCGACGGCTCCAAGGTGCTGCGCGCCAAAATCGACATGGCGTCCCCCAACTTCAATATGCGCGATCCCGTGATGTACCGCATCCTGCATGCCGAGCATCACCGCACCGGCAGCAAGTGGTGCATCTATCCCATGTACGACTACGCGCACGGGCAGTCCGACTCCATCGAGAAAGTCACCTATTCCATGTGCTCGCTGGAATTCGCCGATCATCAGCCGCTCTATAACTGGTTCATCGAGCAGCTGGGCATTTTCCCCTCGCAGCAGATTGAATTCGACCGCCTCAGCCTGACCTACACGCTCATGAGCAAGCGCAAGCTGCGCCAGCTCGTCGAGCAAGGCACGGTGCGCGGCTGGGATGATCCCCGTATGCCCACGCTTACGGGCCTGCGCCGTCGCGGCTACACCCCGGAAGCGATCCGCAATTTCGTCACCGCGGCCGGAGTCTCGCGTACTAACGGCATCGTCGAACTGGCGATGCTGGAGCACTTCGTGCGCGAGGACCTGAACAAGCGCGCCCCCCGCGTCATGGCCGTCCTGCGTCCCCTCAAGGTCGTCATTGACAATTATCCCGAGGGCCTGGTGGAAGAGATGGACGCTCACAATAACCCCGAAGATGCGAGCGCAGGTTCGCGCAAAGTACCCTTCTCCCGGGTGCTCTACATCGAGCAGGACGACTTCCGCGAGGTGCCCCCGCCAAAATATTTCCGCCTCTCTCCTGGCCGGGAGGTGCGCCTGCGTTATGGATACTTCATCACCGCCCAGAGCGTAGTGAAAAACGACAAAGGCGAGGTCGTAGAAGTGCACTGCACTTACGATCCTGCAACCCGCGGCGGCAACGCTCCCGACCGGCGCAAGGTGAAGTCCACCATTCACTGGGTCTCCGCGCAGAACGCAGTCGATGCGGAGGTCCGCATCTACGAAAATCTGTTCACCAAAGAGAACCTGGCTGAAGTGGAAGATGGCAAGGACGTTCTCGACTACCTGAACCCCAACTCGCTGGAAGTGATCCCGCATGCCAAGCTCGAACCGTCACTGGCGAATGCAACCCCCGGAAGCCGCTGCCAGTTCGAGCGCCTGGGATATTTTTGCGCGGACCCTGATTCGAAGCCGGGAGCCCCAGTCTTCAACCGCACAGTCGCGCTGAAGGATACCTGGGCTAGGGTTGAGAAAAAGCAGGGCGGCAAATAGGTCCACTGAAATCAAAGGCATTGTGAGCCCAAAAAGTGTTCCTTCAGGAACATTTCCATGTACAAACATGTATTTACACACGCTTGTGTAGCCCCGGACGCCTCGTCCGGGGTTGCGCACCAAGCGCGCAACAGGAATGCCCTGAACTGCAGGTTCGGGAGAATGCTTACGTTCGCTCCGCGAGAGGGCGCGGACGAAGTGTCCGCCCTTACACGAAATTCATCAGCTCGCTTGTCGCTTCAGGAATTCCAGCGTCTTTCCATTGAACTCTTCGACGTTCTCGTAAATTGGTGCGTGAGAGCAGTTTTCGAAGATCAGCATCTCGGATTTAAAAATCGGGCCCTTTAAACGCTCTGCAAAGCGCGTGGACGTCGCGGCATCCTGGCGGCCGAAAGTGATTTGCGTCGGCGCCGTGATATTACCCAGATGAGCCTCGGCATCGTGGCTGGCCACCGCGTTCGACTGGGTTATGAAGCTGGCAACCGATTGCGCTGGGCGACTGCGCACAAACGCCGCCAGATTCTGTAGATAATCCGGCTTGGCGGCATAGAGTTCCGGCGTAAAACACCAGGGAAACAGGCAAAGGATCACCATTTCGGCAACGTTCCCCATCGCCTTTGCCGAAACCTGCAATCCTTGAACCATGCTCTGCAAATAGGCATCCGTTTTCGGCCAGGCGCTGTGCAGCGATAAGGATTTCACCATCTCCGGATGCTTCGCCGCCAGCCACATGCCGATCGCCGCACCCAATGAGAGGCCCGAAACATGGGCCTTCTGAATCCCCAGAGCGTGCATGAGAGCGGCAACATCGTCCGCGAGATCCTCGGTGGAGTAGGCTCCTTTAGGTTTGTCGCTCTCGCCTGTCCCGCGAAGATCGAGCGAGATGCAAGTGAAGTGCTTGGAATATTCGGCAACCTGGAACGCGTAGCATGCGTTGTCCGCAGCCAGATAGGGAATCAGAACGAGCGGATCGCCGCCGCTCCCCTGCTGCTCGTAATGCAATGTAAGGTTGTTCGCCCTGACCTTTGGCATGGAGACCTCCGAATCGGCGCTCGACCTGCAGCCGGAATACTGGGACGGGAGAAGAAAGCGAACGTTATTGGGAGCGCGCGGAATTGTGCCTCGCCCCACGGACGGTGTCAACAACAAGTTCCGGCGAAGGCGATAAGCTCATCATCCTTAGTTTTACTTAGTCTTGATGAGCCGCTGCTTCCACTCCCGCCAGCATCTTGTCCAAGTCAGAGCGCGACAGATAGCGTCCGTTCACAACGACACCCGCAATCTTCTGCGTGTTGCGAATATCCTCCAGCGGATTGGCGTCCAGCAGCACCAGATCTGCCATCGTTCCTTTTTCGACCGAACCCAACCGGTCTTCCATCCCAAGAAACTTTGCCGGATTCAATGTCGCGGTTTGCAGCGCTTCCAATGGCGTGAAACCTGCCGCTACGAATCGCTGCAACTCCTCGTGCAAGCTAAAGCCTGGGAACACATATACTCCCGGAGGCGTATCCGTGCCGGCAAGGAATGGGATGCCCACCTTCTGCATGGCTTTCACCACCTCGAGCTCTTTCTCGACGAAGCGTCTGCGCGTGGCAAGATCGTCGGTGTTGTCGCGCTTGACCTCTGCTTCGAAGCGTTTCCACGTGACATCCTTCCAATACGCCGGAACGTACTTTGCGCGCGGCTCGTGAGCAAAGTCGCTCAGCTCGATCAGATTCCCCCCGCGCTCCCACACCAGCGTGGGACATTGCCACGTCTGGTTCTTAGCCAGCACAGCAAGCAGAGCTTCTGCGCGTTGGGGATCGTATGTCGAAAGGAATTTGCCGACGCTCTTCCCGCCCTTGAGGAACTCATCTTCCAGCGGCGAACTGCCCTCAAAAATGCCGATCAGGTGCTCGAAACTTTTCTGCCCGGCATTGGACATCTCCGACGCGCGTACCGAATCTGGCACGTGGCCAACGAAGGTGATCCCCTGCTTCTTGGCTTCGTCCGCAATGGCGAACACCGCATCGCGCGGAATCAGCGACTGCAGCTTGATGAAATCCGCACCGCGCTGCTTCAGATCGTCCACGGCCCTCCGGCCCTCTTCCGGAGTCTTGATCGCCATCGAGCTGGGGAATCGCGGCTGCGGTCCGTCGAGCATCGGCCCGGACATTACGATCCGAGGCCCCACCAATGTCCCGGCGGAAATCTCTTTGCGCCACTGTTGCAGAACCTCCAACTCGCCGCCCATGTCGCGCACGCCCGTAATCCCGTTGGCGATGAACAGTGGCAGCGTTACCTCCTTGCCGCGCGGGAACCAATCCCCGAACACCATGTGCACGTGCATGTCCCACAGCCCGGGAATCAGGTACTTCCCCGTGCCATTTACTTCGACGCCGCGGTCTTTATGCTTGGACAGCGTGGAGTCACGAATGTCCTCAATGATCCCCTTGCGCACTGTCACCGTGCGATGAAGCAGCGGTGGGCCTCCGGTGGTGTCGATGATGGTGACGTTGGCAATGGTCACAACGCCCGTGGGCGCCGTCTGTGCAAAGGAGATTGCGGTGAGAGTCAGGAATGCGAGGCAGAGGCATGCGGGTTTCATTGAGATGGAATGTTAGGGCCGAGGGCGAGCTTCGTCAAAGCGCCCGGATCAAAAGCGAGTCGAGCTTGCGCTCGACTGGACAGCCGATGGCGGCTGTCCCTACATGTCGCGACTAATGAACGTGCGGACTCTGGGCGGGATTGCGGTGTCCCTCCCTGGGTTCCTTCACGACCTTCACATCGAAGTTGACCGGTAGGGTCTTCGGGGGGAAACACTGGGCGTTGTCGCAGGCTTGGTATCGCAGTGTGCCGCGCATGGCATATTTGCCCGGCACCACCGACCTCAATGGATGCACTGCCACCTTAATAGTGAAATCGCCGCTGTAAACGTTGAGCTTTTCGTCGGGCGAGAAGGGAAAAGCCACGTCCTTGCCCGGAGGATACACAACTTTCCCCAGGACGATATCGGTTGGGGGATCCATTTTCAACCCGGTGGCAATCAGGAACTCGGATTTGGGCTTGTTCGAGTTGATGTGAAACCCGGCCGCGACGCGGAAATCCAGATCCACCATCGTTTGCTTTGTTCTTTGGGCTGTGACCACCCCAACCGGAGCCATAGACACCGAGGGCGCTTTGCCCGACTGCGCCAAAGCAGTGGCAGCGAGAAGGGCGAGAACGCAAACTGCGTTTCGAGGATGCCGTAGCCATGCCATTGCCTTATTCATCGTAAGACGGATGCGAGCGCGTTCCTATTGTCAGTTCTGAGCCGGGAGGGTCGCCGCGGCCGTACTGCTCGGAGCTGCGCTAGGTTCGGTATTGAGCGCCTTCTTGATCGCATCCTCGATCTCGCCGCGCCCCTTCAGGCCAATAATCCGCTCGACAATCTTTCCATTGCGCCCGATGAAGAAGCTTTCCGGCAGCGCCGGAACTCCGCCGTACGCGTCCCCTACAGCCTCCTTGCCCAGAAGCACCGGGTAGTTCACCCCCATATCTTTGGCGAACTTTTCAATGTCGTCCTTGCCGGAGTCATCCATAGCGATTCCCACGACCTGCAAGCCCTGCGATCCATACTCCTTCTGCAACTCCACCAGCCACGGGGTCTCAATCTTGCACGGTCCGCACCACGTAGCCCAGAAGTTGAGCAACACAGCCTTGCCCCGAAGGTCCGAAAGACTCATGTTCTTGCCGTCGAGACTTTCCAGCGTGAAATTGGGCGCCTGCGTAGATTTTCCCAGGATGTGAGGCGGGTCTTCTCCGCTGCGGCGCGCCATGTGAAATCCGAAATACAGCATTGCGGCCGCGACCACCGCGACTACGACCAGCGCAAGAGGGTTCCGTCCGCCCTTGGGTGGCGGCGGTGCAAGAGGTGAATTAACATCAGGCGAATTCAAATCAGGACTGCCGCCCGTCATGCCCGGGTGTTGCGGTCCCTCCGGTTGTTCAGGAACAGACATAGCGCTTAATCCTCGTTACAGTGCGAAGTGCTTAATCCTCTGTTACAGTGCGAATCGATTCAAAAATGAGAGCCAGCTGGAAATCAGGGTGAAACGTCCCATCACCAGCAGAATCCCCAAGGCGATCAACAGACCGCCGGAGGCAACTTCCAGCGCGTGCATGTGCGAGCGGAAGCGTCCATAAAATTTCAGAAAGCGCTCCATCAACAGCGACGTCAGCAGAAATGGCACCGCCAGGCCCAGCGAATACACCGCCAGCAGCAGAATCCCTTTCACCAGCGTGTCCTGTTCGCTGGCCAGCGCCAGAATCGCGGTAAGGATTGGCCCCAGGCACGGCGTCCAGCCAAACGCGAACGCGAAGCCAATGACGAACGCTCCCAACGGTGTGCTGCTGCCCTTCAGTCCATGCAGCCGCGTGTCCTGCAACAGCCACTTGATCTGGAAAATCCCCGTTAGGTGCAGCCCGAAGATGATGATCACCACGCCCGCCACGATCGATAGCGTGTGTTTGTATTGCGCCGCCAGCTGCCCGATCTCGGTCGAGATCGCTCCCAGGGTTACGAAGACGATGCTGAACCCCAGAATGAATCCGATGGAATTCACCATCACCCGGCGCATCAATTGCGATTGCGCCGACTTTAACTCTTCAACCCCAACTCCCGAGATGAGCGAAACGTATCCCGGGACCAGGGGCAGCACGCATGGCGACAAAAACGAGATTAGCCCCGCTACAAATGCGGCAATCGGCAGTGGCAAGCTGGACATTCGTCTTTATTGTACCCCTCTGATCCTTACTTACCTGATCAGACGCTCGGGAACGCATTTAGTTGCAGATTAGCCGTTTCTAACGCTTTGGGCGCCTTTTCGATGGAGCGGGAGTGGATGGAGCCGTCGGAGAAGCCAGGGGAGCCATCTGCTCTGAGGAGTCCACCAATTTGCGGAAGACCCCCGTGGGAACGGTGGCTACTACCACGGCCCGATTGTCGTCATGGCGTACGTGCAGGCTGTCGAACAAGACTTTGAGATCGGCGTCAGAACCAGGGGATCCCACCGACTCCTCCGCGCTGTGAAACATGGAGAAGAAAACACCGAGCTTATCGGCAATGGCCTCAGCGTCTTCCTTGTTGTCGGTCGACGCCTCCGCCCGCAGATGCAGCACTCCCGTTCGCAACGGAAGATGCAGAGGGTTATAGCTGGCCGAGATGACCACGTTGGCGGGATTGGGAAATATCGTTGACCATCCGTCAAACAGCGGCGCTTTGGGCTCTACCCGGGCGATCAGCCACACCGGGCTTGCCAACTGTACCCGCCGGTAGTAGCGTCGCAGAAAAGCTGGGCCACCAAACGGCGACGCTAGCCGCCGCGAGCGATCGACAATGCCCCGCATCACGTTCGGGTCGTCATGGTTTGAAGCCGCGGCCGTGTCTACTCCCAAAATCGCAATCCGCACCGTGCGGCCATCCAGCGGGACCGAGTAGATGTCCACCGAACGGTAGTTCTCGATCGACTTGGCCGTGCGCTTCAGGTACGCGGCACATTTGGTGCCGTCAAAACGCGCCAGGAACACTTCGGAAAATCGCGGCTCCGGGGCATTGCCGCCGGTTCCCCCTCCCGGCCAGCTCTGCGGATAGTGAACCGCAAAAGCCACGGCTTCGAGGTCGCGCTCGTAGTCGAACCCGGTCTCCTGGATAAACCGTTCGTACTCGGGATCGTGGGGCACTGGCAGCAGCGACGCCTCGCTGTTGGTCTTGCGCGCCCAGCCGAAATTCGCGTACAGGAACGCGTCCCCCGCCGGCAGCAACCGGGCACACTCGGGCGGAGCCTGTTTCCGGAGCTGCACCGCCAGGATCACGGCGGCGGCCACGATCACGACCGCTAATACGATGGGGAGAGTGCGTCTGATTCGCATGAAATGCGGTCGGGGAATGATAGCATTGCCGTCCTGGAAGCGCAGTCGCCAAGGTGGGCAACTGCCTGTTGCGCCCAAAGTTGCCCCTATGATATCTTTTATAATTGTCCCGGACATGCGGAAGGGATCAGAGGGATTCGTTTGCGCGACAGCGCGGCTATCCCGAGAATTTGCTGGCGTAGCTCAGCCGGTAGAGCATCTGATTTGTAATCAGAGGGTCGGGGGTTCGAATCCCTTCGCCAGCTCCAGAGAACGGTCTTCAGAACGAAGATAGAATTGTCCGGCAGGCGGCGGATTCGGTAAGCGGCGAACAGGTTTTTCCAACGCACTCCATTCGGAACTTTTCCGGGTTGTAGAGGCCAACGAGCAGTGATCTTCGCGATGGTCTTTGTGCGCGACCTTGGTTTCCCTGTTTTGCGGTATTGAAGTCAAACTGTGCTGCGTTGGTCTGCGGATTTCACGCATGGAAATCAGCAGATGGCAAACGCGGTCTGCTGGACGACGCGACGGCCGCATCGCCCGAAAGTTTTTGCACAGGTGGGTGAGTGGTTAAAGCCAACAGACTGTAAATCTGTCCCTCCTAGCGAGGTACGAAGGTTCGAATCCTTCCCTGTGCACCAGGATTTATCGTGAATCGCCTAGCAGCAGCCCTGATCGCCTACGTCGTACTTGCAGTTCTGACGTGGACAACGATTACAGACCCGAAGTTCCGGGCTGGCACGCTGGTGATTCTCGGTTTGTTCGCCTTCAAAAGTTGGGTGCGGCGCAACGATGTCATGCATCCGGACACGAGTAGTGATGCGGACGAAGTTCGCTCAGAGCTGAAGGCTAAGAGCTGACAGCTGAGTTTCAGCGCCGATGTTGAGCCGCTAGCGGGCGTGAGTGAAGCCCGCTGGCAAAATCCCGAGCGCGTTTGGCGAGGGATCTCTCAACTCGACGAGAGAGTGCAGGGCCGATGTAGCTCAGTTGGTAGAGCACTCCCTTGGTAAGGGAGAGGTCACCAGTTCAATCCTGGTCATCGGCTCCATCTAGTTGCCAGTCGCGAATCTCGAGTTGCGAGCGGACTTCAGATTTGTGGAGGGCATTGGCTTCACGACCGCGGTATGAGGCCAGCCCGTGGAACTGGTTGGATAGGCGGTCGCTTTACAGGCTACGAAAAAGCCAGCTTGTGGACATGGTTGGGTAGGGTTGGCCATAGCTACGCCGCTGCGATTTGAAGTTGGGTAGGGCGCGGCTTTAGCCGTGGCGCTGCGAGTTGAAATTGAAAGCGGCTTTAGCCGCTGAGGTTCAAGGCGGGAGTAACTCAGTGGTAGAGTCACAGCCTTCCAAGCTGTTGGTCGCGGGTTCGATTCCCGTCTCCCGCTCCATAGATCGAATGTAGGGGATGACAGTGGCTTTTGAAAAAGCTGCCATCAAGATTGAGAAGGCGCAAGAATACGCGAAGCTGCAAAACGCTATCGAACAGGCGTTCGTGCCGGACGAAGTCGAGCAATTCCTCAAGCAGCTCGATCGCAAGGGAATTCGCATCCGGAACGTGGACGCGGTGCTGGCGCAGAAAGTGCTCGAGCCGTTCGGTGAGCCGGAATTGAACGCGGAGGAGCTCTATAGCGCGCTCACGCTTTCCGACCAGGCGCAGATTCGTGAGCTTTACCTGTCAAAGCTGGAAGGTGTGGACAGCACACTCCGGCACAAGTTCAAGAAGTTGTACCAGTATTACTAGTAGAACTCCGTAGGTCCTGAGAAGGCCAACGCCGCGAAGGGCGACAACGGTTTGAGCTAGAAGCTTAAGAGCTAGGAGCTAAGAGCTGAATTATGGCGAAAGAGAAATTTGATCGGACAAAGCCGCACTGCAACGTAGGAACGATCGGACACATCGATCATGGCAAGACGACGTTGACGGCGGCCATCACCAAGGTTCTGTCCAAGCACAATCCGAGCATCAAGTTCCGCTCGTTTGATTCGATCGATAACGCGCCGGAAGAGAAGGCGCGCGGCATCACGATCGCGACGGCGCACGTGGAGTATGAGACGGCGAACCGGCACTACGCGCACGTGGATTGCCCGGGCCACGCC
>DASVAE010000029.1:0-15754 GCA_036376495.1 Candidatus Sulfotelmatobacter sp. | reverse complement strand
GACCGTCTATGCAACGGCTTCTTGCCAAAGCAGTTATCGGCCTGGAAAGCTCAGTGGCTTTGGTATCGCGTTTGCCAAAGGAATCTTCAGGATGAGTGCGCTTTGCAAAGCCAAGAATTGAGTCCTGTAGTCTCGGAAACGGAGCCTGCGCTTTCGGCGCCTTCGCCCCTTCGGCTCACGCCGGGCAAGCAGATCCTGGTTTTGTGTGGCTTGGTTGTAATTCTCGGCGTGCAGTTAGTTGCCGCAGTGCGCCAGTGGTCGATCACCTCCGACGAGATCAATCATCTGCATGCGGGATATCGCTATCTCACCTGCGGAGATTTTGGCTGGAATCCCGAGCACCCGCCCCTGCTGAAACTCGTCGCCGCCCTGCCACTGCTCAGCATGCAGGTGAACGATCCGGCTCCCGGCGCCTGCGGCATGGCAGACAGTAAGGCGATCGATTTCCACGTTGGGCACGACTTCATCTTCGCCAATCCCGAGCGCGTGCTGATGGCGGGACGGGCTGCTGCGTCGGTATTCGTTTTCGGTTTGCTGGTGCTGGTCTGGTTCGGTGCGCGCAAAATGTTCGGAGTGGAAGTGGCCATCCTCGCGTCGTCCCTATTCGTATTTGAGCCGAACATCCTGGCGCACGGCGCGCTGGTGACCACCGATATAGCTGCGAGCTTCGGATTTCTGGCGGGCGTCCTTGCGCTTTATCTTTATTTCGAAACTCGGGTGGGGTTTTATCTGATTCTCACCGGCCTGGCGACTGGAGTTGCCCTTGCGGTGAAGCATTCGGGTGTCCTGCTGGCGCCGGCATTGCTCGCTCTAGCCATCCTGGATCCTGTGTTCGCCTCGTCGTCAGAAAAAAATCGGACTCGGCGGATATTGGAGAATCTGGCCGTACTCGCGATTGTTGGCCTAATCGCCGTGGGCGTGCTCTGGATGACCTATGGAGTTCGCTATTCAGCACGTCCCGACGGCGCGGAGACTTGGGGCAATCAAAGCGTGGCGGATTCAAATTCCATGCTCGCCACCCGCATCATCCCGGCCATGGAGAGGGCTCACTTGCTGCCCGAGGCGTACCTGAAAGGCTTTCAGGACATCCTGGTCGATCCCGAAGTGATGCCGCGGCCGGCGTTTCTTCTGGGCCGGGTTTATCGCGGAGGGCGCTGGTTCTATTTTCCAATGGCGGCGCTGATCAAGTTTTCGGCCGTGGTTCTGATCTTTACTCTGGCGGCTTGCTTCTCATGGCGATTCTGGAAAAGGCGCAAGCGGGAACTGCTCTTTCTAATCGTTCCGCCTGCCATTTTCCTGGCTGCGAGTTGTGCGTCTAACATCAACATGGGGATTCGTCACGTCCTTCCGGTGCTGCCGTTTCTAATCCTATTTGGCGCGTCGGGAACCTGGGTGCTTCTTTCTCGATACAAAAACGGGCTCGTCGTCTGCGCCGTTGCCGTCCTCCTGCATGCCACTAGTTCTCTGCATGCTTTCCCCAACTACATCGCGTACAGCAATGAGTTCTGGGGAGGGCCCGCGAACACCTATCGATACCTGGCCGATTCCAACGTGGATTGGGGCCAGTCGATGAAGGAGGCGAAAGCTTATCTCGACCGGGCGCAACCGAAGGCCTGCTGGATGATCCACGCCTACAACGATACGGGTTCCGATTACGGCATCCCCTGCGGGGAGACTTCGGAGTTCAAGGTGGACGAGCCGCCGCAGCGCTTCTCTGGAACTGTGATCGTCACCGCCAGTGCGCTCGCCGGGATACTGAATTACACCGGCGGCGCGCGCACCGCTGACATGTTTCGCAAGCTCCAGCCGAAGGCGAAGCTTGGCGGCAGCGCGTTGTTCGTGTACGAGGGAGACTTCGATCTTAGTAGTTTCGTCGCTTCTTATCATGCGCAGCAGTCGGCCGGAATGCTCGCCTATGACGCTCGATCAGCCATGCGGGAGGCGCAAGAGGCAGTCTCGTTCGATGCGCGCAACCATATTGGTCATTTCGTCATGTGTTTGGCCGCTCAGGCGCTCGGCAATCCGGTCCAGGCAGAGCAGGAGTGCAACGCGACGCTGAAGGTCTTGCGGGAGGACCCCAATGTTCTCGCCGACCGTCCCGGCATTGAGAAATACATGCGGTCGCAGGGGATGCGGGTATCGACACAGTAGAGCGCTGAGAAAAACTTGCGGCACGGAAATTCCGGGCCGCTTGGACCTTCCCTGGGACTTTCCCTACGCGGAACTCTGTCACATGACGGGCTTATCGGTCTTGGTGCCGGGGGCGATCGTCAGGTGTTGCTTGGCTTGAGCGATCATCTGTTCGACTTGTGCCCGCTTGGGATCGCCAGGATTGGCTTTCAGAAAGCTCTGCCACGCGGCAATGGCGGCTTTGGGATCGGACTTGCCGTGCCATTGATACATTCCCAGGTTGTACAGCAGCTTCGAGTTCCTGGGATCCTGCTTCAGGGCGCGGTTCAGGGTTTCGATCGCCTGATCCACGTTCCCCAACGAATACTGCACGAATGACAACTCATTGAGTATTTCCGGGCTGGCCTTCACCCCTGCCGCTTGTTCCAGATACTGCTGCGCGCTCTGGTACTGCTGGGCGGCGAGATAAGCGCTTCCAATCCTCGTGAGCAAGTCGGCGTCTTTAGGACGCTTCTGTAGCTCTGCCACCAGCGGGGCGACCTGCTTGTCGGCCATGCGTTTGAGATCCTGCGCGCTAGGCATGCTTGCGGGCGTACTAGGGGGCGGCGCAAAGACTGCCGTTGACGTATTGGAACTGGCGACCGCGGGAGCGTGAACCAGGTATCCAACGACCACTCCCAAGATCAGGCAGATGGCGGCCATGCCGTAGGTTTGGGTGCTGCTCCAGAACTTGGGGTGGTGATCGGCTGCGTCCATAGCTCTCCTCTAGCTTCGAGAGACAAGAAAGCAGGTAAAGTGCCAAAAGGCAAATTGCAAGCCAGCCGACAAAAGCACTGTTACTAATGTGTTGCGTTGGTTCTTAATGGGCAGTAGTTCATCCCGCCTGCGCGTGATTCCGCAGCCGTTGTGGCGCAGCGTGATTTCACCCATTGGACGCTTTTGCCAGCGCTTGTGGCAGGCCGCACGAGAACCTGTGATTTGAATCACACCGCCCGCTTGTGATCTCACTCACAATACTCGCAAGGCACTTGAAAACGACTTTCAAATTGGAGAACCATCATGGCTGAAAACCAAACCCAAAACACCGCGAAATGGACCAGCACTCAGGCTTACGTGCTGTCGGTGATCTGCCTGCTGGTGGGGGTGGCGGTCGGATATCTGGCGCGTGGGTCGGCATCGCAGGCCAGCGCAGGGCAGGCGCAAGCCGGCGCGTCGGCAGCAAAAGGAGCGGCAGCTCAGGCTCCTACCCCTGAGCAGATGCGGCAAATGGCCGAAAGCCAGGCAGCCCCGTTATTGGCGCAGCTCAAAGGCGATCCCAACAATGCCGACTTGCTGTACAGAATCGGCAACGCCTACTACGACGCAGAACAATTTCCCGACGCGGTGAAGTACTACGAGCAATGCCTGAAGATCAATCCCAAAGCAACGGACGTTCGGACCGATATGGCGACCGCTTACCACTTCATGGGGCAATCGGATCGCGCTCTCCAGGAATACGATGCAGTTTTGAAAATCGACAGCAAGCACGCCAACGCGCTGTTCAACACCGGAATGGTGAAGTGGCAGGACAAGCAGGATATGAGCGGCGCCATCTCTGCATGGAAGCACCTGCTGGAGACCAATCCGCAATATCCGCAGCGGGATAAAGTGGAGCAGTTGATCGCGCAGGCTCTGCAGCACCTTAGCTTGCAGGGCTCGGCGAATCGAGGAAAGGGCACAGCGAACTAAAGCGCTTGCCCGAACGGACTGTCGCTTGACATGCTGACACGACAATGACCTCTGCGCCCAAGTCCCGTCGACTGTGGATCGTAATCAGCGCGATCTTCGTTCCACTAGTCGTGCTTGGAGTTGCGGAAGCCTGCCTTCGACTGGCGGGAGTTGGTTATCCAACGGCCCTGCTCACGCCGTGTACAGTCCAAGGCAAGCAGGCATCCTGCTACAACTTGTTCTTCGCTGCGCCATTCTTTCCCGCGGGCTCGGTGCAGACCCCGCGTCTCTATTCCATTCCCGCGCAAAAACCGCCAGGGACGTATCGCATCTTCGTGCTGGGTGAGTCCGCCGCCATGGGAGATCCCGACCCCGCCTACGGATTCAGCCGCTACCTGGAAGTCATGCTGCGGGAACGCTTCCCCGGAATGAATTTCGAGGTGGTAAATACCGGCAGCGTCGCGATCAATTCCCATGTCGTGTTGCGGATTGCCCAGCAACTGGCCAATCAGCGCCCTGATCTTTTCATCATCTACTCCGGCAATAACGAGGTTGTGGGACCGTATGGGCCGGGCACGGTGCTCACCTCATCGGGGATGAACATCCCGGTAATCCGCAGCAACATCTTTCTGCGCTCCACGCGAGTAGGGCAGTTGGTCACCAAGCTGGGCGCGCAGAAGAAAAGCTGGCAGGGCATGGAGATGTTTCTGGACAAGCAGGTGCGGGCCAACTCTCCGCTCATGCAGCCGGTGTACGCCAATTACGAACGAAATCTGCGCGACACGGTCGCGGTGGCGCGTGCCGCGGGGGCGCAAGTCATCGTAGCGACAGCCGCCACGAACCTGGAAGATTGCGCGCCGTTTGCCTCATTGCACCGCGACGGCATCAAGCGGGAAGAGGTGAACCAGTGGTCGTCGCTGGTGCAACGGGGAAGTGAGCTTGAGGCAGCGCGCTCGTTCAGCGAAGCGCTCGAACTGTATCGCTCAGCCGCCAGAATCGACGACGAGTATGCGGAACTGGAGTTTCGCATCGCGCGCTGCCTGAAGAGCATGGGCGACACGAAGTCCGCGAACGAACATTTCCAGCGGGCTCGTGACCTGGATACGCTTCGTTTTCGCGCCGACACCCGCATCAACGACATCAACCGCTTCGTGCCTGCGGCTTACACCGGGGTCGGGCTAGTCGATACCGAATCGTTGTTCTCCAGCGCCAGTCGGGACGGCATCGTGGGCAGCGATCTGGTCTACGAGCACGTCCACATGACTCCCCTGGGAAGTTATCTCTTCGCACGTGCAATCTATGGACAGGTTGCAGGTAAGTTGGCGAGTGGGCCTATGGCCCCAGATGCCCCGTCACAAACCGAGTGCGAACGCATGCTCGCTTTGACCGCTTATGACCGGTCGCGCATCGCGCAGGAGATGCTGCGCCGCATTCAGAGAGCTCCATTCACTCAGCAATTGAACCATCCCGACCAGGTACAGCGATTCCAACTGCAGGCGGAGAGTATGAGCGAGACCCCGAACGATACGGCTTTACAGTACCAGTGGGCGATTACGCGCGCGCCCCAGGATGCCATGCTGCGTTACAACTTCGGCATGTTTCTCTTCGGCTACAACCGGACTGCTGCCGCCGAGCAGTTGGCCATGGCTCAACCCTGGGACGGATTTCCCGTCTTCCTGCCGGATGGAACTCAGATCCGCTAGAATCCCCGATACATCAGTTGCCCCACGCCGCCGCTTTGCGTGAGCGTGATCATCAGAAGCAAAATCATAGCCAGCGCGTACAGCGGAGGGATCCAGAGCCATCGCCCGCGCACCAGAAAGCTTGGGCTCGGGGCCTCGCGCTGCGGCTGAAGCTTCGACGAGATCAGCAGCACAGCGCCGTATCCGGCAGCCAGGAGTCCGACAAGCAGATAGAGGCTGGAGCTTAGAAAATGTTCCGCGTAACTGCGGGGCGACAGAAGCGCCGAAAGCATTTGGGCTGCTTGTGCAAGCGAGTTGGCGCGAAAAAAAATCCAGCCGAAACTGATCAGAGTCATCGTCAAAATCCAGGAGACAAGGTTCCATGGACCGGGCGCCGGTTTCCAGTTCAACTTGCGTTCGGCCTGCTGGGCTTGACGATGCAGAACCAGCAGAACGCCGTGGTAGCACCCCCAGATCAAGAACAGCAGGCTGGCTTTGTGCCATAGGCCGAACACGGTCATGGCAATGATTAAGGCGAGATGCCGCCACCAGATTTCGCGGCGCATTGTCGCCAGCGGCAGGAAGACATAGTCGCGGATCCAGAACGAGAGCGACATGTGCCAGCGCGTCCAGAAGATCGACGGCGTGGTGGAGGCAAAGGGCCGCTCGAAATTCTCCGGCACTCCCATGCCCATCGCGCGCGCGGCGCCAATCGCGATATGCGAGTATCCCGCGAAATCAAAAAAGAGCTGCAGCCCGTAGCCGAAGGCCAGACACCAGACGTCGGGCCCGCTCCAGCGCGTCGTGCGGTCGAATCCCGTGGCAATGCTGTCCCCGGCCAAAATACCCTGGCCCAGCAGCTTGGCCAATTGCATCATGAAGGCTCCGACGGCGATCCGCCGGAACCCTTCCACGATCCCACTCCATGCCGTGGTCCGCTGGCTCCGGAACTGCGGCAGCATCTCCGGCAGGCGGCATACGGGCCCAGCAATCGTGACCGGAAAAAATGCCATATACAGCGCAAATTCGGCGAAGCTGGGATCGATTTCCTCCTCGCGATACAAATCGAACAGATAACTGAGCGCCTGGAACGTCCAGAACGACACTCCCAAGGGAAGTGCGAGTTGAGAGAAGCTCTGAAGCGACGGAATCGATAATTGGCCCGCGAGTTCCGGGACATACTTGAACGCAAATAAGAGCAGCAGGTTTGAGAATATGCCCGCCCACAGGTGCGCAGCGGTGGGCTTGCGGCGCAGCCATCCGCCCAACAAGTAGTTCATCACCACAGAAAAGATCAGGACTGCTGCGAACCATCGTGTCCACGTGAGATAGAGACCGTAGCTCGCCGCGAGAAGAACTGCCTGCCTCGCAGTCGGCGACGCCGTCTTCGCCAGTACCGCGACGCAGACGAGACATACGAGCAGATACGCGGCGCTTTGAAACAACGAGCCTCCCGGTGACCGACAAGAATAATGGTCTGCGGCAGTCCCGACAACAACGACATTCACCGCGGCCCCATCTGGGGTGGCAAACGTCTGACGCGGATCTTGCGAGACGTGGGAATCCGCGGACTACAATGGCCGGTGCTGCATTTCCCCAATCTGATGGCGGCGCTTGAGGCGGCTCCCGAGAATTCGACCTACATTACCTTCTGGGTGGATGAGGACGAACGCGAGACGCTGACCTTCGGCGAATTCCGCCGCCGCGCCCGCCTGCATGCGGCAGTTCTGCGACAGCAAGGTCTGGAGTCGGGCGACCGCCTGGTCATCCTAATGCCGCAGAGCATCACGGCCATGGTGAGTTTCACCGCCGCTATGCTGCTGGGCGCAGTTCCGGCTTTCCTCGCCTATCCCAATTTCAAAGTCGACCCTGCGAAATATCGCTCCGGCCTGGCGGGAGTCACCGCGAATCTCGGTGCCAAGGCGGTGGTAATCGACCCTGACTTCCCCCAAGAGATGCTGGACTGCGTGGCCTTAGGTCCCGAAACAAAGCTCATCCGGGCGAGCAATGGAGACAGCCAAGACCATGGCGTCGTGCTGCCGGATATATCGAACATCTCTCCCCAGAGTCTGGCCTTTATTCAACATTCAGCCGGTACCACCGGGCTGCAGAAGGGAGTAGCCCTGACCCACGCGGCCGTGCTGCGGCAGATCGGACATCTCGCCGGTGCTTTGCACATCGACTCCGCGCGTGATCGCATCTACAGCTGGCTGCCGCTCTATCACGACATGGGACTGATCGCCTGCTTCATGCTGCCCATGGTTTGCCACGTGCCGCTTGTCATGCAGTCACCCATCGAGTGGGTCATGCAGCCAGAATCTCTGCTGCAAATCATCGCAGAAAACAAATGCACGCTGGCCTGGATGCCCAATTTCGCCTTTCAATTTGTTCCCCGGCGTACGCCCCCGAAGCGCTGGGCGGATTATGATCTCTCCTCGCTTCGTCTTGTGATCAATTGCTCGGAACCGGTACGCGCCAGCAGCATGCGCGAGTTTCAAACAGCATTCCACATCGCAAGCGGCGTGCTGCAGTCCTCGTATGCCATGGCAGAAAATGTTTTTGCCGTAACGCAATCGGAGATCGATGCGGCAGCCCCCAACACTCTCTGGATCGACGGGCAGCGGTATCGGACGGACCACCGCATCGTGCCGGTTCCTCCGCAAGCCCCAGACGCAATCTCGTTTACCTCCTCGGGCAGGCTCTTGCCCAATCAGCAAGTGCGCATCCTTTCCAACTCAGGCGCTATTGCATCCGATGATTCGGTCGGCGAGATTGCCATCCAGAGTGACTGCCTCTTCAGCGGCTACTACAACCGCCCCGACCTCACGGCCGAGGCTTTTCTGGACGGCTGGTACCGCACCGGCGATCTGGGATTTCTCTTCCAGGGTGAATTGTTCGTCGTGGGGCGGAAGAAAGATTTGCTGATTGTGGGCGGCGAGAACATCTACCCGCAGGATATTGAGGAGATCGTGGGCGCTCATCCCGCGATTCATGATGGACGCGCCATCGCGATGGGCATTTACAATCCTGAGATTGGAACCGAAGACATCGTCGTCGTAGCGGAGGTTGAGAAACAGGGGTTGCTTGCCCAGACTCCGGAAATCGAACGGCAGATTCGCGGCAGCATTGTCGCAGCTTTGGGCATAGCGGTGAAACATATCTTTCTCGTCCAGCCGAAATGGATCGTGAAAAGCACTGCCGGAAAACTGGCTCGATCCGCAACCCGGGATAAGCTGTTGCAGGAACACCCGCAGCTCTCCCAGGAAGTGACGAATCCATGAGTCCAGAGTCTCAGCAAATGATCGCGTACGTCGTGCAAGTCACCCGCAAACCGGGCTTGAGCATTGACGAAAACACGCCTCTGGTCTCGTCTGGACTGATTGACTCGATGGCGCTCGTAGACTTGTTACTGAAGCTCGAGGATCTGACCAACCGCCGCATCCCCGCCGGCAAAGTCCAACCCAAGGACATGGACACCGTGGCAAAAATGTTCGCCACCGCGGAGCGGGTAGGAAAACCGCGCCGTTAACCTGCGGTTTTCTTCTGTGATCCGCTGTGCCCCTTGTGGTGAGGTGCCTTAGTCACACAGGGCGCGGAGGATCACAGGGATATGGATTGCTGATTGGCAGTTAGCTTATTGCGGACGCGCAGTATCGCTGGACACAGGCGCGGAAGCCGGGCTCGCCGCCTGGGGAGGATTCGCCACCGCCGGAGAACTGTGCGAACTCACGGGGAGGGAATTGGCTCTAGGTGGATCGGGCACCGTCGTCATTGCGCTTTCGGGATTCAACAGATGATCCGTGCTCGGTCCCAGTCCTAGCTTGATCAGGGCGCGGGAATCAGGAACAGTCTTATCCTGCCATCCATGATCGCGCTGAAAGCGTCGCATGGCTTCCTGGCTGGCCTCGTCCCAATTTCCGCTCGCTTCCCCGCTGAGATAGTGCTGGCGGATGAGCGCTTCCTGAATAGCTTGCGCGCGTTGGGAATCGATCTTCTGTTGTCCGCGAACTTTCTTGGATTTCTTGCGCCTCCTGGACGAAGCACGCGTCTTTGCCGAACTGGATTTCGTGGAAGTGGCGGACGATGTTACACGGCGGCTTTTCGTTTTGCTCCCGGTTGAACTAGAGCTCGACTTCTTAACCTTGCCGTCGTCACCTGCATTCGCGGGAATCGCAAATCCACACGCCAGGATGGCCGCGCATAAAAGCAGCATCCCCGACTTCCGAATTCCCGTTCCCCGACTCATTCGCGATAATCCAAAAATAAAGGCCCAAGCCGATCCTGGCACTGTGCTAGCAGCACAGTACCAGTTCTGCTGGGCCAGATCGTATTACGGAAGTGTACCGGCCAGGAAGATGGTTCCATCCTGCCGTGACGAGCCGCGCTGCCGCACCAGGAACACCACGTCCTGGCCGCTCTTCAACGTCGATTCGATCTTCGCGAAATCGTCCTCGCTGTTGACCGGCTGCTTGTTGACTTCCAGAATGATGTCTCCGCGCGCCAGGTTGATGTCTTCGGCAAACGATCCGGGTTTCACGTCTTGCACGATGACGCCTTTGCCCGAGGGGATGTCCAGGCGGTCGGCCATATCCGGAGTCACCTTGCGCACGCTCACGCCGAACTTGCTCGGCTTGGGCGCATTCTCATCTTCGTTGCCCTGGTCCTCGCCCAGTCGCTGTGCAAACAGCTTCGCTCGATCGGCGATCGTCACCGAGGTTTCCTGTGTTTTCCCGTTGCGCAGGAAACCCAACGCCACTTTGGAGCCAGGCTTGCGCGACGCAATGTCAGCCACCAGTTCCGATCCCTTGCTGACTTTCTTGCCGTCCACGGTCGTGATGGTGTCTCCGACTTTCAGCCCAGCCTGGTCCGCCGGACTCCCCGCTACTACGCTGGAAACCGTGACACCGCTGCCCGCTCCATATACCCGCGCTATCGCCGGATTCTCCACTGCATCGAACATGATTCCAATTGAGCCGCGTGAAACCTTGTGCTCCGGCCCCGTCAGCTGGTTGTAGACTTCGACTACCGTCTTCGAGGGCAGCGCGAATCCAATTCCGGCGTAAGCGTTGGTCTCGCTCAGAATCGCCGTGTTGATCCCGATCACTTCTCCACTCATGTTCACCAGTGGCCCGCCCGAGTTGCCGGGATTAATCGCTGCGTCGGTCTGAATGAAAGTCTGGAACTGCCGTCCGGGAACGATGTCGCGTCCCTTGGCCGAAACGATACCGGCCGTCACCGTTCCTGCCTGCCCAAACGGACTGCCAATAGCCAGAACCCAATCTCCCACTTGCATGGAGTCGGAATTGCCCATCTTCGCCGTTGGCAGCGGATGCTCGACGTCCACCTTGATCACCGCCAGATCCGTTTCCTGATCCGTGCCGATCACCTTGGCGTCATGCTGTACTCCGGGGGGATCATCCTGAAAACGCACGCGGATGCGATCCGCTTTCTCCACCACGTGACGGTTGGTAAGAATGTAGCCCTTGGCATCGACTACCACTCCCGATCCCAGCGAGCGCTCCCGAATCGCGCCGCTATCCGGCCCACCGGGGCCACCCGGCCCACCTTGTCCTCCGGGGCCGCCTTGGCCACCAGGACCGCCGAAGAAGCGGTTGAAGAAGTCTTCCATGCTGCCGCCGTCCTCGTCGTCTCCTCCGCCCTGCCCGCCACGGCGCCGGTGTACGTTCTTCACCGTCGATTCGGTGTTGATGTTGACCACGCTGGGCTCGAGTTGCTTCGCGATCTGCGAAAACGCGTTGGACATCTGCTGCGGCGAGGCCATAGTCAAAGGCGAGGCATCGCTTTTTTGTCCCTCTTTGCCTTTAACGCCCTGGTTGATGACAGTTCCAATAAGAATGCCGACTGCCAGAGTTGCCAGGATACTCAGCGTGTAGGCCGCCCGATGGGCCTTCATGCGCATCCACATTGCGCCCATAATGTCACTTCCTCCGAACTTGTAAACCGCTAATAGTATACCTATTTACGCAACGTGACCGGAGCTGCACATCTTCGCTGAGTGTACACTGCGACCGTTGGGTGTTCTTTGCTTAGACGCATATTTGATGCAAACCGTTTCATGGGATGTAACCCTGAAGGTCACTCATCCTGAAGTAGATACGAATTAGCTGACAATAGCGGCCGGGGCAGCTGGCGGCCTGGCGGAATCATTTCGCCGCGTAAACGGTCTTTCCGCCCACTACAGTCCGCAGCACCTTTGTCCCGAGGAGTTTTTCTGCCGAAACTGACGTCAGGTCGCGGTCTAGGACGACAAAATCCGCCAGCATGCCGGGTGCGAGCTTGCCTTTGTCCTTCTCTTCGAACTCTGCAAAAGCCGAACCTGAGGTGTAGGCCGAAATTGCCTGGTCTATGCTCAAGCGCTGCGCCGGGAAGTATTCCTGTTTGCCGTCCTCACTCTTGCGCGTCACGGCAGCGTACAAGCCGCGAAATGGCGTGACCGGTTCCACCGGATAATCCGTGCCGAACGCGAGCGGCACTCCCTTGTTCAAGAACGCCAGCCAGGCGTAGGACGTCGCTGCCCGTTTCGCGCCCAGGCGGTTCTGCGCCCAACGCATGTCGGTGAGCAGATGGTTCGGCTGCATCGACGCAATGACCTTTAATTGCTTAAACTCGCTGATCTGAGCCGGTGTCGTGACCTGCGCGTGTTCGATGCGCAGACGGAAGTCATCGCTGCCGTTGGCCGCTTTCGCGTGCGCCTCTTTGGCCGCCTTCTCCGCTTCCGAGAAAGCATCGAGCGCCATCTGCACGCCTTTGTCGCCAATGGCGTGGAAGCCAACCTGGAAGCCCGCCAGCACGCGTTCTCTTGTCATCTCATTTAGCTTGGCGGCATCGTAGCGCGGAATACCCGAGTTCTTCGGATCATCGGCGTAAGGCTCAAGCATTGCCGCCGTGTGCGATCCCAGCGATCCGTCCATGAATCCCTTCAGCATTCCCGTATGCAACATCGGGTCCGCCTGCGGGTGCGAATCGCGTTTCCGGGTCAACTCCTCGACCGAGTCGTCGAAGGGCAGCCACCCCGAAATCCGGGCCGTGAGTTTCCCCTCTTTCTCCAATTCTTCGAAAATCTGGAAGTTCTCCCATTCCGGGGAATAGTCCTGCGCGGAGGTGACCCCGTGCTCGGCCAGGTCTGCTAGTGCCAGTTGCAGTGCTTCGCGGCATCGATCGTGGTTGGGCTTGGGGATCACGCTGAGCACTGCGTCCTGTGCTGTCTCCCGCAGAATTCCGGTAGGTTCGCCCGTCTGCGTCCGATCTATGTGCCCGCCCTGCGGATCGCGGCTGGCCAAATTGACGCTGCCTAGTTGCAAGGCGCGGGTGTTCGCGACGGCAATGTGTCCGTCGATGCGCACCAGAAACACGGGATGCCCGTCTGACACTTCATCCAAGTCCCAGCGCGTCGGCGTCACCTTGACAGGCCACAGCGTCTCATCCCATCCCGAACCCTCAATCCACTCGCCGGGCTTGGACTGTTCCACTTTCTTCCGCAACCGTTCGCGGAGTTCATCCAAAGACTTCGCGCCGGTAAGATCGACGCTGAGCTTGGTCATGCCCGCGTCATCCAGGTGCAGGTGAGCATCGTTGAACCCGGGCATAACGAAATGGCCGTCCAGATCGATCATCTGCGTCTGCTCGCCTTTGAGTTTCTGCAGATCGGCAATCTTGCCGACCGCCAGGATGCGGTCGCCGCGGACCGCAATGGCCTCCGCGCGAACAATCGAATCAAACGCCCCCTCCGCCGGGACGCCCGTGTATACGTTGGCGTGCATGAAGATGACGTCGGCCTTCTGTGTGGGTGATTCCTGCCCTGCCGCCTGTCCAGAGCTCATCGCTGCGATAACGATACAAGATAGGATTGCTCCGCCCCGGCCCGATCGTCCCCAAAAATTCATTCGCCCACTCCCGCCAACGCCAGCATGGTTAGCAGAATTCGCTTCAATGCCAGCTCGCGTCCATTGGAATCGAACCACTCCTGCAGAGTATGTGCGCCGCCGCCAGACCCACCCCCGCCAATCGCTACGGCCTCCAGTCCCAGAGACAGGGGGACATTGGCATCCGTCGATGCTCGCTGCACATGCGCGGCATTGGACAACTGCGCATCGACGGCACGCACCGCGTGTAAAATTCGTGCCCCAGACTGCAATTCTCCGGCGGGACGGTTTCCAATCACAACTACCTCGCAATTCACTCCCGAGGGCCGCTTCTGCGCCGAGGATCGCATTTCCGCTGCCATGGTTTCGTCTTCCACCGCGCGGTTCAAAGCGCGGCGAAGCGAATGCTCTAGCCGCTCCATCTCCGCCATCGAAGTCGACCGGATATCCACCTTCATGCTGGCCGACTCGGGAATCGAATTCACCGAAGTGCCGCCGCGAATCACGCCGATGTTGAACGTGGTTTTTGGAATGCTGGGAACCGTCGTCGCGCTGAAAGTTTCAATCGCTTTTGCCAGGATGACGATGGGGTTGGGCGCGCCGAAATCGCTCCACGAGTGCCCGCCCGGACCGCGCACGATCACTTCAAATCGCCGGCTACCCAAGGCCTCCGCCACAATCGTGTCCGAACCCGCGCCGTCCAGCACCAGCGTGTAGGCAATGGAATCCTTCCAGCGCGGGGTGGCGAAAATGTGCCGCATCCCGCGCAGATCGCCTTCTCCTTCTTCTCCTACATTGCCGATGAAAACGAATGGCAAGGCGTGCCGGACGCGCACCGAGCGGAGCAAAGCTGCAATGGCCAGCATCGCGACCACCCCGGCCCCATTGTCGGAAACTCCGGGACCGTAGATCCGGCTGCCTTGCTGTCGAATGTTCAGCGGCGTGTTTGCTGGAAATACGGTATCGATGTGCGCACTAAGCGCAACGTATCGCCGCCCGAATCCGGGATGGATTCCAAACACATTGCCCACATCGTCGATGCGAACGTCATCGAGCCCGATCTCGCGAAAACGCTCTTGCAGCCACGCCCCCCGCGCCGACTCGCCAAATGGCGGCGCCCCAATCCGAGCCATCTCCATTTGCCACTGCAGCAACTGCGGCTCTTGCGTGCGAAACCAGTTGTACGCCGAACGCACCTCGGGCGAAGCCGCCAGACGAGCCACTTCCTGCTGCAGCGAGGGAGTGACGTCAGGCATATCCGCGCGCGGGGGATTCGGCGTCATGAGGGTTTGGGTTAGTTTACAACACCGCGAAATACGCGAAATTCTTCGTAGACATGCGCTTTTTTCGAGCTGCTGCGTCTGCTGTCGTCACTGCTGGCAGACTAGAGTCTTCGCCACCGAAAGTGAGGTTACGAACGTCTCGTAACGGAATCGATTGTTGCCAGATGCGGTAGTGAATGAAAAGGCAGGGTACTGGGAGCCGCCTATTGTCTGCTTGCGGCCGTGTTTGGGGGGCTTGGATTAACCTCTGCCGGTGGTTTTGAGCGTAATGATTCCATAAACAATGTCGGCTCCCAGGCCCGAGTAAACTTTGGAGGCGCAAACCAACCAAAGGGCTCGGAGGAAAGGAGCCGAACATGCTGATTATAGGATGTGATTACCATCCGGGCTTCCAACAAATTGCGTGCGTCGATACCGGCACGGGTGAACTAAGCGAACGGCGCTTGGTGCATCGCGAGGAGGCGGAGCAGTTCTACCGGGAACTGAAACAAAGAAATATATCTGCACGAGTGGGCATGGAATCCAGCGGACACTCGCGCTGGTTCGAGCGTTTGCTACGTGAATTGCAGTTTGAGTTGTAGATCGGAGATCCCGCTGAGATTCGGACCAAGCGAGTACGGAAGCAGAAGACGGATCGGCAGGACGCGCAGCTGATACTGCAATTGATGATGGAGAATCGCTTTCCGCGGATCTGGGTGCCGGATGCCGAGAACCGCGATCTGCGGCAACTGTTGTGGCATCGGCATCGCCTGGTGCAGATGCGCACGCGCGTGATGAATCAACTGCATGTCGTTCCACTGAACGAAGGCTTGCGGCGCAAGAAGGCGCTGTGGAGGCCGGCGGGGCGTAAGGAACTGGAATCGATCGCACTGGCTCCCTGGGCCAGCCGGCGACGGCAGGACCTGCTCGACTTGCTCGATCAACTGACGCCGAAGATCCATGAACTGACTCACGCCTTGGAAGAGGAAGTGGAGAAGCGTCCAGTCACACGACTGCTGATGACGCATCCCGGAGTCGGACCGCTGACGGCACTGGCGTACGAGTTGGTGATCGGAACTCCGGAACGCTT
>DASVAE010000028.1:0-40577 GCA_036376495.1 Candidatus Sulfotelmatobacter sp. | reverse complement strand
CATCAGACTCAGAGGGCAGGCTGGGTTTGTGCTTGATGAGGCACCTCAGCGGCTAAAGCCGGCGGATTTTATTAGCGCCTAA
Source organism: Candidatus Sulfotelmatobacter sp. (assembly GCA_036376495.1). Classification (GTDB taxonomy): domain Bacteria; phylum Acidobacteriota; class Terriglobia; order Terriglobales; family Acidobacteriaceae; genus Sulfotelmatobacter. The sequence goes on along the minus strand of DASVAE010000028.1, from coordinate 40,495 downwards.
ATCGCAGCGGTAAACCGCTGCGCCACCCAAAGGCGTGAGCCACCGGGTTTGGGATGCGTCTTTGTCGACTGCACCTCAGCGGCTAAAGCCGCTCGACTTGATCGGAGCTTAGATCGCAGCGGTAAACCGCTGCGCCACCCAAAGGCAGGAGCCACCGGGTTTGGGATGCGTTTTGTCGACTGCACCTCAGCGGCTAAAGCCGCTCGATTGCATCGGCGCTTAGATCGCAGCGGTAAACCGCTGCGCCACCCAAAGGCGTGAGCCACCGGGTTTGGGATGCGTTTTTCTCGACTGCACCTCGGCGGCTAAAGCCGCTCAATTTCAGCAGCGCTTAGATCGCAGCGGTAAACCGCTGCGCCACCCAAAGGCAGGAACCACCGGGTTTGGGATGCGTTTTGTCGACTGCACCTCAGCGGCTAAAGCCGCTCGACTTGATCGGAGCTTAGGTCGCAGCGGTAAACCGCTGCGCCACCCAAAGGCACTATCCTCAATATTTCCGGAGCGTGGTTTCCTCCTGAGAGGGATCGAGGAATTGAAATAAAAAAAGGGGCGCGATCGCTCGCGCCCATCCAAGGAGACAACCCGTGAAATAGCGCAAAAGTCTATTGCGCTGCTAGCGTGCTCCGAATCCGGCTGATTGCATGGACTGCCGCGAAATGTCCGAGCTCGAGGCGATGCCCTGCATGCGCAGCTTGAAGTCGTCGGCGTTGGAGGCATTCTCCAAGGCGGTTTCGTAGTTGACCAGCCCGGCCTGGAACAGGTCCCAGAGCGACTGGTCGAAGGTCTGCATGCCGTATTGCGAAGTGCCGGCCGCGATGGCGTCGCGAATGGACCGGGTCTTTTCCGGTACCAGAACGCACTCGCGGATGTACGCGGTGTTAATCATGACTTCCACCGCGGGGACACGGCCTTCGGCGTCGCAGCGCCGTACCAAGCGTTGGCTGACGATGGCCCGCAGCACGGCGGCGAGCTGCATGCGAATCTGCTTCTGCTCCGGCGGGGGGAAAATCGAAATCACGCGGTTGATGGTTTCTACCGCGTCCAGCGTGTGCAGGGTCGAGAACACCATGTGGCCGGTTTCCGCCGCATGCAGCGCGGTCGAGATGGTTTCGAGGTCGCGCATTTCGCCGACCAGGATCACGTCCGGATCCTGACGAAGAGAGGCGCGCAAGGCGGCTCCGAAGGAAGGCGTATCCACTCCTACTTCGCGCTGGTTGACGTATCCTTTTTTGTCGCGGTGCAGGAATTCGATGGGATCCTCGATGGTGACGATGTGTTCGGCGCGCGAGGAGTTGACGCGGTCGACCATCGCTGCCAGCGTCGTGGACTTACCGGAACCGGTGACGCCGGTGACCAGTACGAGCCCGCGAGGCATGTCGCAAATCTGTTCCACCACTTTGGGCAGGAACAATTCATCTAAGGCGCGAATCTTGGTGGGAATCACGCGCAGGACGAGGCCGACATTGCCGCGCTGCTGAAAGATGTTCACACGGAAGCGGCCGAGTCCGGCGACGCCGTAGGCCATATCGATTTCCGTGGTCTCTTTGAATTTCTGTTTCTGCCGTGCCGACATCATGCTGAAAGCCATGTTCAGCATGTCTTCCGCGGTGATGCGAGGCTGGTCGGTCAAGGGCGACAGCTCGCCATCGACGCGCAGGTGAGGATAGTTGCCCACCTTCAAATGCAAGTCCGAAGCCTTGCGCTCGGTCGCGATACGAAGCAGGTCATCAATATTCATGCGGAATGTGTCCCAGGAAGCCCCAAGGGCTTCAAGCTCTTCCAGCATGATGCTCCGAATCGTCACCTAGCCCAAGATGACCTAGGTAATGGACCGGAGTGGGCAACTGGGCACGGGCCAAAGTTTCAGGGGAATGGGGGCAGAGTCAATCTGTTGTGGGACGGGTTTGTTTCGCCCTTCCGCGGCTTGATTTTGCGACACGAACGAGGTGGGTCCAGGGAACAGACCAGGGAAGAGGCGTCAAAAATGCCTAAACGTTGTTTTTTTAAGGGGCGTCAAAATGCGAGGGCTGTTCTTCGAACCGGCGTCAAAATGCACGCTGTCCCTCGAACGGAAAAGGAAATCCCCACCCTTGTTCCTCCAAGAAGCGGAGGGACGAGAGTGGGGAAATCGATTCGACTTGAAGAACGGCTATGCGGCGGTTTCTGCGTGGGTGCCGGGGACGAAGGGTTCATCGTAGCTGCCGCCATAAATCGAGGGGACTTTCGATCCCATGGGACGCAGATAGGTGGCTAGCTCGCCGCGGTGATGGATGCTGTGGTTATTGAGGAATCCGAGATAGGCGACCGCGGGCAGATTGAACACACCAAAGAATTCGATGGGGGTGAGCAACTGTTGAGGAGTCATGCCGGCGACACGAGTGAGGCCGCGCCTCATGTTTTCGTCATACCACTTCACGAGCTCGGCGGAGGTCTGGGGCTTGTGCTCGGGAGATTCCATGCTGAAGTTCAGATCGGCAATGCCGTCGAGGAACTGGACGTCGGTATTGGCAATGTGCCACGCGAGTTCGCGAGCGGTGCGGGCGTTGGGGTCGGGACGATAGTCAGATTTGTCGTCTGGGACAGCGGCGAGCACGCGCTTGGTGCATTCTGCTTCGCGCTGGATACCGTCGAGCATCATAGCGCAGAGGCCGGCGGCGAATTCGGGAGTCATTCCTTGGGACATATTTTCTCCTTCTTATAAGAATCTGTTTTGTTTCTTTCCGGGCTAGAAGCCGAAAGGGGCGCAAGCGGCGCCCCCCTTGGCTCGAATTGACGGAACGAATTATACGCCGACCGGTTGCTTGCTGCGCACGGGAACTGGAGTGAACCAGCCGTGACGGTCGTTCTTCTCGCCGCGAACGATGGAGTAGAACTCCTTCTGCAGGGCCTTGGTGACCGGTCCCATGGCGCCATTGCCGACTTTAATCTTGTCGACGGAGCGGATGGCGGTAACCTCGGCGGCGGTGCCGGTGAAGAAGACCTCGTCGGCGATGTAGAGCATCTCGCGCGGGATCGCCTGCTCGACGATGGGGATGTTCAGGTCGCGGGCGATCTGCAGGACGGAATCACGCGTGATGCCGGGCAGCACAGAGTTCCCCAGGGGCGCGGTAATCAGCTTGTCGCGATGAACCAGGAAGAGATTCTCGCCCGAGCCTTCGCTGACGAAGCCATTGTTGTCGAGCGCGATGCCCTCGACGTAGCCGTTGGCGATGGCCTCCATCTTGATTAGCTGCGAGTTCATGTAGTTCGCGCCGGCCTTGGCCATGGCGGGCAGGGTGTTGGGGGCGAGACGAGTCCAGGAAGAGACGCAGACATCCACGCCATCCTCAGCGCCGCTCAGATATTTGCCCCAGGGATAGTTGACGATGTAAGTTTCGACGGGACAGTGCAGTGGGCTCACGCCGGCATCGCCGTATCCGCGGAAGACGATTGGGCGGATGTAGCAGGGCCAAGCGCCGTTGTGGCCGACGGTCTCGAGCATGCCCTTGAGCAGTTCGTCGCGGGTGAATGGGATGTCCATGCGGTAGACCTTGGCGGAATCGACCAGGCGCTGCATGTGTTCGACAGCGCGGAAGATGGCGGGGCCGGTGGGCAGGTCGTAGCAGCGGATGCCTTCGAAGACCGAAGAGCCGTAGTGCAGGACGTGCGACATGACGTGGACGGTCGCGTCGTCCCAGTTGATGAGTTTGCCGTTATGCCAGATTTTGTCGGTCTTCTGAATCGCCATTCGATCTCCTTCGCTGGATCATTATAACGGAGGTGGGGGAGGGTGGACGGGGCGCAGCAGAGGCCGCGGACCGGGGCTGCTGGACGGTTCGGGACACGGGGAGTGGCCCCAAGGAAGCCAGATTCGGGCTTGAGTGGGCCACCGGTGGTGGCGCGCGCTGCAATACCTGGGCTGCTAGACCTGGTCGAGGGTGGGGATGGTGGCGTGGACCAGGGTTCCGGGTTCGGCGCGGGAGATTCGTAATTCGCCGTTGAGTTGCTTGACGCGTTCTTTCATGCCGCTGATGCCAACGCCGGGAGCGATGCCAGTGCCGAACTTCAGATCGGGAATGCCTTTGCCGAAATCGCGCACACGAACGGTGACGGAGTCAGGCTCCTGGATGAGCTCGATGCGGGCGTCCTGGGTTTCGGCGTGGCGGTAAATGTTGGTGAGAGACTCCTGAATTACGCGGAAGACGGCGGTCTCGATTTCGCGTGGGAGGCGGGGAAAGAGGATGGGACGGTATTCGAAGGTGATGCGCAATTGTCCGCGGCTTTGCAGGCCTTCGAAGTACCAATGGAGAGCGGGCAGCAGGCCGGACTCATCCAGCAAAGGGGGGTGCAGGAGGTAGGACATGTTGCGAACCTTCTGCAAGGCGCTGGAAGCGAGTTCGGTGGCGTGGATGAGATTTCGGTTCCCTTTGAGTTCAGAGCCGGTTGCAGAATCGAGTTCAAGTTTGAGGGCGACCAGTTCCTGGCCCAACTCGTCATGCAGGGTGCGAGCCATGCGGCGGCGCTCTTCGTCTTGGACGCGGAGCAACTCCCCGGAAAGCTTTTGCAGCTCGAGGGTGCGCAATTCGACCAGGCGCTGAGATTCCAGGAGTTCTGTGACGCGGCCGCGCAGTTCGCGGTTGAGCTGGCGAGTGCGCTCTTCCAGCATCCGCCGTTCCGTGAGGTCGCGAGTGACCTTGGAGAAACCACGGAGGACTCCATTCTGATCGCGGAGAGCGGTGATGACGACATAGGCCCAGAAGGAGGAGCCGTCCTTGCGAACGCGCAGGCCTTCATCGACGAAGCGTCCTTCCTTGGTGGCAAATTCGAGTTCGCGCTCGGGCCAGCGGCTCTCGCGAGCCTCTTTGGGATAGAAACGGGAAAAATGCTGGCCAATGATCTCATCAGCCGAGTAACCCTTGATCCTCGCGGCGCCCTGATTCCAGGTAGCGACCTTACCGTCAGGATCGAGAAGGAAGATGGCGTAATCTTTGACGCTGTCGACTAGCAGGCGGAAGATCTCATCACTCTGCTTCAGGCGGCGGTCCGCGTATTGTTTTGCCTCGACGTCTGTGGAAAGCAAAGTTGAGCCCTTATTGGGTGTTGCAATGTTTTTGCACGCGGGGACAGAAAGACCCAAAAAAAGTCTAGCGGCAGTGGAAGAGAGCAGATATAGGGGGATCCCTGTATTCGGACCTGGAGCCATGAGCGCTATGGCTGGACGGAGAATGACCTGTGCAATTCCCGAGGTTGGAGGGAGAATGGCGGCAACTGAGAGGCTTCGTTCAAAGGCTGCTGGCTGGAGAGAGCTTGCCGGCGGTGTCTTTTGGGTCCGCCTCGAAGGTGACATCGACGTGGGCGCCTGGCTTCAGGGCGACAGCATCGCCACTGGGGGAGGTCAGGGAGTTCTCGATGCGAATCTCGCGGAACAGATAGTCGGCAGGGCTAATGGAGATTTCGGCCTTTTCCGGTTCGCGGGCGAGGCCAGTCTTAATAACTTTGTTCACGACCGCAGGAACGGTCTTCCACGGGCGATTTCTGTGCCAGATCAGCAGGGGATGATTGGTGAATCTGCGCTGTTGTTTGCGGACCAGCAGGTCGGCTAGCTCCCGAAGTTGGATAGCAAACTGGTCGTAGTTTTTTTCTTCCTGGATCTGCACGCACAATTCGTTCATGCGCTCGCGTTCTTCGGGCGTCATGGATTTCTCCCGTGGCGGTGGTTGGGATGTTTGGCAGAACGTGGAGGGGATGGTAATTGAAGGTGGGGAGGAATACAAGAGTTGCAGGGGACAGGGGGCAGGGCCCGGTGATTCACTGTAAGACCTGGGAGGCTGAGAGGCTGTCGTCACGCGGGGTGTCGTTATTTTTGTGGGATTAAGGCGGCTTGTACTGTTGTGGGGAGTTCGTCCCCTCGGAAGTATTTGGGATTGTCTTTTGAGCCTGGCTTGTAGTTCGCTGCCTTCATTTCGGGCATGGCGACAAAGGGCTTGGAGTAATCGTTGGCGGCGTTCCAGAACAGGAAGCCGACGCCCCCCTTGGTGCGGGCGGTTTCGACCTGAATCTTTATGTATTCGGGGGAATAGGTTTTGGTACGCCAGTGGAAGGCCTGGAGCCAAGGACGGATGACGACTCCGCTACCCTTGGTGATCAATTCGAAACGATCCATGGACTCGCCAATGAAGTGAGCCGGTTCGTCGCCGGGGTGGGCGATTTTGTCCATTCCGAAGAAGTGCGAGGGGTAGATCATCGGGCTGAAGACGTCACAGTAGCGAGCCATCTGCACGATGTCCTGTCCGGTATGGGAGAGGTCGACGGAGCGTTGCCAGGCCATGACGCCGAAGACGTCAAGCGAGAGCAGGACGCCGGTGGGGTGGAGCTCGGAGTAGGCCTTCTTGAGAAAGCCGGCGATCACGTCAGAACGTTGCGGGCCGCGGGACGCGGGCTTGGCTGCGACCGGGCAGGGGCCCTTTTGCATCTGTGGAGCTGGGTTGGTATCTCCCTTTTTGTGGTGGCGCCGGGGAACGGGAACCAGGCAGGTGGAATCTGGGCTTACGGCGGGTGCGGCCTCGGCTTCCGGCAGGCCGCTTTGGAACACGAAGGCGGCGTCTTTCTGGTCGCCTTCGGCGGGGAAGCGGACGTAATCGAACTGGACCTCATCCACGCCCAGCTGGGCTACGTGCTTGGCCAGAGCGATATTGTAGTCCTCAACTTTGGGGTTGGAGGGATCGGTCCAGACCAGCTTGCCGTTCTCGCGCCAGGCGGTGTGATTCTTGCGGGACTGGACTGCGAGCTCGGGGTGCTGTACGACGAGGCGTTCGTCGCGGAAGATGGCGATGCGGGCAATGGCGTGCATGTTCTGCTGATGCAGGAAGCGGACCAGCTTAGGGACATCATGGATGTAAACCTTATGTTCTCCGAGGAGCGGGTGCTCGAAGGGAATGGCCACGCTGCCGTCGGAATCCTTAATATCGAAAACTACGGCGTTGCCGCCGACTTCACGCCAGTGGCGGACGATGTTGAGTCCCTTGTCGCTGGCCGCCATGACTCCGGTGAGATAGACGGCGCGGACTTCGAAGTCCTTGGGGACGGGCACGGTTTTTTCGGTGACCGGCGCGGAGAGGATTCCGGGGATGATGATGGCTTCGTTGGCTTTGAGAATGTTGCTGGCGTCCGACTTGTGGTTAGCGGAGCGGATGGCGGCTGCCAATTGCGAGGAGGTCAGGTACGAGGTGCGCCGGAGATAATGGCGGGCGATGGTGGGGATGGCTTCTCCGCGCTTGGCGGTATAAAGCTCGCTACCGGCAGGGGCCAGGGGCTGGGGATCAGGGGTCAGGGGCTTGCGGGTGACGCTGGCAGGCTGCAGACGGGCGGCCTGAGAGCTTAGGGTTTGGGCCTGTGCTGCGAAGCCGGTGTTGGAATGGGACAGGAGCAGCCAGGCTGCAAAGGCGAATGTGACACAAAGAATTCCCAGGATCGTGCGATATGACGAGTGACGCACAACGTGCCTCCGCGCAACTTTTCGTACTCAACGCGATAGTAGAGCGGGGTATATGCGGGAGCTAGTTACGGGGGGAGTAATACGTAGGATTGGGGCCTTTGGCCGCGGCGGATTACTGGTTACTAGTAGGTTCGTTCCGTGGTTGTGAAAAGCTTTTCCGCTATTGCGGTGGCGGGCGCGAATGGAATCAGGAGAAAACCTCGCTAACTGCCATGGCGCGGGATACTTGCATCGAATGTGAAAGGAAACTTAGGCATGGTCCGATGCTTGCTGAAACGGAAGCAGTCGGATGTAGCGCGGTTGGAGTAGAATCTGGCCACTCCCAGGAAACAGGGTAGAAAAACGGCAGGGGCCTGAGTCGTCCGGCAAAACCAGAGAAGAGCCGCAGAAAAGCGGCCGAAAGGGAAAGTCCGGAGCCCCGGCAACATTCTTATGAGAACGAATCTCGCAACAGTGCTCGATCCGAACCGGAGAAGCAACGATGCTGGAGAGTTTGAAAGTGCCCTGCGGCGGCGAATAGTGGGGCAGGATCAGGCGATCGAGAAGGTGGTAGAGATCTATCAAATGTTCCTGGCGGGCCTGAACGCGCCCGGACGTCCGGTGGGGAACCTGCTGTTCCTGGGACCGACGGGGTCTGGGAAGACGCGTGTAGTGGAGGCGATGGCGGAGGCGCTGTTTGGGGACGCGCGGGCGTGTATCAAGATCGACTGCGCGGAGTTCCAGCACTCACATGAAATTGCGAAGCTGATCGGCTCGCCCCCGGGATATCTGGGACACCGCGAGACGCATCCGCTACTGACGCAGGAAGCGCTCAACCAGTGGTTCACGGAGAAGCTGAAGCTGTCGATCCTGCTGTTTGACGAGATCGAGAAGGCGTCCGACTCGTTGTGGCAGTTGCTGCTGGGCATTCTGGACAAGGCAACGCTGACGCTGGGTGATAACCGCCGGGTCGATTTGTCGCAGGTCATCATCATCATGACCTCGAACCTGGGGGCGGGAGAGATGATGAACCTGGTGGACGGCGGGTTTGGGTTCGCGCCGAAGGTGGTCGAGGTGGATGAGTCATTCGACGACAAGATTCAGCGGACAGCGGTGGAAGCGGCGCGGCGGAAGTTTACGCCGGAGTTTATGAACCGCATCGACAAGACGGTAGTGTTCAAGACGCTGCGCGACGAACATCTGTCGCAAATTCTGGAAATTGAATTGGGCATGGTGCAGCAACGCGTGCTCATGGCGGCGGGCACGAACCAGTTTGTGTTCAGCTGCACGCCGGCGGTAAAGGAATATCTGCTGAAAGAGGGCACGGATCCGCGGTATGGAGCACGGCATCTGAAGCGGGCGATCGAGCGGAACCTGGTGTTCCCGCTGGCGAATTTGGTGGCCACGGGGCAGGTGAAGCTGGGGGATTTTGTGCGCATCGACATGGCTTCCGAGAACAAGATGATGTTTGTGAAGGAAGCGGAGAACGCGATGGCGCCGATCATGCTGGAGCGGTATGGAGCGGCGGCCGGCAACCAGCCGGCGACGCGCGCGGCTCGAACGGCGGCGGGAAATCGCCGGGATTTTGGAGCCAGCCCGTCGGTGGCGGAGAGCAAGTAAGAGTTTTGATTCAACTCACGCTCGCTTCGCGAGCGGCGCGGACGAGGCGTCCGCGCCTACACGAGCTTATAGTTCTGTCTTCTCGCTTGACCGCATCTCGCGAGTCGTATCTCATGGGCGCCGGGACTTCCGGCGCCTTTTTTTATTGGTCCAGAGCCGCGGGTAGGCCAACCGTCCGCGAAATAATCCTCATCGAAGCAGCGGGTCAGTTATGAAGAGCACTGCCAGAGTGGGAATATTGTGCTTGTCCGCAGCTGTGTGTGCTGGGTTGGCGTGTGCGCAGGATGGAGGGCGGGCAAACTCTCCGGGGTCGATTACGGTGGTGGGCAATGCGGGAGAGAAGGGATTGGCGCCTCTGCAGACTACGCGGGAGAAGTGGGACAACTTCGCCAAGGAGACGGTGGGACCGCTGACCTGGGGCGGGGGCGCATTCAATGCTTTGTTTTCGCAGGTGACGAATACGGATCCGAAATACGGGGTGAACCGGGTGGCGCTGGGCAAGCGGTTTGGGGCGTCGCTGGCAGATATTGCCAGCGAGAATTTCTTCGGCGATTTCGTGGTGGCGTCGGCGTTGCACGAGGATCCGCGGTACCACCGCAAGGGCGAGGGATTCTCTTTATGGTCTCGGTTCGGATATGCCGTCAGCCGGAGTGTGGTGATTCGCAAGGATACGGGCGGAAATACGTTCAACTTCGACAACGTGCTGGGGAGTGCCGCCAGCAGCGCGTTTTCCAATATCTACTATCCGGCTGCGAGCCGGAACGGAAGTGCCATGCTGATGCATTTCTGGACTGACGTGGCGGACTACGGGTTCGTGAATCTGGCTCCGGAGTTCTGGCCGGACTTCAAACGGAAAGTATTCGGACACTGGATGCATCGACCGGGGGAGCGCTGAGAGCCGGTGCGCCCGCACAGGTGTCGCGCGTTGCCGACAATTATCTAGCGCGCATCCACAAAAGACACGCTTACGTTGCGAGGTGAAAGCGGAGCCACGTTGGAAGGGGCGATCACGTCGTCATTGTCAGGATGGCGGCGCAGGACCGGGACGTTGTTGCCCGCGTCATCGTTGGCGTGATGGCGCAGAACCGGTGCTTGTGAGGCGAGGAGGTGTGCTTTCACCTCCTGAAATTCGTCGGTGTCGAGGATGTAATCTTTGCGATTGGGCAGGAATTCAGCCATTTCGGACTGGATGCGCCCGATGCGTTCCTCCGTCAGGGGATAGTTGGCAAAGCTCTTGGCAATCTTGGAGTGGAACGGGAGTTTTGTTCCCAGGTGATAGCCCGGGATCTTGGCCATTTCTGATTTCTTGTGCTCCTCGATGGCATGTAGCTTTTCGAGCGCATCGAGGAGAGCCTGGGGATCGTAACCGGCGGCGTAAGCATACTCGATGGCCAACAGATCGGCTTCGTACTCGGCGTCGCGGCTGAATTTCTTGACCGAGAGCGGTCCGGCGAGGCCGCCGATATCGGCGGCACCGGCACCGGCGGGTCCGGCAACGTAAGCGACCGAGTCGATGATGCGGCAGACGTCGCGTCGAGTCATGGCGCGGGTGGCGTGGCGGGCGGCAACATGGGCGATCTCGTGGGCCATGACGGCGGCGAGTTCAGCTTCATCGTCGGCGGAGAGAATCAGCGCGCTATCCACATAGAGAAATCCCCCGGGAAGGCCGTAGGCGCGGGGTATATCACCGGAGTCGATGACCTTGACGGTGAAGGGAACTTCCGCGTCGGAATAGCGGACGATCTTTTGAGCGAGGCGGTTGACGTAGGCGTTCACGGCATCGTCGTGGATGATCTTGGTGGAGCGATCGAAACCTGCCGCGATATTGCGGCCGAGTTCCAACTCGCGCTTCACCGAGTACAGGTTGAAGCCGTGGCCGATGCCGCGCTGGCCGATGTGGTTGATGTCGTATTTTTGTGGCTTCCCTTTGGGAGTTTCGCTTTTGGGTGCTTCAACGGTTGGAAGCGCCGGGGGATCAGCAGGCTGAGATGCGGGCCTAGCGGCCGACATCGCGGGGCTGAGAACGAAGGCAAGAGCGCAGGTCAGGCATCGCGCAGCAGAGTTGAATTTTTCCTGGGTTTCATCGAGGCGGGATGAAGAAGGCATTGGGCCCCCCTACCGAAGTGTTGAGAATCTTACAACGGAATGGACGCTGTGCGGCAGAAAAAAGTTGATGACATAAATTGTCAAGGGAAGGCTCAAAACCCGCGCGGGACGGCACTTTTGGGCCATTGTGGATTGGCTGGCCATTCCCGGCTCGAGTTTGGGAAATCGAGTTCTGATTCACTTCAGGGGACGGGGCTTAGGGAATAGGGGATAGGATCGGGCCCGGTTCGCTTTGCAAGATTCATTTGGCTTGATAGACCATCTTTCCGGCGACCATCGTCCACAAGACCTTGGTTTCGCGCATGTCTTCCGGGGAGTCGGTGAGCACATCGCGATCCAGAAGGACCAAGTCCGCGCGTTTGCCTGGGGCGATTACGCCAATGGAGTCGAGATTCATGGCTTTGGCGGAGTTGCGGGTATAGGCGTCGAACATGGCCTGGCGCGGCATGGCCTGGGTCGCATCGAGGATGCCTTCCCTGCCCTTGCGGGTTTCGGCTTGATAGATGGCGCGGAAGACGTTGGCGGTGGAGACGGGCCAATCGCTGGCGCCGGAGATGATTCCACCGTTGTCGAGGATGGAACGGGCCGGGTATTGCCACTGGTAGATGCCGGGATCAACGTAGGGCTTGAGAATCTCGATGGTATCGTTCGCGGCTTCGGCCCAGAAGAGCTGGAGGGCGCTGATCACGCCGAGTTCGCGGAAGCGGGGGAAGTCGGCGGGCTGGATGAATTGTTCGTGGGTCAGGGTGTGAGGGAGATGGGAGTTGCCGTTGGCTTTGCGAGCGGCCGCAATGCCGTCGAGAGCGGCGGTCACGGCGGCATCCCCGATGGCATGGACGTGGATGATGAGGCCTTGCTTGTCGGCGCTGATGCAGAGTTCGGCGAACTTAGCGGGATCGAAAAGCAGATCGCCGTTATGACCGGTGTTCTTGTAGGGCTTGGTCAGGTGCGCCGTCTGCGAGGGAAATTCGGCGACGCCATCGGCGAAGATTTTGATTCCGGTCACGTGCAGGTGAGGGACATCTTTATATTGCGCTCTGGTTTTCTGGATGGCGGATAGTTCGGCGTGGGGGTCTTTGGCGAATACTTGCGGGAAGGCGACGATTTCGGAGTTGAGTTCTCCGTGATCGGCGAGGGCTTTGTAGGCGCTAAGGACCTGATCGGAGGCGAGGGGATCGAGCCAAGCGGTGATGCCGAGGCTGTAGTTGTAATTGAGGGCGGCGCGGGCGCCCTCCAGCAGCTTCTCGGGGCTTGGCTTGGGGAGAAGCGGTTGGATTTTTTCCAGTCCCGCATCGACGAGGAATCCATTGGGCTGACCGTTGGAATCAATGCCGTAGTACGCGCGCTCATCGCGAGTAAGGGTCTTGAGGAATTCAGCGGTGATGCCGGCGCGCTGCAGGAGGGCATGGTTGGCCCATGCGGTGTGGCCGTCCATGCCATGGAGGAGAACGCTCTGGTTCTGGTAGGCGCCGGTGCTGAAGTCCTGATTGAGGACATCGGGATGGGACCAGATTTCGAGGGGAAGTCCCTGGATTTCGACGATGTCGCCGCGCATGCCGCGTCCGGATTTCCTGGCGTCGTCAACAAAAGGCGGCAGTTCAGAGACCGAGTGGACCTTATCAGTAGCGTCGGCAGCGATGAGGCTGAGGCCGCCTTCGATGGAGTGGCTGTGGGAATCGATGAAGCCTGGGAAGAGGCTCTTGCCCTGGAGGTCGAGGCGCTCCGCATTAGGGGAGACCGATTTCAGGACCTCTGGCAGATTTCCGACGGCAACAATTTTTCCGGCGCGAATGGCGACAGCGTCGGCGTAGGGATTCTGCGGGTCGGCGGTGAAAACCTGGGCGTGGTAGAAGATCCGTTCGTTTTGTGCGAAGGCTGATGTCAGAAGAAAAAGCGTTGCGGCGAACAGAAGGATGCGGCAAAGCCCGGAGACTCGTCCCATGATCGGTCCTTCGGAAAAGGAGGTAACTGATTGCAGCAGACGGAAGAGACACTATACACAATTTGGGTCTTAAATCGATCCTGCTGGCGAGGGCTATTACTTTTGCGATCGCAATGGGGGCGGGGGTTCGGGCTCGGCGGAGCCGTCGGTCCTAGCGTCGGAGGCGGCGAAGTTCAAGCCCGATTTCGTGTTGTGGTCAATGGCTTGGCCGCGGCCCATGTACATGGAGAAGTCCCCTCGAACCTCGAGTTGATGGCCGAGATTGGTGAGTTGCTGGCGAGTGTCGGGGGGGACTCGGTCTTCGATAAGGATCTGGCAGCCTAGATCGAAGTTGCTGCGGACGGTGAAACGCGCGGTTTCCATGGCGGCCTGCAGGTTCATGCCGTAGTCGACGACGTTAGAGACGAATTGGGCGTGAGCCAAGGGCTGGTTGGCGCCGCCCATGATGCCGAATCCGATGTGGTCGTCACCGTGTTCCATGAAGGCGGGGATGATGGTGTGAAAGGGACGCTTGCGGGGAGCAAGGGCATCAGGCTGGGCAGGGTCGAGCATGAAAAGAGCGCCGCGATTTTGCAGGACAAATCCCATGCCGCGCACGGTAATGCCGGAGCCGAAGCTGGAGAAGTTGCTCTGGATAAGGGAGACGATATTGCCCTGCCGATCAACGGCGGTGAGATAAGTTGTATCGCTGGAGGGAGGCGTGCCGGCCTGCGGATTGCAGTTGGCTTTATGAGGATCGATGAGTTGAGAGCGCTGCCTGGCGTAATCCTTTGAGAGCAGGCCTTTGACGGGGACCGTGGCGAAGCGGGGGTCGGCGTTGTAGCGGGCCAGATCGGCGTAGGCCAACTTCATGGCTTCGACGCGCTTGTGAATTTCTTCTGTGCTGAGCGGGCCAGATTTCGCAGGCTGGAATTGCTCCATGATGTTGAGCATCTCCAGTGCGGCCATTCCTTGACCGTTGGGGGGAAGTTCGTAGACAGTCCATCCGCGATAAGTGGTGGAGATTGGATCGACCCACTCGGCGGAAAATTCTTTGAGATCATCGGCAGACATGGTGCCGCCGAATTCGCGTTCGGTCGCCAGGATCGCTTGCGCGATTTCTCCGGAGTAGAAGGCTTGCGGTCCTGACGTGGCGATAAGGTGGAGGGCCTTCGCCAAATCAGGGTTCTTGAATATCTGGCCCATCGATGGAGCTTGGTCATTGATCAGGAAGACGCGGCGGGATTCAGAATCCTGCTTCAGCTTAGGGGCGGAGCCATGCCAATCGCTGCCAATCAGTTCTTGCACGGCGAATCCGTTTTCAGCATAGAAAATTGCGGGAGTGAACAAATCTTTCCAGGGAAGGAGGCCAAAGCGCTGGTGCAATTTGTGCCATCCTTCGACCGCGCCCGGTACAGTTACGCTGTCGATGCCGGCAGGAGGCATCCTGGTGGCGCCCTTCTTTTTCAAGTAATCGATGGTGAGCGCTTTGGGAGCCCAACCACTAGCGTTGATGCCGTAGAGCTTGCCCGACTTGGCGTCCCAAAAAATGGCGAAGAGGTCGCCGCCCATGCCGTTCATGTCGGGCTCCATGACGCCGAGGGTGGCGTTGGCGGCGATGGCGGCGTCCACGGCGGAGCCACCGCGGGCCAGGACTTCGGCTCCCGCTTGCGAGGCTTGGGTCTGGCTGGTGGCAACAATGCCGTACTGGCTGATGACCATGCTGCGGGCGTTGGTGCGGTCCTGGGAGAAGGCTGCGGCGGAGATTAACAGAAGAAGAGCACAGGGAATGTGACGGTTCATGGAGATTCCTGATGGAAAGGCATTGTGGGGCGCGGAACGCGAGAGTGTCAATGCAGGGGTGGAAAGGGCGAGTCTGAGATTCGGGTTCGCGGCATTCAGTTATGAAGGATCGGGAGGTGCGGCGGCCTCGTTAGACCGGATTAGTTAGCGGCTCTTCCTGAGTCATCTGACTGCGAAACAGGTTGCGGCTGTTTTTCTTCGGACTCGAGCATGGCAGTTACGCGCTTGAGAATCCTGTCCAGGATCTTCTGAAGCCTGGAGCGGGCCCGTTGTTGTTGCCTGGATTGGAGGAGACGTTCGCGGAGTTCTTGAAGCTCTTCGTGAGTCATTGCTTCTACTAATAATTGGGAATAAGGATAGCGCTGCCCGGTGTTTTTTGCCATGGGACGCTGGTGAAAACCTTTTCCGGATTCCAGCTATTGCACTGACGGATGATGCGATAGCAGGTTCACACACCCAGGTCTCGCAACCACCGGCGAGACGTGGGCACCCTGCCCGCCGCTTGCGGAATTCCACGCATTCGCATGGTGAGAGTGGCGCGATAGGACGCACTGCTGCGGCCTGAAAGCTTTGCCTGAAGCGCGGTTTCAGTACTTCTGATATCTGGGACACTGATAGTCGTTCCGGTACTCTGCGTGCAGATCCCAGACAGACCCGGTCGATCAGGAAATCCCAGCGCGCAAGTTGCGTTCCTGATGCGGCCAAGAGCGAAGCAAGATCCCAGCTTACTTCTTTCTTAGAGGACTGATGCGTCGTACAAAATTTGTGTCGATTCTGCTGCTATGTGCGGCAGGGGTGGGGTGTGGTGCGGGCCCAGGAGCGCAGAGCAAGCTTTTTCCCGCCTCCATTCCGAGTTCTAATTCCAACATTGCGGATTTGAGGGCAAACAATACCAGTGCCGCAGACAGTTTTTTGAAGCAGTCAAATGGCAATCTTGGCGCAAACAATGTGAGCAAGGTGAATGTGCACTCGCTGCTGTACGCGGGGGCGACGACCAAAATCTTTGCGCACCTGATGCTGTGGTTCGGAGGATCAAAACACATGAACGTGGGATACAACTCCACTGATCCTGCGCAGGTCCAGCGGCAGATTGCAGACATGATCAGCCGCGGGATCGATGGAGTAGTCATTGATTGGTACGGTCCGAATAACGCTGTCGATCAGGCCACGAAGGCGGTGATGCACGAGGCGGAAAAGCATCCCGGGTTTACCTTTGCGATCATGATCGATGCGGGCGCGATAGGAAATGCCTGCTCGGGCTGCTCATCCCAGGATGCGTTGACGCAGTTGCTGCAGTATGTGGAGAAGACCTATTTCGGGTCTCCCGCGTACTTCACCATTCAGGGCCAACCGGTGGTGACGAACTTCAATGTGGACGGGTCGGTGGACTGGCAGAAAGCAAACGGGGCGTTGCAAACTCCTCCGCGATTTTTGTTCCAGGATCAGGGTGGGTTCACGCACGCCATGAGTGACGGGAGCTTCTCGTGGGTGATGCCTACCACCCCCGATTACGGATTGGAATACCTGTCGAGTTTCTACCAGACGGGACTGTCATTCCCACAGATCGAGACCATGGGAGCCACCTACAAAGGGTTCAATGACGCTTTGGCTGGGTGGGGCTCGGGACGGGCCATCGATCAGCAATGTGGGCAGACGTGGCTGCAAACGTTCTCCGAGATTAACAGCACCTACAACTCGGGCAGACAGTTGCCCTATTTGCAACTGGTCACGTGGAACGACTACGAGGAAGGTACAGAGCTGGAGTCCGGAATTGATAGCTGCTTCTCACTGGAGGCGTCGGTCTCGGGGAACACCTTGGAGTGGAGCACCAGCGGGAATGAAAACACGGTCGATCACTACACGGTGTACAGCAGCCAGGATGGCCAGACGGTAACGCCTGTGACCCAGACGCAGCCGGGAACGCATTCGGTCGATCTGTGCCGTTTGTCACTGCCGGCGGGAAAGAGCTCGCTTTATGTGCAGGCGGTGAGCAAGCCCATGCTGGCGAACCGCATGCCTGCGCCGGTTAGCTATGCGCCTGCTTGCGGCGGAGCGCAGTAGCTTACAAGAACAGGGCTAGGAATCGGGGATGAGGGACCAGTGCTGGCGACTCGCATGCCTGTGCCGGCGTGCCGCAGGCTTACAAACACAGGGGCTAGGGATTAGGGATCAGCTTTCTTCTTTGGTGCGGGTCAGACGGGGAAGCAGGATCAGGATGAGTCCATAGAATACAAATGAAACCACCAGGGATGCGGGATTGCCGAAGCGGAGATCTTCCAACATGAGTTTGAGCGTGCCCAGGGCGACAGCGGCGTAGGCGATCCAGCGAAGTTCGAGATGGCGTCGACGCGAGGCCAGGCCGAGAGCGAGGGCCAGCAGGCAAATCACAACGGTACGGATCATGGATAGATGAGAGGCGGCCAATTCGATCTGGCCTGAGGCGACACGGACGGTTGCGGCTACGGCCCAGCCTGCGATGGTGAAGGCCGCGATGCCGGCGGGAACTAGCCAGAGCAGACGGCGCCGGCCTTGATCCACGTCGTTGCGCGATTCCACGGAGTAGCAGAGTGCGGCGGACAATGCGACGGTCCAAGCTCGCCAGTCCGGAGAAGCGGGGACACTTCCGGCTAGAGAGTTCCAGACGTAAATGGGCAGCGAAGATACCGATGCGGCGGCGGCCAGATAAAAGGATGCATGCAGTCCCAGGCTCAACTTGGCGGTGCGGGTGTACAGGACAGCGGTCAGCAGAGCGGCTGCACAGAGGAAAGGAATTTGAAAGTTGCCCGGCAAAAGCAGGAAAGTTCCCGCGACTAGAAGTGCAACAGCCCAGATGGCAGAGACCCGGCGGTTGCGGGTATAGAAATCGGCGGCGAATCGCGACAGGGTTCCCCAGTAGCAGATTCCGGCGAGCAGCAGAAAAAGAAGTCCGAGGGCTGGAGCAGCGGCATGGTGAGATGCTCGCATGATGCCGAACGCGGCCAGGCCGAGAGATGCCGCCAGTTGGGCGATCTCGAAAATCGAGATGCGGTGGCGTTGAACGAAGATGCGGAAAGCGGCGCCGACGCCGTAGATAGCGGGCAGCAGAGCGCACAGTGCTATTAAGGTTGCGGGCGCAACTGCGCGATATCCCTCCGGAACATTTTCCGACCCCAAAATGTAGACGCACAACCAGAGGGTGAAATCGGCCGCTATGGCGGGGATCACACGAAACGTGAGTTCATGGCCAAGGCAGACGCTGGTTTCGCTGGCAGCGGCAATGGCCAACAGGGCCAGAGCCAGAGGCATGAGCTCGCGGGTTCCGATAATAAGCGCGATGGCGGTGCTGGCGGCGGCGAGAGTCGCGATCCAGGGAATCACTTGCAGTTCATGGCGGGAGGCGAGGACGAGGGTGAGGAGGGTGAATCCGACGAGGACCACGGCGCTGGATGAAGGCGACATGGCTTGAAAACGCACCGTCGCTTCCCAGAGCAGGGGCGAGAGGATGAGGGTGGAAGTGAGGGCGTAGGTCACGCTGGCGAAGCGATGGCTGGTTCGAGCACTCCAGATCATCCAGAAGGAAGCGTAGAGGATGGCAATGATAAGGACGGGGAGCCTGGGAACGGAGCCGGATTCTGCAAGAGCGCGGAGCAGGAAGGCTCCGGCAAAGCCGAGGACAGCTTTGCCAAGTATCGGGAATGCACCGGTGGGGGAGGCGAGTCGAGGGAATCCGCGCTGAGTCGGCCGAGGCCGATTGGCTGGGGGATTGGCGTCATGGGCTGAGCGCTTCGGAGAGCCGTAGGGATCCTTTGACTCCGGAAGCACTGCACTTCGTGAAGCGCTTCCTGCGCTCAGGATGACAGCACTGCTGTGTTCGATCTGACCGCGCTGGATGGCAGATTCAAGATTGGCGATGCGCGACTCGAGGTCGCGTAAGCGATCGCCGAGTTGTTCGACGACTGAAGAGAGGCTGTCGACGGCTTGCGGCATGTGGAGCTCCGCACGTGCCTCGTAGAGAGGCTAGCTAGCTGCGTGCACCGGAATTGCTTCGGGTGCGGAGATGGACTCCGCGTCCGTCCAGGGCGGCAGGATTTTGACCAGGATCCAGAGAATTATGAAGGGAAGAATCATCAGTATGATTGCGGTAAGCAGGCCTTCTCTGGTGGCAAAACCCATCTTGTAGACGGTGTATCCGAGGAAGCTCTTGGAGAAGAGCTGTCCGCCGATCACAACGTTCCAACGCATGGCGAAGATTCCAACAACCGTGAGACATCCGGCGAGGGCGTAGATGCGCTTGCGTATGGGCTCGGTGAATGAGAACAGTTGGGTGAGGCCGAGCAGGGCGATGGGAGTCACCGTGCCGAGCAGGATCTGGATGATGACTTGGGACGTCCAGAGGCGGGTATGAACCATGAAGTCGAGACTGCGGAAGGATTCGTCGGCTTCGTAGATGCGCTGCAAGAGATCGAGCATCTCGAGGCTGAAGTCAATAATGAAGGTGTACATCAGGTATTGCGCGATTTTGTCGAGGCAGCGGATATCGATTTGTTTTCCCCGCAGACGGCTGGAGAGCATGTAGAGCAACATAACGGCGGCGATGCCCGAGACCATGGCGGAGAAGATGAAAACGATGGGCATGAGCGGCGAAGACCACCAGGGATTGGCTTTGACAGAACCGAAGATGAAGCCGACGTAACCGTGCAGCAGAAAAGCGGACGGAATACCGATAAGGGTGATGAAGTAACCGAGGCGCTCGTCGATGCGGAGAGAGCGATCGCTGAGCACGTCCGATCCGAGGGTAAGAATTTTGTAGATGAAACGAGACAGGCCTTTCTCAGTTTTCGATTTCAGAACGATGTCGCGGCGGTAGTCGAGCCAGATTTCCAGCAGCAGGACGGCCATCAGGTACCAGAGATAGACAAATCCGAACATGGCCATGGCGGAGGAGCGATGCGGAGTGAGGTACATTTCCAGCGATCGCTCGGGGTGGCCGAGGTGCAATTGAAGGGGCAAAGGCGCGACCAGGAGGAACGAAAGCGCGGTGAGCAGGGCGAGGCGGTAGGTAGGTTTGACGGCCTCAACCCGGAAGACGCGTTCCAGGGAAGCGAGAATGAAGGCGCCGGCGACCAGTCCCGTGATGAAGGGATAGAGAACGATGAGGACGCTCCATTGGAGTTCGACCTCGTTGGGGTACATGAAGCCTTGGACCGGGATATGCAACGAGCCTCCTCGCGCTTTGCTGACGCAATTGCAAATTGTCAAAAGCAACTTCCACATCACAGTCGCTTCGCGACTGCCCCGGACGAGGTCGTCCGGGCTACACAAACCTCTACCTCACCGAGCCGTCCATGCCGTTGTAGAAAACCTTGGCGCCGGTGGCCATGTGCGGTTTCAGTACCTGCACGGAATGGGTGCGCAGATATTCGTGAATGGGATCTTTAGGATCCTTTAGATCTGCCAGCTGGCGCGCGCCGGTGGGACAGACTTCCGCGCAGGCCGTGGTCAATCCTTTGGTGATGCGGTGATAGCAGAGCGAGCATTTGTCTGCGGTATTGGTGTTGGGATTGATGAAGCGGCATCCATAGGGACAGGCCTGCACGCAATAGCGGCAACCCAGGCAATAATTCTTGTCCACCAGAACGACACCATCGGGACTCACAAAGGTCGCGCCCACGGGACAGACTTGAGTGCAGGGGGAATCGGCGCAGTGATTGCAGAGTTTGGGGACAAAGAAATTCTTGCCGGTCGAGTCCTGATTCAGGGGAAAGCCTTCTTTCCCCCCGTTGGGGGACTCGACCTGAGGACGCTCGATGGCGTAGTCGGTGACATGGTAGCGCTCGATCCAGGTGCGGTAATAACCGTCGGGGACGTCGTTTTCCTGAGCGCAGGCGCGAACGCAACTGCCGCAGCCGATGCACTCGGTGATGTCGATCAGCATTCCCCACCAATGGTCAGAGGTCTTGTAATTGGGAGAGAGTTGGGGCGTGCCGGCGCGAACAAATTCCCAGGCGACCGCAGCTGCAGGCAGAAGGGCGAGAAGGCGGCGGCGAGTGATGTCCATTATTTTTTTGCTCCCGTCGCCGGTTTACCCTGATCGTCGATTTTCGGACGATGAGGCTGATGGCAGGTATTGCAGGCCAGACCGCCGGAGTGATCTGCAGTGGCCACCTGGGGGAAAGAGCGGGGTTTGGCAGAGTTGGCCTCGTGGCAGCGGGCGCAAATCACGGAGGTATCGGGCAGGGGCGGCTTGAGCGAAGCGGGATCATCGGCGTGCCTGGCTTGCGGGCCGTGGCAAACCTCACAGTGAAGTCCGGCATGCCTGCCTAATTTCTTTTGTTCGACTACATCGGTGTGACAACCTTCGCAGACCTCGTGGCCGGCATGGGCGATAGGGCGGGCTGCCAGTTCAGCGATCGCGTCTCCACGATAGTGTCCGTACTGACCGAAGGACTTGGGAACGACAGCAGCGCGCAAAACCACGAAGGCGACGAGCGCGATCAGCATGACGGCGGCGAGTCGAAGAAGGTGTTCAATGTCCTTGAACAAAAGTCTCACCCTTGGCGTGCGAAAGGCACGTCTGAAAAGCTGGCGCTGCGAAAGCGCTATGGTCTTCGATACCGGGAATCGGGCGAGGGAACGATGATTGAGGTCACAGGGGGGAGTGATGGCGGTCACGTGAAACCTGGGCGATGAGCCTCAGTAAGGGGCGGGATTGGCGTGGCGAGCGCGGCTCAGCTTCGCCATCGCGGGAAGGAGAGGGATCGGATCCCCGGAGGAATAAATTCGGCCGGAGTCACGCAGGCAGGGGGGCCCATAAATTTATTGGGTGGCGGCGAGGTGGTAGTAGAATGCCCGGGAGTTCGATCTCCGCAGACCTGAGGGGGGTAAACAAATGGCTATTCAATTCTTGTTGTACCTGATGACGATCCTGTTGTTTCTGATTTTCTGGGAGTTGAGCAAGATCCACAGCCGCATCAAGAAAGCTATGACAAACCCGGCGGGCGAGCCGGTGATCAAGGCCAAGGAAGCAGTGAAGGTGTGAGGCTGATGCGGTTGGTGCAGGTTTAGTCCGTTCGTCGGGTGATCCCGCCGCTGAACTAATCGAAAATCCTCTCTATGCTGGCGGGGTTCTAAGCCCCGGGCTCTTTTCTGAAAACCCAGCGAAATTTCAAGCGAGCAAGGACACGAAGCAAGAGGAAGGGCTTTGTGTGTCTGGCATTGCGAGGCGTGCAGAGGGCGGGTGGGTGAGGCGTTGAACGGCAGAAGGTTAGGCTGGGGAGCAGAAGCATGCGTGACCTTCGTAATCGGGGCTGGGCGTTACCACATTGCTGGGGTAGGAGGCGGCTCCTAGAATCGGAGCAGGGTTCACTCCGCCCGGAAATCGCATGCCTGAGATTACACGACGACTGGATCGAGCCGAAATTGGAAAGCGCGTGGAACGTGCGGAGAAACTCCTGCAAAAGGGGAAGACCGCCGACGCATTGGAAGAATACCTGCTGGTCTTGCGCGATGATCCGGACAATGATGTCGTGCGGCAACTGTCGGCCGACCTTTGCCTATCGCTGAATCGGAATACGGAAGCGGTAAAGCTGCTGGGGGATTTGTTCGAGCGGCAGGTGACGGCGGGAGACGCGACGCGGGCCAGCCTGAGCTATAAGAAGCTGGCGCGGCATGGGAATCCGACGTGGCAGCAGAAATTTCGTTTTGGGCAACTGCTGGAAGGCAATAACAAGAAGCTGGCGGTGGGGACGTATGAATCGGCGCTGGCGGACCTGAGCAAACTGGGGAAGAAGCAGGAAACGGCGGAGATTCTGGACCGCATTGTCGCCCTTGAACCTAGCCAGGCCAATTATGTGCGTGTGGCGGAACAGGCATCGGAACTGGGCAAAGGGAAGTTGGCAGCCGCGGCATTTCAGAAAGTTGCGCAAGCGGTGGTGGGAGAGGGCGGAGACCCGGCCCCGTGGTACGAAAAGGCGTATCAGGAAGATTCTTCGAATCCGGAGATCGCGTTGGCCTACGGGCAGAGCCTGCTGGCGCAGGGCCAAGTCGGAGCGGCGATTTTCATCCTGGAAGCACAGCAGAATGCGGGCATGGCGACGCCGGAGTTCCGCGAGACATACGCGGATGCGCTGGTTGCGGCGGGGAGGTTTACGGAGGCCGAGCCGCTGGTGTGGCAGCTGTTTGAGGCGAATCCGGGGCGAGTGCAACAAGTGATCGGGATGATCGGGAGCCTGCTCGATAATAAAGACGAAGATGCAGGGGTTGCGCTGGCACGGAAGCTGGAACAATTTCAGCGGCGCCGGGGCGAGCGCAGACAGTTCATCGCGATCATGGAAGAGATCACGGCGTCGCGGGGGGCTTCGTCGCAGATGCTCGAATTTCTGAGTGAACTGTATAACGCCTCCAATCGCGAGAACGATTACTGCACGACGCTGCTAAAACTTTTTGATCTATACACCGGCACGGGGGAGTTCATGAAATCGGCGGAGTGCCTGGACCGGGCGGCGGAAGTTGATCCTTATGAGCCGGGGCATTTAAAGCGTCTGGAACTGCTGAAAGGGAACATCGACGAGACGCGCTACAAAGCGATCGCGTCGCGCTTCAGCAACGTTACCAAGCCGGCGGAAGAGCCGGCGCAGTCGGAGGAACGTACGCTGGGTGCATCGACGCTGCAGGATTTGATGTTGCAGGCGGAAATCCTGGTGCAGTACGGAATGCGCAACAAGGCAGTGGAGCGGTTGCAGAGAATTCAGGAGTTGTTTCCGCGGGAAGAGGAACGCAACGAGGACCTGCAGAGACTGTATATGTCGGCGGGAGTGACGCCGCGGTATGCAGGGGCGGCGCCAGTGGCGGCAGTACCGCCAGGGCCGGCGCCGGTGGGCGCGCCGGTGGCTGCGGTGGCGGCCGCGCCCGTGCCTGCTCCCGATCCGGCGGCGGATGTGCGGAGCTTCACGCGGGTGGCGGAGATCACGAGGAAGCTATACAGCCAGGGAACGGCTGCGGCGGTGTTGAGCACGGCTGTCCGGGAGATCGGTTCGCACTGGGAGTCGACGCGATGCGTGGCCGCCATGGTGAAGCCGGGCTTGCCGCCCACAGCGCTGGATGAGTTCTGCGCGGAAGGCTACAAGAAGCTCGCGACCCCGGCCTGGGGAGAGTTGGTGGCGTGCCTGCAACACGTGGTGAAAGGGCATGAGCCGGTGGCGATTCAGGATGCTGCGCGGGCGAGCGAATTGCAGGCGGCGAGAAAAGTTGTAGGGGAAACCGGAGCTTCGACGGTGCTCGCCGTTCCGCTCAGCGATGGGGAAGAGACGGTTGGCATTCTCATGCTGTTGCACAATCGCGGCCGCGTGTGGCAGCAGGCTGACATGGTCGTGCTGAAGACAGTGGCAGATCAAATGGTCATCGCTCTGAATAATGCGGGATTGCGGCGGCTGGTAAAGAATCTATCGGTGACGGATGAGAAATCCGGACTGCTGAAGCGGGCGTCGTATATCGATTTGCTGCTGGCGGAGAGCAAGAGGGCGATTCAGAATGCATCCTCACTGTCGGTCGTGTTGATGCAGTTTGGGAAGCGGGCGGAGCTGATCAAAGAATACGGCGACGCCGGGGTGCAGGCTGTGATGGAACGCGCAGGACAGCTGATTGCAGCGAATATTCGGTCTAACGATTTGGCGTTTCGCTACGATACGTCGAGCATTGCAATTCTGCTGGGGGAGACGGGCGAGAAAGAGGCCCTGCTGGCGATCGAGAAGCTGCGGAAAATAATTGGGGAAGTGCGTTTTATGGCGAAGGATGGTGGGGCGCACCGGGCGGCCGCTCAGTTTTCCGCAGGGGTCGCGGAAGCGGTGATCCGGGCGGAGTACGATCCCATCGATGTCGTGACCGAGATTATCAACCGGGTCGAGTACGCGCTGTCGCAAGCGGTGGCGCAAGGTCCGGCGAAAGTTGTGGCGCTGGAGCCGGCGGCTTTGGCGGCCGGTGCGGTGGCGTAAGGATTGTGCACAAGAAAACTCTCGCTGCTCTGCGGCGCGATTCGGATGTCCTTTTCTGGCATCGCTTTTCCCAGTTCACCACAAGAACCGAAGGACGGCACGCCAAGTTTGCGTCTTCTGAAAGAGTGATCACCGCAGCAATTGCACAATGAATTGCGGCGGCGCCCGACTCTCGGATCTCCGATCCCCCTGCAATTTTGAACGGACTCTGCCGGTTGCTTTCAAATGGCTGAGGGGCGATGCTCTCGCCCGAGTACATCGCCCCCCTACGCCCTCAGAGTTCGTGCTGAGGGCAGCGAGAGTCCAACAGTGAAGTATGGATAAAGGCGTGCTCTCCAAGGATCAGCATGCTAGGGTACCGATCCTTCCCTGCGGAGAGACACACACAGCTCTCTCGCGAAAAAGCCTGACCCGCAGCACCTCTGCCTGACAATGATCTCTGGCACGTGGCGACATGAGTGAGATCACACGCCGCTGTGATCATAATCAATGTGATTTCAATCACGGGTCATCGTGCGAATCACCCGTAGAAAATCGATTTTTCTTGACACTTGCGATTCGGGAGATATAGCACAGGGATGTACAATTTTCAGGTTAGTGAGCCGCGGTGCGCCTTTTATCCGCATCGTGGTCGAGTTCTCGTGAATGCTTCATAACCTTGGAGGCTGGAAATGAAATCACTCTCGTCCGCCGAGGGTCGCAGCCTTTTTATAAAACAGCTCGACTTTATAAAAAGTCTTGATCTTCGACTCGTTGTTCTCGTCCTACTTGTCTTCACATTATTTGCTTCGATCTCTGTAGCGCAGGAAGCAACCATCGTCGGTACCGTAATGGATCCCACCGGGGCTGCGGTTCCGAGTGCTTCGATCGTAATCACCAACACCGATACCGGCATCACCCGCACGGTCAGGACGGGAGCCGATGGCCAATACGTAGCTCCCGACCTCCACATTGGTCACTATCTCGTTCGCGCGCAAGCCGGGGGATTTAAGGCTGGAGAAAGGAAAGATCTCCAGCTGCAGGTTGGCGATCGCACTCGTGTTGATTTCAATTTGCAAGTGGGCAGCGCGCAAGACACGATTACGGTCGAATCCACTCCCGTCGCCGTACAAACCGAGTCGGGCGAAATCAGCAGCATCGTTACTTCGCAGCAGGTCAGTGATCTGCCCACCAATGGCCGGACACTGTACAACCTCTATGCCTTGACGGCCGGCGCAGTCAGCCTGCAGGGCGACAACATCAGCCCCACCGCGGTTAGCGGCGACAACAACGTCAGCATCAACGGCCAGCGCATGGGGCACAACCTTATGCTGATCGATGGCGGTGAGAACCTCGATCGCGGCGGAAGCCAGGCCAGCGTTGCTCCCTCGCTTGAATCCATCGGCGAGTTCCGCATGAACACGTCGAATTACAGCGCGGAATACGGGATGTCTGGCGCCTCGACCATTACGCAAGTCGTGAAGTCAGGCACCAAGCAATATCACGCCGAGGCCTGGTGGTTCGGGCGCAACGACGCCTTCGATGCACGTAACTATTTCAATCCCGCTCCCGCCAAGGTGGCCGAACTTCGTTACAACCTGTTCGGTTTTAACGGCGGCGGACCGGTTGATTTCTGGAAAAAAGAGCACAAGACCTTCTTCTTTTACAACATGGAATGGCGCAGGCTGATTCAAGGACAGCTCCTGAATCAGACCGTTCCCCTCGCCAGCGCCTATCCCAATGCGGGAGGCGATGCTGTTCTGCCCAGCAGTTACAACGGCAAGACTTTGAATATTGCCGTTCCCACGGGAATCGCGGGATTCGCCACGGGCTGCTCGGCCGCCGTTCAGGCGAGCCTGGTCGCGGGTCAGCCGTTTCCCAACAACACGATCCCCGCTTGCTTGATCGATCCGAATGCTGCGCTACTCCTCACGGCCGGCGGCGCCTATGGAGGTATCTTCCCGAAACCGACCAGCGGAGCAAACTTCATCGGCGGCAACAACGTGCCAACGAATGTGAAGGAGGAAATTGTCCGCGTCGATCATCAGATCAACGACAAGTTCTCCGTGTTCGGTCACCTGATCGCCGAGCAAATCTCGCAAAACTATGGCAACACCATGTGGAGCGGCGATAACGTTCCCACCATCGGCAACACCTTCGGGAATCCCGCTTACAGTGCCGTGGTTCACCTCACGCACATCATCAATCCGACGCTGCTGAATGAGGTGGCTTTCAACTATGACGGAAATCGCATTCACATCCTGCCGCAAGGCCTGGTTGCCGCGCCATCCGGATTCCAATTCAACCGACTCTTTAGCGGCCCCAATGCGAAGGACCGAATTCCTTCCATCAACCTCAACGGCATCACGGGCGCGAACTACACCTCGAACTGGACTCCGTGGAACAACGCGGCCAACGACTACCAAATCCGCGACGACGTTTCCTGGACCAGGGGCGCACATCAGCTGAAATTCGGATTTAGCTGGATGCTCTACAAGAAGGTCCAGTCCTGGTTCGCCAACACGCAAGGGAACTTTAATTTCAACGGCTCGTTTACGAGTCCCACGGGATGCACGGGTTCTTCGACCGTAAGCTGCGGATACGATTTCGCCGACTTCCTGCTGGGATATTCTCAGCAATACACGGAGAACGCAGTCCAGGATACTGGTCACTGGAACAACGTCTCGTACGGCGTCTACGCGCAGGACACCTGGCGGGTAAATCGCCGTTTGACGCTGAATCTGGGATTGCGTTGGGATGGCATGCCTCACACATATGAGGTGAACCATCAATCTGCCAACTTCTATCCCAATCTCTATAATGCGGCGAATGCAGCCAGATTCTGGGATGATGGCAGCGGAAACATCTGTTCTGGCCCGGCGTCATCGACCGCGAATTTTGGTTGCGCTGCCGCCAGCCCGGGCCTGGGCACAAGCCCCAATCCAATCCTCGCCGGACTGCAGTTCTACACGAACGGCATGGGCATCGGCGGTGTGAACGGCATTCCCAAGGGACTGGTCAACACGCCCTGGACCAACTTTGGCCCGCGCGTCGGATTTGCCTATGACCTTATGGGTGATGGCAAGACCGTCCTCCGCGGCGGTTTCGGCATGATGTACGACCGCATCCAGGACAATGACATGTACAACGGCGCTACCAATCCGCCGATGAATGCCAGCCCCACGTTGAACAACGTCTCTCTGTCCAACCCCGGCCTTTACGTCAAGACCGGCGAGACCATCACTGCTGCCAGCTTGCCGATTCTGCCGCTGGGTGTCACCGGAATCATGCCCAACGACTACAAGCTGCCCACCACCTATCAGTACAGTGCTGGTGTTCAGCGCCAGCTGGGCAAAAAGACGGTTTTGTCGCTGTCTTATGTAGGCAGCCAAAACCGGAACATGAACTACTACCAGGAAATCAATCTGCCACCGTATGCCAGTCTACCGGCGTTGATTGCGTCCGGCGGCTCCGGCATCAACGAGCTGTATGGGTACCGCGGATATGGCGCAATCCGTATGGACATGAACGGGCAGGAAGGGCACTACAATTCATTCCAGCTGGATCTCCATGGGCAAGTTCGGCATGATCTGTTTGTGCAATTTGCCTACACCGTATCCCGCGCAGTCGATCCGAATGCCGGCGGCAATGGCAGCGGCGGCGACCTCAACAACACCACGAACCCCTATGTCGGATGGCGCTATGACATTGGGCCATCCTCGTATGATCGGACCAACGTCGCGTTCGTAAACTTTGTCTATCAACTTCCCATCTTCCGCAATTCCGGAAGCCGGATCCTGAAGACTGCTCTTGGCGGATGGCAGTTGTCGGGCATCGTGAATATGGTTTCGGGAGCGCCACTGAATCTGGGCGTGTCCGGCACCAACGTGGCGAGTGTCATCCAGAACTCCGGCAATCGGCCGAACGTTAATGGCCCGATTACGTATCCGAAGACGGTGAATGCATGGTTCAACCCGGCCGTCTTTTCGGTGCCCACCGGGGTCGGCAATGACATCTACGGCAACCTCAAATTCAACGCTCTGCGCGGTCCGGGTCGCCAGAACTGGAACCTCTCCTTGTTCAAGACGTTTGTGATCAGCGAGTCGCGCGGGAGCAACTTCGAACTGCGCGCCGACGCTTTCAACACCTGGAACCATACGCAGTTCCGTGGAGATGCCAACACCGGCGGTATCAGCCTCAATGCCGGCTCCGGCAACTTCGGTGCGATTACAAATGCTTTTGATCCGCGAGAATTCCAACTCGGAGCCAGATTCACCTTCTAGCTCTTTGGTCGTATGTTGTTCTCACTGCCCGCTCGCAGCGAACCTGCTGTGAGCGGGTTTTTTCGGTTGAGTGCAAAGTCGTTTTTCGACCGGTTTCGCAAGCACAGCTACTGCCGCACAAAATTCGTTTGGGCCGCTTAAGCCATCCCGGGAGCGCTACCGTGCTGAGAAGCTCGTACCGCGAGAACGAATCAAGAATTGTGATCTCGCCGCTTAGCGCCGCACCGACGGCGATCGTGAAATCGTCATGCTAAACTGACGAGTTTGGCGAAATTGCCGTGGCCGGATCCGGTCAGGCTTCAGCGAGAATTGTCATGTTAAAAGCCGGGGATATAGCGATTGTCAACGGGGCGCGCACGCCTTTTGGAAGGTATTGCGGGAAACTCAAGGACTTCACGGCCCAGGAATTGGGGGCGGTTGCGGCAAAGGGCGCGATGGAGCGCGCGGGGGTTGATCCGAAGGAATTCGATCATGTGGTGTTCGGCAACGCGCAGCAGACTTCGGGCGACGCGCTGTACGGGGCGCGGCACGTAGGATTGCGGGCGGGGATTCCGATTGAGGTTCCGGCGCTGACGGTGAACCGACTGTGCGGGTCGGGGATGCAGTCGATTGTGAGTGCGGCGCAGATGATTCAGACCGACGAGGCAAAGGTGGTGCTGGCGGGCGGGATGGAAGCGATGTCGCAGGCTCCGTTTGTGATTCGCGGCCGGGATGGGTTTACTCTGGCGCCGGGCGGGAAACTGGAAGATTCGCTGATGGTCGCACTGCTGGATTCGTATTGCGGATCGTACATGGCGAATACCGCCGAATTGTACGGCTCGCAGCAGGGGATCACACGCGCGATGCAGGATGAGTTTGCGTTGCGTTCACAGAAGTGCGCGGATGATGCGTACAAGGCGGGGCGTCTGCAGGAGGAACTTGTACCGGTGCCCCTGCGGAATTACAAGGGCGAGCCTACGGGGGAGTCGCTGACCGAGGATGATCACCGGCGTCCGCAGACGACGATGGAAGGGCTGGCGAAACTGAAACCGGCATTTGGGAAGAACGGGACGGTGACAGCGGGGAATGCGAGCGGAATTGTGGATGGAGCGGCGGCGGTGGTGATGATGTCGCTGGACGAAGCTCGCAAGAGGAATCTGGTGCCGCTAGGGAGAATCGTCAGCTGGGGATACGCGGGAGTTGAGCCGAAGGTGATGGGACGTGGTCCGGTTCCGGCATCACAGATTGCGCTGCAGAAGGCGGGAATGTCGCTGGAGTACATGGATCTGATTGAGGTGAATGAGGCGTTCGCGGCGCAGTATCTGGCGGTTGAAAAAGAGTTGGGGCTGGATCGCGAGAAGGTGAATGTGAATGGCGGAGCGATTGCGTTGGGACATCCGCTGGGGGCTACTGGGACTCGCCTGGTGCTGACTTTGCTTTACGAGTTGCGGCGGCGCAAGAAGAAATACGGGCTCGCTACGGCTTGTATCGGCGGCGGGCAGGGGATCGCTATGGTGGTGGAGAGCTTGATTAATTTTTAGCCACGGATTGGGTTAGCCACGGATTCACACGGATTAGCTTGGAAGGAAGCAACATGGAAATAAAGAAAGTGGGTGTTCTCGGGTGCGGGTTGATGGGATCGGGGATTGCGCAAGTTTGCGCGATGGCTGGGTTCGACGTCAGTGTGCTTGAGGTGGAGCAGAAGTTTATTGACAAGGGCTTCGCTGGCATTGAGAAGTCTTTAGCAAAGTTCGCGGAACGTCCGGTGGAGAAGGGCGGAATCAGCGCGGAGCAGAAGAAAGAGATTCAGCGGCGGCTTAAGGGTACGACGAGCAAGGCTGAGCTGGCCGATTGCGATATTGTGATCGAGGCCATTATCGAGAACTTGGAAGAGAAGAAGAAGATGTACGGGTCGCTCGAGGGCATTGTGAAGACGGACGCGATCTTCGCCTCCAACACATCTTCGATTTCGATTACCGAGCTGCTGACGGCGACGAAGCGGCCGGAGAGATTTATCGGGCTGCACTTTTTCAATCCTGTGCCGCTGATGAAACTGGTGGAGGTGGTGCGCACGATCGCTACTGCGGATGACGTTTATGAATCGGCGTACGCGTTTGCGAAGAAGCTGGGCAAAGTTCCTGTACGGACATCGGACAAGACGGGATTCATGGTCAACCGGCTGCTGGTGCCGTATCTGCTGGATGCGATCCGGGCGTATGAAGAAGGAGTGGGGTCGATCGAAGATATTGATCAGGCGATGAAGCTGGGCTGCGGATATCCCATGGGGCCGTTTACGTTGCTGGATTTTGTCGGACTGGATACGACTTATTACATCACGCACGTGATGTATGACGAGTTCAAGGAGCGGCGGTTTGCATCGCCGCCGCTATTGAAGCGATTGGTGATGGCTGGGTGGTACGGGCGGAAGTCGGGGCGCGGGTTCTATGATTATTCGGACCCGGAGAAACCTCGGGCGCAGAAGCTTTGACTGCTTTGCCAGGGATTTAACGGATCTGCACGGATTGGGATTATGAACTTCGAAAATATTCTTCTCGAAAAGAAAAACTCCATCGCATATGTGACGGTGAACCGGCCGAAGGTGCTCAACGCGCTGAATATGGCGACGATGGAGGAACTGCGGGCGGCATTTCACGACATTAAGAATGATAAGAGCCTGCGGGTGGTCATCTTTACGGGGGCCGGTGAAAAGGCATTTATTGCCGGGGCGGATATCGGCGAGTTGGCGAAGCATGATGCAGTGTCGGGGAAGGAATACACGCATCGTGGGCAGAACGTTCTGAACCTGATCGAGAATCTGGGCAAGCCTGTGATTGCCTGCATCAATGGATTCGCGCTGGGCGGGGGGTGCGAGATTGCGATGGCTTGCACGATGCGGCTGGCAAGCGAGAACGCGAAGCTGGGGCAGCCCGAGGTGAAGTTGGGAATCATCCCTGGGTATGGAGGGTCTCAGCGCCTGCCTAGACTCGTGGGCAAAGGCCTGGCGATGCAGATGGTTTTGGCAGGCGAGATGATTACTGCGCAGGAGGCGCATCGCATTGGGCTGGTGAATGAAGTTCTTCCTGCGGCTGAGTTGATCCCGAGAGCGGAGGCTATTGCGGCGAAGATTATCGCGAATGCTCCGCTGGCCGTGCAGTACGCCATGGAGGCCGTGAATCGAGGGATGGAGATGACGCTGGCCGAGGGACTTTATCTTGAGGCAACTTTGTTCGGCGTATGCTGCGCCACCGAGGACAAGACCGAGGGGACTACGGCATTTTTGGAGAAGCGGGCGGCGCAGTTTAAGGGGAAGTAGAACTTGCCACGGATTCGCACGGATTTTCAGGGATAAAGACCTTCAACACGGGGGAACTGGGGATCACAGAGGAGATCAAAATCAGGGTTGAGTCTGTGCCGGAGGCCTCGCTGGCCGCATTAGAAGGGAAGCTCAATGCTGTCGGTAAACGCTTCGCGATTGTGGTTTCGCGATTTAATTCGTTTATCACCGAGCGGCTGTTGGTAAGCGCTTGTGATGGACTGCTTCGCACGGGGGGGCGCAAGGAAGACATTGATGTGGTGCGCGTGCCGGGGGCGTTTGAGATTCCGATAGCCTCCCGGACTTTGGCTTCCACGGGCAAATATGACGCCATCGTCTGCATTGGATGTCTTCTGCGGGGAGATACGGCGCATTACGACGTCATCGTGAATGAAGTCACGCGCGGCATTGGGCAATCGGCGCAGGAGACCGGGGTGCCGCATGCATTCGGGGTTCTGACTTGCGAAACTTTGGAACAGGCGATCGATCGGGCTGGGCTGAAGATGGGGAACAAAGGATTTGAGGCGGCGCTGGCGGCAGTGGAGATGGCGTCGCTGCGAAAAGGTATCAGCGATCAGCCTTCAGCTCTCAGCCAAACCTCTAAGCACCCTGCATCGCGCTCGAAAAAGAAACGCCCTCGCTAGCCGGCATTCCTTGTCGGCAGACAAATTTAGTTCTCCGCCGGTTCTGAAGAATTCCTTGCTATAAACTGTGTAGACCTCGCTCGCTTTGGCTGAGAGCTGACAGCTAAGAGCCGAAGGCTTACATGGGCACACGACGCAAATCCCGGGAACTGGCTCTGCAGATGCTTTTCCAGGCTGACATGGGCAAGCAGGATGCAGAGCAGGTGCGCAAGACTTTCTGGGCGGAGCATGGGACGGCGAGCGCCGAGGTGCGGGGCTTTGCCGACGATCTGTTTCGCGTCGCCACCGATCGGGTTGGCGACATCGATCCTCTGATCGAGAAACATGCGGAGCATTGGCGTATGGAACGCATGGCGGCGGTCGATCGCAATCTGCTGCGCGTCGCGGTTGCGGAGTTGCTGTCTTATCCGGAGACACCGCGGGCGGTCGTCATCAACGAGGCGCTGGAGATTGCGCGCAAGTTCTCGTCTCCGGAGTCGGTGCATTTTGTGAATGGGGTGCTGGATAGCGTGGGGAAAGAGTTAGAAGTCAGCAGTCAGTAGTAGTTCTCAGTTGTCAGTTCTCAGTTCTCAGTTGTCCGTTCTCCGTTCTGCGTTCTGCGTTCTCCGTTCTGCGTTCTCCGTTCTGCGTTCTCCGTTCTGCGTTCTCTGTTCTGCGTTCTCCGTTGTCCGTTCTCCGTTGTCCGTTCTCCGTTGTCCGTTCTGCGTTCTGCGTTCTCCGTTCTCCGTTCTCCGTTCTCCGTTCTCCGTTCTGCGTTCTGCGTTCTGCGTTCTGCTGGAAGCTCGCCAAATGGTTGCTTGCTATGTGGGCCCGGCAGCCAGTGAGATCTTCCGACCGCGTCAAAATGTTCGGGATGAGACTGCGTAGCAGGCACCGTCCTGTCCCGGTTTTTGTCGTCTAGGGCCTGACTAGGACCGAGTTGAGGATGCATGGGGTTCCCGAGGTCGGGATCGCGCTGCAGAAGCCGTTGAAGAAATTCGGCAGGTTGGGAAAAGAGAGTTGAACCAGATCACTGCCGCCGATTGCGGTGCTCACCTCGTGTAGCATGCCGTCGCTACCGGCCACGGCGATGGTACCGCCATCCACACTGATATCCGCACTTAGGGGCGTAACGCCTCCAGTTAACGCGATGCCGCCAGTCACAGATCCTGAAATGAAGCTGTAGATCACGATGGACGAGCTGTTCGCGTTCACGATGTAAAGCTGGGTGGCGTCGGGCGAAGCAAAGAAGTTTACGGGATTCAGCGTGCCTTGGCCGAGTTCGACGCGCTGTATGGCGGGTTGCTGCGTGTAATCGGTGAACGTCAGTTGCTGCGGGCAGACGCTTCCCGAGATAGTCGAGGTAATGATGTCGAAACCGGTGGAATCGAGCACAAGAACATGGATGCCGTCAGGAATAGGATGGCCTTGGGAATCGGTGCCGTCGATGTGCAGGTTGGGAAGCACTCTCATGAGGATGGGATCGGCGGGCAGCGAGATATTGGCGGCGAGGTTGTTCACATCGGTGGCCACTTGGTTATTGCAAGTGTTGTAGGCAGTGAGATTGGCCCCGGCGCCTGCGTTTGCCTGTGCCACAAAGGCAAAGGCTGCGTTAGGAGCGAATGAGATGGCCTTGCCAGGACCCGTGAGAGGGAATGGTCCCTTCAGAGCCTGCAGGGGGGAGTAGGCGTAGAGGGAGGTTCCGGAGATTCCGCCTACCATATAGGCCTTCAGGGAATCGGGGGAGAATGCGGCCACAGTGGCGTTGCTGATATTGAGTGCGGTGTCGGAAACCGAGGCGCCGTTGGCCGAATTGACGACAAAAACCTGGTTTGGCGTGTGGAGGGTATCGGAAAACAGCGAGATGGTGCCGTTGTTCGAGGTAGCCAAGACGCGGCCTGTAATTGCTCCCAAAGAGGTGAAGGCGCTGGAGGAACCGCCGAAATTTCCCGGAATGATGATTTGGGCGCCGAAATCACTACCCATGATGATCTTGTCACCCGCGAGATCGAACAGCATGGAGTTAGGGGAAACCGGGGATGGATTTTCGTTGCCGACCGAAGCTTTGGATGACGAGAGATAGTAAACGGCGGAACTGCAGGAGGCAGGAGTTTCATGAGCACATCCGGTACTGGCAGCGAAGATGGCCGCAGCCACCGGGGTTCCACTCACAACGCCGGAAATGGCGCCGCTGGGAGAAAGTTGGATGGGAGTAGTGCTAAATACATTGGACGAATATACGGGAACGGGGATGAGGTGCTGACATCCCGCAAATTTGGGATATAGAGGCTGGAAGAAAGTGTTACAAGCGTCGATTTGGGTTTGCGTTGACAGCGACTGGGGCACGGTAGGAAAGCCAACATTGCAAGTAGGCGGAGAGCAGGCAGCGGTGATGCTGGCAGCGCCTGGGGAGTTCAAAGTCAGTTGGCAGGACTCGGTGCATCCGCTGGCGACAGAAATCGCACCCGGCTGAGAGGACAACCAGGTGAGGGGAATCTTACTCAGGACTAGGCTAGCAGTGTTGTTCACCAGAGTTGAATTGCCCATCACATCGGTGATAGTGGCGAATACGGTTTGGGAAGCTACCCCCGTGCCCTTGGTCACGGAGAAGCTGGTCTGGCGCGTGCCGACGGCTCCAACTTCCAGAGCGATATTCTGGACGGGGCAGGTCGAGAAGAAGTCCAGGACTGGCGACTGATTAAAGGTGGGCTGCTGAAAGGAGGTGCTGCTGACTCCGGAGGCGGACGCATAAATCTGAGTGATGCCGGGAACGGCGGCTGTGGCGGTGACCCGATTAGTGGGAAAGGTGTAGCTGTTATTCACGACAGGCGTCAAGGTGGCGACAGCGTTGTTGCTTTGGGACCAGGTGAAGGGACCGACGGATGCGGTGACATCGACACCACGGCTGAAGGCATGAGCCTCCAGAGTCATGGACTGGGATTGAGACAGGCAGGGTTCCTGCACGGGAACTCCGTCAAGCAGGATTCCAGTGACGGTGATCGAGTCGATGGGCGGATGGACGAAAACGTAAGTAGGGATGCTGGCGGATCCCAAAGCAGTGGCGGTGATCCGGACAACGCCGGTTGCGCCGGGGCTGCAGGTGCTAAAGGTTTGATCCCAATGACCGGCGCATGCTACGCCATTGGAGGCAATATTAAGGATCGAAGTATCGCTAGAGGAGTAGGTGACGGGCGTGTTCAGGGTGGTGCCGGAGGCGGTCTGAACGGTGGAAAAGAAGACCAGGGTTCCGCCCAAGACCAGGGAGGTATTGCTGGATGGTGTGAGGAGAACCTT
Organism: Candidatus Sulfotelmatobacter sp.; assembly: GCA_036376495.1. Lineage (GTDB taxonomy): Bacteria > Acidobacteriota > Terriglobia > Terriglobales > Acidobacteriaceae > Sulfotelmatobacter. The sequence continues at coordinate 4,153 of DASVAE010000028.1, read as the reverse complement.
TCCAGCAAACAGGGGCGGACCGGCCTTGCCGCCGCCGCCACATGCCGAAAAGCTCAATAGAAAAAGGATTGAAACAGCCCAGAACAGACCACCAGAGCGAAACCTACCCATGCACTCCTCGTCGAACCTCGCCGTCATCCTGCGTTACGGGAGCAGGACAAAGTGTTCAAGGATTTGGAAAACTTGTAGTTTAGAGGGTGGAACCGGAATCAGGCAAGCACGCGAACGAATCTAATAAGAACTGGCTGATTCGCAGTATCCGGAAGTGGGATGCAAAAAGACGAGTTGACGATGTTTCTGCGCAGTTGTTATAGTAGTCAGGTTCCGCGAGTTCATCCAAGCTTGCTGTGTGCTGCTGATTTTCTGCGGCAGTGTGCGTGGAAGAGGGGCAGTTGAGCTGTAGAGAAATGCGTTTCCGAGTAGAGAACTGATCGGAAACTTTCCTCGCTAGAACGTTCCTGCGACGCCTTTCGCCCTTATGCGGAAGGATATGCAGGGCAAGGCTGACGAAACGGAGTGCCCCCGCGAATGGGCCGGGCGCCACCGTCGGCAGCGATAGCCTGAACGGGAATCCAGAATCTCTCTCTGGCGCTGGTTTGCGCGTAAGCAGCAGCGCAGTGAGAAGTAATGGCCTGGTGTTGGCCATGCCACGGATACGCGTCTAGAACAGTGGATTTAGATTATCCGCTGCCTGCGCGATGAGCAGGCGAGTGTGCGGCTAAGGAGTGGCAAGAGTGCCTACGTTTAATCAGTTGGTAGCCAAAGGCCGGAAGAGGCCTCGTTACAAGACGGCGAGCCCTGCGCTGCAGGGGTGTCCGCAAAAGCGCGGCGTTTGCACGCGGGTGTACACGCAGACGCCGAAGAAGCCGAACTCGGCTCTCCGCAAGGTGGCGCGCGTGCGGCTCACGAACGGCATTGAGGTGACGACGTATATCCCTGGAGTCGGGCACAACCTGCAGGAGCACTCGATTGTGCTGATCCGTGGAGGCCGTGTAAAGGATCTGCCGGGCGTGCGCTATCACGTGATTCGGGGGACGCTGGATGCGGTGGGTGTGGCTGGACGCCAGCAAGGGCGCTCCAAGTACGGAGCGAAGCGAGCGAAGAAGGGTTAAGAAGCAGGGACTAGGGACCAGGGGTAAGGATCCGTAAGTCACGCTTAGGAGCTAGAAGCTGAAATGCCTCGTAAAGGACATATCGCAAAGCGGACGGTACCGGCCGATGCAGTGTACGGGTCGGACCTGGTAACCAAATTCATCAATTCGATGATGTGGCAGGGCAAGCGGTCGACGGCCGAGGGGATCTTCTATGAAGCCCTCACGAAGCTGGAGTCCAAGGGCGGCGATGAGGCCTTGAAGCTGTTCAAGAAGGCTGTCGAGAACACGAAGCCACTGCTCGAAGTGAAGACGCGACGGGTGGGTGGTGCGAACTACCAGGTGCCAGTAGAGGTGAATGCCGACCGGCGGACTTCGCTGGCGATTCGCTGGATCATTTCCTATGCGCGCGGACGCGGCGAAAAGGGAATGGTCGACAAGTTGAGTAATGAGTTGCTGGATGCTGCGAATAGCCGCGGCGCCGCCATCAAGAAGAAGGAAGATGTGCATCGCATGGCGGAAGCGAACAAGGCGTTTGCGCATTATCGATGGTAGAGATTTCACAAAATCAGTTGGAGCCGGGAAAGAGATACAGGTCGTGCCTAGAACAGTCCCATTAGAGCGTTGCAGGAATATCGGCATCATGGCGCACATTGATGCCGGCAAGACCACTACGACGGAGCGCATCCTGTTTTATACGGGGCGGACGCACCGCATCGGAGAGGTGCACGAAGGCACTGCCACCATGGACTGGATGGAGCAGGAGCAGGAGCGCGGAATTACGATTACATCCGCGGCGACGACCTGCACCTGGCGCGACATTCGCATCAATATTATTGATACGCCTGGCCACGTCGATTTCACGGCCGAGGTGGAGCGGTCGCTGCGCGTGCTGGACGGCGCGGTGGCGGTATTTGACGCGGTTCACGGCGTGCAGCCGCAGTCGGAAAAAGTCTGGCGTCAGGCCGACAAGTACGGTGTGCCGCGTATTTGCTTCATCAACAAGATTGACAAGATGGGTGCTGATTTTGAGCATGCCGTCGATACCATCCGCAAGCGTCTCAGCGCCAAGCCGGTCGCGATTCAAATTCCCATCGGACAAGAAGCGAAGTTCATTGGCGTAATCGATCTGATTGCCATGAAGGCGATCATCTGGAAAGACGAGACGATGGGCGCGGAGTACGAGACAGAAGAGATTCCCGCCGACCTGAAGAAGAAGGCGGAAGCGTTCCACGCGCAACTGGTGGAGAGCATCGCCGAGAACGATGACGAGATCCTGCACAAATTTTTGGAAGGCGAAGAGATCAGCGCCGATGAACTGCGTTCGTCGCTGCGCAAATCGACGATTGCGCTGAAGGTGTTTCCGGTTGTGGTGGGAACGGCCTTTAAGAACAAAGGCGTGCAACCCCTGCTGGATGCGGTGGTCGATTACCTGCCCTCACCGCTGGATGTAGGCGAGACGCACGGAACAAATCCTGATAATGGGCAGCCGATAACGCGCAAGGCGGACGACAAGGATCCATTCTCGGCTCTGGCGTTCAAAATCATGGCTGATCCGTTCGTCGGGCAGCTCACATTTATTCGCGTGTACTCAGGACAGCTAAAGACTGGGGACAGCGTGTTGAACGTGCGCACGGGCAAGACCGAGCGCATCGGGCGCTTGCTGAAGATGCACGCCAACAAGCGCGAAGAGATCAGCGAAATTCTTGCAGGGGATATTTGTGCTGCGGTAGGCCTGAAGAACGTTTCCACCGGCGATACCATTTGCAGCCAAAATCATCCCATCGCGCTCGAAACAATTACGTTTGCGACCCCCGTGATTTCGGTTGCGGTCGAACCGAAGACGAAAGCCGACCAGGAAAAAATGGGCATGGCGCTAGGGCGGTTGGCCCAGGAAGATCCTACCTTCAAGGTTCACACCGATCCTGACAGCGGGCAGACGATCATCAGCGGCATGGGTGAGTTGCACCTGGAAATCATTGTCGACCGCATGATGCGCGAGTACAAGGTGGAGGCGAACGTCGGCAAGCCGCAGGTGGCGTATCGGGAGACGATCCGCAAGCATGCGGAGGCGGAGGGCAAATACATTCGCCAGACCGGTGGGCGCGGGCAGTACGGGCACGCCAAGATTTATCTCGATCCTCAACCACCGGGGACGGGCTACGAGTTTGTGAACGAGATCGTGGGTGGTTCGGTGCCGAAGGAATTCATCAAGCCGATCGATCAGGGCATTCAGGAAGCGCTCGAAGGCGGCGTGCTGGCGGGATATCCGATGGTGGATGTCAAGGCGACGCTGTACGACGGCAGCTATCACGATGTCGACTCGAACGAAATGGCATTCAAGATCGCGGGATCGATGGCTTTCAAAGAGGCGGCACGCAAGGCTTCCCCGGTGCTGCTGGAACCGGTAATGGCAGTCGAAGTGGTAACGCCGGAAGATTACGCGGGAACGATTATGGGCGATCTGAGTTCGCGGCGCGGACGCATTGAAGGCATGGAGCATCGCGCGGGATCGCAGGTGATCAAGGCCATCGTTCCGCTGGCGGAGATGTTTGGATACGCGACGCACATGCGTTCGTCAACGCAGGGGCGGGCGGAATACTCGATGCACTTTGCGCGTTATGAGGAGGCTCCGCGGTCGGTGGCGGAGGAAATCATCGCCAAGGTGCAGGGCACGGCGAAATAGTTTCTGTAGAGGCGTAGCTTGCTACGTCTCTCTGCCGGCGCGGGCCGGTACTTGACGCGAAAGAGGCGTCGCAGCAAAAGAGGCGTTGCAAGCAACGTCTCTACGGAGAAAAGTAATGGCGAAAGAGAAATTTGATCGGACAAAGCCGCACTGCAACGTAGGAACGATCGGACACATCGATCATGGCAAGACGACGTTGACGGCGGCCATCACCAAGGTTCTGTCCAAGCACAACCCGAGCATCAAGTTCCGCTCGTTTGATTCGATCGATAACGCGCCGGAAGAGAAGGCGCGCGGCATCACGATCGCGACGGCGCACGTGGAGTATGAGACGGCGAACCGGCACTACGCGCACGTGGATTGCCCGGGCCACGCC
>DASVAE010000027.1:0-56929 GCA_036376495.1 Candidatus Sulfotelmatobacter sp. | reverse complement strand
GTGCAGGGCGCGCAGGATCAGCGTGGCGCGCTTCAGGTCGATGGTGTTGCGCAGCAGCGCATTGATGACTTCGGCCAGCGCGGCCTGGATGGACTCTTTGTCCTCGATGCAGGCGATGGGATGCAGGCGCGACTGCGGCGGAGTGCGCACGCCGCGATGCATGCGCTGATGGTAGTAGCAGAAGCGCTCTCCGCGGAGAGAAGGAGAGCCGCAACGGAGGCCGGAGATTTTGATATGAGTGCAGGTTTTGCTGTTTTGCATGAGATTGATCCTGTGAAGAATTTTCTGGTACTTAGGACGTAAGATCTTTGCTTCTGCGGAGTTGGGGCGAGTGGAGAGGACCAGGTCGGCGTAAAGTCTTGGGAACTCAGGAGTTGCGAGTAAAGTCTTGCGAACAATGGAGTTCATGGAGTCCGGGTGGAGGGGAGGGAGTGCCGAATTGGGAATCCAGGGAGTAGCGGGGGCGGAGGAGGCGGCCGATGGCTTGCGTTGAGTGTCGGAATCTTTGGGACCTTGGGGATGCATAGTCCCAAAGTTCCACATCCAGATTTCTCAGTACAGGTTGTACGTCACAATTTGAAAATATTTGCTGTGGAAAACTTTCGCGGGGCGGCTCCGAAATCGGGGGGAAAAAAATTAGGGTCATTTCCGTCTGTCCCGGCATTTTCCGCGGCAACGCGGGAATACTAACCGCAACAGGCGGGGTGGGCCATTCAGGTAGGCGCCGACTCGCCGATCCATCCTTTATCCGCGTGGCGATGCGTTGCACGTGCTGTAGCCCGACATCGCCGCTCCGCATAACGACATTTCATGAACGCTCGGGGGAGATAACTAACTTTTATGCAGTATTGCTCTGTACATAGTCCGTAAACGCAGCTCATTGATGTCGGTGGTAGTAGTTTCAGTTCTAGTTTTGGTACCAGTTTTATTGTGATTGGTTCATTGCGAGTCACTAGAAATCTCTTTCTCCAGCGGTCGCTCTTAGGCCAGCGCGTGCTGTCGCATCCTCGTCTCCTGAATCTGCGTTAGCTGGGTCTAACGAGTGAGCATGTTTAGGCTCCGGACTTAGCCGAAAACGCACAAGTGGAGTTTCCAGTCCACATGGGCAAAAGTCTCCTGGCGGGAGGCCTCAACGCCGTGATTAAGTCACGGACTATGCTCCTGCGTGCATAAAGTGCTTCCACAAGCTTTTCGAGTTCGCCAGATTGTCTGTCGTACCATTCTGGTGGGATTTCGGTTGCCAGCTTCCAGATTTGCGTAATTGGAAAGTTCTCAATTCGGAAAAGCCAGGGCTCAAAAGACTCCCACCCTTCGACGTTTGCGTAAGCTTCGTTGAGACCGTACAAACCCAGGAAATTCTCATTCTCTAGACTCCATTTATCGCGGTTGAAACAGTAGCCTTGGTCTATGAAATAAGCCGTAAATGCGAGTGCCGTCCCTTTTCTCAGAAATGCAACTTGGCGCCCATCGCTATTAGCCGTCCATCTATCAAATGCAAGCACGCCTGCAAAAGCATGGAGATTCCTAACGTGTCGAAGCAGTCTTGTGGGCAGATGCTCGAGTACATAGTCGTGCCGGGGGTCGCCGATGTATCGCGAGCCGAACTGAGAGCCGGGGACGCATTTTTCGGTTCCGTGTGCAAGTTGAAAGCTTAGTTTCTGTTCGTGCTCGATCAGCCAGGCATCCAACTCCACAATGCTGGTAGCAGGAACAGGCAATCCAAGGAGTTCGGCTAATCTTGTTCCGAAAAAGTCATTTGCCAAGATTCGCGACCCCTGTGGATTGTGTTGGCACTTTACGACATAGAAATTGTTATCGGAGCAGCGCATTAAATGCGACTGCGAACCACCTGGCATCCTGCGAATGTGCTCTACCGCATAGACTGCCACTTCGGGTCTCCTTCCACTCAGAATTAAGCAAAAACAGCACTTCGCACCCGCAGGCAATCGAGTGCTTGGGCGTCGTGAGCGCTTTCGCGCCGACGCAGTTTGCATGTAGGTGGGACACCAACCGGAAGCGACCCGGGCCTAAAGTGCCTCGGGCTCAAGGCAGCTAAGAGAGGGCTGAGGGGCTCGGACGTCGGCCTCGGAGCCTCGGCCAAAGGTGAATACATTCTATGGATTCCGAGTTATAACGTATGTGATTGCCGATACCTCACACTGAAATAAATCGATTTAGTTCCCGGAAAGAAATTTGTTCCTTCGCGGGAATTCAGAAGCGGTACATGATGGTCGCTTCCATGTAGGAGTCGAAGTGGTGCGTGCCCATTTCCCGGTTGAAAACGTCGCGATTGATCTCCGGCGTGGTAGTGACAGTGTCGTGGTATCGGTAGATGGCAACCTTTTCGCGAAAGAAAAAGTGGCGGTTGAGCGATGGGGACGGGATATGTAGGGTCAAGAAGACGCCTTGAGTTCCGTTGTCCCGATTGTTACCGCCAAAAAAGTAGTCAGCACCGATGCGCATGGTGTATTGGCCCTGGCAGTTTTCTGCTATGCAGTTTTTCACGAAGAAATCCCGGTTCCCTCCAAATCTTGGATGCCAAGAGCTCTTGGTGTACTCGGTAGTTGAGAGTTGACTCCAACTGGCGCCGCCACCGAAGGACCAACCCGATGGGAAGCGAAAGTACATCGAACCGTTAAGGGCCCGGTCATGCCCCTTTGGGTTGGGCTGGTGATTGTCATTTACCTTATGTCCGTTGTCGTACAAGGCATGCACATCGAACAGGAAGTGCTCGGAATCGATCCGAATTCCAGCTCCTGCTAGGAATGCAAGCGGCGCGTATCCTCCAGGCATTAGGGTAGGTCCACCGAACACGTATGGGCGAGGGATGAACGGATTGGAGTTAAGTGCTGCATCAATGAAGTTCTGAGCGTGCAGAGCGGACGCGGCGAAAAAGAACATTAGCAAAATGTAACTTCGCATGGTGGGGCCAACCTTCCGAAGCGCAGATCGGCAAGTTCAGGCCCCATAGTTCGTAAATTAGTGAGAACTCATGAACGAAAGTGCTGAAATTGGGCGGTGGTCACCCCCGTGAGATGAATGACAACGTCGCCTAGGCCAGCAGCGAGAGCTGCCCGCCTGGGGCGGAGCCTGCGGCGCCGTCGTCGGGGTCGGCGAATTTTCTTAGTTCCGGATATTTCTGAATGAGGGTCGCAGGCGCGGCCACCCGCTTGCCCGTAATCATCGCCTTCAACTCGATCGCGTTCACGCCTGCCTTGCTTTCGAAGTGGTTGTTGGTGATCACGTATGTGGTCTGGGCCCGGTGAGCAACATTCTCGATGCGCTCTTTCCAGCCTTCCAGCTCGCGCTCTTTATACAGGTAGTTGTAGCGGTCGTTGCGATTGTCGGAATCGAACCACTGATCGTAATTGCGGCCGTGCAGCCGCACGTAGGCGATCGATGCGGTCACATGCTCCGTCGGGCCAAGGGACTTCCCTAACCGCGGCTGATCGATATTGCAGAACGCGACGTTTCTTTGTGCGAAGGATTCCAGCGTCTCCGGATTATCCCAGCTTGAGTCCCTCACCTCGATCACGCAGGGATACTCGATGAACTGCCGCACCAGGCGTTCGATGTATTCGCGGTTCAGCGAGGTATTTTTGAACGAGACCGGGAACTGGATCAGCAGCGCGCCTAATCGTCCTTCGCTGGCCAGGGCATCGAGGCCCTCGCGGGTCTTGACTTCATCTTCGTCCGTCGGACGGATGCTGGCGGCGGAGGTCGGCTCCATCATGGCGAGTGGCGAGTGGGTGAAGGCGCGATACAGCTTCGCCGTAAACAGGAAATCCGGATTCACGCCCGCCACTTTCTTACACCAGAGCTTCACCAACTCCGGCTTTAGCGGTCCGTAGAAGGACGTATTGATTTCCGTGGTATCGAAAAATCTTGCCAGATATTCGAGGGGATGGATCTTCTTCCGCTGCATGCCTGAGGGATAGAAGAATCCCTCCCAGTCCTTATAGGACCAGCCGGCCGTGCCAATGCGGATTCTGGGCTTGGGTTCCATGCCTTTGAGCGGAAGGTAGGGCAAGGTTAGCATAGCCAGGGCGCTGAGTGCTCCGTTGGTAACTTGCGCTGTTCCCATGGAATGTGGAGGATAGCCCGTATGCGAGCTCGGACTTGCGTGCCCTTGTTGGTGTGCCTACTCGGCAATTGCTGGGTGGCGGCGCGCGCGCAAGATAGCCCCGACATCGCTACCCTTCGCACGCTGGAAACCAAGTGGGCGGATTCCTACAAGAACCGGCAAGTGGACGTGCTCTCCTCTCTCATGGCGGATGACTATGTGATCACGATGGAGGATGGCAGCGTGTACGGCAAGGTCGGATTCATCAGCCACACCGCCCAACCTTCTGAAAAGGTGAGCCTCGTGGAATTCGGCGATCTCAAAATACGGATGCATGGAGATGCGGCGGTGGTTACCGGAAGCTACCACGAGCAGGGCGAGTCTGCGGGGAAGCCATACGATTACCACGATCGCATGACCGACCTGTGGATGAAGATGGACGGCAAGTGGAAGCTGGTGGCATCGCACTACAGCCTTCCGGCGCACTGATAGTTGCTGGCAGTGCAGCATGCGGGTGCCCGTATCGCCTCCTGTAGACGTACTAACGACATCGATGCAGCGGTGATTTCTTGCTACAGTGTTCTCATCCAAATTCCCTAAGCAGGCGGGGCCAGAGCACAAGCTTTGGCCGGATGGCAGTATGAAAAACCGCGTTCAGCGTCGACACTGGATAACGGCAATCGTCCTCGTGCTGCTGATAGGAGCAGCCGTAGCCGGGCTGTATTGGACACGAGAACTGCCGGTGCAGAATGATGATGCTGCTGCCAACAACGGCAGGAAAGCATCAAAGACGAAAGCCTCATCGCAGCGCCGGCGGCTAGTCGACCTGCATCCGCTGGAGACGGCTCGCCGGATGGCGGCGCTCGCGGGCACTCCCGCGGAAATCGCGCTAGCGCACGAGGCCGAGAAGGTCGGCGACCACGAAGTTGACCTCGCGTTCTACGACGCGATCCGAACCGCCCAGGAAAATCCTCCCGCGCTTTCCCCGGAAGCCAAGGAGATCGAGATCCGGAGAAATAAGGCGCAACAGACAGTCAAAGAGGACCAGGACAGGCTGGCGGAATTGACCCGTAAGCTCGCGCTTGCGCCGGAGACGCAAAAAGATAATTTGCAGGACCAGATCGATGTGATCAAAGCGCAGATGGAACTCGATCAGGATGAATTGGACGACGCCAGCGAGGACCTTGAGCAAGCGGGCGGCGATCAAGAATCGAAGATCAAGAGACTGCAAGCGGATCACGAGGCGGGAGACCACAACGCCGCGCCTGCGGGGTCCGGCGTGAGTCCGCACGAGGAAGATTACCAGGCGTACACGTTGCTGTCGGTGACCCAGGCATGGAAGGCACTGCGCGACAAGACTCTGCAACTGGAACAAGCCAGAGAGGAAGCCGGGCGGAAACAACAACGCCTGGTTCAACGCCATGCCAAGCTGGCCGCGCAGGTTGAGCAAGAACGAGCAAGCCGCGAAGCCGCCAAGCAACAGGCCAAAGGATTTGCCGCCAGCCCGACGGCGAACCGTGATGCCTCGAAAGCCGCGGCTACGGCAACGTTGGCGACTCTCAAGCAGTTTACGCTCGATCAAAAGAATCTCGCCGATCTCGGACGCCGCGTCCAAGACGAGCAGGATTTGAACGACATCTATGGCAACTGGATTGAGCTGGTCGAAGTACGGAAGCGGGCTGCGCTACACCACATCATCGAGGCTTTTCTATCCATAGTGCTGGTCTTGTTCGTGCTTTATGTCGCAGCCCGCGTGATTGATCGCCTGTTCACGGGGCTCACGGCGGAGAACAAGCGCATTGACACCCTGCGCGCGGTGGTCAAGTTCGGGGCTCAGGCGGTGGGCGCACTGTTCATACTGTTCATCATCATCGGAATGCCGACGCAAACGACCACGGTGCTCGGCCTGGCGGGCGCCGGGCTTACCGTTGCGATGAAAGATTTCATCGTTGCGTTCTTCGGGTGGTTCATCCTGATGGGACGAAATGGAATTCGGGTAGGCGACTGGGTTGAGATCAACGGTGTCGCGGGCGAGGTAGTCGAGGTGGGACTGCTGAAGACGGTGCTGCTCGAGACCGGCAACTGGACCGATTCCAGCCATCCCACGGGCCGCCGCGTGTCGTTTGTAAATAGCTTCGCGATTGAAGGGCACTTCTTCAACTTCACGACTTCGGGACAGTGGATGTGGGATGAGCTGCAGTTGCTGATCCCGGCGAGCCAGGATCCCTACCCGGTGATCGACGGCATTCAAAAGCTGGTGGAACAGGAGACGGCGGCCAACGCGGCTACAGCTGAGGCGGAGTGGAAAGAGACTACCTCTCACTACCGGGCAAAGACTCTGTCGGCGGTACCCGGAATTAATGTTCGTCCAACGGGAGCGGGGGTAGAGCTACGAGTTCGTTACATTACGCGCGCCTATGAACGGCATGAAGCCCGCAAACGGATCTACGAAGCCGTAGTCGGGATGATGCATGTGCGGCGCGAAGCGGTGTCAGTGTAGACGGACGGGCAGCCCGCAGCACCTGAACAAGCCTTCGACTGTGCCTACGTGGGCTGTCTACGCGGAGCGCGCGACCGGGTCGCGCGACATCTGTCCGTCGAGCATTCTCCAGATTCCTAGCGGGTTTCCATCCTTTAAGTCATCCGGTAGCGCGGAGTCGGGAAAGCTTTGATAGCAGACCAGCCGGGTGAAGCGGAAGATTGCGTGCGTACCGACGGAGGTGGACCTTCCATCCGAAGTTGACGGATAGGGCCCTCCGTGAACCATCGCGTGCGTGACTTCGACTCCAGTGGGATAGCCATTGAAGATCAGCCTGCCCACTTTGGTTTCCAGGATAGCGACCAGATCTGCGTAATCTTGGAGATCTTCTTCTGTGCCGTGAATGGTCGCGGTGAGGTGTCCGTCAAGGGATCGGGCAATGGCCAGAACCTGTTCGCGGCTGGAATGGCTCACGAGAAGCGTGGTGGGACCAAAAATTTCTGACTCCAGATCCGAATTCAAAAAGGTTTCCGCATCGGTCTCGAACACCAGCGAACCAGCCGCGAATCCGGCAGCGTTAGGGCACGCGGCTTCGGCAACAACTTTGACGTGCTGCTCCGCGCGGCGCTTCTCAACGGCCGATGCATAGGACTGGTGTATCACTCTGGTCAGAAGATGGAAGGGCGCCGAACCGCTTACCAGTTGGCCTAAGTTTTCGCCGAACTTGGTGGCCGCAGAACCTCGCGGCAGAAAGACCATCCCGGGCTTGGTGCAGAACTGCCCTGCCCCAAGGGTGAATGAGCCGTGTAATCCGGCAGCGATCGCATCTCCACGCTGGCGAAGAGCGCCCGGCAGGATGAAGACGGGATTGGTGCTGCTCATCTCGGCGTAGAAAGGAATTGGCTCCGGCCGGGAAGAGGCCACGTCCATCAGGATTCTTCCCGCGATGCGGGATCCGGTGAAGCCCCCGGCTTTCACGAGAGGATGCTTCATCAGAGTGGTTCCCACCTGAGTGCCGCTGCCGAACAGAAGCGAGAAAACGCCTTCGGGCAGGCCGCACTGGCGAACTGCTTCCTGCAGGGCTCGGCCGACCAACTCGCTGGTGCCGGGATGAGCGCCATGAGCCTTGACGATCACGGGATTGCCAGAGGCCAAGGCGGAGGCGGTATCTCCGCCGGCAACGGAAAAAGCCAGCGGGAAATTACTGGCTCCGAACACGACCACAGGTCCGAGCGGGTGGAGCATTGAGCGGATATCAGGCTTGGGAAGAGGCTTGCGATTGGGATCGGCACGATCGATGCGCGCGTTGACCCATGATCCTTCTTGGGCGACCTGAGCAAAGAGGCGTAGCTGAGCGCAGGTTCGCGCGGTTTCACTCTGCAGCCGAGCCTGAGGCAGGGCTGTTTCCTTGGCTGCACGTTCCACGATATCGGGTGCGACAGCTTCGATGTTCTCGGCGATTTTGCGCAAGAATGCGGCGCGCTCGCGCCCGGAGGTGTGACGGTACGCGGGGAATGCCTGGGCTGCGAGTTGAACGGCGCGTTCAATTTCCTCCGCGGTGGGGGGAAAAAAACCGGGCTCCAGAGCTTGCCCGGTGGTTGGATCGGCGGCATGCTGCGGGTTTCCGCTGCCAGCCCCCTCGCGAAATCCGATGAGCGATCTTCCTGAAAGTTTTACGGTGGACGCTAACATGTTTCACTTCCTCGCTGATGTGGTTGGGCTGGCGACTGGCGGCCGAGACTGCAACGCGGTTCGAATGACCTTCAATGTCTCCTCCAGTTCGCTCCCTGCTAAGGGAAGACGCGGTGGGCGAACGCGAGCGTTGGCTCTTCCCAACTCGCTCTGGACGAGTTTAATCAGCTGTACGAATTTTGGCACTGTGTCCATACGCAGCAGCGGCAAGAACCAGCGATAGAGTTCGAAGGCGCGGTCGCGATCGCCGCTGATGCCGCACTCAAATAATTCCACCGACTCACGCGGGAGTGCGTTCGCCAGTCCTGCGATCCAGCCAGTAGCGCCAACTCCTATGGCTTCGAGCACGGCGTCATCGACTCCCACTAGAGTACCGAGACGATCGTCAAGCAGCGCGCGGATGGCGGAAACTCGCCGGGCATCGGTGCTGGATTCTTTTACGGCTTCGAGGTTGGGATATTCTGCCGCCAGTTCCGCGATCTGGGCGGGAAGAAAATCCGTTCCGTAGGCAACCGGATTGTTGTACAGCATGCAAGAGAGCGGAGACGCCTGGAAAACCGAGGCGACGTGCGCTTTCATCTCGCGCCAGTCGCCCTGGTAGACATAGGGAGGCAGAACCATCAGGCCTTCGCAACCCAGGTCGGCGGCGGCCCTGGCTAGAGATACCGCTTCGGACGTTGTCAACGAGGAGATCGCGGCTACCACGGGAGCGCGTCCGTTTATAGAGCGGACGCAGATGCGCAGAACCTGCAGTTTTTCGTCATAGGACAAGGTGGCTCCTTCACCAAGTGAGCCAAGCGCAACGATTCCACTGCAGCCGTTCTCGAGCATCCAACGGCAGTGCTCGCCGAGGTAGCCGTGATCGATCGACAGATCCTGGTTGAAGCTGGTTGTGATCGCGGGCATGACGCCCTTCCAGTTCATCTGCTGTCCTCCTCGAAATTCATGTGCTCAGATTCATTAGCCCGCACCATAGCCGCCAAGCTGCTCACGCGAACAGGAAACACCGGGGGGCGAACCGAATCCGGATTCCATCGGAACAAAAAGTCAGTGGCGGGTCCACAGATTCTGCCCTGGCAGGGACCCATTCCGCAGCGGGTGTGAAGCTTCGCGGCGCGCCACCCAGTGTGTTCCTGAAGCCGGGAGTGCGGAACGTCTTCGCACCGGCACACTATGGTATCCGGCGAGGGCAAGCGCCGGAGTTCATCCCGCAAAGAAAATGTGCGGTCCAGACGGCGCGCGAAACGTCGCCATTTCTCCCGCTGGGTGAAGAGTCGCTGAGCTTCGGGCACGCGATCGGAGGCCGCAAGACCGGCGATCTGGCCCTCGATGAGAGACAACTCTACTCCACCGATGCTGGTTGGCTCTCCGGCACAAAACACGTTGGAGAGGGTCGTACGCTGCAGATCGTCGACCTCGACGAAGCCGCTGCGCAACTGACAGCCAATGAGCGTCGCTAATTCTGTGTTGGGCACCAGATGAAATCCGCAGGCCAGATAGTCGCAGGCAATTTCTTCTGATTTTCCGTTGCGCATGATGGTTACGCTTTCCACTGCGCTCTGCCCATGGGCAGAGACGGGCCAGGCATTGGGGGCAAAGGGAACGCCAGCGAGGTCGCGCTTGAGTTGCCGCGCCTGAGCAGCCTTCTGCCAATCCGTGAGCAGTGTCAGGCCGAAGCGCGCGAGTTTGCTCCAGGGGGCCTGTTCGCAGATGATGGAGATCTCAGCTCGATGGCCGCGCAGGTAGGCTGCGACGGCGAGCAGCAGAGGACCGGTTCCAGCGACGATCACACGCTTGCCCCGAATGGTTAGCCCCGCTTTGACCATGGCCTGGAGCCCACCCGCTCCCATCACGTTGGGCAAGGTCCATCCCGGAAAAGGCAGGAATCTTTCTCGTGCTCCCGTGGCCAGCACGAGTTTTCGATATGCCAGTTGGAGCATATCGTTGTCCCGCTCGACGAGAAGCAAGCCAGGCTCGGGCTGATCGAAAACACGCGTTCGGCAGACGACGGAGACGCCTGCTTTTTGCAGGCGGCGGTGCCAATCCGCAGCGGGCTCTGCCGCGCTGTCCGTGGGTGCGCGCCTCCAAATCTGGCCACCCAAGATGGCGTTGTCATCCACAATCCCGGTCGCGGCACCTGATTCTGCGGCGCGAACCGCAGCCGCAATTCCTGCGGGGCCTCCACCGATGACGAGAATGTCAAAGCTTTGGGGCATTCTAAGTCTCCGACGTCACTTCCATGCCCGGTTCGCACGGGCTCTGACAACTTCGGCAATGCGGTATTCCGTTAATCTTCACCCGGCATTCGAAGCAGATGCCCATCCCGCACAAGGGCCCACGAGGCTCGCCCGTAACTGAAGTTCTGCAGGGCTGACCAGCGAGGGCGATGGCAACAGCAACGGTTGTGCCTGACGGGACTGAAATTGCAGCTCCGTTCACCGTCAATGAAACCTGGTCAGACATGCGCGTGCTCCTTACCGGCGCGGGATGGCAGATAGGGCTCGAATGGAATCTCGGGTTTTACTCCGGTGATCTGGTCGACCAGAATTTTGGCTGTTGCCAATGAAGTGGTGATTCCCAGGCCTTCGTGTCCTGTGGCGAGGAACACGGATGGATCATCGGGCCAGGGCCCGATCAGGGGCAACTTGTCAGGGGTGGCGGCGCGAAAGCCTGTCCACGCGCGAATCGCGGAGAGTTGTCCAAGCGATGGCATGTACTCCCGCGCGCGCTGCAGCATTCGGACAATCATTTCCTGGTCTACTTCCTTGTGCTCGGCTCCGAACTGCCGCGAGGAACCGATCAGGATCTGTCCCGTGCGGCGAGGCTGTACGTTGAAGGCTACCGAATCGCTGGCGACGGAGTGCGCGCTCTTTAGATATCCCAACTCGACCAGCTGATGCCGAAGAAAAGCGGGATAGCGATCGGTGATCACGAGGTGCCCTTTGCGCTTCTTCACGTCGATTCCAGGGGTGAGTTCTGCCGACCAGGCTCCGGCCGCGTTGACGATGATGTCGCCCGTGAGTTGAAGGCCATCGCTGAGCAGCACGCGACTTTTGCCGAAAGTCGATACCGAAGGCCCCAAAACCAGCTTCGCGCCACGCTGTTGTGCCCGCTGCATAAGAAAGCGCGCGGCGCACGGGGGATAGAGGACCGCGTCCTCCGGCACTAAGAGGCCACCGTACAATCCGTCGCGGAGATTCGGTTCGCTTTGCCTGAGGCGTTTCGCATCCAGGATCTCGGTGGGAACTCCACGAGCTGCGTAGAAGTCGTGCTTGCGGTGCACCTCGGCCATCTCCTCTTCGCCGGCAGCGACCCAGATGGTGCCACACTGGTCATATTCGATGTCGGCGGGCAAATCGTTCCGGAGAGCCTGCCAGAGTTGCTGAGAGTACCGGGTCAAGGCGAACTGCGCGGCGGAGTCATCCATCACGACGATGTGGCCCATTCCGGCAGCGGTGGCGCCGCTGCCGACGACGTCACGATCGACGACGGCAACTCGCAGGCCGCGGCGGGCGAACTCGTCCGCGCATGCCGCGCCTACAATGCCGGCGCCCAGAATGACTATGTCATATGTCGCGTTGCCCACAGTCTGCTCAATGCCGGGGATGGTGTCCGCCTGCGCTCAATTTCTCGCGGAACCTGTATTTCGGTCTAGTGTATACAATTCAGCGGGCTGCATTCGCTGCGGGTGGTGTGCGATGGCACGTCAGATTTGCATGACGAATACGGAGCGGAGTGGCGGGCCCGTGCCACCTTTGACAAAGCAAGGCGGGTCCGTTTTAATGGCTTCTCGCGGCGAAGCAAACGTTTACTTATCCGCAAGAGAGGAATCCGGCCGGTATGATGCTCGAGAAATTACGCAGAGAAGTATTGGAAGCGAATCTCGAGCTGGTGCGGCGGGGACTTGTCCTCTATACGTTCGGCAATGCGAGCGGAATTGACCGGGAGAGTGGACGGGTTGCGATCAAGCCAAGCGGCGTTCCTTACGAGGAGTTGACGCCCGACCAGATGGTGATTTCCGATTTAGAGGGAAACATCGTCGAGGGGAAGCTTCGGCCGTCTTCGGATCTGCCGACTCATCTAGAACTTTACCGAAATTTTCCGCACCTCGGCGGGGTGGCCCACACGCACTCCGAATACGCGACGGCCTGGGCTCAGGCGGAAAAGCCGATTCCCTGCTTCGGCACGACCCATGCGGACTACTTCCACGGCGAGGTGCCGGTGACCGCCCGGCTGAGTTCGTCGCAGATCAAGAGCGAGTACGAGCGGGAAACCGGGGTTGCTATTTGTGAACGTTTTAGGAGCCTCGATCCAGATCGGATTCCGGCCGTGCTGGTGGCTGGACATGCTCCGTTCTGCTGGGGACCGACGCCGGGCGAAGCTGCTCACAATGCGGTGACTCTGGAATATGTAGCGCGCATGGCGTATCACACCCTGGTGATTAACGGCGAGAGCCAACCACTCATGCGCGAATTGCACGACAAGCACTTCCTGCGCAAGCACGGTCAGAACGCATATTACGGGCAGGTGAAGAAATGATCCGTTGGCGGGGCAACAGACTACTGGCGGGGGTGAAGCACTAAGCGATGGCGATTGTGGCAGGAGTGGATTTCGGCACGCTCAGCGTGCGCGTCTCGATTGTAGACAGCGAGCGAGGGATACTGGCGTCCGCGATTTCCGAGTATCCCCTGCATCGCAAGCGCGAAGATCCAGAGTTTGCGACGCAATCCCACGACGACCACATGAAGGCGTTGGCCGATGCCACTCGGCAGGCAGTGAGCGCCGCAGGCATTTCGGGCGACCAGGTGCAGTCGATTGCGCTCGATACTACCGGCTCCAGCGTCGTGCCAGTCGATAGCGATATGCAACCGCTGAACGAGTATTACCTGTGGTGCGATCACCGGGCCAAGCAAGAAGCAGCGGAGATTACGGAACTGGCGCATCGCGAGAAGCTGGAGGCGATTGAATGGTGCGGCGGGGTCTATTCGTCAGAGTGGGGATTTTCGAAGCTGCTGCACTGGCTGCGGCACAATCCTGAAAAACGCGAGAAATTTGCCAGCGCGTTCGAGCATTGCGACATGGTTGCGGCGACGCTCTGCGGAATTAAAAAACCGGCACAAGCGAAGCGAAGCGTTTGCGCGATGGGGCACAAATGGATGTGGAATCCGGCACTGGGGGGCTTGCCACCGGAGAGGTTCCTGGCGAAAGTAGATCCCTTGCTTAATGGGGTGCGCGGAAAATTGGACGGAGAATACGCCACCTCTGACAAGATGGCCGGAGCTTTATCCTCTGAATGGGCGCAGAAATTAGGATTGCGTGCAGGGATTCCAATTCCGGTGGGAGCCTTCGATGCTCACTGGGACGCGATTGGAGCGGGCGCGAAGGAAGGGGACGTGGTGAACGTCGTGGGAACGTCGACCTGCATCATTGCGTATGCTCCAAAGGCGCAGTTGGTTCCCGGCGTGTGCGGAGTCGTTCGGGGCAGTGTGCATCCAGAGTTCACGGGGATTGAAGCGGGGCTGTCTGCGACGGGAGACATCTTCAGCGCGATTGCTCGACGCGCCAATACTACGGTCGAAGCTCTCAGTAAAGGGCTGGAGACCTACCATGCGGGTCAAACCGGGCTGCTGCGAATGACGTGGGACAATGGCGATCGCACGGTGCTGGTAAACCCGAATCTCGGCGGCATGACTCTGGGCTGGAACTTGCAACACACGGCGCAGGACGAATTGTTCGCGGCTATTGAAGGAACTGCATTCCACACCCGTGTCATTCTCGATCGCATGAGCGAACATGGAGCGCCCACTAAACGAGTAATCAACGGCGGCGGCATACCGCAAAATAATCCGGTGTTGAACCAGGTCTATGCCAACGTGTTAGGACGGCCCGTGCTGGTGCCGAGCAGCAAGGTAACGGGCTTGGGCTCTGCCATCTTCGCATTTATGGCGACGGGAGTTTTCTCGTCGATTGACGAGGCGCAGCAGCACGTATGTCCGTCACACACGATATATGAACCGCAGCCTGAGGCCGAGTCCACATATCGTGAACTGTACGAACTCTACCGGAAGCTCTATTTTGGGTTTGGGACTCCGGGCAGCCAATCGGGCTTTGGGCATCTGTTGCCGACGCTCATGCAAATCGCACGCCGCGCCTGAGCTTACGGCTTCTTCTGAATGAACCTGCGCCGCCCCAGGTGGGTGCCAGCATCCGGCTTGATCTCGTCATACTTGATACAGGAAATGGATCCATCGACTTCGAGCACGGCCAGAGCGGTCTGATCGATGGCGTTGATTCCATGCTCACGCAGAGCGCGTTGCAGTTCATCCACGCTGACGTGTTCTTTCGCCATGTGTGATTCGATGTCTTCCCGTCATGGATCAGCAAAGTGGGCTGGCCCTGGATTAAGCGGCGGAAACGGCGGTTGGTCCCGGAAAGCTCGGCAACGAAGTAGTTGAGGATGAGCAAGGTGCCAGCCGCAATGGCGCCGCCGGCCAGCGAGGTATCCGGTCCGGTCATCGCGTTTTGCACGGAGTTGGAAAGCAGGAGCAGCAGCGTAAGGTCGAACGGGGTCATTTGTCCGACCTCACGCTTGCCGCTTAAACGGACACCAATCAGGACCAGCAGGTAAATGATGCCGGTGCGAATCACGATCTGCAGCAGAACGTGGCTGCCCGGGAAAAGCACTCCGCTCAATTCCCGCTACCGGTGACGCCTCCGGCGGTGACCGGCACGGGGGCGTTCTTGGGAGTGCTCAGGTATCCCGTCGCTTTATTCTTTTCCACGGTCCAGATGACCAGTTCGAAAAGCATGTGGTCGCGGCCGGAGTAGAACTGAATGGGCTCGGAGACGTTGCGATCCTTCTTTTCGATGGTCTTGTCGTCGGAGGTTACGTTCAACGTGAACTTGCCTTTTTTGGCATCGGTTTTCCTGAGCTGCAGGCTGACGGTGGAAACCGGCTGCGGCTTGGCTCCTTTGAGCAGCGTGAACTCGTAATAGTTGCGGTCACCTTTGTGCTTGAGGAGTTCGAGATCCGAGCGCGTGTTGGCAATGAGGCCGCTCTGTACTCCGAGGTCGCCCACCGCGCCTTGCAGCTTGGCTTTGGTAGCTTCCAAATCGGCCTTGGTGGAAGCGACGTCGGTCTTAACGCCGCCAACATCGGTCTTCACGCCCGCAATGTCGCCGGATACGGCCTGGATGGATTCCTGCTGCTGTTTCTCCAGACGGGCGGCAGCGGCCTTCTGTTCTGCCAATAATTGGGCCGTGCGCTGCGCGAGTTCTTTCTTGGTCATGCCCGCCTGGCGGGCCAGAGTCTCTTCCTGACCCTCGGCCGTCTGCATGCGGTTCTGCAGTTCCTTGACTTGCGCCTGGCTGGCGGCGAGGTCCTGGTTCAGATGCTGGATGGACGTATGCGTGAGGTAGGTGGAGTATCCGAACGCACCTACGACTACGATCGCCAATATCAAGAGAATCCATTTGCCCGCATTCGACTGCGATTCCATCTGGATGTGTTCGTCGGCCATACCTTCTTCCTCCTTTAGGAAGCGGAACGGATGAATTGCGCTATTGCACTAGGGATAAGGTAATTCTTTAGCAGGGGTTACCTGAGTGTCAATTGGCTCATAAGATGCGAGTTCTTTGCTGGGGCGATGCCTGGGCCCCGTCCGACAGCTTTACTTGGTGGCTCGCTTCGCTTCTTTGGGCGGACCAATGGGTCCGCCCCTACGTGGTCTCAGCCGCATTATAGATTTTGGGCCTAAGCCTCTCTTGTGACCTCCGGAACTCTCGGATTATGACTGGGGTAATGCTTCCTGCTGGCTAGCGCGTGGTGGCTAGCTCGGCTGGGTGATGGCGCTCAGACGCTTTCTTCTTCACGGCCATCAACTCTATGGCCTTGTGGGCGATGTGTTCGGCGCTGACTTCGAATTCCTTGATGAGTTCCCAGGGGGCGCCCGAGTCTCCGAAGCGGTCTTTGACTCCGATGGCGCCTGTGATCACTGGCAGGCCGTAGAGTTCCGGGCTCTCGGTCAAAATGCCGCTAACACGCCAAGCCAGTGCGCCAATCTGATGTTCTTCAGCAGTCACCACCACGCCCGTGTCGCGTGCGGCATGTACAAGGGCTTCGGCATCGATGGGTTTGAGGGTATGTACATTGAGAACACGCGTTTCATAGCCGAATTCTTTTTTCAGGATGTAGGCTGCCCGCATGGCTTCGGGAACCATGGGGCCGCAGGCGACGATGCTGAGGTCTTCGTCCTCGTTTCTGTAGGAACTGGCCAGCACTGTCTCGAAGGCATCCAGAAAACTGGCTTTCTCCCCGCGCAGGCGAATGACATTCGCCTTCCCGAATACAAAGGTCGTCTTCTCGTCGGTGACGATGGGCGTGGCCTCGCGGGCAAAGCGTATGTACTTGGGGCCCTGATGCTGAAGCAGGAGATAGTCCGTAGCTTTGCGTGTCTCAAGGATGTCGCAGGGCACGACAACGGACATATTAGGAAGGCCTTGCATGGCAAACAGATCTTCCAGAGCCTGGTGGGTGGCGCCATCCGGTCCGACCGAGACTCCGCCATGGGCGCCGGCAATCATCACGTTGAAGTTTCCGTAGCAGACCGAGGTGCGAATCTGGTCGAGGTTACGAGCCGCCGCAAAGGTGGCGTAGGTACCCAACACCGGCAACTTCCCTTCCCGCGCCAGCCCGGCTGCGACTGAGGTGGCGGATTGCTCCGCAATGCCCATGCTGATCCAACGCTTCTTGCGCTGCGGCTTGCCGGCATAGAAGTCGCTGATGGTGATGGAACCTGAGATATCGAGGCCGAGGCATACCACGCGCTCGTCGTCTCCATTGGCGGCGAGAGACTGGCCGAAGCCCTTGCGGGTCGGCTCCATCTTGACCTTCATTTGCTCGCCCGCATTCCACCAATAGTCGCAGGTGAACTTCGGCATTTTCGCCGCTAGCTTACGATCGACATCCTGTTGGTAGGAGTTGGCCTTCTCCAGCAATGCCGCTACTGGGATTTTGTCAGACAATCCCAGTTCGGCCAGCCCTTTCATCAACTCGTCATGATTAGGCGTCTTGCCGTGCCAGCCCGCCTGATTCTCCATGAAGCTGACCCCTTTGCCTTTCACCGTGTCAGCGAGAATCATGACCGGGCGTGCTCGAACGCGTCTGGCCTGCTGTAGCGAATCGTTGATCTGGTCCATATGATGGCCATTGATGCGCATCACGTCCCAACCGAAACTTGCGTATTTGGCCGCCAGTGGCTCAACCCCCATCACGTCTTGCACGAGTCCATCAATCTGGAGGCGATTGCAGTCGATAATGGCGATCAGGTTGTCCAGTTGGTAGTGGCCGGCCTCCATGGCGGCCTCCCAGACTTGGCCTTCCTGCTGCTCGCCATCTCCCATGATGCAAAAGATCTTGTGGTTCTTATCGTCGAGCCGCGCAGCCAATGCCATGCCGACGGCGATGCTCAATCCTTGGCCGAGCGATCCCGTTGAGACTTCCACGCCCGGCAGTTTGAGCCAGTGCGGATGTCCTTGGAAGGGCGAACTGAGTTTGCGGAGCGTGACCACGTCATCGATGGGGCAGAATCCGGCGAACGCCAGGCCCAGGTAGAGGCTGGGAGCCTTGTGCCCCGTGGACCAGATAATGCGGTCACGATCGGGCCAGTTGGGGTTGAGCGGATCATGATTGGCGATCTCAAGGTACAACGCCGCAGTAATGTCCATGATTGATAAAGTTCCGCCGGCATGGCCGGAACCGGCGGCGTGCAATGCAACCAGGTCATAAGCACGCATGAGGTTTGCGGAATGCTTCAGTTCTTCAGTGGAATAGTGGCGGAGAATCTTGCCGCTTTTGGAGTCGGTCAGGGCCATATGCCTCCCCTTTCGCAAAACGGGTCGACCAGCACACGGGACGTGCTCCAGTTAGGCTATCGAGGCAAGACCGGACAAGCTGTGATTGCGATCACATGCGAGGTGAGGCACACCCAACCAGTAGTGTGCAGAATTCCATGTTTCGCAAAGAGGCGAGAGATGGGGCACCGCGATACGGGCAGCCCAGCATTGGCGCACCCGAACGAGAGGATCGAGAACTCAAGAAATCTACGAACTTGCGATTATTCGAATTGCCAACGCGTCGATCGGTTTTGGAAATATTTCTCCCAAAGCGCGAAGACAACCCTCGGCCGCACGGCGAAGATGGGTTCTTTCATGGAGAGAATGCCCTCCTCCATCGAGGACATATCCCACTTGTACTTGCGCTCATAGGGAGCTAAGAACTTCTTGCGGGCGGCGAGATCGGCAATTTCCGCTATCCCTTCCACGACAATGGCTTCGCTGGCGTCTTCTGTGCAGACGACGCAGTGCGGATTCGCGCTCAGATTGCGGGCCTTGCGCGAGGTGGTGCCGGTGCTGAAGAGGAATCCACCGTCCTGCCAGAGACCCCAGACGACCATGGTGTGAGGAGAACCATCGGGCTTGACCGTTGTGATCCAGTAATTATGGGATCGTTTCAGGCGCTGCTCGGCCCAGGACCAGGGCACGAGTCCCTTGCTGCCTTTTGGGAAGCCGTAACCGGGGGTCTGCAGATGGCTGGCTTTGGGACTGGCGACAGCGCTCTTGGATTTTTTTCTTGGCATTCATTCTCCAGACATTCACCACAAAGGATCACTGGGGAGGCTGGACTACAAATTCTTACTCGTCCACTGGTCGATGCGATCTAGAGCCTGCTGCAGGTTTTGTAAGGAATTGGCTACGCTGAAGCGCAGATAGCCTTCTCCGAAGTCCCCGAACGCAGTGCCGGATAGAGCGGCTACGCCCGCCTGTTCCAATAGAGCATCGGCCAGGGGCTTTGATTTCCATCGCGTTTGCTTGATGTTGGGGAAGACGTAAAAGGCGCCTTTGGGCATGCGGCAGGAGAAAGCTTTGATCTTGTTAAGCCCGGAGACGAAAACGTCGCGGCGGCGCTGGAACTCGTCCCGCATGCGGTCGACAGAACTCTGGTCTCCCTGAATGGCCTCGACTCCGGCGATCTGGGTGAAGCTGGCGGTGCAGGAATTTGAGTTGGTCATCAGCCTGGTCATGTGCGTGGCGAGGTCGGGACGCATGACGCCGTATCCCATGCGCCATCCTGTCATGGCGTAAGTCTTGGAGAAGCCATCCAGCAGGATAGTCCGCTCCTGCATGCCGGGAACCGACATGATGGAGAAGTGCTGGCCGCCGTCAAAAAGCAGGCGGCTGTAGATCTCGTCGGAAAGCACCATGATGTTGCGATCGCCGATGGCTTGCACGATGCGCTCGATGTCGGTACGGCTGAGCACTCCTCCCGTGGGATTCTGCGGAGAGTTAATGATGATCAGCCTGGTGCGGTCATTGATCAGAGAGGCCAGTTCGTCGACGTCAAGGGAGAAGTCGCGTTCCTCGTGCAAAGGGATAGGTACCGCTCGCCCACCCACGTAATTGATCATCGACTCGTAAATCGGGAAGCCGGGGTTGGGATAGATGACCTCGTCTCCCTCATCAATCAGAGACAGAATTGTGAAGAAGATGATCGGCTTGCCGCCTGGGACGACTACGACTTGATCACTGGTCACCTTCACGCCGCGAGTGCGGCTGACGTAATCGGCAATGGCTTGCCGCAGCTCCGGCTGGCCGGCGGAAGGGCCATAGTGCGTCCAGCCTTTGCGGAGAGCGGTGACCCCCGCCTCCACCACGTTGGAGGGAGTATCGAAATCGGGCTCGCCGATTTCCAGGTGGATGATGCTCCGACCCTGGCGCTCCAAAGCGCGGGCTTTATTCAGAACTTCAAAGGCGGTTTCGGTACCGAGTCGGGACATGCGGCGGGCAAGTTGCAGTTCGTAGGCGGTGGCTCTCTCCATGGCGGGACAACTCCTGAGAAAGGCAAACGGTGCATTATACCCCCGGCCGAGCGGGTTGCCAGTGACGTGAGCGGGGGCGTCGCCTTAGGCATAGCAGGGCATGCGCAAGAAGAAGTTAGCGGAAGCGTTCAGATATGTCGGAGCTTAGGCTCAAACCGGGACAGCCTGAGAGGCTGTGCCTGCCTGGATCGGAAACGAGATTATTCGGAGACGCTGTGCTCTTCGTTTTGCGCACGCAGGACACGGTCGATGGAGTAGGGAGCGCGCCGACTAGGCTCGTGATAATGGCGGACCTGCATCTCGCCGAGAAGGCCGATTGCCAGCAGATTGAGTCCGCCGAGCAGGAGTCCCATGGCGGCCATCATGAGCGGACCGTGGGTGGACATGATAGGCACGTTGCGCAGAAATTTTTCCAGTCCCAACCAAAATACAACGCCGCTGCCGCTGGTAATGCTGAGCATTCCAATGGTTCCAAAGAAGTGCAAGGGACGGGAGAGATATTTCAGCAGAAAGCGGATGGTGAGCAGGTCAAAGAACACGCGGAAGGTCCGGGTGATGCCGTAGTGCGAAACGCCGCGTTCACGATTCACATTGCGAATGGGAACTTCGCAGATTGTAGCGCCGTGCCAGGAAGCCAGGGCGGGAATAAAGCGGTGAAGCTCGCCGTAGAGAGGAACTTGCTCGAGAATATCGCGGCGATAAGCCTTGAAGGTCGTGCCGAAGTCGTGGATATCGACGCCGCTGATCTTGGCCATCATCCAGTTGGCAATGCGGGAAGGAATGCGGCGCATCCAGAAATTGTCGACACGGACCTTGCGCCAGCCGCTGACGATGTCGTAGCCGGCAGCAATCTTCTCCAGGAATATGGGAATGTCGTTGGGATCGTG
The DNA here is from genome assembly GCA_036376495.1 of Candidatus Sulfotelmatobacter sp. GTDB lineage: Bacteria > Acidobacteriota > Terriglobia > Terriglobales > Acidobacteriaceae > Sulfotelmatobacter. Next base: position 35,932 of record DASVAE010000027.1, on the reverse strand, counting down.
CTGCAGATCGCCGTCCATGGCGATGATGTACTCGCCGCGGGCATGATCGAACCCCGCCGCCAGGCCCGCAGTCTGCCCAAAATTGCGGCGCAGTTTCACGACGGTGACCCGGCTGTCCACGGCCGCGATCTCGCGCAGCATGGCGAAGGTCTGGTCGCCGGAGCCGTCGTCTACTAAAACGATTTCGAAGCTCTCGCCGTGAGCCTCCATCACCGCCTTCAGGCGGTCGTAGAGGTCGGTTACATTCTCTTGCTCGTTATGGAGAGGGACCACTATGGAGTACTTGGGCACGATCTTTTGATTATAAACGAAGGCTTTCGAAGTTTAGACGCTCAGTTCTACAGGGTGTTTCCATCAGTAACATTGGTCCAAAATTCCATTCACCACGGAGGACGGAGAGGAACAAGGGATGTGAGATCCAGGCTTGCCTGTGGTTCACGGACTACAATTTTGAACGCAGCATGCTGATTACGTCGTCGGAGGTAATTACGCCGGTCAGCTTATTCTGGTGATTGACTACGGGCAGGGTCTGCAGGTTGTACTTGTCAAAAAGCTCGGCGACTTCATTCTCTTCTACCCCCTCGTGAGCGAAGACTAGGGGCTCTTGGGTAAGGGACGGCATGGGAGTGTCGGGAGGGGCAAGCACGATGCGGGCGAGTGGAACCGCGCCGACCAGAGTTCCATTCGAATCGACCAGGTAAATGGTACTGACCACTTCCACCCCCCCTTCGAACTCCCGCAACGAGTCGATGGCATTCTGCACCGTGGCATGGACCGGCAGCGCGAGAAAGTCCGTGGTCATGCGACCGGCAGCGGTCTCTTCCCTGTGTTCCAGCAGTTCGACGACGTCGTGCTGCGCCTCGGGCTCCATCTGAACCAGAATCTGTTCGGTACGATCTTCGGGGAGGTCGGCGAGGAGGTCGGCGGCAGCGTCGGGGTCCATCTCCTCGACGATGTCGGCGGCCTTGCCGGAATCCAGGGACTCGACGATTGCCTTCTGGACTCTTGGTTCAACTTCCTCGAGAGCCTCGGCAGCGGTTTCCTCATCCAATGTCTGGAACACCGCCTCGCGTTCGTCGGGGGCCAACTCTTCGACAATGTCGGCGATGTCGGCGGGATGCAGTTTGGCCAAACCTTCGTGGGAGATTTTCAACTTCACTCGCCGCGCAGGATCGGTCTCAATCACGTCCACGAAATCCCAGGGGATACTGCGAGGGGGAATTTTTCCCAGCAGAGCCTGTAGAGCGGCCTTGGGAGCCACTCCACGCAGAAGCCGGCGTATGGCTCCGCGGGCGCCTACGTCGACCGAATGAACCCGAAGTAAGGGCCGGGTGCCGCTGTCCTTTTGCGTGTCGAACTCAAGATCGACGTCATTGACCCGGACGACTTTGCGGCCATTCACATCGATGACCTGCTGATCTAACAGGTCGCGCTCCAACAGAAAGAGGCCCTCGGTACCGTTGATGGCGGCCCATTCGCCTGCGGCCGTTTTGGCGCGAATGCCGCCATTGATTGCGGCTATAGCGGAAAAAGGCAGGACGCGGTTACCGGATTTGGTCTTGACGATGAGCGATGCGACTTTGGAGCGATCCTCTTGGGGGGCAATCGTGACCTCGCGAACCCGTCCCGCAGCGCCGGCCGTGTCAAATACGGTCGCCCCCAGCAGTTCGGTTAGCGCAAGAGTTGCCATCCCGCTAGAGCATAACGAACTCCCGAGCTAGACGAAATGAATTTGTGAGTGATGCAGCACATATTTTTCTAATCTGCGGGAAGGTGGTAGCCAATGCGCTCGCTCATCGAGGGCGGACGCGCTTATGCGTCCCGAGAACGCAATGACCGAACTCCACGATGCCGGAGGGCGCTTCGCGCCGGGGCGGACGAGGCGTCCGCCCCTACACGGGCGGAGCTTTGGATCCACTTCCGGGTAGTTTCATCGTGGGTTGGTTATGACCCCGTATAATCAAAGGGACTCGCCGTGCGGCTCATTTTCGATATCTTCGGCCAGACACTCCGCACTTTGTGGGCGCATAAACTGCGTTCCTTTCTCACTATGTTTGGGATTGCATGGGGGGTTGGATCCCTGCTGCTGCTGGTCGGCCTGGGCGAGGGATTCCGGTCCGGAAACCGCAAGCAGTTCGACTCCATTGGTGAAAACGTAATGTTCATCTGGTCGGGACGCGCTCCCGTGATGAACGGCAGTTTCACTGCTTTGCGGCAGTACTATCTGACTTATCGCGACTTTGAAGACATTGTGTCGGAATGCCCGAGTGTGGGGGCGGCCGCACCTGCGATATCGCGCGGCGACATTCGCGCGGTCAGCGACTTCTACCAGGCAAGCGGACAGATCATGGGCGTGCCGGCGAACTTCAGCCAGATTCGCAATCTGCCACTAAACGAGGGGCGCTGGATCAATGAACTGGACGATTTGCAGAAGCGCACGGTCATCGTCATCGGCGATGAGGTCCGCCGCACGCTTTTTCCAGGACGCCCCGCTGTGGGAGCAATCATCCTGCTGAATGGTATTCGCTTCACGGTAATCGGGACGTTGCAGAAGGTTGGGCATGGCGACAACATGAACCAGAACCTGCGCAGCTTTGTTCCGTTTCACGCGATGCAGAATTACTTCCGGCCGCTTAATGCGGGCATTGCGACCGACACCATCTCGTTCATCAACTACCAGCCTCGATCGCGAGCGTTGCACGAAATGGCAAAACAAGAAGTGCACAAGATCATTGCGCGCAACCATGGATTCGATCCCAGTAATCCCGACTCGTTTGACGAGTGGGACACGGTGAAGACGGTGGATCAGATCGGCAAGATCTTCGATGCGATGAACATGTTCCTGGGGAGCGTGGGCTTGATTACGCTGGCGTTGGGAGCGATTGGCATCATCAACATCATGCTGGTAGCAGTGGCCGACCGCACGCGGGAGATCGGGTTGCGTAAAGCTATTGGCGCAACCAACAGCAGCATCATGTTTCAGTTCTTCGTGGAGGGAGCATTCCTGACCATGATGAGCGGGGGCATCGGGATTGCCGGGGCAGCGGGCCTGATGGCCTTGCTGTCAGGGGTCGATTTGGGCGGGGGATTCGACCCCCCGAAACTTGTCGCGTCCACCGCGGCGCTGGCTGTCATCTCGCTGGGGATCGCAGGAGTTGCCGCTGGCTTGTATCCAGCTCGCCGTGCCGCAATGCTTGAACCGGTGGAGGCCTTGCGCAAGGAATAGACATGTACCGCGACCTTTTCAAGCAGGCTTATTCCGCGATGCGCCACGACCTGCGCAAGACGGTGCTCACCATGGCCGGCATGGCATGGGGCATTGCCACGGTCGTTCTTCTTCTTTCTTATGGCAACGGATTCGGGAAAGCGATCGAGGTTATTTTTCAAAGCTTCGGCGCCACAGCAGTGGGAGTGTTTCCGGGACGCACATCGCAGCAGGCGGGAGGGAACAAAGCGGGAGTGCAAATCCGTTTCACCAATGACGATGTCGAATTGCTGCGCAACAACCTGCCACTTTGCAAGCACGTGGTACGGATGTTGCAGAAGGATTCCACGGTTCAGAACAACAACCGCTCGTTCACGTTTCCAGTGATGGGGCTCGACCCGCAAATCCAGGCGATTTGGAACCTCGACATTTCCGAAGGACGTTTTCTAGACGATGCCGACAACATGCAACATGGGCTGGTAGCGGTGATTGCGTCGCAGGCGCGGGACAAGCTGTTTTCGGGAATGCCGGCGGTGGGGGAGTCGATCCGCATCGACGGGGTCAACTTTGAGGTAGTTGGCGTAGGCGCGCCGCGGATGCAGGAGGGGGACAACGACAACAACCGGGTGATTTATATTCCATATACTTCCGCCGACGTGATCAAAGACAACCATTACCTCGATGGAATCTGGCTCGATTCTCTTGGCCTGGATCACGCAAAAATGGACAAGGTGATTCGCGGTACGCTGGCCACAGCCCATAACTTCAAGCCGGACGATCAGCGCGCCATTTTCGTGTTTGATGCTCAAAAGCAGCTTTCGCAGTTCGGCATCATCATCACGGCCTTGAAAGTCCTGCTGGCTTTTATCGGGACGGTCACGCTGGGGATCGGCGGAGTTGGGTTGATGAATATCATGCTGGTCTCGGTGACCCAGCGAACTCGAGAGATCGGGGTAGAAAAGGCGCTGGGTGCGCGCCGCCACGATATCTTGATCCAGTTCCTTGCCGAGGCGATGGTTATCACCGCGGTCGGGGGACTGCTCGGGATCTTCATGTCGTATGGGGTATCGATCCTCGCGGGGCGGATCACATTTTACAGCGCCCTGGCCCAGCACGCTGAAGCAGCAGACATTCGACTGATCGTTTCGCCCATGATCCTGGTGGTGGCCACGGGTATTCTGGGACTGGTCGGGATTGTAAGCGGGATGATCCCGGCCATGCGCGCCGCCAATCTGGATCCGATCGAAGCGCTGCGCTACGAGTAGGGCGGAAGTCAGTCCACCGGCTTAGAATCAGCTTTCATGCCGCAAGACATTCTGAATGTACCTCCGCCACCGGCTGACAAGCGGGTCGCGTACGGTTCCGATGCGAATCAGTTTCTTGATCTCCGCCTTCCCGGGAGAAAACAGAAGAGTTCATCTCCGCTGGTGATCAACATTCATGGTGGCTTCTGGCGCGCTAAGTACGATCTTGCTCATGCCGCACATCTCTGTGCCGCCCTTACGCGCAAGGGGATAGCTACGGCAAATGTCGAATACCGGCGCGTCGGCAATAAAGGCGGGGCGTGGCCGGGAACGTTTGCCGATATTCGGTCCGCATATCAAGTTTTGCGACAGAACGCACGAGTCTACTCGGTGGATGCCAATCGCATTGTAGTGATGGGCCATTCGGCAGGAGGACAACTTGCCCTTTGCCTGGCGGCGCACGAACCCAGCGTCAAACGAGTGGTATCTCTAGCGGGTATTGTGGACCTGCAGCGCGCGTATGACCTTCATTTGAGCAACGACGCTGTGGTGGAATTCCTGCGCGGCAAGCCGTCCGAAGTGCCCGACCGCTATGGCGAAGCCGACCCCATGCAATTGTCCATAAGACAAGCGCGACAATGGCTGATTCATGGGTCGGCAGACGACATTGTCCCTCCTGCATTCAGCCGCAGTTATGTGAGCGCCAAACAGAAGCGTGGGTCGAAAGAGGATGTGCACCTGCTTGAGATTGCCCGAGCCGGACATTTCGATCTTATCGATCCGCGCTCGGCGGCTTGGCAGCAGGTTGAGCACACAGTCGTTCAATTGGCGGCCTAAGCACGCTCCGTGGAGGCGCGCTCAAAGAGATCCGTGTGAATCCGCGCAGATCGGCGGCGATGAAGGTTCGCGAGAATCCCTTATAATCGTCGGTCACACGAGAGAGGAACCTTTGCCCTTCGACGACCTCCGCCAATGGATCGCCGCACTCGACCGCGCGGGCCAACTGAAGCGCATTCAAACCGAAGTCGATCCGATTCTCGAAATCGCCGAAATCACCGACCGGGTGTCCAAGAGCGGCGATGGTACGGGGAATAGGGGAGGGGCGGCCCTGCTATTTGAAAATGTGAAGGGCCACCGCGGCTCGCGGCTCCTGATCAACCAGTTCGGGTCGGAAGGGCGCATGAAGCTGGCGGTGGGAGTGAATTCGTACGACGAGATTGCCGCGCGTATTCGGATGTTCATGGATGTGAAATCGCCGCAGGGATTCCTCGATAAGATCAAGATGCTGCCCCTGCTTACCGAAGCCGGCAAGTTTTTCCCAAGAACCGTGAACAGCGGGCCGTGTAAGGAAGTGATCAAGCGCGAGAACTTCTCGGTGCTCGACTTCCCTGTCCTGCAGTGCTGGCCGAAGGATGCGGGACGCTTTATTACCTTGCCCTGCGTGACCACGCGCGACCCGAGATCGGGAAAGCGCAATCTGGGGATGTACCGCATGCAGGTCTATGACGAGCGCACCACGGGCATGCACTGGCAGAGGCAGAAGGTGGGCGCCGAACACGCGCGCGAGCGCATGCGCGCCGCGGTCGAAGGCAAGGCCGCGGCCGTGGACATCATGGCGCGCAGCTCAGGCGGGAGTGTGCTGGGCGAGGGCACCCGGCCTTCAGGAAAGATGGAAGTCGCGGTTGCAATTGGAACCGATCCGGCCGTGACTTTTGCAGCGATCGTTCCTGCGCCGCCGGATATTGAGGAGTACTTGATCGCCGGCTTCTTGCGTGGCGCTCCTGTTGAGCTGGTGAAGTGTGAGACCGTCGATCTGGAAGTGCCCGCCAGCAGTGAGATCGTCCTTGAGGGCTATGTCAATCTGGACGAACTGCGGCCGGAGGGGCCTTTCGGGGATCACACGGGCTTCTATTCGCTCGAGGATCTTTATCCGGTTTTCCACGTGACTTGCATGACGCACCGTAAGGATCCCATCTACGCAACAACCATTGTTGGAAAGCCGCCGCAGGAAGACGCTTACATGGGAAAAGCAGTCGAACGCATTTTTCTGCCGCTGATGAAGATGACCATCCCCGAACTGGTGGATATCAACCTTCCTGCGGAAGGCGTGTTCCACAATCTGATGATCGTGTCGATTAAGAAGTCATACCCGGGACAGGCACGCAAAGTGATGAACGCAATCTGGTCGCTGGGTCAGGCGATGTTCACGAAGTGCATAGTGGTCGTCGATGAGGATGTAGACGTGCAGGATCTGGGCGATGTGACGTTGAAGGTGTTTAACCACATCGATCCCGAACGCGATATTCAATTCACCCTCGGCCCAGTCGATTCACTGGATCATGCGAGCCGACTGCCTAATTACGGCTCGAAGATGGGAATCGATGCCACACGCAAGTGGGCCAGCGAGGGCTTCTCGCGGCCGTGGCCGGATGAGATTGTGATGGATTCCAAGACGAAAGCCCTGGTCGAGGGCAAGTGGAAGGCGCTCGCGAAAGAGCTTGGTTTGGAATGAGGCGGCTCGGTTTTACTCTTTGTTTTTTTGGCGGCGCCTTACCGCGACAAACCAAACAGCGTGCGCACACCCCACAACGCGCCAAAACCGAACACAAGAATGAAGAACAGATTGAAGAGGTGCTCGGTTGTCGTTCCCTTGCTCCACGCCTGGAGCACGGCGACGAGTCATATGAAGAAAAATACAATTGCCAGGGTGGCAATACCCTTCAAGAGCATGATTGGACTCCTGGAGTCGATGTTGACATTCCACCTGTGAAGGTGCAGTGACACGGATCACTGTCGGGAGTTGGAATCAGCTGGTCGGTTTATCTGCCGTGGGAGCTGCCGGCCGGTAGCCGGAGCAGCGCAGCACGGGCAGGCGCGGATACTTCGGAAACTTTTCATCCGTCGCCGAGAGTTGGCACAAATAGAAGAGAGAACCGCGGTCCGACTTGATCTGCCGCATGTGTAGGCAATCGGCACACAGGCCGATGTACTTGGGCCGGCTCTTCGGGATAGATCCGTCGTGCATCTTTACCAACCATGGCGAGTCGAGCTGCGTTCGACCGGACAGCCGATGGCGGCTGTTCCTACATGATTCCACCATAACGCAATCTCCTGCCATGGTGAGCGACGGCACTGCATCAGTTTCGGTATACTGATAAAGATATGTCAGTGCTGAAAAATATCGCAGCGATCGCAAAAGGCATGAGCATCACCTTCTCGGAGATGTTCAAGCCCACGACCGTTGAGAACTATCCCGATGGCAAGGGACCTCTGCGTGGAGCCCGAATCGAAGCTCGTTTCCGTGGAGCGCACGTGCTGCAGCGAGACGAAAACGGCCTGGAGAAGTGCGTAGCCTGTTTTCTGTGCGCGGCTAATTGTCCTTCCAACTGTATATATATCGAGGCGGCGGAGAATACGGCCGAAAATCGCGTCAGCGGCGCCGAGCGCTACGCCAAGGTTTACAACATCGACTATAACCGCTGCATTTTCTGCGGCTACTGTGTGGAAGCGTGTCCGACAGATGCGATCACGCACGGTCACGGCTTTGAACTGGCAACCTTTAACGCGACTAATCTGATCATGCGCAAGGAGCAAATGCTGGCGCCCACGCCAGCACACATGGGTGCCAATATCGTATTCAATCAGGCCGACGTGAATGGTGGGGCGCCGGCAGAAATGGTGCCGGGGAGCTAAGCTTTCCAGATCAGTTTTTTCATTTCACTGACGCCGGTCCATCGCGACCGGCGTTTTGTGCATGTGGAAGATCACTTTTTTGCCACGGATTTGCGCGGGTTTACACGGATCTAAATCCTGGTTGCAAGAGACGTAGCTGGCTAGGTCTCTACAAGCAGGAAGGAAATTGGCTAGCAGTTAGGAGCTAGAAGCTTTCATGTCTGACTTCTTACAAGCAGTGAAAGAACGCGTTGTCGTGTATGACGGCGCCATGGGCACCAACATTCAGAAGCGAAACCCTACTCTGGAAGATTACTGGGGCAAAGAAAATTGCAGCGAAGTTCTGGTGCTAAGCCGTCCGGACATTATTCGCGATATCCACGCCGATTTTTTCCAGGCTGGCTGCGACATCGTTGAGACCAACACCTTCGGCGGATCTTCGATCGTCCTAGGCGAGTTCGATCTGCGCAATCGGGTGCGCGAGATCAATGTGAAAGCGGCGCAGCTTGCACGCGAAGTTGCCCAGCAATTCTCGAGCAAAGATAAGCCCCGCTTCGTGGCCGGCTCTATGGGGCCAACTACGAAGCTTCCATCGCTGGGACACATTGGCTTCGATGCGATGGTGGAAGCCTACGAAGAACAGGCGGCGGCCCTGATCGAAGGCGGAGTGGATGTTCTGCTGGTCGAGACTGCGCAGGATCTTTTACAGGCGAAGATTGCGACCATTGGCGTTCTGGAAGCAATGCGCAAGGCCGGTAAGCGCCTGCCCGTTACGGTTCAAGTGACGCTGCAAGAATCCGGCACGATGCTGCTTGGGACCGAGATCGGGGCTGCTCTGACGGCTCTCGAACCGTTCGAAGTCGATGCTCTTGGGTTGAATTGCGCCACCGGACCAAAGGAAATGAATGACGCGGTCCGCTATCTGGCATTGAATTCGACCAAAGAAGTTTCTGTGCTGCCCAATGCAGGATTGCCACAGAACGTTGGAGGGCACGCAGTTTACAAATTAACGCCGCAGGAACTCGCCGATTATCACAAACATTTCGTGCAGGATTACGGCGTTCGCATTGTGGGTGGATGCTGCGGCACGACACCGGAGCACCTCAAAGCGGTTGTCGATGCGGTTTCCGGTGTCGAACCGGCCAAGCGCGACGTGAAGCGTACGGCTGCGGCATCGAGTGCTTACACCAGCGTGCCGCTGGATCTTGAGCCCAAGCCGTTGATCGTGGCTGAAGAAATGAATACGACCACGCGCGTCGAACATTTCCGCAAGCTGGTGCAGGGCAAGAAATACGATGACATCCTTGCGTTGGCTAAAAAGCTGGTGAACGAGGGATCGCACATGCTGGATCTGTGCTGCGCGATCGTGGGCGAGGATGAGAAAGGATATATTTCGTCGATCCTGGAAAAGATTGCGACGCGCGTTCCGGCTCCGATCCTGGTCGATTCGACCGAGGCGGATGTGGTCGAAGAAGCTTTGAAGCGGATTCCCGGCCGAGCGATTATCAACTCGATCAATCTGGAAGATGGGGAGAAGCGCACCTCCAGAGTCCTTCCCATGGCGAAGCGTTACGGAGCGGCCGTAATCGCACTGACCATCGACGAAGACGGCATGGCGCTGACTGCCGACAAGAAGGTCGCGATTGCGCACCGCATCCACGATCTCGCAACGAAGAAATACGGACTGGATTCCACCGATCTGATTTTCGACGCTCTGACGCTGCCCATTTCGACGGGGCAGGAGGAATATCGCACCGCAGGCATCGAAACACTTAAAGCTGTCGAGCGGATTAAGAAAGAGTTGCCTGAGGTGAAGACGATCCTGGGGGTAAGCAATATTTCGTTCGGCCTCGACGCTTACCCGCGCCGCGTGCTGAACTCCGTTTTCATGCATGAGGCGGTGGATCATGGCCTCGATATGGCCATCGTCAATTACACAAAGATTTATCCTCTTTACAAGATTCCTCAGGAAGAAGTCGACCTGGCGCGCAAGCTGATTTTCCGCGACGAGTCCGCGGGCGATCCACTACAGGTCTACATGGCGCACTTCGCCGGCATGAAAGGCAAACCGGCGACATCGACTACCGCACATGTCGATACCTTGTCGGTGGAAGATAAATTGAAGTTCGCCATCATCAACGGTGAGAAATCTGTCGGTGAGGGAGCCAACAAGAAACCGCTTGAAGTGTTGCTTGAAGATGCACTTGCAAGTTACTCGCCCTTGGAGCTTATCAATACAGTGCTGCTGGACGGCATGAAGACGGTTGGCGACCTGTTTGGCGCGCGGAAAATGCAGCTGCCCTCGGTGCTCGACTCGGCCGGGGTGATGAAGGCCGCGGTCGCTTACCTCGAGCCTAAGATGGAGAAGAAGTCCGGGTCCCAGAAAGGCACCATTGTGCTCGCGACGGTGAAGGGCGACGTTCACGACATTGGGAAGAACCTGGTGGACATCATCCTTTCGAACAACGGATTCAAGGTGATCAATCTTGGCATCAAACAGCCGGGAGATTCGATTATCCGCGCCGCGCAGGAGAATGGCGCGAACGCGATCGGACTGAGCGGTCTGCTGGTGAAGTCCACTCTCGAGATGAAGTATGTAATACAGGATCTGGAGCGGCAGAAGCTGGAGTTCCCGGTGATCTGCGGCGGCGCTGCGCTCACTCGCAAGTACGTGGAAGACGATCTGCGCCGCGAGTACGGGAACGCCGTGTTCTATGCGGATGATGCCTTTGCCGGGCTGCATATCATGGAGGACCTCATCACCGAGAATGGCGGGCGCGAAAAGCGGCTGCAGGAAGGCAAAACGGTTAAGGAGTATGCCAAGGCTTCCGTCGTGGATGAAGAAACCGGCCCAGTATTCGCAGAGCGCAGCCCGGTAGTGACGGATGCACCGAATATTCCCGCTCCGCCTTTCTGGGGCGTGCGGGTGAAAAAGGATTACGATCTGCGCGAGGTCTTCCGCTACATCAACGAAACCGCGCTATTCAAGAATCAGTGGCAATTGAAGACCGCTTCGCAATCGGATTACGTGCGGCTGGTCGACGAGAAATTTCGCCCGATCCTCAAAAATCTAGAAGATGAAGTAGGAGGGTCAGGATTGTTTGCTCCGGCTGTGGTCTACGGATATTTCCCGGCGCAAGCTGAGGGGAACGATGTCATCGTCTACGAAGCGCCTGATGCCAAGCCGCGCCGGTGCAACGATCGCTGGGAGGCGGGAGCTAAAGAACTGCTGCGGTTTACCTTCCCACGGCAGAAGGAAGGGCGGCGTCTCAGCATCGCGGATTTCTTCGCGCCGAAAGCTTCCGGCAAGATGGACGTAATCGGTCTGTCACTAGTCACCATCGGGCGCAACGCGAGCGTCGAAACCCAGCGCCTGTTCGAGGGTGGAGAGTACACCAAGTATCTCTACCTGCACGGACTGAGCGTGGAAACGGCAGAGGCTTTGGCCGAACTGCATCACAAAAAGATGAGGGAAGAACTGGGGATCGCGACCGAAGATTCTGCGGAAATCCGCGATCTCTTTCATCAGAAGTATCGTGGCTCGCGATATTCGTTTGGCTATCCCGCGTGCCCGAACTTGGAAGATCAAACGAAGCTGTTTGCGCTACTCAAGCCGGAAGAAAACGTGGGAGTGCGTTTGACCTCAGGATTCCTGCTCGAACCGGAGCAGTCCACGTCGGCAATTGTGGTGCATCATCCGGGAGCGAAGTACTTCGTCGTCTAGTACTTTTCGAATGCCTGACCTTGAACCTTAGAACGAGGTTTGCAACCGCAGCGCGTAACTGCGCGGGGGCGCAATGGCGTTCCCCGAGAACAAGCCGCCGAAATCGAGCAGGTTTAGCCGATTGTTCAAATTCTGTACATCGGCCTGCAAGGTTGTCAGCCATTGATCCCGCCGGTACAGCTCAGCACCTGTCGAAACGTCCACCGCAAACGAGGAACGCACGCGGCCGCGCTCAAAATCGACGCGATCGACCATTGCCGGGCCGTATTGCGCCAGGGCCTGCTCGTGCGTGCCGGTGAACTCAAATGGCATGCCGCTTCCATACTCCGCCCCGCCAGCGACCCAGGTCCGAGATGAAAGGCGATACCGCAACCGGGTGCGCACCGTGTTGCGCTGATCCTGCGTATCCGGAAAATGTCCGATCAGCTGGGTTCCGGCACTGATCGCGTCCTGTCCTAGAAACAATCCGCCGGTGACCGGGAACCAGGCATTGCCGACCATGTAGGAGTAACTCACGAATCCCGAGAACCGTCGCCAGTGGGGGATCTCAACCTTGCTTTCGGCTCCGTAGATGATGGCTTTCCTGAACGCGACCGGAAACGCGACCGCGGTGCTCAGAATCTGATCATCGTCAGCGTAGTTATTCGAGTACCGCCGGTAGTAGTTCGCATCCAGGCGCAATTGCCCCAGCACGGCCTTGGTGATGCCGATCTCGTAGTAGTTGCCGCGAGAGGGCTCAACTGGCAGTCGCAACACGCTGGGATTGAGGGAGACTACTTGGGATGAGCTGGCCAGCAGGATGTTTTCAGCTTCGGGGGTCTGGAACACCCGGTCGTAGGAGACATGCACCACGAGTCCTGCCGCTGGAAAGAAACGTGCAGCCGAAAGGCGCGGGCTGAGCGCGTTCTGATTCAGCAGCAATTGGTAGTGATCCCAACGCAGTCCGGCGCTGAAGGTCCAGTTGCGGTAGCGAATCGAATCCTGGACATAAGCAGACTGATCCAGTTCAGGACGGCGTCCCTCTGAGGGGACACTGCCGGGAAAAACGAAGGTTAAGGGCGTGCCGCCATCAAAACGGGTGGGATCTGTAATCCGATCGCTGAAGCTCTCCTGCAGGAAAGTATTGTCTGACTCGAGACCCGCTTTGAAGTCGTGTCTGCCATGATGCAGGGACAGGGCTCCGTTGAAATAGGCTTCGCGAAAGTGATTGTGCAGGAACGCGATGACCGGAGTGGATTGTGAATTCGAAGTGAGATCGTTCACGTTGTCGCGAACCATGCCTCGCAAACTGCCCAGCAGGTCGGGCGAGAACACATGCTGGTAGGAGGCGATTCCCATGGTCTCGAAATTGCCGCCATCCTGGCGCTGTCCAGCCGCCTGCTGAATCTGCTCGTTGGGAATCCGGAAGCGCGAGAGATCATGCCGCACGATGAGGGCGATACGATCTTTGGCTGTCTGGTCGCGCTCGTAACGAGCGGCAAAATCGCCTGTAGTTCCGCGATTGGTGAAGTTCTGCGGAATGACCGGGTTCAAGTAGCGGCTGGTCATGTCGCCCGACGCGCTGGCTCCCAGCGTACTTCGCTTCCAGGCGTACTGCAGTCGAGCGAAAGCTCCGGCGGTGTCGAAGCTGCCACCGGATAACACGACTTGCCCGTGCATCCCGGGCTGTGCGTCTTTGAGCGTGTTGATTTCGACTACTCCACCCATCTTGCGGCCGAACTCCGCCGGGATACCGGCTGTATAGACGGTCAGCGAATCGATGTCGTCGGCCTCGATCTCCGGACCAAGACCAGGGGACCGGTTGTCGGTGAGCGGAATTCCATTCAGCACAAACTGGGTTTGATATTCCGTGCCTCGCGGGTGAAGCACGGCATTGCCTTCATACGTCCAGCCCGGCTGCGAATTCACCAAATCCTGCAACGAGCGACCCGGCAACGAAGTGGTCCGCGTCTGGATTGTCTGTTCACCAATTTCATTCACCGAAGTTGACCGATGCGGATCCACAAGGGTTTCCGCGGCCTGCACGGTGATGGACGTGTTAACGGAGGGCAGGTTCAGCTTTATCGAGTATTCGACCGGTACTGCCGAACGCACATCGATACTGGCCGAAGCAGGTGCGAAACCTGGTTGCTTGACGCGAACATCGTAGAGACCGAAAGGCAAACGCTTGGCGACGAGGTGGCCGAAATCGTCGGTGGCAAAAGTACTGTCGTATTGGTTGGCTTCACTGACGATCTGCACCGAAGCTTTCATGGCCGACCCGCGGGGATCGGTTACGCGAAGGTGCAATTCGCCCATGGTGCTTTGAGCCGCTAGCGGAAGAGCCAGCAAACACACTCCGAGATGGGGCAGCAGGCGCACGATCTTTGTCAGGGGGAAAGGCCATGATAACAGTAGAAGACGCGAGCGTTTAGAGGGACTCCGAGCGATTTGGATTCGAGCTTTTTACAATATTCTGACACGCCGCTGACAAAGGGCGATCGCATCTGGTCCAGAATCGGCTGCAGATGGCTGAGCGGTGTTTCACCGGCTCAGTATCGCAAGCTTCCGGCCTTCCGTCACCGGCAAGGCATGGAGAAGAAGGGCGCTCGTACCGCAGGGGGTGCGAGTGCCTTTTTGTGCAGGCGCGCTGCAGGCAGGTGATCAAATCGCCACCGGCTCCCGTGGCCACTCGCCGTAACTGTTACAATTTCAATATCATCGGAGCGGCGGAATGCCTGGCCTCTACGCATCCGGCGTGTATCCGGAGTCGAGTCAGGTCCCTGTCGATAAGCCAGCAGCGCCATGAAATGTCCTTTTTGCGGATTTGAGAATGACAAGGTGGTGGATTCGCGCGAGAGCAAGGAAGCGGATTCCATTCGCCGCCGCCGTGAGTGTTTGAAATGCGGGAAGCGCTTTACTACCTACGAACGGATCGACGAAATTCCGTACATGGTGGTGAAGAAAGACGGGCGGCGCGAGAAATTCGATCGCCAGAAGGTGCTTAACGGCCTGCTGCGTGCCTGCGAGAAACGGCCAGTGCCGATCGGCAAGCTCGAACAAATCGTGAACGAAGCAGAGTCTTTCGTCATCGAATCGGCTGAGCGCGAGCGCAAGACCAGCGAACTCGGCGAACTGATCATGAACCGCCTCCGCCGATACGACAAGGTTGCCTACGTTCGCTTCGCCTCCGTATATCTCGATTTCAAAGACGTCAAAGAATTCATGAACGAGTTGAAGGACCTGGTTAAGGCCAAGACCGTTTAATTCACTTCTGTTCTGAGCACCGCTACTTAGTACTCACTGGGGCAAATCATTGTATGGCTCATAAAATAACCCTGATTCCCGGCGACGGCATCGGCCCGGAAGTGACGAAAGCCACCGTGCGCATTTTGGAAGCTACCGGCGTCAAGTTTGAATGGGAAAGCTTCGCGGTGGGTGCAGAGGCCTTCGAAAAGTCCGGCGAATATATTCCCAAAGATCTGATCGAGTCCATCGAACGTACCCGTGTCGCCTTGAAGGGGCCGGTCACAACGCCCGTGGGTGGCGGATTTCCGAGTATCAATGTTGCACTCAGGAAGAGATTCGAGCTTTATGCCAATTTTCGTCCGATTCGCAATTTGCCTCACATACCGACGCGCTATCCCGATGTTGACCTCATCATCGTGCGAGAGAACACGGAAGGCCTCTACTCCGGGCTCGAGCACGAAGTAGTTCCTGGCGTGGTTGAGAGCCTTAAGATCATGACGGAGAAGGCCTGCACGCGTATCGCGAAATTTGCTTTCGAGTACGCGCGGAACAATCAGCGAAAGAAGATTCATGCGATTCACAAAGCCAACATCATGAAGATGTCGGACGGCCTTTTCCTGCGTTGCGCGCGCGATGTGGCCAAGAAGTATCCGGAAATCACCTACGGCGAGCACATCGTGGATAACACATGCATGCAACTGGTGATGAATCCCTACCAGTACGACATGCTGGTGATGGAAAATCTGTACGGCGACATCCTCTCCGACTTGTGCGCGGCGTTTGTAGGAGGCCTGGGATTTGTGCCCAGCGCCAATCTCGGGGAACACTGCGCTGTTTTTGAAGCGGTGCACGGTTCGGCGCCGGACATCGCAGGCAAGAATCTTGCAAATCCGACAGCCTTGCTGCGCTCCGCGCTTCTTATGGTGCGCCACTTGGGCGAACATGACGCTTCAACGCAAATCCGCAACGCCCTCGAGCGGGTGTACCGGCATCGCGAAAAACTCACGCGAGACATTGGCGGGCAAGCGGGGACCTCAGAATTCGCCGATGCGGTGATCGAAGAGATGGAAAAAGCCAAAGCGGAACCGGTGCAGGCTTAGGCAGGGGCCGTCACCGTTTTTTCAGGGCTTCCAATTCTTCCAGGGTGCGCGGCCAATCTGATCGCATCAGGCGCGACAGGCTGCGGTCCGCCAACACCTTCCCTCCTGTCTGGCAGCGCGCGCAGTAGTTCGTTTCCTTATCGGCATAACGAATGCGAAGAACCTTGTCTCCGCATCTGGGGCAAGGCAGCCCATACCGGCCATGCACCGCCATATCTTTGCGAAAAGCTGTGACCTTCTCTGGGAACGCGGACTTGGCCTCCTCGCGCAAGCGGCCGATCCACAGTTGCAATGTTTGCCGCGTGGCCCCAAATAATCGATGCCACTCTTCCTCCTTGATCTTTTGCGTGAGCGCGACTGGCGAAAGCTGGGCAGCATGAAGGATTTCGTCTGAGTAGGCATTGCCGATTCCGCTGAGCAGACATGGATCGGTCAACGCTCTCTTGAGGGTATGATTCTCGCGAGTCAGTGCGGTCTGGAACTGATCGAGATCGGCCGCGAGTACGTCGATCCCACCCGCGTCAAACGCGCTCAGTTCCTGTTCGCCCTGCACCACATGCAAAGAAGCGCGGTGCTTGCTTCCTGCTTCGGTGAGCAGTAAAGAGCCGTTGGGGAAATCGAATGCCGCCAGGTTCTGCCGCCCGCCTAACTTCACGTCGCGTTTCTTCCAGTGCAGACGCCCTGCAATCATCAGATGGAGCACCAGCCAGAGATCGCCCTGCACTGCGAATGCGATACGTTTTCCGATCCTGCGCAGTTGCTCTACCGTGCGTCCGTCCACACTAGAAAGCGGAGGGATCACGCTACGCAGCAGAAATGGATTGCCCAGGCGCACCTGCTCGAGCTTCTGCCCAAGCACGCGCGCTTCCAACGCGGTGATGTAAGCCGCGATATCCGGCAGTTCTGGCATGGTCTGAGCTTGCATGCAAGCGGCGAAATTTGCAACCGGGTTTCAAACCCCCACTAGGGACGCGTGCGGAGTCGAGCTCAGCGCATTTTCTGTACATCCGCCATTGACTCTCGCGGTTGATTGGGAGTAAAGTGCTCCCCGTTCTGGGGATTGTGGGGAAATGACGCGGACAAACCGGCGCGTGGGGATAGTTCTCTTTCAGCTAGGCGGGCCTGACACGCTGGAAGCAATTGAACCCTTCCTTTACAACTTATTCTGCGATCCCGATATCATCGACTTCCCTTTCGCGCGCATCGGTCGTAAACCCCTGGCCAAGCTGATTTCGACAACGCGCTCCCGCAAGGTGCAGCACCACTACGCCACGATTGGAGGCGGATCGCCGATCCGCCCAAATACGGAGCGCCAGGCCCGCGCCCTGGAACGCGAACTGCGGCGCGAGGGAATTGACGCGCACTGCTTTGTGGCGATGCGTTACTGGCATCCGTTTACCGGGGAGGCAATCGCACAACTGCGAGCTGCGGGTTGCGATGAACTGGTTTTGCTGCCGCTGTATCCGCAATATTCTTCGACCACCACTGGATCAAGCTTGAATGAGTGGAACCGGCTGTTCTGCGATGATGTGCCGGTACACGTGGTGCCTCCGTTCTATCGCGAAGCGACTTATCTTGATGCGCTGGTCGAGAAGGTCAACGAAGCTCTGTCGCGATTCCGCTGCCCCGAGCGCGCAGAGATTGTTTTCAGCGCGCACAGTGTCCCGATGTCGGTGATCGAAAGGGGCGACCCCTACCAGCACCAGATCGAAGAAACCGTGCGCCTGCTGATGGCATGGGGTGCATGGAGCAACCCGCATCGCCTCTGCTATCAGAGCAAGGTCGGTGCCAGTCGCTGGCTGCAGCCTTCGCTGCATCACACTCTGAAGGTTCTTTCCGCCGAACAGGTGCGGGAGGTCTGCGTTGTGCCGATCGCCTTTGTTTCCGATCACGTGGAAACGTTGGGCGAGATCGATCATGAGGCTCGCCACGAGGCGCACGAACTCGGCATCACACAATTTGAGATGACCGCCGGTCTGAATGATTCTCCTAAATTCATCCAGGCCCTCGCCGAAATCGTTCAGCAGGCATTAACGCAGGAACTTACTGCAGCGGTGCCGATTCGCACTCCAGGGAGGAACTTGGCGGCGCCCTCGTACGCGGCGGCTGCCGGGGATTAGAACAGGGCCAAGTCAGACAAAGCAGGAGGAGGAAGCTCATGGCGGAGTTGGAGACCTCAAAGGTCACTCCGAATCCGGAAGTGGCGAAACCCGCAGCCAAGGCGGCCGATGCGAGCAAGTACGTTGGCACTCCGGCGGTCGGCACCTCAAAAGCGGCGGCTGCCGGCGGTATAGCAGGAACTGCTCCCTCCACCGAAATGGATCGGCGACGGCGGCGCTTTGTCTGGACCATGGTCGCAGGCTTCCTTACGGCGTGGTTTCTGGCCTTCTTCCGCTTCTTTCTTCCGCGCACTCTATTCGAGCCCAACAGCGTATTCAAGATCGGCTATCCCTCCGAATTCGCACTTGGGGTGGATACGAAATTTCAGCAGAAATTCCGCATATGGGTAGACCGAACTCCTGACCGGCTTTTTGTTATCTACGCGCGTTGCACTCATCTGGGCTGCACTCCCGACTGGAAACCGAGCGAGAACAAATTCAAGTGCCCGTGTCACGGCAGCGGATACGACAGCGAAGGGATCAATTTCGAAGGCCCGGCGCCACGACCGATGGATCGCGCGCACGTGCAACTTGCGCCTGACGGACAAATTCTGGTTGATACCTCGAAACTGTACTCCTGGCCAAAGGGCCAGCCGAGCCACTTCAACGACGGGGATGGCACGAATGGCGCGTTCTTGACCGGAGTGTAAGTGCAATAGGGCGATTGCGCCCCGTACAGAGCAGCGCGAAGAATTTCCAGAGACTGACTATGGCTGAAACAGACAACCCGAACGGCGGCAATGGCGCAAGCGGCAAGGGAAAAAACGGCGGCAAAGCCGGAATCCTCGAAAAAGTAACTGTCGGAGTGAAGGAGGATATCCAGGCCCTCAGGACCGAGATTCCGACCAAAGCTAAAGAGCAGATCGACGGGCTGAAAGATCCGACTAAGACCCAGGTCTACACGTCGATCTTCCGCCACAAGCACGACGACACGCCGCGCAACCGGGCGCTGGGCGTGCTCTCGAACGTGTTTCTGCACCTGCATCCGGCCAAGATCAATCGCGACGCGGTGCGCTACAGCTACACCTGGGGTATGGGGGGAATCACTTTTTATCTCTTCATTATTCTCACCTACACCGGCGTGCTGTTGATGTTCTATTACCACCCGACGAAGGTGCAGGCATTCCGCGACGTACTTTATCTGGAACACGATGTTCCGTTCGGAAAGATTCTACGCAACATGCACCGATGGGCGGCGCACCTGATGGTCATCGGCGTATGGCTGCACATGTTCCGTGTCTTTCTCACGGGCTCGTACAAGAAGCCGCGTGAATTCAACTGGAACATCGGCGTGCTGTTGCTGGTGTTCACGCTGCTGCTGTCGTTTACCGGATATTTGTTGCCTGACGACCAACTTGGATTCTGGGCGGTCACGGTGGGCACGAACATGGCACGGGCCACTCCGCTGCTGGGGCATGAAGGGCCCTTCGGGGCGCAACTCGGCATGACACCGTACAACGACGTACGCTTCGGATTGCTGGGCGGATCGATTGTCGACGCGAATGCACTGTTGCGTTCGTATATCTGGCACTGCATCGGAATTCCAATTGTGGCCTCGGTGCTGATGATTGTTCATTTCTGGCGAGTGAGAAAAGACGGCGGTATTTCGGGTCCGGCGCCAGTGATGCTGACCGAAGAAGCCGATAAACCGCGAAGAGGGCCGAAAGCCGCGGGTGAGTAGCCGCACGTAAGAGGTCTGGAGAACTTATGGACTGGCGACAGCTTTGGGAGATCTGCTCTGCCCCCGACAATGTGCCAATCGTGGGCCTGATTCCACTGCTCATCTTCTACATCTATCTTGCGTGGAAGCAGGCGCACGCCAACGATCAGTTGATTGCGCAACTCGAAGGCGATCCCGCTCTCGCCAAGACACATCATCGCAAGACCTGGCCGTTCAAGGCCGGATGGCAGAAGGAAGTTCACGTCTGGCCGTTTCTACTGCGGATTGAGTTTTTGGCAGCCGTTATTATCACCATCATTCTGATGGTTTGGTCGATCACGCTGAACGCGCCGCTGGAGGAGCCGGCGAATCCCAACCTGACCATGAATCCTGCGAAAGCGCCTTGGTACTTTCTCGGATTGCAGGAAATGCTGGTTTATTTTGACCCCTGGATTGCCGGCGTGGTCATGCCGACATTGATCATCATCGGTCTGATGGTCGTTCCCTATGTTGACACCAACCCGCTGGGAAGCGGCTACTACACGTGGAAGCAGCGCAAGTTCTCGATCTCGACGTTTCTTTTTGGCTTCATCATTCTGTGGGTCGCGATGATCATTATCGGCACGTTCATTCGCGGCCCTGGTTGGCAATGGTTCTGGCCGGGCCAGACCTGGGATCATAACCGCCTCATTTACGAAGTGAACCGGGACTTGCCCGACATCTTCGGGATCGCGTCGAACCTGGGCAAGGCAATCTTTGGCGCAATCGTGGTCATCGGCTATTACGCGCTGGGCGGAGCACTTGTCTACTCCCTGTTCCGGCGCAAGATGGCTAAAGACTTCAAGCGCATGAGCCTGCTGCAGTTCTTCATCGTGCAGTTCCTGCTGCTCACTATGGTCGCGCTGCCGCTGAAGATGGGGCTGCGCCTGTTGTGGCACATCAAGTACGTATGGATTACACCGTGGTTCAACATTTGATCGAGCTGACTCAAATCTGACATTGCCTTTTGCAGGGGGAAGACCCAGTGCCCGACAAACCGATCCCCGAGCAGGACCCGATCACCAGCAAGTCCTATGCGGCGCACTATCTCATTGCGACGGTGATCCTGATTATTACGCTGTTCTGGGCCTTGTGGGATGAGGCCTGGGGCCAGCGCCCCTGGAAGGCTTTTCAGGGCGAGTGGAGAACGCGTTACAGCGCGTTTCTGAATACGGCCCGCTCCAAATCGCAGACTTCGGAAAAGGACATCGAGAGCAACTCCGACTACAGCGTGCTGAATGCCTCCTGGAAGAAAGCCAGCCAGGATGCAGCGCCGCAAATGAGCGAGGTACGCAAGAAACTGGATGACGCGAACGCTCGCTTGCTGGCTGTGCAGAGTGTCTTTACGGATCGCCGCGCCTACGTCAACGCTTTGACGTACGAATACGAGACCAGCACGAGTGCCTCCTCGAAAGCCAGCAAGGCGAAGGAAATTAAGGAGTACAAGGACCGGAAAGCCACAGTCGAGTTCCCCGACGGGAGCAGGAAGCAATTCAACTTCGAGGAACTGGAAAAGACCTACAACGAAATCCGGGACGAGAAGACAAAAATAAGCCTTGAACTCGGGGAAGTGGGAAAGCCTGCGACCGAGGCAAAAAGCAAGATGGACGAGTACATCACGGACCATCTGGTTGAACTCACGCCGCAGCAGATCGATGGCCTCAAGAAGCGGGCTGTGGAGTGGGATCCGACGATCGTTCAGATCAATGTGGCGGAAGCAAACATCGTGGATCGGTGCGAGTCGTGCCACATGAACGCGCGTGGGCCGCTGAAAATCACGGCCGCGGACATGACAGCAAAAGGGGCGAAACAGCCGGACGAGTATGCGCGGGCTCTGGCCAGCCATTCCGAACCCGAATTGCTGCAGATTCACGATCCTGATAAGTTCGGGTGCTCTCCCTGTCACCAGGGCAATGGCCGCGCGACCACGAGTGTGGAAAAAGCTCATGGGAATTACGAGCACTGGCTGTGGCCGATGTACCCCAAAGAAAATGCCCAGGCGGGATGCCAGAGCTGCCATTCAGCAGACATGGTTCTGGCCAGTGGCGACTTCCAGTTTGAAACCATCAATGCCGGCAAGGACCTTTTCCGCCAGCGTGGCTGCAACGGCTGCCATCGTTATGAGGGTTACGACAAAGAACCAGAAGATCTGAACTCCATCGGCCAGCAGATCAAGCAAACCGAAACGCAGAAGAAAGACAATCTGAAGCAGTCGGCTTATTTAATGAAGCAGGCCGATGCCGCCGAATCCAACGACGAAGCCAATAAGCTCAATACCGAGGCTGTCGACCTCAGAGTGGCCAACAGCAAGCTCGACGCACGGCTGCAGCAACTCGATTTCCAGTCCCACAGCCTGATGCAGGACATGAAGAAGATCGGGCCGAACCTGAAAGACGTGCGGCTCAAGCTCAACAAGAACTGGATTCCCGTCTGGCTGAAGAAGCCTACCGATTTCCGGCCGACCACTAAGATGCCGAACTTTCGCTTGACCGATCATCAGATCCAGGCGATCTCCGCTTACATCTGGCAGTCGGGTCTCACGGATGCTTTGCCCAAGCACAAGCCGGGAAATGCCGCGCACGGCAAGGAACTGTTTGAGACGCGCGGATGCCTCGCCTGCCACTCGATAGGTGAAGGCGATGAGATGCAGGGTGGAACGTTCGCCGCGAACCTGACGCGCGTCGGGGAGAAGGCGAACTACGACTACCTTGTGCGCTGGATTCACAATGCCCGTGAGCGCACGCGACCCTATTGTCCATACGAGAAGAAAGATATCGGGCCGGAGGATTACGCCAAGAAAGGACTTCCCTACCAGTGGGATCTCGCGCACAGCAAGTGTCCGAACGATGGCCACGAACTGCAAGTGCAGAACATGACGGTGATGCCCAGCCTGCGGTTGAGTCCCGAGGATGCAGAGGACATCGCCAGCTACCTGATCACGCAGAAAAAGCAGGAGCCCTCAGCGTATCCGAACGCGGCGTTCATGGACGATCCCAACCTGAAAGAAGAGGGTAAGAAATGGGTTCGGTACTATGGCTGCGGGGGATGCCACGAAATTTCTGGGATGGAGGATGAGGGTAGGATAGGAACCGAACTCACCTTCGAAGGCAGCAAGCCGATCGAGCGCCTTGATTTTGCGTTGTTCACCGAACCGGCGCAGCGCGGCGGAAAAGATTCCGAGCCGATCAAGGACAGGGAAGATCTGGCGCGGCTGCCCGATGGCCCGGCGACGAAACCATGGTATGACCACAAGGGCTTCTTCGAGCACAAGCTCGCCGAGCCCAACGTTTACGATCAAGGCAAGGTGAAGAGCGAGACCGAAGCTCTGCGCATGCCCAACGTGCATCTGACGAAAGAGCAGGTGCTCGACATCACGACGTTCCTTATGGGAAGCCAGGAGACTTCCCTGCCCGCCAGTTATCAATACAAGCCGGGAGACTACCGTCACGACATCCAGGAAGGCTGGTGGGTGGTCAAGAAATATAACTGCATGGGATGTCATCAGTTCATTCCCGGCCAGAAAACGATTCTGATGGGCCTGCGGCAATATCAGGATTCGCAGGAACAATTGCCGCCGAAGTTGCTCACCGAAGGCGCGCGCGTCGATCCCGAGTGGCTGCGCAAATTTCTTTCCAATCCAGCCCTGAGCACTAGCGATACGAACCGCAACGGGGTGCGTCCGTACTTAAAGGTGCGGATGCCCACGTTCTCGTTCTCGGATAACGAATTGCGGAAGCTGGTGCGTTTCTTCCAGGCGTTATCGCAACAGCCGCTGCCATATATTCCGGAGCAGGTTCCGACGCTCACCGCAAAAGAGAACGACATGGCGCGCAGCCTGTTTTCGAGCACGGCAGCGCCATGCCTGAAATGCCATGCTACGGGCGATGCCGCGCATGACAAGATTGCTACCGCTCCGAATTTCCTGCTAGCCAAGGAACGTCTGAAGCCAGACTGGGTCGAGCGCTGGATCACCGATCCGCAGGCCGTCAGTCCGGGAACGTCGATGCCTTCCGGATTATTCAAGCAGGTGAACAACCAGTGGGTGTTCTCCGGGCCGACGCCGCCTACGTTCGAGCACTACGATGGAGATCATCGCAAGCTGCTAACTGACTACATCTTCCAACTTACGCCGGAAGAACAACGCCGGGTGGCGTCGTCAATGCCGCGCGCCAAAGCGGCCTTGCAACGACCTGGGGACGGCCGGCAGGCTGCGGCGCAATCGCATCACGGTGCAGGCGCAGGAGGATCGCGCTAGAATTGGCCCGTCTGCAAATCTGCATTGCATTGTCATGTACGACGCGAGTGGAAGTGCTCGCGCATCGGTTTCGCGCCGGAATGAATTTTCTGATCACAACCAAGAGAGAGGGCGACATCATGAATCGAAAGCATTGGACCATTCTCGCCAGCATGCTCGCAGTTTGCGTTTTGCTGCTTCTGGCGGCGTGCAACAAGAAAGAAAATACCGAGCAATCGAATAACTCAGCCACCGAGCAACAAGCCCAGCCAGCGGCCACTCCGATCGATCCGGCGACCGTGGCCACCGTGAATGGCACGGTAAAGTTCGATGGTACCGCTCCCAAGCCGGCTAAGATCGATATGAGCCAGGATCCGGGCTGCAAGGGCACCAATGAAGCCGAAAGCATCGTGGTTAGCGGAGGCGACCTGGCCAATGTCTTCGTGTATGTGAAAGATGGCCTGGGGAATCGCACCTTCGATCTGCCCAAGGATCCGGTCGTGCTCGATCAGAAGGGCTGCCAGTACCATCCCCATGTTCTCGGCGTGATGGCAGGGCAGACGGTTCAGATCAAGAATGACGATCCCACTACCCACAACATCCACCCCACGCCGAAGGACAATCGCGAGTGGAACGAGTCGCAACCTCCCTCTTCACCCGCGCTGGAAAAGAACTTCGCTCGTGAGGAGATCATGCTTCCGGTGAAGTGTAACCAGCACCCGTGGATGAAGATGTACGTGAACGTGGTGAAAAGCCCCTTCTTTGCCGTTACCGACAAGTCTGGCAAGTACGAGATCAAGGGCCTGCCCCCAGGGGACTATACTCTCGCCTTCGTGCACGAGAAACTGGGAGAGCAGGATCAAAAGGTTACCGTGGCTCCGAAGGAAACCAAGACGGTTGACACCAGCTTCAAGGCAGCCGGTGAATAGGGTTCCCTTTGCTAGAATATGGGGTTGGTTTGGTAGCGTCGGCATATTGCCGGAATCCTCAAGGCAACTCGCCTTGGGCGCGGCGGATAAGCCCACTCGCCCGGAATCCGCTCAAATGCCGGCGCTATACAAACTCCGCTATCTTCGGACCCAAGGGGCACCACTCTGAAAGCCATTGCTGCAACTTATAATCGCGGCCTTCATCGATTTGCAGTACTTCTAGCCTGCTGGACGTTTCTGCTGATCATCGCTGGAGCGCTGGTCACCAGCAACGACGCCGGTCTTTCCGTTCCTGATTGGCCGACATCGTTCGGGTCGCTTTATAAGATCCCGAAACTTGTCGGCGGCGTGAAATTTGAGCACACCCACCGCATGATCGCGCAAGGCGCCGGGTTGTTGACTATCATTCTGGCGGTCTGGATGTGGCGCGTTGAAAAGCGGCGCTGGTTGCGGATGCTCGCCATCGGTGCGGTGGGAACTGTAATCGCGCAGGGAATTCTCGGAGGGCTGACGGTTTTGTTTTTCCTGCCGGCACCGATTTCGTCTGCCCATGCTGCCTTGGCACAGACTTTCTTCTGCATTGCCGTTGCCATGGCCGTCTTCACCGGTCGCAGATGGATTGAAGAAGTTCCGCGCGTGGAATTCGACCAAAGGCGTCCGAGCTTGTTCACGCTGACACTGCTCTCGATTTTCGTGCTGTATGTGCAGCTGATTCTGGGCGCCATGTTTCGCCATCACGGTCTCAGTTGGTGGCCGCACGTGGTGCACGCGGCCGTGGTGTCGTTCGTACTGGCCTGGACGGCAGTGCGAGCGTTGAGCGTATATTCGCAAATCGAAGCGATTCGGGCCCCAGCGATCCTGATGCTTTCTCTGCTCATCGCTCAACTGTGTCTTGGCTTCACCGCCTTTCTAACCCGTGTGTCCTGGCGGAAAGATGCGGTGCAACCCGAACTCCCGATGGTGATTTCGACGGTCACCCATGTGGCGGTGGGCGCGCTGCTGCTCGCCACCACGGTCGTGCTGGCAATTCAGGTTTGGCGCCACGTTCCTGTGGCATTTGAAGAACGAGTTCCGCAGGCAGAGCAAAATCCGTCCGCCGCATAAGCCTGGTTGAGAGACGATCGAGGGCTATTGATCACAATACGCAGTATCGGTGCACCCATAAGCACCCTGCTTCCGCTGTGAATGTCGTAAACTGTTTCTAGTTCCTGGGGATTCCCTTTGGCCTCGAAAGTCTCGCCCGTTATAGATTCCGGCCCGGAAGTCGTTGACCCTTCCGCGGCATCCGTCATTTCGGTTCAGAATCTGGTTCACCGATACGAGAGCCGGACAGCCCTGAACGGCGTGAGCTTCGACGTACGGCCTGCGGAACTATTCGGCCTCCTGGGCCCCAACGGCAGCGGAAAGACGACGCTGTTCCGCATTCTTTCGACACTGATGATTCCTACTGGAGGCCGCGCCCTAGTTATGGGCTGCGACGCCGCGCAGGATCCAGCCAGTCTTCGTCGCCAGATCGGAGTAGTATTCCAGGCGCAGAGCGTCGACCCCAAGCTGACCGCATATGAGAACCTATGGCATCAGGGCCATCTCTATGGGTTGCGCGGCTCTGTCCTGAAGACGCGCGTACACGAAATTCTTACCCGGGTCGGCCTCGCAGATCGTGCCAAGGAGCTCGTGGAAACCTTCTCCGGAGGCATGCAGCGGCGCATCGAGCTGGCCAAAGGCCTGTTGCATCACCCAGCGGTGCTTCTGCTGGACGAGCCGACCACCGGTCTTGATCCGGGTGCCCGGCGCGATCTCTGGCAGTATCTGCAAATCTTGCGCGACGAGGAGCACGTTTCCGTTCTCGTAACGACGCACCTGATGGAAGAGGCCGAACGCTGCGACCGTCTCGCCATCATGAATGAGGGAAACCTGGTGGCCCTGGGTACTCCCGCAGAATTGAAAAGCGAAATCGGGGGAGACGTCATCCTGCTGGATGCCGCCAGCGACGCCGGAGTTCTGGCCGAGCACATCCGCGGCCACTTCCACGTAACCACGACGGTGCTGGGCAACCAGGTGCGGATCGAGCAGGAAGCCGGACACCGTTTTGTCCCTGATGTCGTGGAAGCCTTCCCTGGAGAAATTCAGGCGATTTCCGTAAGCAAACCAGCGCTCGAGGATGTATTCATTCATCGCACGGGGCACAAGTTTTGGAGTGAAGCGAACGAGTCCGACCCAACTGCAAGCGAAAAGAAGGACAAAAGGAAAAAGAAAAGAGGAGGTCAGTCGTGATTCTGGTGCTTTCCCTGGTACTAGCTCTGGTCCCCTTGGCAGGGGTGGCCTGGATGTTTGCCAGTGGCATGATCAGCATTGCTCCACCGTCGGCCACGGTGGATGGCTTGTTCATGTCGCTGATCCTGCTCACGGTCTCGGCTTGCTTTCTGTTGAACAGCTACTGGGAAGCGCGCGACAAGGGGCTTCTGGCCTTCGGCAAGAAGAAAAAAGCGGCACTGGTGCCAGCCGGCGCTCCCCCCGTGGCAAAGACCGCGAGCGCTGCGCCGGCGGCGGCTAACCCCACGGCTGCGGCAAAGCTTCCTGCCGAAAAGGTGAATTCCTGATGGCGACACATGCCGCGACTCTGGCGCGTCTCGGGCCTCGAACATCGACGGGCGTAGTGCTTCCGGCCTTCACGCTGTGGTGGCGGGAGATTGTCCGGTTCTATCGACAAACAGGACGGGTGATCGGGGTGCTGGCTTCTCCGCTGGTTTTCTGGGCAGTGCTGGGGTCAGGCTTCGGAACGTCGTTCCGTTCTGGCGGAGGAGCGGGCCAGCAGCATTATCTCGATTACTCGTATCCGGGCATCCTGATCCTGATCGTCCTCTTCACTTCTATTTTCACCATGATGTCGGTGATTGAGGATCGCAAGGAGGGGTTCCTTCTGTCTGTCCTTGTCGCTCCGGTTCCGCGCACCGCCATTGTGTTGGGCAAAGTTTTGGGAGGCACGACGCTGGCGGCAGTTCAGGGCATGGTCTTCCTGGTGTTTGCGCCATTCGCGGGAGTTCATATTGAACCGATGCAGGTTCTGTTGGTTGCCGTGGTGGTGTTCCTTGTCTCGTTCTCGTTGACCGCGCTGGGATTCGCGATTGCCTGGCCCATGGATTCTTCGCAGGCCTTTCACGCCATCGTGAACTTATTCCTGATTCCCCTGTGGCTGGTATCGGGCGCGCTGTTCCCGCTCTCGGGAGCATCGGGATGGATTCGCGTCATCATGCGGCTGAACCCGCTAACGTACGGTGTGGAAGCGCTTCGCGGGCTGTTTTATCCCGGCGTGGAAACTTCGTTCGCATTATCTTCTTCTATTGCCACCCTGGGGCTGTTCTCGCTGGTGATGTTCGGGTTTGCGTTGCTGATGGCCAATCGCCGCAGCACAAGGCCCGCCGCGTGATTGCCGAGCGGTACGCCTACTTCCCCGCTCTCAACGCGACCCTCAATGGCACCAGCGCGGCACTGCTCCTCACGGGACGAGTGTTGATTGCAAAAGGTCGCGTGGCCGCGCATCGAGTGTGCATGATCGCTGCGGTGGTGGCGTCGACTCTGTTTCTGGGGTGCTATGTCTTCTTTCATTACAAAGTGGGAAACATTCTTTTTTTAGGGCAAGGCTGGTCGCGGCCGGTCTACTTCACGATTCTGAGCACGCACGTGGTACTGGCCATGGTGATCGTGCCTTTGGCAGTCATCACGCTGAGCCGCGGATTAAGCGCGCGTTATGACAAGCACCGAACCATTGCTCGCTGGACCTGGCCGCTCTGGATGTATGTCTCGGTCACAGGCGTGGTGGTCTACTTCATGCTGTACCGGTGGTTCCCGCATAGTTAGTACGAACTGAAATCATGAGTCCGGGGTTGAGCGGATCCAGTGTCCATCCTGAAGCTCAAAATTGACGTCTCCGGCACGACGGGCGATCAAGCATGGCGGGAGATCCGTCATTTCGAGCAAATCCAAAGCGCCGACTTCGGCCCGCAATTTGGCAGCGGCGGGCGTTGTAACCATCCTGACGATAAACCGCACGCCAAAGGGGAATGGATCGGGGCCGAGATCCGCCTGCAAACCCCTCTATTAGCCCAATACGCCATGTCTCACTATTTGGAGCAGGAACGGGTCCTGGATGCAGACGTGGAGTGACTGCGATGTGGCGACTCCGTGAGCTCTTAAATTTGTCCTGCGCACTGTTAACCAAGGCTGCGGCTCGCGCGTTATACAGGTAGACGCGGACATCCGCCGAACGCAAGCCGTCCGCCCGAGGAGCATCCCGTGAGTGAAGACATAGTGATTATGCCCATCATCATTGCCTTCTTTGCCTGGTTCGTTTGGGTGGTTTTCAGCACCATCCGGCGATACAAAATGGCGAAGTTACAGGCGGAACTCCAACATCGCCTGCTGGAAAAGATCAGCTCAGGCCAGGAACTGCTGGCCTATGCGCAGACGGCCGCGGGCAAGCAATTGCTCGAATCCTTGCGGGTGGAGACCGCGTCGGCGCACACCCGGATCATAGGCGCGCTGCAGACCGCGATCGTCATGGTCTCGCTGGGTATCGCACTGCTGCTTCTCCGCGGCCGCGTCAGCGGGGCCGAACAGGGCTTTGTGGTTTTCGGCACAATCATCACCGTGCTCGGCATCGGCTTTGGATTGTCCTCGGCAGCTTCTTACTATCTGTCGAAGTCTTTCGGGCTGCTGAACGGCAGCCGAGCCTAAGCATTTCAGGAATGCTGGAGGAACTCCAGATTCGGGTCTTGAACCTGCAATTCGCGGCGACGTCGAAAGCAGCGATGGAAAAGAACTCCACGGCGCTCTCGATGGATGAGTCTGCGTTCGATGTCTTCTACAAGCAGACCTCCCGAGCGCTGCTTCGCTACCTTATAGCCATCACTCGCCAACCGGACGTCGCCGAGGACGTCCTACAGGAGGCCTATTGCCGCTTGCTGACCGCCCGGCGTTATGAAATGGACGAGCAGCAGGCACGCTCGTACCTCTTTCGCATCGCCACCAACCTGGTGCGAGATCGCTGGCGTCGCAGCAAGGAATATCCTCTGGCCGAGAACTCGGAAGAACTCACTCCGACGGGTCCTCCGTTCGATCACAACCTTCACGTTCGCCAGGCATTCGAGCGGCTGAAACTCCGAGAGCGGCAACTTCTCTGGCTGGCTTATGTGGAAGGCTCAAGTCATAAGGAAATCGCAGAGTGCACAGGGCTGCGCGCGGGCAGCATCCGGTTGTTATTACTTCGCGCCCGGCGCAGATTGCTGGACCTCGTGGGAGTACGTCTGGCTACCAAGGTGGATAAATGACACTACAAATTTGTGAGCAAGAGCAGGCGGTTTTGGCAGCGTTGCAGAACTGCAACCTGGGCGGCAATCTTCTTGTTCATCTCGAAACCTGCCCCGTTTGCAGTGAGATGGCAATGACCGTAGAAGTGCTCAGAGCGGAAGCTGCCAGACTCGAGGAAAGCTTAAAGGCGCCGGATCCCGCGATGATCTTTCGGCGGGCCCGGCAATGCGCGCGAGAAGAAGCGCTGGCGCGCGCGACCCTGCCCATACGAATCACTCTGGCGTGCACGGTTTTTGTCAGCATCCTGTCCGCACCATGGCTCTTCGCCTATTGCATGAGACTGCCGTGGGATTTTCTCCTGCTCAGGCCCATCTACTTCCTGCAGAGGAATTTGCCGAATGCTCTGCCCGGAAGCGTGGTAGTCGGCATGGCCGCAACCCTGGTCTGCGTCGCATTGAGTTCCTGGTTAGTTTTGCGGGAGGAGTAGATCTGCCGTCTCTCGCCAGGGAGACGTCTTCTGCTATAGTCCTTGCCGGAATCCCATGTCTCTTCCGTCTGAGCCTTCCATTTCCACTCCTGATCCTCTTGCCACTCCCCCGAAGGCGAAACGCGGGATGTCGCGCAACCAGAAGATCCTCTTTTTCGTGACCGGATGGCTGATCGTCCTGATGCCCTTCCTGTTCTGGTGGAACACGTGGTTTGGACGCCACCTCTCGGACCAGCAACTGAACGAATACCTGCATGACGAGAAGAAACCGCGCCATATCCAGCACGCGTTGGTTCAACTCGGCGACCGCATGTCGCATGCGGATGCCAATGCGAAGCGCTGGTATCCAGACCTCATCCTGCTCGCCAACAATCGAGTCGAGGAGGTTCGCAATACGGACGCTTGGGTGATGGGGCAGGACACGTCCGCTCCAGGCTTCCATGAAACTCTTCTGAAGATGCTGGATGATCCTGCGCCGATGGTGCGCGGCAATGCCGCCCTGTCGCTCGTCCGCTTCGGCGATGCTACAGGCCGGCCCCAGATTGTGGCGCTGCTCCAGCCCGCGCACATCATGGCACCCGCGGCGGGCCGCATCACCGACTCGGACCGCCCCGGCACCGCAATTCGGGAGGGGGGCTTGATCGCCAAGCTCGCGCCATCTGGATCGTCGCAGACCGTGGAAATTCGCTCGCCAATTCCAGGCCGCATCCGCTCCGTAGCACAAACCGGAGCGAACCTGGCCCAGGGCACCGAACTCGCAATTATCGACCCAGCGACCGAGCAAGTCTGGGAAGCCCTTCGCGCTCTGTACCTGATTGGCCAGCCGGAGGACATCACCTCGATCCGACCGTACGAACGCGACTTGCCGGATGTTTCCAACGACGTCCGCCAGCAGGCAGAGCAGACGGAGAAGGCGATCCGCGCCAGGAGTGAAAAGTAGCGCTGCTTGGCGCCGAGGCGAAACGAACACATGCCCCAGAGCCTTGGTTATGTCGCTCTACTCGTTCACGACTACGATGAAGCGCTTGCCTATTTTACGGAGAAGCTTGGCTTCCACCTCGTTGAGGATTCCCCGTCCACCGACCGCAACGACGAGCCCAAGCGCTGGGTCTTAATCGCTCCCCCCGGCTCACTCGGAACCAAAGTGCTGTTGGCCAAGGCGTCGACGCCCGAGGAAATCAGCCGGGTCGGTAACCAGACCGGAGGCCGGGTCTTCCTCTTCCTCCATACCGACGATTTCTGGCGTGACTACCGCAGCATGGCAGCACGGGGAGTGAAGTTCGTGAGAGGTCCCCGCGTGGAACCCTACGGAACGGTTGCGGTCTTTGAAGATCTTTACGGAAACAGGTGGGACTTACTGCAGTTAACAACCACCAAGGTGTAAACGGAAGCATCTGCCCGTTGTTCTGAAAAAGACCAGGGACTCGGGGATAGGGGCTAGGGGCTAGATGTCTTCAAATCGCCATCACTCCGACTTCCTTCTCGACCTCGGCCGTATCCACCATCGCAATTGCATCCCAGGGACAGCCGTCGAGGAAACATCCATCTGGACCCTTGCTGACGCACTTCTTGCATCCGATGCAGAGGATAGGGTCCACCTGAATCCGCCCGAACGGCGGATGGTCCTCATCCGGAACCCAAAACATGCAGTCCTCGACCGGGCAATATTCCACGCAGGCGGGCGAACCGGCACATCCGGTGCAGCACTCGGTGATGACGGCCAGTTCTTTCGGTTTCTTCTTGCGCGGGGTGGCAAGGCCTTTCGATTTCGGCTCAAACTTGAGTTCGTCAGGGACCATCCCGACAGCTTTAGTGGCTCCAGGTGCAGCAGGCATGCCGGGCATTATAGCCCAAAACGCAAGCGGCGGAGCCGCTTCGTTGACGCAACTCCAACCAGCAGCCTAAATTGAGGGAGGAGGGACGTTGTGATCGGGGAGGTTCTCGGCCACTGCCGCGTGGTTGCCAAGATAGGCGAAGGAGGCATGGGCGTTGTCTATCGCGCCTACGACGAAGTCCTCCATCGTGACGTGGCGGTCAAAGTCGTCAAGAAGGATGCAAAACTCGATAGCTCCGGCCGACAGAATCTCCTGCAGGAGGCTCGGGCCTCCTCCTCCCTCGCGCATCCCAATATCTGCACGATTTATGACGTGGGCGAGATCGACGGCGATCTGTACATCGTGATGGAGCTGGTCGAAGGCAAGTCGCTCCACGGCCTGGCGGGAGAGATGGGGCTGGCTCCTGAAACGGTTCTGCGCTACGGAGTTCAGATAGCGAGCGCGCTGGCTCGGGCGCATGATCGAGGCATAGTCCACCGGGACCTGAAAACAGCCAACATTGTGGTTACGCCGGAAGGCCTGGTGAAGGTCCTTGACTTCGGATTGGCCAAGCGGGTTGGCGGGGGCATCCTGGAGGCTCCGACTCTTTCCTTTTCAACCGTTCAGGGCGCCTCCAGCGTAAGCGGCACTCTGCCCTACATGGCGCCGGAAGTGCTGCGTGGCGATGCGGCGGACGCCCGTAGTGACCTGTGGGCGCTCGGGGTCGTTCTCTACGAAGCCGCTTCTGGCCGCCTGCCGTTCGGTGGACGGACCGGTTTTGAAATCAGCGCCGCCATCATGCGCGAGATTCCCAACCCTCTCGGGCCGCCTGTACCGCCGGGCTTGTGGGCAATTATCCAACGATGCGTTGCCAAAGAACCCATGCAGCGCTACCAGCGTGCCACCGAAGTTCAGGCAGCTTTGGAAGCGGTTCAGTCCGGGGCGATCGCGTTGCCCGAAGCGGCCGAAGACAGAACTGCGGGCCCACCGCGTACGACTACGATGCATAGCATCCGGCACGTTCGGATCAAGAAAAAAGACTTTGTGGTGCTTGTGGGCACCAACAAAGGAGCTTTCATTCTTCGTTCCAATGCACAACGCCGTCGTTGGGACGTCGGCGGCCCCTACTTTCACGGTCATTCGGTGTACGCGATGGCCTATGATGGCCGAGGGGATCAGCGCCGTATCTGGGCCTCCACCTCCAGCTTCTGGGGTACGCTCCTGCGCTCCAGCGATGATTTCGGAAAAAGCTGGACCAATCCACAGCAAGCTCCCGTCCGTTTCCCTGCCGATACCGGTACGTCCCTGAAAAATATCTGGCAGATCACGCTGGGTCCGGCCGAGGAACCCGACCGGCTATATTGCGGAGTAGAACCTGCTGCCCTGTTTGAAACCCGGGACGCAGGCCAGAACTGGTCGCTGATGCGTGGACTCTTCGATCATCCGCATCGCCCCCGCTGGATGCCGGGAAATGGCGGCCTCGCTCTGCATACGATTGTGCTCGACCCATCGAATCAGCAGAGAATGTATGTTGGCATCTCCTCCGGAGGCGTCTACCGCACCGAAGATGGCGGACAGAGCTGGACGGCGCAGAACCGGGGCATTCGCGCCCTGTTCATGCCGGAGAAATATCCCGAGTTCGGGCAATGCGTCCACAAGATAGCGTTGCATCCCGCGCGCCCAGAGCGTTTGTTCCTGCAGAATCACTGGGGACTTTATCGCTCCGATGACTGTGGAGAGCATTGGACCGACATCGCCAACGGAGTGCCCTCGGATTTCGGTTTTCCTGTTGTAATCCACCCGCGAGATCCAGATTGTGTTTATGCCGTCCCGGTCGAATCCGAAGAGTTTCGCTGTGTGTGCGATGGGCGGTTGCGAGTTTATCGAACCCGGAATGCCGGGGCTTCATGGGAACCACTGATGCGCGGCCTGCCGCAAAAGCAAGCCTACGAAACCGTGTTGCGTGACGCCATGACAACTGATTCGCTGGATCCGGTGGGAATCTATTTCGGCACTCGCAGCGGACAACTTTTCGGCTCGAGTGATGAGGGCAAAAACTGGAACAGAATCCTGGGAGGCTTACCTTCGATTCTCTGTGTGCGATGCGCTGTTGTGGAAGATGAAGGGCTTGGAAATGTGTTCCCCGTCAGACCGAAAGCAACGAAACAAGTTCCCGGGAAGTCGAATGCGTCTCATCATTCCACAAGGCGAAAGAACAAGAAGCGATGAAGGTAACCATTTACATTCCCGCGGCTTTGCGCGAATTTACTAATGGACGGAGTGAGGTGTCAGTGGAACCCTCAGGCGCTACTGTAGGCGAAGCACTTTCCGCGCTTTGGAATGCCTATCCGGGAGTCCGGGATCGAGTACTCAACGAGCAGGATCAAGTCCGTCAGCACATCAACATCTTCGTGGGCAACGAGAACATCCGTTACACCGGCGGACTCACGACGCGCTTGCCTAAGAATTCGCAGATTTCCATCGTGCCCGCAGTGAGCGGCGGGCAGTAACTGCTGCGGAACCCAAGGATTCCAATTTGCTGTGAGGGAATCAGGGCAAAGATGCACCGAGCCCCTCTATCGCCCCATAAACTCCAAGAGTCTCTCAATACCTGCATTGAAATCATCGGGAACGGTAATCAGGCTCAAGACCAGGTATCCATCGGCGGGAAAATCGTAGAAGTGCCCAGGATGAACAAGCACCGATTTCTCCCGAACCAACTCAATGGCCAGTTCCTCATCCGAGCGCGTCACCGGCACTCGCAGCACCACGTACCATCCGCCTTCGACCGAGAGCCTCTGGTAAGCGTTGGCTGACTCAAGCCGCCGGTCCAATTCGGCCAAATTTGATTTCACGCGCTGACGAAGTTGCCGCTGGATGGCGTGTCTTTGCTCCAGCAAGACAGGCATTGCCCACTGCACTGGCGCATTCATCGACAAGTACGTGTCCGCAATGACCTCCAGCCGCGCCATAGCCGCGTTCACCTGATTCTCCGGGCCACTGGTGACCAGCCACGCAACTTTCATCTGGGGCAACCCTGAGATTTTTGAAAGGCCGCTCAAGGTGAAGGTCAGCACATCACAATTACCGGCAAAGCTCGCGTGCGGCGACTCGTCCAAGGGGTAGTCCA